>CAXUHM010000001.1:0-243355 GCA_964250935.1 uncultured Terriglobus sp.
GTGCAGATGTTTTACCCGGACCGGTACAACGGGGCGTTTGTGGCGTGCCCGGACCCGGTGGACTTTCATGCGTACTCGACGGTGGATTTGTACGAGCAGCCGAATATGTTCTGGCTGCAGGGCGCAAACAAGCGGGTGGAGCAGCCGTCGATGCACGACTACCTGGGGCACACGCTGATCACGGTGCGCGACAACATTGCGTACGAAGCGGCGCTGGGGGATCACGGGCGCTCGGGCGAGCAATACGACATTTGGCAGGCGGTGTATTCGCCCGTGGGTGCCGACGGGTATCCGCGGCCGATCTTCGACAAGCAGACCGGTGCCATCGACCATGAGACGGCGGCGTACTGGCACGAGCACTACGATCTGAACGCGATATTGCAGAGGGACTGGACGACGCTGGGGCCGAAGCTGCAGGGCAAGCTGCACCTGTATGTCGGCAGCGACGACACGTACTTTTTGAACGATGCCGTGTACCTGATGGAGGACTTTCTGAAGACCACGGGGACGCCGGGGCACGGTGTGCCGTATGACGGCGAGGTGCAGTACGGCCCGCGGGCGGAGCACTGCTGGAATGGGGACCCGACGCTGCCAAACGCGCTGTCGCGGTTGCATTACAACACGATGTACGTGCCGAAGATCCTGGAGAGGATTGCGAAGACCGCGCCGGCGGGAGCGGACATGAGCTGGAAGTATTGAGGGATGGCCGGGGTTCTGCGCGCGCCACGAAGCGAAGGATGATTCACTAGAGGTATGAGTGCGCTCGGAACGTTGAAGCCAGTGTTAACCGGCAAGGTTCGCGATTTGTACGCCGTGGGTGCGGAGGAGCTGCTGTTTGTGGCGTCGGATCGCATTTCGGCGTTCGACCATGTGCTGGGCAGTCTGATCCCGGATAAGGGCAAGGTGCTGACGCAGATCTCGCTGTTCTGGTTTGAGCGGCTGCGGGGGCTGGTGGCGAATCACCTGGTCACGGCCGACGTGGCGTTGTACCCGGAGCCGCTGCAACCATTTGCGGAAGAATTACGCGGGCGCAGCATGCTGGTGAAACGGGCGCGCATGGTGCCGGTGGAGTGCGTTGCGCGCGGGTACCTGTCAGGGTCCGGGTGGAAGGACTACCAGCGGACGGGGAGTGTGTGCGGCATTGCGCTGCCGCCGGGGCTGCGCGAGAGCGATCGGCTGCCGGAGCCGATTTTTACGCCGGCGGCAAAGAACCACACGGGACATGACGAAAACATCGGCTTTGATGCCGTGGTGGCGCAGACCGGCGGTGAGCTGGCAGAGACGCTGCGGCACGTGACGCTGGCGATCTATGCCGCCGCCGCGGCGTATGCCGAGACCAGGGGGCTGCTGCTGGCCGATACCAAGTTTGAGTTCGGCTTTGTGGGCGAGCACCTGCTGCTGGGCGATGAAGTCCTGACGCCGGATTCGTCCCGCTACTGGCTGGCGAGCGGGTATGCGCCGGGCGGTGCGCAACCTTCGTTTGACAAGCAGTTTGTGCGGGATTACCTGGAGCGGGTCGCGTGGGACAAGCAGCCACCGGCGCCGTCGTTGCCGGACGAGGTGGTGGAAGAAACCCGCGCGAAGTATGTACAGGCGTTCCAAATGCTGACGGGGCTGGACGCCCTGGCGGAGTAGCATGCTGGCTGCACCACAGACCGTGCACGGACCGTTGCTGGCCGGCCTGAACCCGGTGGACTGGGCGGTGGTGCTGGTGCTTGGCCTGAGCGCGATCTCGGCTTTTCAGCGGGGCCTGATACGCAGCGTGGTGTCGCTGGTGGGCGTCGGTGCAGGGCTGGTGATGGCGGCCTGGTATGCGGCACCGTTCTCAGGGTACGTGGCACGGTATGTGCGACCGCCGGCGCTGGCGGAGATTGTGGCCTTTGCGGGAGTATTTGCCGGGGTCTACCTGATTGCGTCGCTGCTGGGCAGCGCGCTGCGCAGTGCGTCGCATGCCGTTGGCCTGGGCTTTGTGGACCGGCTGGGGGGAGCGGCATTCGGCGTTGTGCGTGCGGTATTCGTTCTGGCCGTGGCGCTGGTACCGGCAATGCCGTTTTTACCGATGATTCCGTACGCGCACGATTCGGTACTGCTTCCCTATTTGCGAACGGCCGCGCATGGGGTATCCTTCGTGGTGCCAGAGGACTTCGGCAATCGACTGGCGGCAGACTTCTGGCAGGTGCAGCCGGCGAGCCCTGCGGAGGGTGGATTTCGAATGCAGCCGAAACGTGGCAGAACGGCACCGCAACGACAGACCGAGGGAGATCAACCGTGAGGCGTGAACTGGATGTACTGGTAGGACAGATGCACGCGAATGGAATCTCGTACGAAGAGGGTGTGCGCGAGTTCAAGCGGCGGTTCCTGCTGCACGTGTTAGCCAATCACCGTGGAAACCAGTGCAAGAGCGCGGAAGAGCTTGGCATGCATCGCAATACCCTGAGCCGTACGCTGGCAGAGCTTGACCTGGATACAGCGCAGATTCGCAGTGGCATGAAGCGGCCCGTGCGCAGTGAGCGTGCACCGGTGGCAAAGGTCCAGTCCATTAGCAGCGCGCGTTAGCGTGCAATTGCGCACCACGGCGGTGCCACACCGTCTAAGCAGGCAGATGCAGGCGGCGGACAACCAGCGAGTTCCCTTCCAGACCCTCGGGCTGCGATGGGTCGTTGCCGGTGTGCTTGGCTTGGCTGCAGGGTCGGTGTCGGCCCAGGTTCCAGTGGCCACTGCTCCAAAGCCTGACCTGCCCCCTGGAAGCGATGCGCCGCCGGTGCAGCAGCGCGTCATTCTACCGGCAACGCCAACGATTTCCGTAAGTGCAAGGAACCGCGCCAGGGCGGACCGGCTGTACCTGCAGGGGGCAAAGCTGCTGGAGGGCCGGCAGTTTCGTGAAGCGGAAAAAACGTTTTCCCAAGCAATGACGCTCGATCCCACACGGCAGGAGTTTCTGCAGGGGCTCGCGCTGGCGCAGGAGCACCGCATTACGTCGCTGTTGCAGGCGAGCGCGCAGGCACGCGGCACAAACCCGGCCGAGGCGGACCGGCTACTGGCACAGGCGCGCGGCATCGATCCTCAGAATCCGCGGGTGGTGCAGCACGATGAACCCGCGTCCCGGGTCCTCGCGCAGCTGCGGCTCCCCTCGACAAAGCAGGCCGTGGCGCTGGCCGGACCGATCGTTCTGCAGCCGGCGGCGGAGCGACACAGCTTCCATGTGCGTGGCGACCGCCGCGACGTAGCGCACCAGATTGCGCAGGCGTATGGCCTGGTTGCGGCCACCGACGTCGACCTGACGGCGAAACCCATCCGGATGGACCTGGACGATGTCGACTACACGAAAGCCATGCAGGTCTTCGGCATGGCCGCGGGCACGTTCAGCACGCCGCTGGACGCGCATACCGTGCTGGTTGCGGAAGACTCCGCGGCAAACCGGGCGCGGCTGGAACGGCTGGTGGAAGAAGTTCTGCCGTTGCCGGGTTTCTCCGCAGAACAGATTACGGACGCCGCGAATATGGTGCGTAGTGTGTTCGACCTGAAGCAGGTGAGTTTCGAGGCGCAGATTGGGGCCATTGCCGTGCGCGCGCCGGCAGACACGCTGGAGGCGGTGAATGCCGTGCTGGCCGACCTGTTAGACACCGGCAGTGAAGTGATGGTCGATGTGAAGCTGTACGCCATTACCGCGGAAAAGGTGCGCAACCTGGGCGTGACGCTGCCTTCCTCACTGGGGGCGTTTAACGTGCTGAGCGAGGCGACCAGTATCGTGAACGCCAACCAGACCCTGGTCAACCAGCTGATCGCCAACGGTGTCATTCCCGCAGGCACAAGCAATACGCTGATCGCGGCATACCTGGTGTTCGTTGCCGGGATCGGGTCGTCCAGCAATTTGAGCAACACGTTTCTGCTGCTGGGAGGCGGCCTGACCCAGACCGGACTGACGGCCGGCAGCTTTCCTGTGCTGAACCTGGCGCTGCGCCAAAGCGACGCACGAGAACTGGACGACGTGCAGCTCCGTGTCGCCGACCGGTCGAGCTCGACCGTGAAAAGTGGAACGCGGTACCCGATCCAGACTTCGCTGTTCAGCGACATCGCCACGTCTTCCACGTCGTCGCTTGCCGGCATTTCAGTGAACGGAACAAGCCTGGCTTCACTGCTGTCGCAGTATCTTGGCACAAGCTCGCTGGGCAGCGGCGCGGTGGTGCCGCAGATCCAGTATGAAGATCTGGGACTGGTGTTGAAGGCTGAGCCACATGTGCAGCGCGGCGGTACTGTGGCCATGCACCTGGAAGTGAAGATTACGGCACTGAGTGGGGCGGCACTCAACGGCATCCCGGTGCTGCAGAGCCGGCAGTTCTCCTCGGACCTGACGGTAGGCGACGGCGAGACCGCGCTGATGTCGAGCCATGTGACGGAGAGTGAGCTGCGTGCGGCGAGCGGCATACCCGGGTTGAACGAGTTGCCGGGATTTCAGAGTGGCACCAACCACCTGACCGACATTATTCGGGGAAACCTTGTACTGCTGGTGACACCGCACATTGTTCGACATGCGCATCGGGCGGCTACGGGCCCCTACCTGCCAGTACAAACCAGGCCGGAGCCGGAATAAGTCGGGTAACTCGATGTTCCGAGTTACCCGACTTACTTGTTCCAGGTTAGGGATGTTACACGTTCGCCGTTCCGAGTAAGTTAGAACGCCGAATTTTGTAACAGCGTGCAGGCGATGTAATCGGAGAACTGACCCGCGGAAGGCCCACCGTTACAGGTACCATCCGACGTTCCCGGGTTCTGCACCCAGAGATATCCGTCCAGCGTGCCGGACGACATTCCCTGCGAAGGTACACCCAGGCCGCGGTTGGGTGGATTGCACCACTGGTGATCCCAGGTTGCACCTGCGCCGTTGCGGCTGGTATCCACAACGAAGTGTTTGCCGCCGGTCAGCTGAGAGAGCTGTGTGCCATACGCAATGCTGTCGCTTGTACTTTCGTAGTTACTAACATTGATTGCCATGCCTGCAGCATTACTAATGCCAGCACTTACCAGCGCCGGTCCCATAAGGGATGCACTTACACCGTTCGGTGGGCCACCATCCAGGTACACGACGGCATTTGGAGCATGCTGCTGGAACATGGACAGAGCGTATTGCAGTAAAGAAAGCCGTTCATTTTTCTGTGTCTGATTCAGGCATGATTGTGACGTGTACTGGGTGAGCGAATCCGGCTCTAGAATGACGACCGCGCGACTGTTCCCGATGCCGTAGGTCAGGGACTGTATCCACGACTGGTACGCGCCGGCATTGGGCGCACCACCACTGGAATAACCGCCGCAATCGCGATTGACGATGTCATAGACGGTCAGGATCGGCACCGTTCCAGAAGCAGCGGCAGCGCGTATGACTGTGGAAACATCACCCGCTGGATCGGAGTTCCAATCGCCAAACCAGACGGCCTGGGGCTGGTACGCGATCTTTGAAATGGACTGACCGTTGTAGCAGCCCTGCCATGTGTTTTTTGCAGCAATACTGTAGGGATTGACATAGAACTGCATGCCAGAAAGCGGATTGCCGAAGCCGGATTGCGTGGATCCTGAACCCGTCGGCGTGATGAGAATACCCGCAAGATTATAGGGCTGCAGAGGAGTGCCGGCCGCGAGCCTGAGCGTGGACCGACCCCCGGGAAGGGCCAAGGTCGTGGAGTTACTTAGTTTGAAGTTGCCCCAGCCGCCGGTAGACGGGATAGAGACGGGGGGCTGCCCGGCGCCACTTACCGTCACACCAACAGCTCCACCGCTGGAGGTGCCATTGGAGTAATACAGCTGGAGCGCGTAATTGCCAGCTGAAGCGGACAGGGTGTACTCCACATAGCCGTTACTTTGCAGGTTGCCCCATACTGGAGTATTTCCCCCGTAAAAATTGTAGTTCGACGAGCTACTCGAAAGCGAGATATCCAATCCGGTTGAGGTCGATGAATTGATGTTCATGACTTGTGCTGACATTACCGTTCCGATGGCGGAATACCAAAGGATGAACAGCAGGCGCTGTAACAAACGCATAAGTTCCCTCGCGCTCCAATGAAGGAGATCGCAGTAAGTTCAGGTACGTGAAATCCAAATTGTGGGCAAGCAGTCCCGGGGGGAAGAAATCGAAGCAGACGCTAGGCGAGAACGCTTAGCGGAAATTTGAACGCAACAAAGCGGGTCACTTCTCTTGCTCTGTTGTGATTGTAAGGAGATCCAAAGCAAGGAAGAGAGTGTTTTCTCCCTGTTTTTAGGGAAAAAAATACCGCTTTTGTGGGATGTCGCTTTCGTGCCTGCAAGTGTTGTGCCGGCCTTGTCTGAAGCATCGCTCGTCCTCTACCGGGCACGAAGGTTTTCTTTCAGCTTCTGTTGCAATGCATCGCTGGATGGAGCGGTACTGACGTTGGTTCCTGATCCGTACCCTCGATAGGGAGGGCTACTCTTTGCTCGCCGATCGGGTCGTGGGACAGGTGCCACGCGTACGACAGATCTGTTCCTGCCTGAAAGAAGAACGATCGCGCCTGTGAGATCCCTGGGTCGACATCAGAAACGATTGCGCGCCTACAACACATCGTTGCCTTGTTTGTTAAGAGCAGTACTGCTCGAAGGTGTGACAGAGGCCAAGTAACCGTGGCTTCATGCGTGTTTGACACGGCACCCGCCACCACCAAGTACTTGTATCTCTCTGCCACGCACAAGTACTTCCGTGAGCCAAACTGCAAAGATTTTTGCTTATCACAAATCCTGTGAGTTGCAAGTGCTGCCGTGCCGTGAACCCGGCAGCAGGGCTGTGTCAAAAAGCCTGTAAATACGCGGCAATCGCGCTGCGGATGCGAGCCAATGACGCAGGAAGCCTGTCGGATTCATGAATTTACAGGCTCTATGAGCTTGAGGCCTATAAGCGATATGTCGACGAAAGACGCTTTTCAGGGTTGTCTTCCTCTACATACTCGACCTAAGAAACACGGACTTACCACACTGCCAGTACTTGAAGTCTTGCTGAACTTATCTGCGTCTCGCTGAGACAAACCTTCTATGTTTCATTCGCTTAAATTGCATTCCTGCCAAGCCTTCCGCGTGAAGGGGCATTTTGAGGTGTGACACGTGCCATCCGCCTTTGCTGATTCATTACTGCCAAGTCAAGCTGACGTCCTCGCCCAGCAGCGGACTAATATTTTTCGACCCGCGGCTTTTATGCAGCGGGTTGAATTGCTCCTCGACATTCTGACAGGCTGTGCATCGCTTTGCCTTACCGCGGCGATTCTCAGTGCGTCCTCGCAGGGCAGCCTTTTACCGGGCAGCTTTCGCCATGCGCTGGCCGCGTGCCTGCTGTTTGTGTGTCTGTTGATGCTGTTCCTGAGCCGGAGCGGAGCGTACCGCCTCACCGGTGGCCTGTTGGGACTGCGGGAAACAGAGTGTGTGCTGCGAGCCGTCTTTTCACTCTTCACGCTGATCATTCCCTGTGCGCTGCTGTTCAGCTCGAGGAAGGCGCTGCTTGCCATCTTCATCGAGGCACCCACGCTTGCCATCCTTCTTGTACTGGAGAAGCAGGCCTTGAACAAGGCTCACGACTGGCTGCCAAGCCTACTGTTTCCGCGGCAGCGGGTGCTGATTTATGGCACCCAGGCATCGGCCCGGATGGTGGTCTCTGCCCTGCAGCGCTCCGCCAAGCTACGCATGTGGCCTGTTGCCGTGGTGACGACGGGGATCGATGGCGCGGACGGGAACGGGTTTGACGGCGGTCCGTACGCTTCAGACCTTCCTCACTATGTGACCGAGATCCGTGCGGAGATGCTGCGCGAGCACGGTGCCGACGTCGTGCTGATGACAGATCCACCCCGTTCGCCGGAAGTGTTCCAGCATGTGTTGCAGGAGAGCAACCAGGCCGGGGCGCAGGTTGTACTGCGAGCGTTTGGGCCGATGCAGGACGCGGCGACGAGCATTGATTACCTGGACCTGGACGGCCAGATTGTCTATGGACCGCACCAGCGTACCGCCGAGAAGATGCAGGCTGTGTGCTCCCGTGTGCTGGATCTTGTGGGTGCCGGTCTGCTGCTGGTTCTGCTGTCGCCGGTGCTTGCCATTACTGCGGCGTTTGTCCGGCTGGACTCTGACGGACCTATCTTCTTCCGGCAAAAGCGCATTGGTCTGAATGGTGTTCCCTTCACCATCTTCAAGTTCCGGACGATGCGGATTGAGCACTGTGGCAGTGGTGTAAGCCCATCGGCTTCGAGCGACCCAAGGATCACACGGGTGGGCCGCCTGCTGCGCAAGACCAGCATCGATGAGCTGCCGCAGCTGTGGAATGTAATGCGGGGCGAGATGGCCCTTGTCGGTCCCCGTCCGGAGATGCCGTTCATCGTGGAGCAGTACACCGCGGCACAACGCACGCGGCTGGCTGCAATCCCCGGGGTGACCGGAGTGTGGCAGCTGAGTGCGGACCGCAACCGGCCAATCCACGAGAACGTGCACTACGACCTGTACTACCTCAAGCACCGGTCTCCCTTCTTCGACATTGCAATTCTGCTGCACACCGTCTTTTTTGCCATGCGCGGTATCTAACGCTGCCCTTTTAGAGCTAGCGATCACTATTCCCACAACCACCAGGAGACACATTATGGCCATTGCCATCGTTACAGGATCCGCAGGACTGATCGGTTCGGAAGCCGTCAAGCACTTCTCTGAAAAGGGCATGGATGTCATCGGCATCGATAACAACATGCGGTCTGTCTTTTTCGGTCAGGAAGCTTCTACGGCCTGGATGAGCGACCACCTGCGCAAGTCCGTTGCTAATTACTGCCAGTACCAAATTGATATCCGCGATCGCGAGGCGATTTTCGACCTGTTCTCCCGCTACGGCAATGCGATCGAGTTGATCGTGCACACGGCGGCACAGCCTTCGCATGACTGGGCTGCACGGGAACCCCTGACAGACTTCGGCGTTAACGCGCTGGGAACGCTGACTATGCTGGAGGCGACCCGGACCTACTGCCCCGAAGCCGTGTTTATCTTTACCTCGACCAACAAGGTGTACGGCGATACACCGAACCGACTGCCGCTGGTGGAGCAGGCAACCCGGTGGGAGATTGCACCCGGCCATCCCTACAGCGGCGGCATCGATGAGAACATGAGCATCGACCACTCCATGCACAGCGTCTTTGGCGCGTCCAAGGTTTCCGCGGATGTGATGGTTCAGGAGTACGGGCGTTACTTCGGCATGCGCACCGCCTGCTTCCGTGGCGGCTGCCTGACGGGACCGGCGCACTCCGGCACCAAGCTGCACGGCTTTCTGGCATACCTGATGAAGTGCACCGTAAACCACACGCCCTACCAGGTGATTGGCTACGGCGGCAAGCAGGTGCGCGACAACATTCACAGCTACGACCTGATCCAGGCGTTCGATGCGTTCTACGAGGCACCACGGTCGGGCGAGGTCTACAACATTGGTGGCGGCCGATTCAGCAACTGCTCCATGGTGGAGGCGATCTCGCTGTGTGAAGAGATTGCGGGCGAGTCGCTGGAGCGGACGTACCTGGATGTGAACCGCATGGGCGATCACGTCTGGTGGGTGAGCGACCTGTCCAGGTTCAGCAGCCACTATCCCCAGTGGAAGCTGACCTACAACGTGAAGGCCATTCTGCAGGAGAGCTACAGCCTGAATGCGGAGCGTTGGCTGCAGGAGCGTCGCGTCCTTCAGGAGGTCGCGTGATCGACCACGGCAAGAAGAGTGTTCTCGGCGTCTATATTGACGCCGTGGACTACGAAGCGGCGCTCGCACGCATCTCCGCGGCGGCCCACGAACAGCGTACCTACTCGGTGTCTGCGCTTGCAGTGCATGGCGTGATGACGGGGGTGCAGGACGCGCAGCACAAGCACCGCCTGAATGCGTTTGACCTTGTGGTGCCGGATGGTCAGCCGGTTCGCTGGGCACTGAACCTGCTGCACTCCACACGTCTGCGGTCACGGGTGTATGGACCGGAGCTGACCCGCCGGACGCTTGGCCTGGCCGCAGCAGAGGGCCTGCCGGTGTACTTCTATGGCTCGACCCCGGACATTTTGCAGGGGATGCTGAGCCGGCTGAAGCAAAGCCTGCCGTCGTTGAAGGTGGCAGGGGCCGAGCCGTCGCGTTTTCGCGCACTGTCTGCGGACGAGTGTTCCGAACTCGGACATCGGATTTCAGCTTCGGGAGCGAAACTGTTATTTGTGGGTCTCGGCTGCCCGAGACAGGAAGTGTTTGCGTACGAGATGCAGGATCTGCTGCCAATGCCGGTGATTGCCGTGGGGGCGGCGTTTGCCTTCCTGTCTGGAGAGCTGGCGCAGGCGCCGCCGCGGGTACAGCGCCTTGGTCTGGAATGGCTTTTTCGGCTGCGGGAAGAACCGAAACGGCTGTGGCGCCGGTATGTGTACTTGAATCCGTATTACCTGGTGCTTTTGGCCGGCCAATGGCTTGGGGTTCGGTTCCGAACAGAGGGCGATACCCCGGACCGCTCGCTGCGGTACGGCTGAGTTACACGTTCCAATCCGTTACTTCTACGACCTATAGGGAGAACATGATGCATGTGTTAGTTACCGGCGGAGCCGGGTTTTTGGGATCGCACCTGTGCGACGCCCTTTTGCAGCGAGGCGATTCTGTCTTGTGCGTGGACAACCTGTGCACCGGTTCCACGCAAAACATTCAGCACCTGTTTGGCCGCCCGGATTTCTCTTTTCTGCAGGCCGACATCTGCGAAGGCATTTCAACCGGCAGCATGGATTTCATTTTTCATCTGGCGTCGCCGGCAAGCCCCTTTGATTACCTGCGCCTTGGCATTGAAACGCTGGACGTGGGTTCGGCGGGAACGCGCGCCATGCTGGAACTGGCCCAGCGCTACGGGGCGGGGTTCCTGGTGACGTCGACCTCGGAGTGCTACGGCGACCCGGCGGTGCATCCGCAGCCGGAAAGCTACTGGGGCAATGTGAACCCGATCGGGCCGCGGTCGGTGTATGACGAGTCGAAGCGGTTTACCGAGGCGCTGACGATGGCGTACCACCGATACCGCAACGTCGACACGCATATTGTTCGGATCTTTAACACCTACGGTCCCCGGCTGAAGCCGAACGATGGGCGCGTGATTTCAACGTTTATACGCCAGGCCCTTGCCGGCGAACCGCTTACGATCTTTGGAGACGGTTCGCAAACCCGCAGCTTTTGCTATGTGAGCGACCAGGTTGCAGGCATTCTGAAGCTTGCGGCGAGCCAGGAGCATCTTCCTGTGAATATCGGCAACGACGGCGAGTTTACGATGCTGCAGTGTGCGGAGCTTGTGCTGGAGCTTACCGGCTCGAAGAGTTCCCTGGTGTTCGAGGATCTGCCGGTGGACGACCCTCGTCAGCGCAGGCCTGAACTGACCCGCGCACACGAGTTGTTGAACTGGTACCCAACGGTGGAGTTACGCGAGGGGTTGCAGCGCACCATTGCATTTATGGAGGAAGAACTGGCTGCCCAAACGGAAACGCTGTCCACGGATCAGGCGTACGTGGCAGCTTAACCCCGAACTGACGCTGAAGCGCTTCAGGTTTCAGTGTTCCAAACGTTTTCATAGTGTCAACCGCACTTGCAGGACACAAGTACCTCCGGGAAGATGAAGATTGTAAGCAGTGCCGTGGATCAACTTAGAGCACGCCAAGTGCCGATAGATCCAAGGGCCTTCTTTCCGGATTGTGATTTCTTCTCACCAGGAGTTCCCTATGTACGTTCTTCAGCCAAAGCAGTCCCCCTCCTTCCCGATTGCTGCCTCGTATGAGGCCGCCAAGGTCATCCCCAAAAGCCAGTCCCGAACCGTTTCGTCGCGCTTCGGTCAGCGGTTGCGCCTGCTTCGCCGTGAGCGAAACCTGACGCAGCTGGATATGGCCGTGAGTTTCGGCATTGACCGCAGCTTTATCAGCGATGTGGAACGCGGACGAAAGTCCATGTCGCTGCCCATGCTGGAAGTTGTTTCGCTTGGCCTGGGTGTGACACTTTCCGATCTTCTGCGCGACCTCTAGATTTCTCAGTTTCTCGCCTTGGCGTCACGGTCGGCCGTGACTTTAACCCGTTGTTGTCTTTTAGGAGTTCGTGATGAAAGTTGCTGTGATTGGTGTGGGTTATGTGGGTCTAGTGTCTGCGGCGTGCTTCGCAGAGCTGGGACATTCTGTGGTGGCGGTCGATAACGATCCGGCAAAGGTTACGCTGCTGGAGCAGGGGCACATTCCGATCCACGAGGACCTGCTGCCGGAACTGGTGGCGCGGCACCGCGGCGGCCGCCTGACCTTCTCAAGCGACATTGGCGTTGCCTCAAGTGACGCGGACGTGATCTTTATCTGCGTTGGTACACCACCGGCGGCGAGCGGTGAGGCCGACATGTCGTATGTCGAAGGCGTGGCTCGCGAGCTCGCGGCTTCCCTGCACGGGGACAAGGTCGTGGTGGAGAAGAGCACGGTTCCCGTTGGAACGGCCGAGGCGGTCCGGCGCACGATGCTGCTCCATGGTGCCTCGCCGGAACACTTCAGCGTTGCCTCCAATCCGGAGTTTCTGCGCGAAGGTACGGCCGTGGTGGACTTCTTGTACCCGGACCGCATTCTGCTGGGTGTGCCGGATGCGCGGAGCCAGCGCCTGTTGACCGAGCTGTACCAGCCCATTCTGGACGGCAGCTACTACGGGCGTCCGGATGCCATTCCGGGCGTGAGCAACAAGGCGGCACAGCTGATCGTTACGGGCGTCAAGAGCGCCGAGCTGATCAAGCACGCATCCAACGCATTTTTGGCGCTGAAGATCTCGTTCATCAACTCGGTCGCAAACGTGTGCGAGCGGGTGGGTGCGGATGTGCGGGAAGTTGCACTCGGCATGGGTACCGATTCGCGCATCGGGCCACGCTTTCTGACGCCGGGTATCGGCTACGGCGGCTCCTGCTTTCCGAAGGACGTTCTTGCCTTTCGATCGGTCGCGAAGGGAGTCGGGTATGACTTCACGCTGCTGACCGAGGTCATGGAAGTGAACGAAGACCAGAAGACACGGTTTGTGTCCAAGGTGCGCGAAGCCCTGTGGACGCTGCGCGGTAAAAAGCTTGCCGTGCTGGGCCTGGCGTTCAAGGGTGGCACGGACGATGTTCGTGACTCACCGGCGCTGGAACTGGTGCAGCGCTTTATTGCGGAGGGAGCACAGGTGTGCGCCTACGATCCCGCCGCGATGTCCCGTGCCCAGGCCATTCTGCCGGCAGGTTCGGTTTCCTACGCGACCGACGCCTACGCCGCCTGCCTGAACGCGGATGCCCTGCTGGTGCTGACGGAGTGGCCTGAGTTCGCGGACCTGGACATGGCACGCGTGCGCAAACTGCTGAAGCTGCCGATTGTGCTGGACGGCAAGAACCTGCTGGATCCCGAGGCCGTAAAGGCAGCCGGCATGCACTACTTCGGCGTCGGTTGCTGCCCGGACACGACCCCAACCTCCTCCGCGCCACGACGCACACAGGATGCCGCTGTGGATGAACTACAGATACACGCTGCTTAACCGTTTGCTTGCTTAACCTTTTGGCCCCTGCCTTGGAGAACGTCCTTGAATAACGACAACGCAATCGTTCCTGCTTCAGATCCTGCTGGCAACCTGGTTCGGGTACCGTTACCGGCCAGGGACTACAACCTGCTTGACTTATGGAAGGTGGTGAGTCGGCGGAGGCTTTGGATTGTGGCCTCCGTCGCCTTTGGCCTGGCACTGGGGATGCTGTACAACCTGCTGCTGCCACGGCTGTACCGGGCAACGGCACAACTGCAGATCCTGAAGCAGGATGCTGCGACAGATCTTTCTGACCCGGCGCAGGCAGCCAGCAGTGCGGCTGCCGACGCGCTGGACTTTAACCTTGCCGTGCAGACCGATGTGAGTGTATTGCGTTCGCGCAACATGGCGCTTCGCATTGTGCGCGAACTGAAGCTGGACCAGGAGCACGACTACCAGCTGAAGAACGACCCGGAAGAAAACGGAACGAGCCTGGAGAACTCGCCGAAGCGCCTGGCCTTTGTGCTGGGGCGTTTCGACAAGCGGCTCGGGGTAGAAGCCGTTGCCGGCACACGCCTGCTGTCGGTCAGCTTTATGGATCGCGATCCGAAACGGGCGGCGGCAGTGGTGAACCAGCTGCTGGGCGATTTTATCGACTACAACTACCAGCTGCGGTCGGTCGCGAGCACACAGGCCACCAGCTACCTGAGCAGCGAGCTGCAGGCAATGAAGGAGCAGGTGGACGCGTCGCAGGCGAATGTGACGCGCCTGCAGCAGGCCTCCGGCATCTATGGCGTGGATGAAACCAACAACGCCGTGAATGCAAAGCTGCAGCAGCTGAATGCACAGCTGACCACGGCGGAGTCGAACCGCGCCGTCAAGGAATCCATTTACAAGCTGGCGCTCACACGCAGCCCCGAGGTCCTGGCCGGCATGATCGGCGCGCAGGGCAATGGCGTGACGACGGCCAACGCGCCGCTGCAGCTGCTCCGCCAGCAGCAGGCAGAGGCGGCAGCCAACCTTGCCGAGCTGAGCTCGCACTACGGCGCGCAGTATCCCAAGGTTATCCAGGCGAATCAGCGCCTGCAGTCGATTCAGCAGTCAATCAACAAGGAGACTGACCGCCTGGTGGGACAGGCGACGGCGGAGTACAAAGTTGCCGCCGATACTGAATCCGCCGCGGCACGTGCCCTGGCTGCACAAAAGGTGACGGCGACGCAGATGAACCATGATGCGCTGCTGTACACGTCTGCAAAGCATGATGCCGATACCAGTCGGGACCTGTATGAAAAGCTGCAGCAACGGCTGAAAGAAGCCGGCGTGCTGTCCAGCCTGCATTCGACGAACCTGAACATCCTGGACAAGGCGATTCCGCCCTCGAAGTATGCGCAACCGGTGATGATCAGCCTGCTGATCGCCCTGGCCGGTGGCGCACTTGCCGGCCTGATTGGCGCCTTCGGTGCCGAAGCGCTCGACACGGCCGTGCGCGATCCGCAGAAGATGGAAGAGACGCTCGGAATCCCCGTGCTTGGCCTGCTGCCGCCCGTGGAGACGGTACTGCCGCGGGTCGCAATCCAGGCCCTGCGGAAGGGCGGGACCGGAGCCTCCTGGCCCTACCAGGTCACCGCGAAGGCACCACGATCGCGCGTTGCGGAAGCGTTCCGTGTGCTGCGTACCTCCATCCTGTTCAGCCTGAAGCGTCGACCGGCGAGCGTGATTGCGGTCACCAGCACGTCAGAGGGCGAAGGCAAGAGCTTTACGACGTTTAACCTGGCGTCGGCGTTTGCACAGTCGGGGCGAACGGTCCTGGTGGTGGATGCGGACCTGCGCAAGCGGACGATGACCGTTGCCCTGGACATGCAGGACCTTGACGGCCTGGACCAGGCACTCTCCGGCGATGACTGGCACCATGCCGTTGCAAGCTACCCGGAAGTGCCGGGGCTGTTCGTGATGCCTGCGGGACATACCGCCGAGTACCCGGCGGACGTTCTGGGATCTGTGGCGATGACCACCCTTACCGACCAGCTGCGGGACGCGTTCGACTTCGTCCTCGTCGACACGCCGTCGATGCTTGCCGTGGCGGATACGCTGTCGCTGACGACCTCTGTGGACGCGTTTGTGGTGCTTGCGCAGTGCGGTGTGACCGCGCAACACTCCCTGTCGCGGACGCTGGACATGTTGCAGCGCGCGGGTGCGCGGGTGCTGGGTGTGGTCCTGAACGGCATCGACTTCCGTTCGGCGGACTTCTACTACTACTGGGGAAAGACCGGCGCGGGCTACAACGCCACGACCACGCAGATCCTCACCCCCGTTGTTCCTTCCACCAAGACGCCCAAGCGGGCCATTGGGACCATTGTTGCGCTTGCGATTGGCCTGAGCCTTGCCTTTGGCGGCAGAGGTCTTGCGCAGAGCGCCACACCAACGTCAAACACCATCGACGTTTCACGTGTGCCGACGGCGACATCTGCTCCGACGGCGACATCTGGTGCGGCTACATCTGCTGCGCCGGCTACGTCGACTGCGACGGGTACGCCTGCTGCGGCGGCAGAGACGGCCGCAGCGCCGGACAGTGCGCCGCAGAAGGTGGTGATTGGCGCAGGCGATCTGCTCTCCATCATGGTGTACGACGCGCCGGAACTCGCGCAGGACGTTCGTGTGAGCGCAGACGGCAGTGTTCACCTGACGCTGCTGGGCGACGTGCACGCAGCCGGGTTGCAGCCGGACGGCCTGGCGGCAGCCGTGGAAACACAACTGAGCAGCCGGCAGCTGATCCAGGCGCCGCACGTGTCGGTGTCAATCAAGGAGTTCACGACGCAGGGCGTCACGGTCGAGGGTGAGGTCAAGAAACCCGGTCTTTATCCGATTTACAGTGAGCGCAGCCTGATCGATATGCTCGCGTTGGCCGATGGGTTAACAGCGAATGCGGATACGCATGTGAGCATTCGACGCCACGGTACGGGTGCGGTGGACAAGGTGCTGGTGCAACAGAACGATCCTGACCTGACGGTGCGCAGCGTTCGTGTGTACCCGGGCGACGTGGTGATTGTGCCGCGTGCGGGCCTGGCGTACGTTCTGGGCGACGTTACCCGGCCGGGTGGCTACATCATGCACGATGACGGGCGCATGAGCGTGATCCAAGCGATCTCTGAAGCGCAGGGGACAACGCGACTCGCGTCCATGAAGCACGTGGTGCTGTTGCACAACGAGCCGACAGGCGTAGTGCGGACGGAGCTTCGTCTGGACGACATCATGCGCGGCAAGCGGCCGGACGTGCCGCTGCAGAATGGGGACATCCTGTTTGTACCATCCAGCGGGCTGAAGACCTTTGGCCAGAACACGCAGGGCATCGTCGCCTCGGTTTCCGGCGCGGCCCTGTACTCGGTGCGCTGATGACGATGCCTCGAATCTCGGTGCAGCGCAGTGGCATTGCCCAGCTGCATCAGGCGGCAACCGTTGCTTTCATGCTTGCGGTAATGGGAGTGATCGTCGGGATTACGACGCCGGGTCTGGCCGATACGGACCTTGGCGTCGTGGGAACGGCGGTACATCTTCCTGTCGTGCTGACGACGGCGTTCCTGTATGTGCTGGTGCTGTCACCACTGCTGATGCAGCCGCAGGCCATGCTGCGCGGCTACCGTTCCCTGGCGTGGTTTGCGCCCATGGTTCTGTACTGCCTGCTCTCCGCGTCCTGGAGCAGCAGCCCTTCGCTGTCGTTCCGGCGCTCACTTTTTCTGGCGCTGACCACGCTTACCGGCCTTGTGCTTGGCACCAAATACGATTTGCGTCAGATCGCACGCATGGTGGCAACGGCAAGTGTCATCCATTTAGTATTGGTCGCAATCCTGATCGTGGTGGATCCGCGCATGGTGACCGGGTATTCCGACGGGCACGCGATCAAGGGTCTGACATCGCACAAGAATATCTTCGGCTTCGAGGCAGGGCTCGCATTGCTTGTGTTCGCGCTGGTTCCCTTTCGTCGCCTCACGCTTCTGCGCTGGCCGCTGGTCCTGCTGGCGGCAGCCATGCTCATCCTTTCGCGTTCCGCGGGCTCGCTTGCGGCAACCGTGGCCGGTCTTGCGTCGCTGCCGCTGCTGTTGCCCATGCGTTACCGGGGCGCGCAGCGGATCGTGCTCACCCTTGTGACTCTTTCGTTGACGGCGGCCGGGTTCTACCTGCTGACCTCCAACATTGGCATCGTTCCTCAGCTGCTGCAGAAGGACTCGACACTGACCGGACGAACGGAATTGTGGGCCCTGGTGTGGAATGCCATCTGGCAGCGGCCGTTCTTTGGCTACGGCTTTGATTCCTTCTGGATGGGGTTGCAGGGCGACTCGCTCAGCATCATCCGCAGTGTGGGCTGGCTGGTGCCGACCGCGCACGACGGATACCTGGATCTGCTGCTGAGCATGGGCTTTGTGGGAACGATGCTGTTTGTGCCGGTCCTGCTGCAGAGCATTCGGCGCGCGCTGCAGACTGTCGCCAATGAAGAGGGATCGGCACGGTATTTGCCGGCATGCTTTCTGGTGTTCTGGCTGGTCTACAACCTGAACGAAAGTGCCCTGATTACGCGGAGCGGCATTCCCTTCCTGCTGTTTGTTTGCTTCAACGTTGCAACTGCGAGGACCGGTGCAGCCGTTGCCCGGGTGTCGCAGCCGGAATATGCCACGCCCGTGCTGATGCTGGCACGCTGACCGTACCTGCATCGACAGGACCCCGCCGCTGCCTCGCGGAAGCCGCGCACTGTGTCGATGGGTTCTCTATGGAACGAACGTTCTTCAACCCTGGCGCTGTTCAACCGATCCCTGCGGAGTTGCCGTGTTTTTGAGAATCATCCGCAGTGACACAAACACCATGCTGATGGACCAGGCCGTGGTCAGCGGTGGAAATTTCCTGACGGCCCTGGTGCTGGCGCGGACGCTGTCACCGGCGCATTACGGTCTGTTCAGCCTGTTGTTCCTGGCTTTGTTCGGCATCAACACCTGCCACTCCTCGCTGGTGGTGTACCCGCTGACCCTGCGCGGTGCAGTTGCCGATCCGCGCGAGCTCCGGCAGCTTTCCGCAGCGGCGCTGCTGCACACGGTGGTGCTTAGCCTGCCGCTTGCCTGCATGCTGTGCGTGGTTGCGGTGGTGCTGCACCACGCCGAGCTTTGCGTGTCGCTTGCGCTGGCGATGCTGGCCTGGCAGTTACAGGAAACAACCCGCCGGATCCTGCTGGCGTGCCGACGTACCGCGTCCGCCATCCTGCCCGATGCGTTTTGTTACGTCGGCCAGGCAGCCCTGCTGTTTGCGCTGCGGCCCTCGGACCTATCGAGCACGTTTCTTCTGCTGGCCGCGACGTCGATCGTTGCCTGCGTGTGGCAGCTGGCGCTCATCGGCATGGAACTCTCGCGCGAGTACGTGAGCAGTCACGCGCGCATGTCATGGCAGATGGGGCGCTTTGTGCTGGGCGGCAACCTTTTGAACATGCTGTCGCTGCAGCTGCCGGGCTGGGCGCTGTTGAGCGTCTCGGGCGGCGCACCGGCGGTTGCGGGATACCAGTCGCTGTTGAACCTTGCCGGCTTTGCCAACCCGATTATCTTCAGCGCAAGCAATCTGCTGATTCCCGCGGTTGCGCGCGAAGCGGAGCGGGGCGTTGCGCATGCGCGTCGCACGGTGTTGCGACAGGGCCTGCGGTATGGCGCGCTGCTGCTGCCGGGCATCGGCATTCTGCTGCTTGCGCCGCACTTTGCCATGCGCATGGCATACGGTCCGACGTCGCCGTACCTGTCGCTGGCGGGACTTCTGCGTCCCTTCGCGCTTGCCTTTACCGTGCAGTATTTTGCCGCGGTGGTCGGCGCCTACGAGGGCGGCATGTCACGGCCGCGCACGTACTTCTGGGTCCAGATTGCAAGTACGGGCGTACTGGCTTCTGCAGGCCTGTTGCTGATCCATCTTTTCAGTGTGCAGGGCGCGGTCTTTGCCATGCTGCTGGCGGCAGTGGTCCGCCTGATTATGTTTGTGCTCTGCGCGACGGCGGCCGATCGAAAGGCTGCACGCGTGGACTTTGCTGCGGTTAACCAAGAGGTTATTTCATGAATGCACCAACCCCAACCCAACCCATCCACCCCAGGACCCTGCAAGTCAGCGTTCTGACCTACAAGCGCCCGGCGATGCTCGCGGATGCACTCGCATCGCTGACCGGCCAGACGGGGCTGCATGCGCTCGGCATTGAGCTGCATGTGCTTGTGGTGGACAACGATCCCGCCGGCTCAGGCTACAGCACCTATGCGGCGTACGCGCGGGAGTGCCAGCACATGCCGTGCCGCTATGTGCACGAGACCGCGTCCGGCCTGGCGCATGCGCGCAATCGCGCGTTGATCGAATCGCAATCCATGGACCTGATGGCATTTCTGGACGATGACGAAGTCGCCGCACCCGAGTGGCTGGCCAACCTTGTGACGGTGATCGATCGCTTCGCCGCGGACGTGGTCAGCGGACCGGTGCTGCCGATGCGGCATAACCTGCCGGACTGGATCGCGAAGGGCCGCTTCCTGGACCCGGCCGAGCGCTGCACCGGCGCGCCGCTGCGCCACGTGGCCACCGACAATGTGCTGCTGCAGCCATCCGTCTTCCGCACGTTCCGCTTCGATGAACGCTTCAACAGCTCCGGCGGGGAAGACACCCACTTTTTTCTGCGGGTACACCGTGCCGGGCTCAACATGGTGTGGGCGTCCGATGCGTGCGTGGCGACCTGGGTGCCGCCTGACCGTGCAAACGCACCATGGCTGATCAGTCGCGCGTTCAGCGACGCCAGCCGGTATACCTGCGCGCGGATGGCGCTGTCGGGGGCAGGTCCGGCGACGCGCGTATCCCGGGCCATGCGCGCACTCGGCGGTGCGCTTGGCGGACTCCTGCTCCTGCTGCGCGCGCCCTTTGGCAAGCGCTACTTTGTGCAGGCACTGCGCCTGATGGCGCGCTCCGCAGGCACGCTTTCCGCGCTCATCGGCATGCAGCAGAACTACTACGGGGGCTCCCATGAGTAACGGGACACGCGCCAGCGACGATTGCCTCGTTGTGCTTGTGCTGGGACAGATCCCCCCGCCGGTGACGGGACAGTCGCTCATGATTCAGCAGATGCTGGCGCGCAGTTACAGCGGGATCCGCCTGGTGCATGTGCCGCTGGAGTTTTCGCGAACGACGGCAGAGATCGGTGTCTTCGGCTATCGAAAGCTGCTGCTGCTGTGCAGCACCCTCCTGCGCATCGTCCAGGCCCGGTGGAAGACGGGCGCAACCGTGATGTACTACCCGCCCGCCGGTCCGAACCTGACGCCCGTGCTGCGCGACTTCGCCCTGCTGTTGCCGACACGGTGGATGTTTCAGACGACGGTGTTCCACTTCCATGCGGCCGGCCTGTGCGGCCTGTACCCACGCCTGTCTCGACCGTTGCGCTTTCTGTTTCGGCGCGCCTACTGCGGTGCGCAGCTGGCGATCTTTACCACCAAGGCCACCGCCCGCAACACGGAGATGCTGCAGGCGGAGCAGCAGCTGATCGTTCCCTGCGGCATTCCGGACCACACGGAACCACGCAGAAACTACAGCGACCGCAGCGCCGTTCCCGTGCTGCTGTTCGCCGGCATCCTGTGCGAGGGCAAGGGTGTGATGGTGCTGCTGGAGGCCTGTCGCCTGCTGCATGAGCGTGGCGAACAGTTTCGCGCGGTCTGCATGGGCGCCTTTCATTCGGCGGCGTTTCAGGAAGAGGTCGAAGCATTCGTTCAGCAGCACGGGCTCACAGACCATGTGTCGTTTCCGGGAGTGCTGGTGGGGCCGGCCAAGGCCCAGGCATTTGCCTCGTCGGACATCTTCTGCTTTCCGAGTCACTACAGCTCCGAGAGCTTTGGCGTGGTCCTGATTGAGGCGATGAGTTATGAACTGCCCATCATCGCGACAACCTGGCAGGGCATCCCGGAAGTGACGGAGAAGCGTGGCGCCCTCCTGGTGCCGGTAAAGGATCCGGACGCGCTGTTTCAGGCGATCCTGCTGCTGCTCCATGCGCCCGACCTGCGGCAGCGAATGGGTGCGGACAACCGGGCGCGCTACCTAGAGCAGTTCACCGACGACGTGTACTGCCGACGCCTTTCCAACGCGCTGAACAGCACCCGGCCCGCGGCGCAGGCGGTGCGCTCATGAGGCACGGGATGCTGGTGTCCCTGCAAAAGGCACCGCGGCCACGCTGGTTCTACGCGTGCCTCTTCTCACTCGCGGCGGGCATGGCGGCGCAAAGCAATGCCGCTGCAAGCCTGCCCACGTCGGATTACCACATTGGCAAGGGAGATGTGCTGCAGGTTGCGGTCTGGGGTGAGCCGCAGCTTTCGCAGCGCGTGGTGGTTCGCCCGGACGGCAAAATTTCACTCCCGCTGCTGTCGGATATTTCGATCGACGACAACACAGCGCGGCAGGCGGAAACGACATTGACGGCAAGCTACTCCAAGTACCTGAAGCACCCGCAGGTGTCCGTCATTGTTGCAGAAGTGCACAGCAAGTTCGTCTATGTCACCGGTGAGGTCGAGCGGCCGGGAGCCTACCCGGTCCTTGCCCCGATCACCATCGTTCAGCTGATCGCCCGTGCCGGCGGTCTTACCCGGTTCGCCAAAAGCAAGCAGATGTATGTGTTGAAGGCGACCTCGGGACCACGCATCAAAGTCAATTACAAAGCTGTTCTGCAGGGTCATACCGAGCAAAATCTTGACCTCGCCTCGGGCGACACGGTGGTGATTCCATGAAGCATTTCAAAACGCGGTCAGCCCTCGTGCTGCTCGGCTCGGCCTGCCTGGGAACCCAGGCACACGCACAGGTCCAGGTGGCAAGTGCCACACCTTCCGCAGCACCCGCCGTCACCGCAGGCGGCGGAGTTGCTCCGGTACCGGCGGCAGAGGGCGCAGCGCTGTCTGCGGACTGCGGCGACGTTCTCTCGGCCGTTTTACACGTCGACCAGCAAAACGATATGCCCTGCTGGGCGAATATCCGTTCTACCGAACGCTGGAACGTCGCGGAGATCCCGGATGGCAGCGGTCTGCACGGGACCGACAGCCTGCGCCTGCCGCGCAGATCGTCCTCGCGGCTCAACTTCGCGGGTGGAGGTCTTGTGGCCACGGACTTTGTCCAGGGCGATTCCCTGCGTGCGTACGGCGGGGAGCTCGGTACGGCGGGCTTTATCGACAAGGCACGCTGGCAACTGGCGGCTGAAGACGTGGGTGCACTGGCGGCGACGGATGATGCTTCCGGTGGCGGCAAGAGCTTTGTCGGGCTCAACCGCGCGGCCATCCGCTTTGGCGCGCAACCCACTCAACGGCTTACCTGGAGAGCCAGCGCCACAAACACCTTCGGTGCGGATGCCCTGCGCCTGCTTGCGCCGCAGGACGAACGTCGCATCGGCACCGGGGACTCCGCAGCGCAGCTGACGGTGGCGGACGCCGTGACCTATGGCCTGCATACCGGCAACGTGGTGGACGAACAGGAAGATGGGAAGGTGCAGTACGAGCAGACCCGCCGGTCGAACTGGGAGTTTGCCGCTGGGCACACGCTGCTGCACTACGCGGACGACGGCGTCACGGTACAAGCGGTGCGCGGGCGAGCCGAGTTTCTGCATGCGTGGAACGATCACACGGCGCTTGGCGTCTTCGGCCATACCGAGCGGCAGGACGGGCCTGCGAATTGCACGCTGACCGGCGGGGGCGTTCGCTCCATCAGCACCTGGGGCGAGCGGGCTTCGCTCAACGTCTCCGGCGCGGTAAGCGCGGCGGACGCAGCGTGCGGGCAGCGCGTGACCTTTACCGGCGACGCTGCTTTCTCTGTGCGCGCAACGGATCGCACCACGTTTGCGCTCACCGCGAACCGTGGTCTGAGCGATGGTGTGCTCGAGCATCTTGCGCTGCTCAACACCGCCGTGGTCGGTGTGCACCACGGGTTCGCGTCCCTGGTGGACTTCAACCTGAGCGCCGCGGGAGTCCTGGGCAATGATGTGTTCACGCAGCGGACAGCGACGGGCACCTTCGTCTCTGTGGGTCTGACGTATCCCGTGGGCTCGCACCTGATGGGCGAAACGTCGCTGCGCCATGTGGAGGTCACGCCCACGACGGCGAGCGCAAATCGCACCATCCTGGTGTCGACCCTGTGGTTTACCCCCAGGTCCCGGGCCCGCAACGAACGATGATGCACCGCTCTGAACTCGCGCCGGCGCTGCGGTATCGCTGGAAGGTACTGCTGGCGACGTTTCTGCTGGGAACCGGCATCAGCAGCTGGTTGCTGACCGAGCGTGCGGTTCATGCCAGTGCTGCCGTGGGGGAACGAGTCGCTCCCGCGGCTTCCTTGTCCCTGACCCGCCCCACATCGCCTGCTCCGCTTGCAGCCATCATCGGGCCGGGCGATGTGGCCGCAACCCATGAGCGGACGAGCCCTGGCGCCAGGCCCTCCCGGCCGGCAAACGGCTTTCGAAACGGTGCGGAGATCAGCCGTTTGCAGAAGGCGCTGTGGTCCGCGCTCGATCGGAAGGATGCGCTCACCGCGCGGCTTGCGGCCCTGTCTCTGCCGGCGACACCACCGGTCCAGGTGGTTCCGCAGCCGGTTGCGGTCGTCAACCCGGAAGTTCGTGCCGCAACGGCGCAGGTGGCCGCCGCCAGGACCAATCTTGCGGAACTGCGCACACGGTATACCGACGCGCACCCGGATGTGGCCAAGGCAATGGATGAGCTCGGGGAGGCAGAGCGCAGGCTCGGCGCCGTCCGCCGGGCGAATCCCCCTGCGGCGCCGATTGAGCGCGTCGCCCCAAGGCCCGCGGAAGACCCGGAAACCGCCGCGGAACGGACGGCAAGCCGCGAGGAACTCGCGTCGCTCGAGGAGTCCATCCCTGGGCTGCAGAGCCAGCTTGATGCTGCCATGGTGGAGGCACATCGCCCCTCGAATGCGACTGCCAGGCAGCAGCCAGAGCCGTACTGGCCTCTCGTTCTGCCACACACCGGGGCTGCCGAGCCGATTAGAGATACCACCCCAGCGCAGCCTGTAACGTTTGAGCCGCAGCAAGCACAGGACACGGGCGTTCGCCGCGTGCTTCGACGCTCGGTCGACTTTCTCCTTCCCGGTGCCTTGGCCGGCCTGCTACTGACCCTCGCGGTCTTTGCCCTGCTGGAGAGCCTGGATACGACTGTGAAGGGTCCGACCTCGCTGCGACATGCCCTGCCCCACATGACGCGCCAGGTGTCCTGTGGAACCATGCGTCCATGAACCGGATCGTTGCCGCGCCACCATCGTTGGTACCGCTGCAGGGAGACCTGCGGGGATCGCACGCCGGTGAGGAATTCGCGCACCTGTTTGAAGAGTTGCAGCAGATGTGCGGGGACCGCGGCTGCATTGCCGTGACAAGCGCGGGCAGCGGCGAGGGCAAGTCAACCGTTGCGGCCAACCTTGCCCTGGCAATCGCCGCGCAGCACCACTCCGTTCTGCTGGTCGACTTCTCCTTTCGGCGGCCCTCCCTGGAGAGGATCTTCGGCGAATCTCCCCTGACCTACGATGTGGCCGATGCCTTGCAGCGGGTGGACCGGCTTGACTTCGCCATCTGTGCGCGAACCGACGTCGGGTTGCACCTCGCCATGCTGAAGTCGCCCGTGCAGCGCCAGGTCGAAGCCCAGGCTGCCGCGCCCATTGTGAAGGCAAGTGCACTGAAGTACGAGTGGGTGCTGCTCGATTGCGAGCCTGTGCTGGAATCGAGAAACTTCTACCGTGTTGCGGAAGTCACCAATGCAACGGTACTGGTGGTGAGGGAGCGCACGACAAAAAAACGCGCCCTTGCAGCAGCCTGGGCCCAGTGCACCCCGGAAAAGACCCTGGTCTGCCTGAATCAGCATCGCGGGTAATCACGACGATCGGCGTGCGGCGCGGGATTTCTGGGGCACAGGTCTGCAGCAAGGCGTGCGCTGCTGCTGCAAGCAATCTACAGGGGTGGTCAGCCACCCGACCGCAACGTTCGCCGGACAAAGAAGGTCTGCGATAGAAGGTCGCCAGCCTTTTCGTCCTGCGGCTGGAGATGAAAGCGCAGCTTCGCGGCACTGCCCATCTCCGTAATCGGGAGCATCGCATAGTGCAGGCCCAGGCCGGAATCCTGTGTCTGCAGCGAGCCGCTCGCAGGTCCCGCCTGCCATGCGATGGTTGCCGCTGCCGGCAGATCGATGCGCAGCGCCTTGTCTCCCGCTAGCCAGCCGCGCCGCTGCGTTGGTGTCCAGATCTGGAAATCTGCGGTCTGCTTTTCCACCTGGTATCGCTGCACGGTTTGCGGGGGCAAATCCCACACGGCGTTGCTGTGCAGGGACCGCAGCAGCTTGATGTACTCCGCGTGCGCCCAGACCAGGGGCATGCCCGACCCGGTGGGGTGGCCGTTAAAGAGCTGGTGCTCTGGAAGGTCCGGCGCGTTCCAGACCTGTTCCGGTAGCATGCCGCACTCGCTGCCCTGGCGCGCCATGGTTCGCAGCAGCTCCAGTGCGGCATCGCGATTGCCTGCCGCAAGCTCATAGTGACCGCGCTCGCCGGCCAGCAAAGGCCAGCAACGACCAATACCGTGCTTTACGAAAGGTTTCCCCTTCGCCGTCTCTCCATAGCCGTCGCTTGTTGACCGGGCCCATCCGGTTCCTGTCGTCATGTCCGACCGGAGCGTCTCGTCGATGACCCGGATCGTGTTCAGGATGCGCGGGTCCCCTGCCGCACGCAAACCAAAGCGAACCAGCGCGAGTGCATCGGGGCTGGTGACTTCTGCCGCGCGCTGGTGCTTTTGACCGAAGGGCAGGTTGGCCATGATGTTGAAGAGACTGCCGATCTCCGCACGTCGCACCCGCTGCGGCGGAGCCATGCGAATGTAGTAGCCGTCGACATCGCACTGCCGGGCCAGCCCGGTCCCGGTCACGTAAGTAAACTCGTCGATAGCATCATGCCACGCGTCGGCGGTCTGTCGCAAAAACTCCGCCATGTCGTGCCTGGCTGCAAGGTCTGCAAGCTCCGCCGCGGCCAGCAGCGCGGCAACCTGGGTAGCCATGGTATAGGGGGAGAAGCCGCTCAACTCTTCCCATCGACCCTGACCGGTATAGGGTCCGGCGCTGAGCAGAAAGCGGACGGCGTCCCGCACCATGGGGAGCGCGTCGTAGCCATCCAGAGCGTCTTCGCGGCGCAGCTGATCGGCCAAAAGGATCGGCAGTGCCACGCCATCCATCTGGATGGCGCCCCAGTGCGGCGTGCCGTCAAGCCACATGTTCTGGCTCCAGCCGCCGGTCGCTTCCTGCGTGCAGCGCAGGTAGAACAGCGTGGAACGAGCGGTCTTCGCATCGCCGCTGGCCAGCTTGCCCATTGCAGTTTCGACCAGGTCCCGCGGCCAAAGCAGGTGGTAGCCGCCGATGTCTTTATCACCACGCGCAAACCCCCAGGGGGTAGAAAGGCTGGCGACGAACCCGCCGGGGAACCGCTTGGATTGGTGCATCTCCAACACGGCCGTGCTGATGCGATACAGGTCGAGTGGCATGTTGGACAGGTCCTTCAGGTCGGCATACTCGCCCTGGCAGTGCTGCCATTCCCGGGTGAACAGGTCCCGCGTCTTCTCAAACGGCTGAAAGATCCCCGCACCTGCCTGCTGGGCCGCCTCCGCCGGGGTATCGCCGAAGGCCAGAGCGACAGTGAACGTGCCTTCCTCGCTGTAGTCCATCTCGGCCGTCAACCCGACATTCCCTTCTGGAGCGACATTGCAGCCGGTGAGCGGCTTGCCCTTTGACAGCAGCGTGTACCCGTCGGAGTTGCCGATATACCCGCAGCTTGCACGCTTCATGGCAGGGGAGGAGAGCATGGCCAGCGCGGTGCCGCTGCGCTGCGCAAACAGGGATTGCCGTCCCTTGTACTCGCCGACCCAGGCGTTGTTCTGCTCGCCCATGTCCGCGATGTGCGGGTCCGCAAACAGGTACAACTTCAGTGCGAGGCCTCTGCGCGGCACAAACCGCACGCGCATGAGGAGTGCGTCGCGCACCGGGTCGGTAATGATCTCCTTGGTCAGGGTGTAGAAGCCACGCTTGCAGGTGGAATCCACCTGGCAGCAGGGCACGCCATCGCGCGAGCTGACCTTGTAGTCCACGTCCCATGCCTCGTCTGAAAAGAAGCCGTTCTCGCCGGTGACCAGGAACCGCACGGAGCGGGTGTTGGCCTGGTCGACATCGGGGTAGTAGATCTCGTTCAACGTACCCGGCCCGATGGTGTACCAAAGGCGGCTGCGCGTCGAGGCGGCGCTGCCCACAAGGGTTTTTGCACCGGAGCTCCAGGTGGGCTTCTTTCCCGGCTTGCCCTTCGCCTTTCGCTCCGTTGCAGGACGGGTCATGTCCTGCTCTCGCAATTTCTTATCCACGGCCGATCATCCATCCTCTCGGTTCATTCAACGTCTTGGGACATCAGACGCTGGATTGCGAAAGACCGCAGTCCGTACCGGCACGGCAACGTTTGCCTGCATCTATGGACTGCAAACGGTACTGCAAACGCAGGTGCGCGATTGCCGCGGTGTGGAAAGACATTTCGTCTTCGCCGACTGTTCGCTTATGATGAGGTTTGCCATGTCGTCGCTCACGGTGCAACAAAAGCTCGAGATCCTGGCCGACGCGGCGAAGTACGATGCGTCCTGCGCAAGTAGCGGGGCCACGCGCAAGGGAAACGGCAAGGGTATCGGCCACTCCGACGGCAATGGCATCTGCCATAGCTACACGCCGGACGGCCGCTGCATCTCCCTCTTGAAACTGTTGCTGACCAACTTTTGCACGTACGACTGTGTGTTCTGCGTCAATCGCGTCTCGAGCGACATCCGCCGTGCGCGGTTTACGCCGGAAGAGATCGTCACACTCACGCTCGACTTCTATAAACGCAACTACATCGAGGGTCTGTTTCTGTCTTCCGGCATCATCCAGTCACCGGATTACACGATGGAACAGCTGATCCAGGTCGCAAAGACGCTGCGCCTTGTCCATCACTTCGGTGGCTACATCCACATCAAGGCCATTCCTGGCTGCGCGCAGCGGCTGGTGGAAGAAGCCGGCACCTATGCTGACCGCCTGAGCGCGAACATCGAGCTGCCCACCCAGGCGGACCTGGTGCAGCTTGCGCCGGAGAAGAAGGCCACCGTTATTGAAGGCACGATGGCGCAGATCCATGACCGCAAGGCGGAGCTGGACGAGGATCGTACCCGCTTCAACCATGCGCCCAAATTTGCGCCCGCCGGCCAGAGCACACAGATGGTCATCGGCGCCACGCCATCGACGGATCGCCAGATCATTGAGCGCGCCAGTGGCCTGTACCAGAGCTTCAAGCTGCGACGCGTCTACTACACCGGCTTCAGCCCGTACCCGGAAGCAGACACACGCCTGCCGCTCAAGGCATCGCCCATGGTGCGGGAGCATCGGCTCTACCAGGCGGACTGGCTGATGCGCCACTACGGTTTCCAGGCCGACGAAATCACCACGCCCGAGCAGCCGGAGCTCGATCTCAGCATCGACCCGAAACTGGCCTGGGCACGCCGCCATCCGGAGTTTTTCCCGGTCGATGTGAATACCGCCGCGCGGGAAGTGCTGCTGCGCGTGCCAGGTCTCGGCTACGGCAACGTCGACCGTATTCTGCGGATTCGCCGCTACCACCTGCTCGGGCTTGAAGACCTGCGCAAGCTGCATGTTCGCCTGAAGGATGCGGTGGAGTACCTGATTGCCGTCGACCACCTGCCCTCGCAATCGTCGCCGCTGCTGGGCGGCAACGAAGCTCCCGGAGACAGCAGTCCGGACCTGTTCAGCGCTACCGCCGGCCTGCCCAACCCTGCAGAAGAGGCCTCCTCCGGCGTGCCGCAAGCGATCGCGTTGCCGGGAACACGCCTTGCCGCCGCTGCAACTCAGATGGGCTTGTTCGCCGATGCCGCGGCGTCTGCGGTCACGGGTGTTCTTTGACCGGGAGCGCCGCGGTCAACGGTGTGACGCGTGTCATGGTGCCGTGCGACTTCCACGCCTGGCGCGAACTCGCACGCACCGCTTTGCTGCTGCACATGGAACCGGATGCCATCGACCTGGCCGACAGCACGGTGGCCGTTGCGGACGACCTGTTTGGCTCCCTTCGCACCGCGACGCTGCTGCCGCCCGCCAACACAGCAGACCGCCCGGCACCCCACGTGCCAAAGGCGTTTCTGGAGAACGCCCAACTCGCGTCGTACCATCGCGACCCCACGCGCTGGAACCTGCTCTACCGGCTGCTCTGGCGCCTGCAGGGCAATCGCGACCTGATGCGCGTGGAGGTCGACGGTGATGTCAGTTCCCTTTTGCGGCTGGTGCAGCAGGTCAAGCGCGATGAGCACAAGATGCACGCCTTTGTCCGCTTTCGCAAGGTCGAGGATGCGGAGAACGGCGAGCAGTTCGTCGCCTGGTACGAACCGGCCCACCGCATCCTGCCGCTTGCCGCGCCGTTCTTCGCGGAACGCTTCGCGATCATGCGCTGGTCGATCCTCACCCCGGATGGCAGCGTCTACTGGGAGCCTGCGGCGGGTGCGCTGCAGTTCGGTCCGCCTCTGGACCAGAGCCACGCGCCCAGCGGCGACGAACTGGAAACGCTGTGGAAGAGTTACTACGGCAGCATCTTCAACCCGGCGCGGCTCAACCCTGACGTGATGCGCAGTCACATGCCCGTCAAGTACTGGGCCAACCTGCCCGAGGTGGCGCTGCTTCCTTCATTGCTACAGCAGGCGGGCGGGAGAGTGACAGGCATGGTGACACGGCAGGATGAGAAACCGAGCGCAGCGCCCTTTGTTCCGCTGGATCATGCGTTACCCGTGCTAACAGCGGCGCTGCCGGCCTGCCGTGGATGCAGTCTGTATGAGTGCGCCACGCAGGTGGTACCGGGCCGCGGACCGGCAAACGCCAGCATCGTCCTGGTGGGAGAGCAGCCGGGCGACCAGGAAGACAAGCGCGGCGAGCCCTTCATCGGTCCGGCGGGTGGCGTGCTCCGCAAGGCAATGGCCGAGGCGGGTTTCGCAGAGGGCGAGGCTTATCTCACGAACGCGGTCAAGCACTTCAAGTTCGTCCAGCGCGGCAAGGCACGCATCCACCAAAGCCCACGCGTCAGTGAGGTGATGGCCTGCCGTCCGTGGCTGCTCGCGGAACTGGACGCGCTCAAGCCAAAGCTCGTGGTCTGCCTTGGCGCAACCGCGTCCAAGTCGCTGCTGGGCGGCACCTTTGCGCTCATGCGGGACCGCGGCAAACTGATGGAGAGCACCTACGCCGATCAGATCATGGCGACCATCCATCCCTCTGCCGTGCTGCGCGGCAAGGACGACGAAACGCGGGAGACGTTGTACCGCCACCTGCGCGACGATCTGCTCCTTGCGCGTCAGGCTATCGCGTAGCGCGCCGTTGGCTCTCCGCGCGCCTTTGTGCCACGCTTATCGAAGAGGTATTCGTTTTCGTGATTCGCACTGTGGAAGACCTGCGCGGTCCTGCCGGACGCCTGGAAGCCCTGCTGAACGAAGGCGCCGCCGATGCACGTTACACGGCCCTGGTTTGCCATCCGCACCCGCCATCCGGCGGCACCATGCACACCAAGGTGGTCTTTCATGCGATGAAGGCCCTGGCCCGCTTCGGCCTGCCGGTGCTGCGCTTCAACTTTCGCGGAACCGGCCTGAGCGACGGCAGTTACACGAACGGCCCCGGCGAAATCGAGGATACCCAGGCTGCCCTCGACTGGCTCGACAGTGAGTTCGGTCTGCCCATTGTGCTTGCGGGTTTCAGCTTCGGCGCCAACATCGGCTTTCGCGCGGGCTGCGGGGACGAGCGTGTCTGCGCGCTCATCGGCCTTGGCATGCCGTTGGAGGCTGGCGGCAGGCACTACAGTTACGAGTTCTTGGAAGGTTGTACCCAGCCCAAGCTGTTCGTTACCGGCGCGGCAGATCCCTTCGCGCCGCGCCCCACCATGGAGGCTGTTTTTTCCGCAGCACCCGCACCCAAGCACATGCACTGGGTCGAGGGAGCGGAACACTTCTTCCAGGGCGTCCCGGGCTCAACCGCACCCAAGCTGCTTGAGATGCAACGGATCATGTCCGCCTGGCTGGCCACCGAACTCGGCCTGACGGCGCCGGAGGACTTGGCCGGAAAAAGCTCCAGCCGGTAACACCCGGTGCTGGCACGCACCGCTGCCGGACCAGGAACCCCGGCACCATGCACTTGGCTCGTTCATCAACAGACGAGAGGGCGGGCTAGGCAACCGCGACCAGTACCGTGTCCAGCGTGGCAACGCCCTGCTCGGCACGTTTCAACAGGGGTCGCACCACGTTCAGCATGGCATCCACGTGCTCCCGCTCCAGCAGGAACGACGGCAGGAACCGCATCACATTTCCCTGCACAAAGTTGAGCAGGATGCCCTGCTCCAGGGCCGCCTCTGCAAGGGGACGGCCCGGCACGGCAAGCTCCAGCCCCTGGATCAAGCCGCGTCCCCGCGCCTCCACGGCAACGTGGCAGTCCATCGTCAACCGCTGCAACTGCTCCGCAAGGTAGGCGCCCGTATTGCTGACGCGCTCCAGCAGGTTGTCGTCCTCGACGACGGACAGGAACTCAAGCCCAAGCCGGCAGGCCAGCGGAGACCCGCCAAGCGTGCTGCCATGTTTGCCGATGCCCAACGCATGAAAGAGATCGCCTGTGACCAGAAAGGCGCTGAGCGGCAGGCCACCACCAAGCGGCTTGCCCAGAATGAGGATGTCGGGCTGAACGCCGGACTGCTCCCATGCAAACCACTGGCCGGTTCGCCCCAGCCCACATTGAATCTCATCCAGAATGAGAAGCGCCTGGCAGTCGTCGGCAATGGCGCGCGCAGCCCGCAGGTACTCCGGCGAAAGCTCGTAGATGCCACCTTCGCCCAGGACCGGTTCCAACAGGATGGCGCAGGTCTCGGGAGTCACGGCGCGACGCAGCGCCTCGATATCGTCGCGCCGCACGACGTCGGCTCCCGGCAGGATCGGGCCAAACCCGTCGCGATACTTTGCCTGGCCCGTCACGGACATCGACCCGAACGTCCGTCCGTGGTAGGACCCTTCCAGACATGCGATTCGAAACTTGGCCGACGTGTAGTGCTCCGTCGTAAACGCGCGCGCAAGCTTGATCGCACCCTCGACCGATTCCGAACCGCCGGTGGAGTAGAACACGCCGCTCATGTTGGACAGCATGCAAAGCCGCTCTGCCAGTTCTCCGGCGACTGGCGTGCAGTACTGCGGCGACAGGTGCACCAGCTTGCCGGCCTGGTCTGCCGTCGCCTGCACCATGCGCGGATGGGCGTGACCCAGAGCATTCACACCCAGACCCGCCATCATGTCCAGGTAGCGATTGCCGGACGTGTCAAAGAGGTACACGCCTTCGCCACGCTCCATCACCACGGGAAAGCGTGCGTATACCGGCAGAAGCCATTCGCTGTCGCGGGCCAACAATTTGGCCGCGGGTGCGTCTTGATGAAAACGTGACATTCCTAGTAGTTCAACGCAGTTCGGTTGCCGGGTCAAGACAGAAGCGCTCAGGCAAGTCTCCCGGTTGAGTCACTCGCACCGCATCGGGACGGACGGCTCCGCTTTATGGAAGGTTCGCTCCCGGATTTGGAAGGCGACCCGTATGCCACCGACAGGCTACCCGGTGCCAGGAGATGCTATCGCCGGGAGAAGGAAGCGCACCTTTGTTGGAGCAGGTATTCCCGATCTTTGGCCATTGACGTGCTGTATGTACCAACAGAGTTATCTTTAGCCGTGAGGGTACGGCACGGAGCACGCCCAGGCTGATGGAGAAATCGTCGCAGCATCGACTTCTTGCGATCACTCTCGCCCTAGCGACGTTGCTGATTTGTGTGCTGGGTGCCCTGAACTTTGTGCGGGAAAGCAACTACGAGCAGCCGACCGACGGCGTGTGGTGGCTGGAGCAGGGCAGCGGCCTGAAAGCCGAGCGTGTTCCGGTCGACAGCCCGGCCCACCGTGAAGGCATCCGCACCGGCGACCTGCTGGAGCAGGCAAACGGCCGCCCGACCCCGAGCGTTGCACGCCTGGAACGCGAGATGCAGCACAGTGGGACGTGGAATCGCATCAAGTATTCCGTCCTGCGTGCGGGTGCGCCGCTCGACATCCAGGTCATCCTGGAACCCACGGACCGGAGCCGCAACCAGGTTCTGCGCCTGATCGCGCTGGTGTACCTTGCCATCGGCCTGTACGTCCTTTTCCGCCGCTGGACCGCGCCAAAGGCCACCCACTTTTACCTGTTTTGCCTGGTTTCCGGTGTGTTGTACTCCTTCCGCTTCACCGGTGAGTTCGACACGCTGGACTGGGTCATCCTGTGGGGCAATGTTGCTGCGACGGCGCTGCAGCCGGCGCTATTCCTGCACTTTGCCGTGACGTTCCACGAGGCGCGCCGCAGCCTTCGCCGCCGCTTCGCCATCGCTCTGCTCTACCTGCCCGGCACCCTTCTGGTGGCGTTAAGGGTGCGCGCCATCACCGGCTGGGTGGCGACGGAGCGCCTCAGCCATCGGCTCGACCAGATGGAGGTCGCGTACCTGACCCTGTACTACGTGGTTGCCGCCGTCGTCTTCTGGCGCCGCTACCGTCGAACAGAAGACGCCCTGGAACGGCAGCAGCTCAAGTGGCTCACCCGCGGCACGGCCATGGCGTTTCTGCCCTTTACCGTGCTCTACGCCACGCCGTTCCTGCTGGACGTTCCAGTCTCGAACAATGTCGCCAAGGGTGCGATCTTCTGCCTCATCTTCCTGCCGCTGACGTTTGCCTGGGCCATTGTGCGCTACCGGCTCATGGACACGGACCTCATCTTCAAGCGGGGCGTGACCTACACCCTGGCCACTGCGGCGCTGGTGGGCGTGTACTTTCTAACCGTCGGCTTCGCGGGTGAGGTCGCACATAACCGGCTGCCCAGCCTTCGCATCTGGGGCATTCTGGCGGTCATTGTCGCAACCGCGCTGATCTTTGAACCCGTAAAAGCCGCGATCCAGGCGCGGGTCGACCGCCTGTTCGACCAGAAGCGGTATGACTACCGGGAAACGCTGATTGAATTCAGCCGCGGCCTGTCCTCGCAGACCGACCTGGAGACGCTGTCCCGTTCCGTGGTCGACCGCCTGTCGCAGGTGTTGCTGGTGGAGCGCGTGGTGCTGTTTGTCTCCCCCGACAACGGACTGGGCCGCAGTAAGGTCTTTCAGCTTGCCGCCTCCCATGGCCTGAGCGACGACGCGCTCTCCGCGCTGCCGCACCAGACCTCCGGCGCTTCCTTTCTGCAGTTCGACGGGGTGGACGCCCCCGGACACCTCTTCTTCGAAAAGCCCAGCTCGCTGCCGCACCTGTCCGTGCAGGAGCAGGATGTCTCCCGCTCGCTCGACATGAATTACTACCTGCCCTGCCGCGTTGCGGAGGCGCACCGCCCGGCGCGCACCATTGCGGTCATCGGCCTGGGACGCACGCGCGAAGGGGATTTCCTCTCCTCCGAAGACATGGAGCTGCTGGAGTCGCTTGCCGGTTACATCGCCATCGCCATCCAGAATGCGCAGCTGTTCGCCAGCCTGGAGCGCCAGCGCTCGGAGTTCGAACGCCTGAAGGAGTTCAACGAGAACATCGTCGAATCCATCAAGGTGGGCATCTTTGCCCTCGATCTCGACGACTGTGTCGAAAGCTGGAACGCGGAAATGGAAGTCATGGTAGCCCTGCCGCGCGCCGAGGTCCTGGGACGGCACATCTCCGACCTGTTTCCGTCGGAGTTCGTGACAGAGTTTGAGCGCGCGCACGACCAGAGCGGCACCCACCATCTGACCAAGGTGAAAATGCCGCTGCACAGTGGCGAAAGCCGTACCGTCAACCTGGCCATCTCCCCGCTGCTCACGCGCGAGTTCGTCTCTGTCGGCAGCATCGTTCTGGTGGAGGACATCACCGAACGGACGCAACTGGAGTCGCAGCTCACGCAGGCAGAAAAGCTCTCATCCATCGGCCTGCTCGCCGCGGGCGTTGCGCATGAGGTGAATACGCCGCTCGCCGTCATCAGCAGCTACACGCAGATGCTGCAGAAGCAGGCGCGCGGCGACGACGCAACTTCGCAACGGCTGCGGCCCGTGCTTGAAAAAATCACCCAGCAGACCTTTCGCGCGTCAGAGATCGTGAACGGTCTGTTGAACTTCTCGCGCGCGACCGGCAGTGAGTTCCTTTCGCTCGATGTGAACGCCGTCCTTCGCGAGACCGTTCTCCTGCTCGACCACCAGTTCCGCACGGCGCGCATCGCCATCCACGCGGACCTCGCACCGAAGCTGGACCGCATTCACGGCAGCCAGGGCAAGTTGCAGCAGGTTGTGCTCAACCTCCTGCTCAACGCCAAGGACGCCATGCTCGAGAGCGGCGGGACCGAGCTTTTCCTGTGCACGTCCGAAGCGGACAACGAAGTCACGGTCACGGTCCGCGACACGGGTTCGGGCATCGACGCGGCGCACCTGCATCGCATTTATGACCCGTTCTTCACCACAAAGAACACCCCCAAAGATGGTCAGCACAAGGGCACCGGGCTTGGTCTTGCCGTCTCTTACGGCATCGTGCAGGAGCATGGCGGACGCATTCAGGTGGAGAGCCAGGTCGGCCAGGGCACGACGTTTCGCCTGATCTTCCCGGCCCTGCAAGCTGCACCGCCTGCGTTGGCTGGGGATGCAGGCGATACTGGAGTGAGCAACGGAATGCACGCCGCGACCGGCTCAAGGAACGTTCATGCCTGACGCAGCATTCGCACCGCCTGTCTCTGCACTTGCCATCACGACGGGACGCATCCTCATCATTGACGACGAGCCTGCCATTCGTGAGTCGCTTGAAGTTCTGCTCACGCTGGAAGGCTTCGACGTGGAGATGGCGCCCGAGGGACGCAGCGGCATGGACCTGCTGGCAGCCAAGGAGTACGACCTGCTCCTGCTGGACCTTGCCCTGCCCGGCGAAAGCGGCATCGACCTGCTGCCGCGCATCAAGCATCTTCGGCCGCAGTTGCCGGTCATCATGATTACCGCGTATGGCACTGTCGGCAACGTGGTCGACGCGCTGCACGCCGGTGCGGAAAACTTCGTCCAGAAGCCCTGGGATAACGAGAAGCTGCTGGCGGACATGCGGTCCGCCATGGGTCGCTCGCGTGCAACGGAAGAGGTCGCACAGCTCAAGCGCACGCTCAAGCAGCGCTACTCCTTTGACAACATCATCGGCAAAAGCGACGCGATGACCAGGCTGCTGGAGACCGTCGCGCAGGTGGCGCCGTCCCGCTCCACCGTGCTCATCCACGGCGAGAGTGGCACCGGCAAGGAGTTGATTGCGAAGGCGATCCATCTCAGCTCCCCACGGCGCGACAAGCCATTTGTTGCCATCAACACCGGCGCGGTCCCGGTCGACCTGTTGGAGTCGACGCTGTTCGGCCATGTCAAAGGCGCGTTCACCTCCGCCATCGCGGCAAAAAAAGGCTTGTTCGAAGTTGCCAGCGGCGGCACCCTGTTTCTCGATGAGATTGGGACCATGCCGATTGAAACGCAGGCAAAGATTCTGCGTGCCCTGCAGGAACGGCGGTTCATGCAGGTAGGTGGCACCTCCGAGATTTCCGTCGACGTCCGCATCGTCGCGGCAACCAACGTGGACCTGCGGCAGGCCGTGAAAGAGGGGCGCTTTCGCGAAGACCTGTACTACCGGCTGTCGGTCATCAATCTCGATCTACCCCCGTTGCGGACGCGCAAGGAAGACATTCCGCTGCTGGCGTCGCACTTCCTGGTGCGCTACGCCGAAGAGAATGAGGTGGAGCCGCGCACGCTATCCAACGAGGCTCTGCGCGCCATGATGGATTATGAGTGGCCCGGCAATGTGCGGGAGCTCGAGAACGCCATGGAGCGCGGCGTTGTACTTTCCACCTCTCCAAACATTGGGTTAAACCTGCTCCCCGCCCAGTTGACCGGGAACCCCTACAGTGCGGCACTCCTGGAGCAGAAGTCGGACGCTTCACTGTTCGACATCATGGAAGAGATCGAGCGACGGATCCTTGCCGATCGCCTGGAGCGTTGTAACTGGAACCAGACAGAGACGGCGGAATTTTTCAAGATTCCCCTGTCCACGCTGAACCAGAAGCTGAAGCGGTTGAACGTTGAGGTCAGGAAACGTGGTCGGGACTAACCTCGCTGTTTCGCAGCCCTGACTTCGCCACTCCAGCTTCGCCGACCTGTGACGCGTACGCGGCAACCCGACCAGCACGAAGAAGGCCCTGTCCCGTATACCGGAGAGACAGGGCTTTCGTTTACTTCGGTGCTGCTGGAATACGTACTCCCTGTAAGCGTCGACCCGCGCTTCCTGTTCCGTGCGGACTGTTCTAGCGGGTGACCACGATCGTGATCGGGTTGGAAAGCAGCGTGGTATTCGAGATGTCGTGCGCCCACACCTGAAGCGTGTGCGTGCCGACCGCAAGTTGCGTCGTATCGAGGCCGTACGCGTACGGTGCATTGGTCACACGGCGATCCGTGATCGGAGCTCCATCCACCAGCAGGTAGGAGCCGGCGGCATCCAGCGTCTGCCCAATGGCTGCCGTGGCGACAATAAATCCAGAGACCGTCTGCCCGTTCGTTGGAGAGGTCAGGGCAATGGGATAAGTCTGCCCAACCGGTGCCACCGGGGTCACGGGCGGCGGTGTTGTGACAGGTGGCGGTGTCGTTACAGGTGGCGGTACGGCAGCAATGGTGACAGGCTGAGAGGTGCTTGCCGCGAAGCCGGCGTTGCCCAGATAGCCCGCGGTCAGAACATTGGTCACCGTCGTGTCGAGGGACACGGCCACTCCCGCGATGCCGTTGCTAATCTGGCCGGTCCCCAGCAGGGTCGATCCGTCATAGAAATTAACGGTGCCGGTCGGAACACCGGACGTCGCGGTTACCTGCGCCGTCAGCGTGCCATTGTTCAGGCTGAGGGTGGTCGTCGTGGAGGCGATGGGGGTGCCGGCAGACGTTCCCTCGTACGCGCCGATATCGTAGGCAGCGCCCTGGGGGCGGGGGTCGCCGACGATGTCCGTTGGAATGGTGGTCAGCGTTGAAGCTTGCAGGGGCGCGGCATCGACCAGGGGTGAACCGGGTAGTGGCCGGTAGTTTCCGTTTGCGATGCTGGTCAATCCGGGGTCGCCCTGGCGGGATCCAGGCTCAAAGCCGTTCGCCTGGAACTGCGCAAACGAGGTATCGACCCAGTTGAACTCGCCACCGACGAACTGGGCAAAGGTCGAACCGGGGTAGTAGAAGTTGAAGCCGGTCAGCAGCGTGCCCTGGTTAAGACCCTCATCCCACAGCGCGACCGCACGATGCGGCGCGAGAAGCACATTGCCATACATCTGCAGCGCGGCCGAAGCAGACAGAGCGGCGATGCAGGTGTTGGTGCCAGACGCTGGGTCCATCACAATGGTGCTAAAGCGAACGATATCGTTGGTGCCGCGGGCCAGAATGGCAGTCTGGTACCAGGCGCTGCCCAGGTTGGTGCCGTGCATCAGCAGGTTCTGGAGAACGATGCCGCTTCCGGTTACATCGATCGTTGCCAGCGGTCCCGACATCTCCAGGCCGTCGACAAACTCACCCGCACCATCCACTTCGAGCCGTGCATTCTGGATCAGGCCACCGGTAACGCGGGCATACGCGCCGGGATTGTCCCCGTTCGAAATGGTCACGTTTGCGCCGGCAGACTGGATGCGATCGAGCAGGACGGAGCTAATGGTGGCACCGTGATTCAGAAAGGCGTCGTAGGTGGTGTTGTCCTGCGGATCGTCCATGCTGCTGGCGCTGATGTTGTGCCACTCGGACGTCTGGCTAAGCAGGCCGGTGCTGCTGTCCCCATACGACACGTATGCGGAAGCACCGCCGGAGAACTGCTGGCCTGGAGCGGCATAGGCCGCCACCAGGTTCGTGCCCACAAAGCCGGTGCTGTTAATCACGCCAAAGTTGTGCTTCCCGGCGTGGTAGGCCTCGCAGTTGGTCACAGCGACATCCTGGCTGCCCATTACGCGAAAGCCGTAGCCCCCATTGTCGTCATAGCGCGCACTCTCATCGACCACAAGGTTGTTGAAGACAAGGTGGCTCTGGTAGTTGCTGTACACCACGTCGTCGCGCACGACCGCAGTGTAGGACCGTCCGTCGGAGCGCGGGTCGGAGTCGGGCGAGTTGATCATCAACTGGCCATTCACATCGGACCAGCTATGCGCCACGTTGATCGCGGGCTGGCCAAAGGAGTAGTTGAAGAATCCCTGGTTTGCCAGCACGGAATAGACGGGAAAGCTGGCAGGATACAGATAGATGCCGTTGCCGATTGCCTGGAACTGCGTGTTGTCCAGGACAACGCTGCCCCAGAACTTCGGCTTTGCGCCCGTGCCATAGTCCGCAAAGGTGATGGGATTGCCGGGGGCGCCGCTGGAGGGCGCAATCAACGACTCGTGCCACTGGCCGCCGCGCTGAAAGAGGATGAAATCGCCGGGCAGAAAGGACGACGCATTCACCTTTGCCGCGCTGCGCCACGCAGTGTCCGGCGATGTGCCGGCGTTTGCGTCGTTGCCCGTGTAGCTGACGTAGTACGTTGTCGCCGAGGCGAGCGCGGGCGAAAGCAGGACGGCGGTGGAAGCAATGGCGAGCGAGAGGCGAACAGCGAACGGGGACCGCTTCATGAAAGGTGTCATTCCTTGATCGATGAGTCTGCGTGAGGGCAAGCCTGCAAACCGGCGACAGGGTCAGCCGCTCGCGGGACGTTGGCGTGAAAGGTCGTGGTTTGCTTGTGGTCGTACGCAGAAGCCGCGTGGAGCGCGGTGTCGAGCAAGAATAGTGCTAGGCCGGGGCGATCTGTGCCGCCTCAAGCCGCCCCCAGGTCCAGCCATGGGGCTGAGCCGCGGTGCAACGAGAACCGGTAACGCCGGCCAGGCTGCAGACTGCTGCTGGTGTTAAGACGCAGAGAGAGGGCGTGAAGTCGCTTGCAGATCACGCCAGGCCCCGCTTACCCTTGGCAGGGGAAACATTCCGGCACAGTGGCAACGACAACCTCGGCCAACATAGGGACGTGTGTTGCATTGCGAACAAAAACCTCCGGCCGGGCAATTCAAAGCCACGGGAGAGCATCGGCGAGCCCCTGTTCGTGCCTGCCATGTCGGTTCGATCCACGCGGGTGCGTCGGCAATGCACACTCTTCCAGCTTGGGTTCAACGCGCGCCCTACGGTTGCAGGACGATCTTCATACTGTCCGGTTGGGGATGCGAGGCAAGATGGATGGCTTCAACGGCTTGGGACAACGGAAAGCGATGGCTGATGAGGCGGGTCAGGTCAAACGTACCGTCGCGGTAGCCCGCAAACACAAGCTCGATGGCTTCGTCCTGGATGGCGACGGAACTGGAGTAGCTGCCCATGAGTGTCTTCTCGTCCATGCAAACAGCAGCGGGATCGAAGGGGGCCTCGCCGTGCTGCGTCTGGGCAAACAGGCAGACACGGCCGCCCGGGCGGATGCTCTTCATGGCGGTGGCGATCAGGGCGTCTGCCCCCACGGCCAGGAGCGCAACATCGGCGCCACGGCCGTCCGTGCGGGCGCGACAGATCGCGGGAATGTCGTCGCCTGCATTAAGCGGATTGCCAAGCCCGTAGCTGGCGGCAATCGCGTGGCGCTCGGGATACAGGTCAGACGTCAGCACCAGCGCGCCAGTCCGCTGCGCAAGAAGGGCAAGCAGGATGCCGATCGGGCCCTGCCCAATGACCAGAACCGTTTCGTCCGGCTGCAGGCGCAGCAGGTCGATTGCCTTGTAGCAGGTGTTTACCGGTTCGATCCAGGCCGCCTGCTCCAGTGGAATGTCGTCAGGAATGCGAACAAGACCGCGCTCGACAATCCAGTTCATCACGCGGATGTACTGCGCAAAGCCGCCGCCTGCGGCTTCAAACGCGGCGGTCGTGCCAACCCTTTTGTAGGTGTCGCACTGGGCAAACGTCTGCTTGCGGCAAAAGTAGCAGGTGCCGCACGGAATGTGATGGAAAGCCATCGCGCGGTCGCCGGGCTTCCACGCCACCACGCCCTCGCCGACCGCGGCAACGGTGCCGGCCATCTCATGCCCAAAGACGCGCGGCGCGCTGTGCGAGCCCGTGTGGATCTTCTTCAAATCCGTTCCGCAAATGCCGCAGGTGTCGATACGCAGCAAAACCTCGCCGGGACCAATCTCCGGCACGGGAAGCGTTTCGATACGGATGTCATTGGGACCGCGATAGACGGCGGCCTGGTGGGTTTGCGGCGGAGCGACGATCGGAGCGTAGGAAAGAGTCTCGGTTGCGACGGCCATCACCCCTCTATTGTCGCCGATCCCCAAAGATTCCCTCAACCGGGCCCAACACGCGCAGGTTAACGGGGTTTTTCAATGCCAAGTTCGGCAGCCAGGGTGTCGGCCAGGTTCTTTGCGGCCAGCGACGACTGCTTGCCAAAGCGACTGAGGACCGACCACAGCGGCGGTCGAAGCGCGACATGCGCAATAAACCGGACGGTTGCAAACTGCCCTGCTGCCGTAATGTAGGGATTGAGGTCGGGAAGGTCCTCGTCCAGGCTATCGGAGATCGCCTTCACGGCCCGGAACGGCAGGTTATGCGCCGCTGCCAGCCGAGCGAGCGTGGCGGCTTCCATGTCGACCGCACGGGCAACCGGGTAGGCAGAGGACAACCGTTGCTTTTCGTCGCGGGCGGCCACGCGGCGGGCGGTAACCAGGGTTCCACGCGTTAAAAAGTGACTCGGCGCGCACGCAAAGTTTTCCCCCGTGGCCAGGTCAAGCACGGAGTCGGGGCGCAGCGTCTGGCCGGGCCGGGCCTCCGCCTGCAGCGCGCCGGCCCAACCTACGGAGTAAACGGCCGTGGGTTGACAGACGCTGAAGGCACGCCGAAACGCACGGGTCGCGGGCGTGGCACCCATGCCCGCATGGAACGCAAAGATCGTATTGCTCGGATGCTGGAAGCCGTGCACGCCATCCACCGTCTCAAGCGCAGCCCACGAACGGGTAAGGTCCTTGAGTTCGCCCGGCATGGCGGCGATCAGAATCACGGCAGGGTTGGTCGGCGTCTGCCGCGGTGGATCTTCCAGCGTGATGGAGCCCCGCAGGAGCGCATTCGGCGTTGCAGCCATCCTACTTCCCTGCCTTTGCGGTGTCCTGAGGAAACGGCGGGGCGTAGCCGTTGGCGACAAACCACTCCATCGCGGAGCGAAGGGCGCGGTACACCGGCAGCACACTGAAGCCCAGATCGCGCTCCGCCTTGGCCGAGCTTGCCCACATCCGCTTGCGTCCCATCTGGACCGCTTCCATGGTCGCCCGGGGTTCTTTGCCGCGAAGCTTGCCCGTTACCGTCTCGTCGAAAAAGGCAAACAGAAGCGCAACCGCGTGTGGCACCTTCAGGTTGGGGCTGGGCAGGCCACTGATCGCGGACATCTTGTCCAGAATCTGCTTGAGCGTCAGGTTCTCGCCGCCAAGAATATAGCGCTCTCCCGGTGTACCCCGTTCCAGCGCAACTAGGTGCATGCGGGCAACCTCGTCCACATCCACAAGGTTCAGGCCGGTCTCGACGTAGGCCGGAAACTTCCCCTTCAGAAAATCAACAACAATGCGGCCGGTGGGCGTTGGCTTGCGGTCTGCCGGGCCGATCGGCGTGGTGGGGTTCAGGCAGATCACGTGCTGGCCAGCGCGGGCCGCCGCAAGCACGGTCTGCTCGGCCAGCCACTTACTCCGCTTGTAGTGGCCGATCATGTCGGCTTCACCGACGGGGGTCTGCTCGTCGACGATGGTTCCATCCTTCTGAAAGCCCATGGTCGCCACGGACGACGTATACACAACCCGCGGAATGCCTGCCTCTGCGGCGAGACGGAGCAGGTCGCGTGTGCCATCGACATTGCTCCGGTACATGTCGGCAGGATCGGGAACCCACAGGCGATAGTCCGCGGCAACGTGCAGCAGGGCGTCGCAGCCCTGCAGCGCCGATTTGTAGGAGTCGGGATGGCGAAGATCGCCCAGAATGCATTCCGCTTGCGGCAGGTCTGCGATTGCCGCCAGGTTGCTGGTGACGCGCGTAAGCAGGCGAAGATTGGCGCCCTGGGCGGCTGCCGCGTGGGCAACGTGGGAGCCGACAAAACCGGTGGCACCGGTTACGAAGATGTTCATGCGCCGAGCCACGCGCGCGCGATAAGTCCGCCCTGTTGTCTCGTTCGGCTCTCTCGCATGTCGGCGAGGGCTGGTGCGCCGTTGCCGATCTCCGCCGTGCGCTGCGGGGGAACGGTGCCGTCCACGAACCCGGTCGTTCGAGAGACGATACCTGTATCGTTCCGCCGAACCCTGGCAAGCAGCTCCTGCAGGGCTGCGGACCCGCGGCGCTGGACGTCAGTCCATAAGGCAATCCGGCCCGGCATCAATCCAGCTTTTCGGGTTCAATCTGGATATTTTTCTCACCGGCGGCCTTCTTTTCCCAGTACTTGCGCACCCAGGCTTCAAACGTGCGGCCCGCGGCCGTGTCGCGGCCGGTGAATGCGAGGGCGGCAATCTCGGTGTAGGGAATGCTGCGCCGGCTGCGATCCTCGCCCTTGCCCGGCATAATGCGAACGATGGACTCGGCAAGCGTCTTGCCCGTGCGGCGATCGTAAAGATATCCCTCGACCTGTTCACCCGAACGTAGCGTCAGGGTAACGTCGCCACGGTAGTCGAACGCTTTCTCCAGGGCTTCGCGGATTTCACCGTCGGTCGCAAGCGCGGGAATCCAGCCTTCCAGGTTCTCCCGTTCACGCCCGGCAATCACCTCGAGTTCGTCGGGGTTCTGGTCCTGCAGCTGTTCCGTCTTCAGGTGCTCCTGCTGATCCGTCGCCATCCTCAGTCTCCCGACACAAGCGAAGCTTCATGGTTCACGACTTCAGCTTCCCTGCTGGCCACGCCAGAACCGATCTGCACCAGGTGTTCATGGTTGGAAGCGGGTCGCCAGTCGTTCAACAGCTTCTGTGCCTGGTCGTCCTTGTAGCTGTCGAAGAAGATAGCTTTGGCCGTCTGCAGCAGGCCCTTGAAGGAGCCGAACGTATAGTTCACGCCGCTTGCCTCGTAGCCGGAGTGGACCATGCAGTTGGCGCACCGGGGATTGCCCGATTCCGTGCCGTAGTTGGACCACTCGACGGACTCCATCAGCTCGGCAAAGGTATCGGCATAGCCATCCTGCAGCAGGTAACAGGGCTTCTGCCAGCCAAAGATCGAGTACGTGGGCATCCCCCAGGGTGTGCAGGTAAGTTCGCGCTTGCCCATCAGGAATTCCAGAAACATGGGCGAAGCGTTGAACTGCCACGAGCTCTTGCGATTGGACAGGATGGACCGGAACAGCTTGCGCGAGCGTGCGCGGCCAAGAAAGTGCTTCTGGTCCGGCGCCTTGTCGTAGGTGTAACCGGGGGAGAGCATGATGCCCTCGACTCCCGCTTCCGTCAGCTGATCAAAGTGACGGCGTACCGAATTGGGGTCGGCCCCATCAAACAGCGTCGTGTTCGTGGTGACGCGAAACCCGGCGGCAATGGCAGCGCGCACACCTTCCATGGCGATGTCGTAGCCGCCCTCGCGGCAGACGCCGAAGTCGTGGTGCTCGCGCTCGCCATCAACGTGGACGGAAAAGCTGAGGTATTTGCTGGGCTTGAACAGGTGCAGCTTTTCCTTCAGCAGGAGCGCGTTGGTGCACATGTACACGTACTTCTTGCGGTCGACCAGGCCCTGCACGATCTCGGGCATGCGCGGGTGCAGCAGGGGCTCGCCGCCGGGGATCGAGACCATGGGCGTGCCGCACTCGTCGACCGCCTTGAAGCACTCCTCGGGCGTGAGTTCCGTCTTAAGAATGTGGGCCGGGTACTGAATCTTGCCGCAGCCGGCGCAGGCCAGGTTGCAGCGAAAAAGCGGCTCGAGCATGAGAACAAGGGGATAGCGCTTGCGGCCCTTGAGCTTTTGTGTGACGACGTAGCTTGCCACCGTCCACATCTGCGAGAGAGGAATTGCCATGCCTGAGGTGTACTCCTTTGCTCTTCTAGTATCCGTTCTGACGCGGCAGTTTTGCCAGCAAAACAGAAGGGTGGTGCTTGTACAAATCACGACCCGGGGCTGACATACCCCGTCGATGCTGATTCGGCATGCGTCCTGAGCGAACGCCCCGGTCGTCGGCAACTACGCCTTGGCGGCCTGCTTCTCCATGCTGCGGTGGTACGTGCTGAGCGCGAGCAGCGGGAAATATTGCTTGTACAGATGATAGCCAAGGTAGAACACCCGGGGAAAGCCGGTGCCCGTGTAATAGCTTTCCCCATTGCGCCCGGGAACAAGCTCATCCCAGGAGCCATCGTCGTGCTGCCGGTCAATCAGCCACTTCACGCCCTTGGCAACGGAGTCGGATCGGTTGTCGCCCCCGGCAAGCAGCGCGAGCAGCGCCCACGCGGTTTGCGACGGTGTCGATGGACCGACGCCGCGCTGCAACGGATCGTCGTACGTCCCGCAGGTTTCACCCCAGCCGCCGTCGGTATTCTGCACCGTGCGGACCCACTCCACTGCCTGCTGCACGGCAGGTTCATGGTTCCAGTAACCCATGCTCTCCAGTCCGCGCAGCACCAGAAAGGTGCCGTACAGGTAGTTCACACCCCATCGGCCAAACCAGGAGCCGTCCGATTCCTGCTCCTTGAGCACAAACTGCAGGGCTTTTTCCACCCGTGGGTCGCGGCGGGTATAGCCGTACGCCGCAAGCATTTCCAGGATTCGCCCCGTAATGTCGACCGTCGGCGGATCGAGCATGGCATTGTGGTCGGCGAACGGAATGTACTGGAAGATCGTCTTGGTGTTGTCTTTGTCGAAGGCTGCCCATCCGCCGTTTTTGCATTGCATCGCGAACACCCACGCAATGGCGCGGTCGCAGGCGTCCTGCTGCTGGCGTTCGCGGGGGTGGTCGATGGCTTTAAGCGCGAGCAGAACTTCTCCCGTATCATCAACATCGGGGTAGAACTCATTGTTGAACTCGAAGAACCAGCCTCCAGGTTCAACATTCCGCACCTTTTCCGCCCAGTCCCCCTTCTGCCGCACCTCTTTCGACAGCAGCCAGTCCGCGGCGCGAAGCATGCGCGCGTCGGTACGAGCGATGCCGACATCGCCAAGGGTGCTCAGCACCTGCGCCGTGTCCCACACGGGCGAGTAGCAGGGCTGCATGCGGAAGGTGGGCGTGGGATATCCGGGTTCGCCCTCGGGATTGTCGATGCCAAGCTTCTCAAACTCGTCCATGGCGCGGATGAGCTGCGGGTCATCCAGTGAGTAGCCGAGGTGCCGCAGGGCGACGATGGAATTCAGAATGGCCGGGTAGATTGCCCCAAGACCGTCCGACTTCTCAAAGCGCGCAAGCATCCAGCTCTCCGCCTTCTTGATCGCCCGTTTGCGCAGGGGGCGGATGTGGATCCGCTCATACCATTGGGCCACGCGATTCCAGAACAGGAAGAAGTTGCGCCAGGAGACGAGCTTCGACTTGTCCCAGCGCAGGTGCAGGTCGGCGTGCTCACGGCCACCCACAAAAAGCTCCTCGATGCCCTGCTCCGGCGGCAGCTTCTTGAACGGCTTCTTGGCATACGTAATGGACAGCGGAACCAGGATGCCGCGGGACCAGGAACTGATCTCGTAGATGTTGAAGTAGAACCAGTTCGGAAAAAGAATGATCTCGGGCGGAATGGCCGGCACCGCGTCGTAGTCGTACTGCCCAAAGGCGCACAGATAAATCTTGGTAAAGGTGTTGCACTCGACGACGCCGCCATGGGCAAGAATCCAGGTGCGCGCACGTACCAGGACCGGGTCATCCGGTGACCAGCCCATGAGCTTGAGCGCGTGATAGCACTTTACGCCGTAGTTGATGTTGGACGGACCGCCGGGGTACAGACTCCAGCCGCCATCCTGGTTCTGGTGGCGCAGAATCTCATTGATGCAGCGCTCCATCTTGCCCGGGTCGCCAGTACCCAGCAGCTTGTGGACATAAATGTAGTCGGCTTCGAGCATGCTGTCGGCCTCAAGTTCGCCGAACCAGTAGCCGTCTGCATGCTGCTGCTGAAAGAGCCAATCGGTGGAACGGCGGATGCCGTCGCGCACAATGTCCAGACCGATGTCGATACGGCCAAAACGGGGCGTCGTGTGACGCTTGGCTTCGGTCGATCCTGGTTGCGTGGCCTGCATGCCGATTGGATGATCCTCAGGCAGTGCGGATGCCCCGAATGCAGCAGCCGAACCTACCTTGGTATGAGACGTTCGCGAACCTGAATGGCAAACTGCCGTCCAGCCATCGAAACAAGCTACGCAGCCGGTCCCGCGTCGGGCGGAAGCGGCCGTGGTGGCAGGGTCTGCGAGCCAGGCGCGGAGGCAATGGCCTGCACAATCTCTGGAGGCAGCCCGAAGCGAACGTTCTCGGGCATGACTTCGACCTCGTTGACCGAACCGTATCCGCGCTCCTGCAGGTAGGAAACAACCTCCTGCACCAGGACTTCAGGAGCGGACGCACCCGCGGTAACGGCAACGGAGGAAGCACCCTCCAGCCATGCCGGCTCAATATCCTGCGCCTTGTCGATCAGGTAGCTCTTGGTCCCAAGATTCAGGCTCACTTCGACCAGCCGGTTTGAGTTGGAGCTGTTGCGCGAGCCAACCACCAGCACAATGTCCGCATTGTGCGCGACGTTCTTCACCGCAGTCTGCCGGTTCTCTGTCGCGTAGCAGATGTCCTGCGCATGGGGCCCAACAATGTTGGGAAACTTGCGCTTGAGCGCGTCAATCATGGACTTCGCTTCATCGAGCGACAACGTCGTCTGGGTCAGATAGGCGACCTTGTTGGGGTCGGGAACGACGAGGGCATCGACTTCTTCCGGCGTGGAAACAACCTGGGTCACGTCGGGCGCTTCCCCCTGCGTGCCTTCGACTTCCTCGTGGTCACGGTGCCCCACCAGAACGAGCGAATAGCCCTGCTTGGCGAACTTGATTGCCTCGACATGCACCTTGGTCACGAGCGGGCAGGTCGCGTCAACAACCTTCAGACCGCGCTCCTTGGCACGCTCCCGCACCGCGGGCGAGACGCCGTGCGCGGAGTAGATGACGCGCTTGCCTTCCGGAACTTCATCCAGCTCATTGACGAAGATGGCACCTTTCTGGCGAAGGTCGTCCACGACATAACTGTTGTGCACAATCTCCTTGCGCACATAAATCGGCGCGCCAAAGGTGTCGAGCGCGATTTTGACGATATCGACCGCACGCACGACGCCGGCACAGAAGCCGCGAGGCTTCAGGAGAAGAACCTGCTTGGAGGAGGCGGCGTCACCGAGAAGTTCCCGATGGTTTTGGACGGGGTCTAGCGCCAGTGTGCTCACACTCTGCAGTATACCGTGACCGGTGGGGTTCCCAGGAAGGAACTGCACGGAAACTGGTGCATTCTGGCGGATAGAGTCATCGGCTGCCTTCCGGGTGCGGCGGTGCCGGCGTGCGGGGGTCGCACGCTCACGAAGCTCCTCATGGCTGCCGGTGCGTATATTGACCCGGACCAGGAACCCCATGCGACACCTGCTGCAGCGACACGCGTCGCTCACCAAGGCGCATCTGAGAGCTTCGCTGGTCCTCGCCTATGCCGTTCCTACGGAGGTACTCACGCCGCTGCTCCCGCCTGGCCTCCAGCTGGATCCATACGGCGATCACGGCTTCCTCGACCCACTCCATCCTTCGCGTACAGGGAGTCCGGCAGGAGTGGAATCCAGACCGGTCGCCGTCCAGGTGCACCGCAACACCTTTTTGCAGCAGCAGCGATTCCGAGACGTCGGGGCCGTTCTGGCGAATGCGTTCTATCTGGACGATGTTCCGTATGCCTGGAAGCCCGGCATTCGTGAGGTCCTGCCACAATGAGCGCTACTTCGCGGCGGGCCGGGCGGTTGCATACATTTCGCGGAAGATGACCTTTTCCAGACCGCGGCGGTCGGTGCCGATGGTGTAGAGGTCAAAGTGGGTGCGGTCAGGGACAAAGGTGACGCGGGTACCCGCGTTGAGCTGCTGCAGCGTGGCGTCGAAGAGGCGGGCGGCACCGTCCAGGTAAAACGTGTCGGCGGTCCCCACGTACACGTGCAACTTGCCGCGAAGATCCTTTTGCTGGCCGCGGTCGAGCCATCGGTGCTGCAGGTCGACGGCAAGGTCGTTGTGGTCGTGCCAAAACTGCACCACAGCGGGATCGATCGCACCGGTAACGCGGTCGTACATGGGCAGGGGTCGGCCGTTCGCGCCGCGCGGGGAGAATACCCAGTCGAAGGAATTGAGCTGGCCGCCTTCGGTGCCAAGCACTTCTTCCAGGCGGGAGAACTGCTCAATGGTTGCAAGAACCTCGCCGTGATCGCGGACAAGCGGGTAGGGCGTGCCATCGGGCCGACGGTACATGTTGGCGTTGGGTGCGTACAGATCGGGTCCATTAAAGTTGTGGAAGTCGCTGGAGTCGGGCGAGGTGGACCACGTGCCGCCAAAGACGCCGGGGTAGTTGATCTGGAGCTGCAGGGTCGCCCAGCCACCGCTGGAGTGGCCAGTCAGGAAGCGGCCCGACGGCCTTGCATCCATGCGGTACTTTGCTTCCAGAGCGGGGATCGCCTCCGAGACGAGGCCGCTTCCCCAGGGGCCGTTGTTGACGGAGTCGGCAAACTCGTGGGTGCCGGTGTGCAGGTCTTCGTCAAGCAGGACGACAAACATGGGCGGCAGATCGCCGGCTTCCATGGCGCTGCGGTAGTGTGCCGCGCTGAGCAGGTTGGAGGTGTGGGTGCTAGTAAAGCCGGAGATGGAAAACACCGTGGGGTAGTGGGCCCTGGGGTTTTCCGCGTAGTGCGGCGGCAGGGCGACGGAGCCGGTGATGGCGACAGGCCGGCCGAAAAACCGGGTCAGCCGATCGTTGGGCAGACTGAACTCCTCCAGCACGCCAGGGCGGATGCCGGCGATGGCGGAGGCGGCACGCGGGCTGGCTGCGGGGTGAGCCGTAAGGGTGAGCGTCGGTGTAGTTTTGAGCGGTGTGTCGACCGCGAGCTGCGCACTCATCCAGTCCGCGGGATCGTCGCCGGAGTACCCGTAGGTATGGTCGACATCCAGCAGGGCCTGCAGGACGTAATGGCCGCCGGGCAGGGTGGAAAAGCCGGCCGGGTAGGCGATGCTGTCCACATCGATGTCGACCACGGTGCCGGGTGCGGTCGTTTCAAGGTCGCGCGCGGCGACAAAAACGGCATTGGGATGGAAGGGATCGATGCTGAGAAGCTGCGGGAGCTTGTCCGCGACCGGCGTGGCAAACACCAGCAGACGGCCGTGGGTGGGGACCGGCGGCATCTGAACATGAAGCTGAAGGTGCTGCGCTGCAAGGGTCGACGCGACGCAAAGAACGAAGGAGGCAGCTACACGGAAGGTCACCTGCCTGTTGTAGCACTGCCAGCGAAAGAAGGTTTACAGGCACCGTCATCGAGCAGGTCAAACTACGAAGTCTCATGCCGCGGATGCACGGCATGAGTCCGTGAGCTTCAGAAACAATTGCGTTCTACAGATGACCCTTGCAGCCGGGGTGTGAGCAGTCGCAGGCAATGGTCTCGACGCCGTCGGTTGCATTCGTTTCGCAGGACTCAGAGCAGTACTTCGCGTCGCCGGTAACCATGCAGCTACAGCGGTCGTGGGCGCATTTCTTGGGATCAGACATCGGAATCTCCTGGTAGGCGCGTGGCCCACATGAAGTGAGAGGCGGCCCCGCGAAAGGTGGTTGGTTGACGGACGATCAAAATCCAGGCCGGATCACCTCGCCGGCGCCCGTTGTCCGCTTTCGCCACAAAGGTGCGGCGGTCCTTCAGGGTTGAACCTGGGGCTCAGTGATCGTCCACGACAGTGATCGTCCGCACCACAGACCTGGTTACACGACAAGGTAGCCCGCCTACGCCGGTGGGCGCCGCGAGCGCTGCCGTCAGCGGCTCGCCTTCAGCATCTGCTCGGCGTGGCGCAGGCTCGTCTCCGTCACGGTCGCACCGGAGAGCATGCGCGCAATCTCCGTGGCGCGCTCCTCCTCCGGCAGCTGGCGGATCTCGGTGCGGGTGCGGCCGCCTTTTTCGGTCTTGCTGATGAGAAAGTGCTGGTTGCCGAAGGCGGCGATCTGCGGCAGGTGGGTAACGCAGAGCACCTGCTGGTGGGTGCTCAGGGCTTTCAGCTTTTGCCCGACCGCTTCCGCGGCGCGCCCCCCGATGCCGATGTCGATTTCATCGAAGACCAGGGTGCGCGGCAGCGCAACGCGCCGCTTCCCCTTGCTGGTTCCGTCCTCGACCGAAACCTTCAGGGCGAGCATGACGCGCGACATTTCGCCGCCGCTGGCGATCTCCTCAAGCGGCTTCATGGGTTCGCCGGCGTTGGTGGCAATCAGGCATTCGACGTGGTCCCAGCCATGGGCCGTCCAGAACTGCTGCTCCTTCTGCGCGGCGATCTCCACCCGGAACTGCACGTGCATGGCAAGATCGTTGATCTGCTGCTCGGCGAGTTTTTCCAGCTTTCGCGCGGCGGAGGTGCGGACTTCGGTAAGGTCGTGCGCGACGCAGGTATAGATGTACTCCGTCTCGGCAACGCGCTGGCGGGCGGCGGCGAGGGCGGCATCCCGATTCTCGATTTCGGCCAGTTTCGCAGCGGCTTCTTCGCCGAACTGGATCACCTCAAGCAGGGTGCGGCCGTACTTGCGCTTGAGTTTATCGAGAGCCGCAAGCCGGTCTTCGATGCTGTCCAGCCGCTCGGGCGAGGCGTTGATCGAGTTGGCATAGTCGCGGACGGTCGCGGAAACGTCCTCCACGGCAGCCCGGGCATTGGCGATCTGCGAAGCGGCCTCGACAAAGCTGGGATCGTAGCGAGCAAGTTCGTCGAGGTGACGCTGGGCGGCGGTGATGGACGTTGCGGCGGCGTGCTCATTCTCATACAGCTGATCGTTGGCGCCCATGGCGGCGGCGTACAGCTTTTCTGCATTGCTCAGAATGCGCTTCTCGGCCTCGAGCTCCTCATCTTCCGTTTCAGAGACGATGGCGGCATCGGCAATCTCCGAGCGCTGAAAGCTCCAAAGATCGACCATCCGCAGCCGCTCCTGCTCGTCGACAGAAAGACGGTCCAGCTCTTCCCGGCTCTCGCGCCAAAGAACGTAGGCGGTGTGGACGGTCTCGGCCACCTGCTCTTTTTCAAGCCGCTTTTTGGCAAGGAGGCGTTCGCGAATTCTCTGCGCGGCTTCGCGTCCCGGTGCAGTCTGCGCAATGCCGGCAAAGCGGTCGAGCAGGCCGCGCTGCTGCGCCTGGTCAAAGGCACCCAGGGTCTCCGACTGCGCGTGCACCAGGGCAAGCTCCGGCGCAAGCTGGCGCAGAACCCCCACAGTGGCGGGCTGGTTGTTGATAAACACACGGCCCTTGCCGGCGGTCGACACCTCGCGACGGAGCAGGATCTCATGCCCTTCCACGTCGATGCCGTTGGTTTCGAGAACGGTCTCGGCGCCGGCGGTGCTTTCGAACACGCACGAGACGACGGCCTTGTCCGCGCCGTGACGGACGACGTCGGCCTGCGCGCGGCCACCCAGCAGAAGCGCAAGCGCATCCACCAGGATCGACTTGCCTGCGCCGGTCTCACCGGTAAGCAGGTTCAGGCCGCCGGAAAAGTTGGCGACGGCATGGTCCAGGATGGCGTAGTTTTCGGCGCGGAGTTCGAGGAGCACGCGGTAGCCTTTCTTTGCCTTCTCTTCGCGTGGAGGATAGCACGACAGCGGCTTTGCCGTGCGGCGCCAGCGAACCTTCGGTGTCAACAGAAAACACGGCACGCGCTGCCCGAAACAAGGGCGCTCCGGCAGGGCAGCACTCAGCACGAACACTCGGCCAACTAGGACCGCAACGCGGTCAACCTTCCCCCACCTCGTGACCGGCGTGGTGCGGCACAGCCTGTCGTCTACACTGCTTAGTGATGACGGCGATGGCAAGTGTATTGGTGAGCGTGCTGCTGTGGCAGGACGATTTGGGATCGGGCGCCGTGGCAGAGCCGCTGCATGCCGCGGGGCGCAGCGGGTTGGGCGAGATGCTGCACAACAGCGGGCCCACGGCACTGGTGGTGCTGGTCCTGCTGGCCATCATGAGCGTGTTCAGCTGGACGATCATGATCGGCAAGTTCCTGGCGTTTCGCAAGGTTGCGACGCAGAATCTGCGCTTCCTGCGTACCTTTCGTAAATCGTCCCGGCTGAGTGAGGTGGCGAGCGTGGCGGACCAGTTCCGGCCGGCACCCTTGGTCGCGGTCTTTCTCGAAATTGTGGAGGAGTACCAGCGGCAGACGGGTGGTCGCGGCATGCCGCGGAGTTCACAGGCCATGGAGCGGGCCGCCTCCATTGCGAGCAGCGAAGCCCTGACCGAGCTGGAAAGCCGGTTGACCTGGCTGGCGACCATCGCGGCGGTTGCGCCGTTCATCGGTTTGCTCGGAACGGTCCTGGGCATCATTGACGCGTTTCACGGGCTGGGCACGCAGGGCGCGGCAACGCTGCGTGCAGTTGCGCCCGGCATTAGCGAGGCGCTCATTACGACAGCGGCCGGGCTGGTGGTGGCGATCCCGGCGGTGGTGGGCTACAACCAGCTCACGGCGCGCATCCGCCAGTTCGGGGCGCGCATGGATGACTTTGGGCGTGAGCTGCTGAACGCGATTGAGAATGCGGCGGCGGCGGCGCCCGTGCGCGGCGGTGCATCCGCCGAGCGGTACCGGGGCGAGGAGTAGCCCATGGCATTCAGCAGCGGGGGACGAACGCAGACGAGCCTGGCGGAGATCAACATCACACCGCTGGTGGACGTTGTGCTGGTGTTGTTGCTGATCTTCATGCTGACCGCGCCGGTATTGCAGAGCGGCATCGAAGTTGCCGTCCCACAAACCAAATCGGTGAACCAGCTCACGGATGAGCGCAGTGTGGTCACGATCGATGCCGAGCAGCGGGTCTTCTTGCAGGACAAGCCGGTCAACCTGGATGAACTGCCTTCCCTGTTGCAGGGGGCGGGTGGCGACCTGTCCCACAAGGTGATCTACCTGCGGGCGGACGGCAAGGTGCCGTTTGAGGCCATTGCCAACGTGATGGACGCGGTCAAACGCGGCGGCGTGACGAATATCTCCATCGTGACGCGGCCGTACGAGAAGTGAGTAGAGGCCATGCCGGTGTTGGAAGGCGAAGACGTGCGGACAGCGACGGGGGCGCGGGACTGGGTCGCGTCGCTGCTGCTGCATGGATTGGTGGTTGGCGGGCTGGTCGGCGCGGGCTGGTGGTCGAACCGGCATCACGAGCGGTTCGGCGATGCCGTGCAGACAGCGGGTGCGGTGCAGGCGACCATGGTCACATCCCTGCCGCTGCCGCCCAGGGTACAGCCGAAAGAAGACGAGGTGCTGGCGAGCGAGACCCCAAGCGTTGTGCCTCCGCCCAAGGCCGAACGAGCGGAACCGCCGCCGGAGCCGAAAGCGGTACCGGTGCCGGACAAAAAACCGGTCACCCCGCCGAAAACTACCGCCAGGCCGCCGGTGTACACGCCACCAAAGATCACGCCACCGGTCAAGAACCCGCCACCCAACCGCGTTGCAAGCGGGCAAACCGGCGGTGTGCGCATCGCTATGCAATCCTTTGAAACTAAGGTAGGCACAAGTGCCATCCACGTCACGGACCAGAGCTTTGGCGACCGGTTCGGGTATTACGTCAGTGCCATGAACCGCAAAATCGCCGCGCAGTGGTTTACCCAGACGCTGGACCCGCAGGCGCAGGGCAAGCGGGTCTACCTGACGTTCACCATCGACCGGGACGGCGCGCCGGGCAACGTACACATCGTGCAATCAAGCGGGGACCGATCACTGGACCAGAGCGCGGTGCGCGCGCTGGAGCGGATCGACACGCTGGGCCCGCTGCCGGAGGCCTACAGCGGCAATTCCATCAATGTGCAGTACTACTTCGAACCGGTCGTGCAGTAGATCGCCAAGGAAACCTACGCGGCCAGGATTGCGCGACAGGGTTGCGCAGGAAGCAAGACCGCAACGTACCTGCTGGACCCTTACCGTGCCTGCAGCGCCGGCGGGTGATCCTCCGTGCGTCCGGTAGCCGGGTGGGTACGCGCGGATTGCCGTTGGGTTGCGCGGCGGCGGCTTCAAGCGTCTACCATGGCAGTGATGCGATTGGTTTCAGGTTGGGTTCTGGATTGGGTGCGGTGGGGCGTGGGCGCGGCGGCGCTGGTGGGGGTGTGTGTCGCGGCGTGCGCGCAGGACGCGGCGACCATCCAGACCGGCATCCACAAGGGTGCGGATCGGGTGCGGTTGGCAGCGGCGGGGTTCCACGCGGAGACCGGCGAGGCGGCGCCGCTCAAGGCGACCTTCGATACCGTGCTGGAAAGCGATTTGAAAAACGCCGGCGTCTTCGATGTTGTGGCCAAAAGCATGCAGCCGCAGCAGGAGCCCGCATCCCCAAAGCAGGTGCAGCTGGACGCCTGGGGCGGCGGCACGACGGCGGCGGCGTACGTGGCCTTTGGTTCGTTTGCGGCGCAGGGCGGCAAAGCCGTGGTCAATGCCTGGGTGTTCGACACGCACAACGCGCAGTATCCGCAGGTCATCGGCAAGCAGTACACCGACGTTGCGGACGAGGGCGCGGCGCGGTCGATGGCACACCGCTTCGCGGATGAGATCATTCTGCGGCTGGGCGGGGGCATCCCCGGCATCGCAGAGACGAAGCTGTATTTCGTCCACGCGGGCGGCGGCAGCAAGGAAATCTGGGTCATGGATTACGACGGCGCCAATGCGCATGCCGTAACCCACCTGGGCAGCATCTCCCTGTCGCCCCGGGTCTCGCCGGACAACTCGCGCGTGGCATTCACGTCGCTGGAACGGACGGGCTTCCAAATCCATATGTTTTCGCTCCTGCTGGGCCGCATGGTCACCTTTAGCGACGGCGGCGGCTACAACACGTCGCCGGCATGGTCGCCGAGCGGGCAGTTGGCCTGGTCGTCGTCGCGCAGTGGCGATCCGGAGATCTGGGTCGGGGATGCGAACGGCAACGGCGCTCACCGGGTCACGAGCTTCAAAGGGCCGGATGTGTCGCCGACGTGGAACCCAAAGACGGGCTCGCAGCTTGCATGGATCAGCGGGCGGACGGGACTGCCCCAGCTCTACACAATGGACGCGGACGGCGCCGGCGTACAGCGCATGACCGACGGCGGCTATGCGACAAGTGTGTCATGGTCCCCAAGCGGGCAGTACCTGGCGTTTGCGTGGAACCGGAAGTACGGTCCGGGCGCGCCGGGCGGCCAGGACATCTACCTGATGGAAGTGGCCACGAAGAAGTGGATCCAGTTGACGAACGGTCTGGGCCAGTGTGATTTTCCGACGTGGTCGCCGGATGGCAGGCACGTGGCCTTTGCGGTCGGCAGCGGCGCGCGCGGGCAGGTGTGGACGATGCTGGCGGACGGCACCGGGAAGCACAAGCTGGCGGACGGGGACATGCCGAACTGGAGTTGGAAGTAGCGTTGCGAAAGCAGCGTCTACCGTGAGGTTTACAGTGGCAAGGGAACGGGTTGATGAGGAGATTGGCATGAGGCAAAGCGGTTGGATGGGCAGCGTGGTGCGCGGAAGTGCCGTACGTAGCGGAGTTGTGTTGCTGGCGTTTGTGGTGGCCGGAACGACCGCGGGATGCAAGCACCGGCACGCCGCGACGCCGCCATTGGCACCGGCAACGGACACCACCGCAACGGCACCCACGGCGACCATCAGCGCGGAGCCGGCGGCCATCGATCAGGGACAGAGTGTGGTCTTGAACTGGCGCACCACCAACGCGACAGACGTGTCGATCGACGGCATCGGCCCGGTAAACGCCAGTGGGACCCAGACCGTGACGCCGACCAGCAGCACCAACTTCCACCTGGTGGCCAAGGGTGAGGGCGGCATGACCGACGCAAGTGTGCGCGTGACGGTGCGCGTCCCGGTCGCACCCAGCGGCGACACCGGGGCGAGCAGCAACCTGAACGGCGACATGGGCAGCGATGCGGCATTTCACGCGGCAGTGCAGGACGTCTTTTTTGGCTACGACAGCTACGACCTGAACACGGACGCCCAGACCAGTTCGGCGACCGCGGCGAGCTACCTGGCGCAGCACCCGGCCATCAAAATTACCATCGGCGGCTACTGCGATGAGCGTGGCAGCGCGGAATACAACCTTGCCCTCGGGGAGAACCGCGCCAATGCTGTGAAGCAGGCGTTAGTGCAGGCGGGCGTGTCTCCCAGCCGGGTCCGCGTCGTGTCGTATGGCAAGGAGAAGCAGTTCTGCACGGAGGCGGCGGAAAGCTGCTACAAGGAGAACCGCCGGGCGCAGTTCAATCTTGACCGGTAAGCGGGTTGCAGGTTCTGCGGTCCTCGCCGCGGTACCTGCATGCCGGCAGCCGTCCCTCAACGACCAGCCTTGCTGACGAACACGGTTTCACCGCCAGGAGTCCATTGATGCGCATTTCGTTGTCCCGCAGTGCCCTGCTTGCCCTGGCGGCGGTTTTGTTGGCGCCGTCGCCGCGCGCCTTTGCGGTCAGCAAAGAGATGGTGCAGTTGCAGACGCAGGTGCAGCAACTGCAGGATGCCGTGGCACGTCTGCAGCAAAGCAATGACGAGCGCATGGGCGTGATGAAAGACCTGGTGCAGCAGACCGCGGACAGTGTCAACCGGATGAGCGTGACGGTGCAGGGTCTGCAGCAGAAGCTGGGTGCCGGGACCGAGGCGAACGGCGCCAAGCTCGACCAGGTCAGCGGACAGGTGCAGAGCCTGAACGACAGCCTCGATGAGCTGAAGGCACGGCTGCAGCGAGTCGAAAAAACGCTGGGCGACGTCCAGAGCACGCAGCAGAGTCTTGGCACGCGGACGGACGCGACCGGTTCAACGCCTGCCGGGCCGGCGGCAAGCGGAGCGCCCGCGGGCTTCCCCGCCGATACGGCACCGGTCCGTCCAACGCGGTCCGGCAAGGGCGTGCAGACTCCGCCACCAGGCTTCCCTTCGGACACACCCGCCGACGATGCCGCACCGCCTGCCTCCACACCGCGGGCAGGCGGAGGCGCGCCCCCCGTAACCGACCTCTATCAAACGGCGTACGGCGACTACAACGGGGCAAAATACGCGCTGGCAAAGGCCGAGTTTCAGGACGTCATCCGCTTCTACCCGGACAGCGGCCTCGCCGGCAATGCGTACTTCTACCTGGGCGAGATGCTCTACAAGACGCGGGACTATGGACCAGCGACGAAGCAGTACGACCGGGTCATCGAGGGCTTTCCGGGAAACCAAAAGATCCCCGCGGCCCAGTTGCGCAAGGGGCAGGCCCTGCTCGCCCTGAAGGACAATGCGGGTGGCACGCGGGAGTTGAAGTCGCTGGTGGCGCGCTACCCGAACTCACCCGAGGCCGTACAGGCACGCGCCCGGCTGGCGGACGTGGCCGGGGCTGCCCGGCGCTAGCGCAACACCTTCTGGAATCCGATCAGAACGGAAAGACCTTAAGAGCGCATGCCGTCGAGCAGACGGGTAACTTCGGCCTGTTCGACCGCCGTCACAGGAAGCTGCGGCAGGCGGGGACGGCCCCCAAAATAGCCGCTCAGTTCGGCGCCGACTTTGAGCGCAGCGGTGCCGTGGGCCAGCAGGTAGGGCTCGGCCTGCGCCACGCGGTGCTGCTTTTCGCGCATCAGGGCGTGGTCGCCATCCTTGTAACCTGCCCAGATTTCAAACACCGCCTGCGGCACCGCAGCCGCGGCTGCAAGCACAAGCCCGACAGCGCCGGCGTGCAGCGCCTCCGTTGCGTCTGCCGCGTGCGACCAGAGCAGTTGAAATCCCACCGCCTTGGTCCGCGTCCTGAGCGCGGGCGCGGCGGCTGCGGCGGCAAGGGTCGTCGTCCCGGTGGCGAGCCCGGTGGCAAGGTCTGCGGCGTGGACAAAGGTGGCTCCAGCGTTTGCCTGACCCGCTGGCGCGACGGGGGGTCGCAGCATGCGCGCGGTTGCGGCGGCAAACGTAACGGTGGTCGTTGCCGTGCGCTGCATGCCGGCAGTCGCGGCCCGCAGCGCGACGATACGGCTCAGGTGGGTGGAGCTTTCAAGCAGTCCAACGATGTTCGGATGGTCGGCAAGGGCGGCGACCGTGGCGACGGACAAGTCGTGACCCGCGGCATTGCCGGCAAGCAGAATGGGCAGCGGCGAGCGGTCGGCAATGGCGCGGAACCAGGTAAGCAGTTCGGGGGCGGCCTCGTTGCCGCGCCAGAAAGCGATGCCGTCGGCGGCCGGGGCGCGAAGAAGGATGGCGTCGAAGTCGAGCGTCGCGGCGTACTCTGCAAGAGCAAGCGCTGGCAGGACGCCGGCCTCGGCGATGCCGGCCACAAGCACCTTTTCCGGCGCTGCAGTTTCCGCAATGGCAGCCAGCACGCTGCGCTTTTCTTCCGTGGCGAGTGCCGCGTCTTCGCTTGCCGGACCCAGCGCAACCAGTCCGGCTACCGGGGTCAGGGAGAGGCGGCGCACATTGTGCTCAAGCTTGCGCAGGTAAACACGTCCGTCGGGGTAAAACGGGGTCAGCAGCGGGACGTGTACACCTTCGAGCAACATCCTTTTATTATCGCGTAGAGATTGCTTTCCAATTACAAGCTGAGCCGCTAAGGTAAAGGGCATGGAAGCCGTTGAGATTCGGGGAAACAAATCGACCAGCGACCTGATGCACGAAGCGGGTTGGTTTTTGCTGCACACGGTCATTGCCGTCGTGCTTTTGATCCTGGTAATTGCTGCCTTTACGTTGACGCATCCCGATGAGGAAGCATCGCTGCCCAAGCTGCTGTGCACGCTCGCGGTGTTTCTGGTGCTGATGGTGGGTGGGTTCATCGCGGCGCGCCTGCAGCCGGACACCGTGGCCGGGCACATCTGGATCAGCGGCATGATCACCTTTGCGATCGTGTGCGTCTATGTGCTCGACCTACCCACCGGCGCGGGTCTGTGCGACGGCTGCGGCGCGGTCGACAAGCTGTGGCGCACCTTTTTTTCCATCGACCGGAACAGCGGCCTCATGGGTGGGGACGGGATTCTTGTCGGGACGTGGGTACCGCTGTCCATGATCGGGTATGCCGTGGGGGCGCGCGTCGGCAAGGCTCTGGTCTAGGCCGAACACCCGACCCCCGGGCAAGCTCCACCCTCACTACGGCTGCTGGGGTTGCCGCTGCTCCAGCGCGTGGATGGCCCCTGTGGCGTAGTAGGTCGTGCAACGGTGCGCCGCGTCGTAGTCGCTGGCGAGCTCAAGCAGCGACGACCCTGCATCGGTCGACATCAGGGCAGACGAGTAGTTCGGGCAGTAGTTGTCAAAGGCGCGCGGAACGTCGATGGGCGCGCTCATCACCGTCCACGTGCCATGGTTCTCTGGCGCAATATTGCGGAAGAGCACACGCCCGTTCTGCTGCGGGTCGACCGTGCCATCACTCCGGTAGAGCATCTGGCCCACCACAAGCAGGCTCCCGCCATCGGTCGGAATCCACGCCACCTGCGGTGCATGGGCAAAGTACTCGCCGGCAGCGGTGCGGATCAGGTCGCCCAGCGATGCAGGGTCCCCGTAGTTCCAGCCGTCCCTCGAAGTTCGCACGAAAACACCGCAGTTGAAGTGGCCACACACCTCATAGGTCATAAACCAGGTGCCCGACGGCAGTTGCGCGAGCGTGACCATGCCCGGCCGGTCAGACGAGACCGCGGTGCGAACGGTGTCCTGTTCGGCGGTCCAGGTACGGCCGTCGGTGCTGCGTGCCTGGGCGAGCTTCTGACTACAGCAGGGGTCAGTCTCATCGGACCAGAAGACGGCGAGCGCACCCGTTTGCGTCACGGCAAACTGCGGCTCCCACAGGCCATGCTTCTCGTCACCGGCCCGCTTCACCACGGAGTGAAAAACCCACGTGCGGCCACCATCAGTGCTGCTGTACACCTCGATGGACGGAACGCTGCCAGTGTAGGTCGAGGCGGAGTAGAGCAGCGTGCCAGCCTTGAGCGCGCCGACATCGATCGGCAGCTCAAACAGCGTGGCGCAGCAGCGCTCCTTGCTGCCGGGCTGCGGCACCGGCTGGCTCAGCAGGTGAAAGGTCTTGCCCTCATCGCTGCTTTCGAACACGCGGCCGGTGGTGCTGGCCAGCAGGTGGCCGTTCGCAGAAGGTGAGCCATGCGCAATGCGGATCAGTCGTGGGTACAGCGTGCTGTTGGGCAGCTCTGTGCCCGTCGCTGCCTGCGCTGTGGCTGCCGCAACAAGGCTCAACGCGGTAAGACAAAGCAGGCGCATGCGCTGACCTCTAGGCTTTCGATGCAGCCAGCGCGCGCCGCGGTCCTGCGCAAGCCACGGCGTTCCTGCTTCAGGCCTGGGCTGCTTCGCGCTCGGCGTGGAGCGTTTGCAGCGCGTACACGTTGACCGTTCCGCGTTGCAGGGCGGCAATGCCCTCCGCGGCGGCCTGTGCGGCAGCCATCGTCGTAATCGTCGGGATGCGGGCAAGCACAGCGGCGCGGCGGATAGCTTTTTCGTCGAAAAAGGTGTCCTGGCCACGGGGCGTGTTCAGGATCAACTGGATCCGGTCGGACTTGATCAGATCGACGACGTTGGGCCGGCCCTCCTTCACCTTGAAGACACGCTGGCACTGCAGACCGGCGTCGTTCAGCACGTCGGCCGTGCCATGGGTCGCCACCAGGCGAAAGCCCATCTCCACGTAGCTCTTCGCGAGCGGCACAAGCGCGGCTTTGTCGTGGTCGTTGACGCTGACAAAGACAGTGCCCGTCGTCGGCAGATTCTGCCCGGCAGCCACCTGTGCCTTGGCGAACGCCTCGCCAAAGGTGCTTGCAACGCCCATCACTTCGCCGGTCGAACGCATCTCCGGGCCAAGCACGGTGTCCACGCCGGGGAACTTCCCCCAGGGAAACACCGGCGATTTCACGAAAAAGTAAGCGCCGGTGTCGAGATCCTTACCGGACCTGGTGTACCCCGGCAGCAGGTTCGCGAGCTTCTGGCCGACCATAAGACGCGACGCCATCTTGGCGAGCGGAATCCCGGTCGCCTTGGAAACATACGGCACCGTGCGGGAGGCGCGCGGATTGACCTCGATCACGTACACAATGCCGCGCTGGATGGCGAACTGGATGTTGCAGAGGCCGATCACGTTCAGGGCCAGGGCGAGCTTGCGGGTGTAGTCGCGAATCTGGCGAAGCACGTCGTCGGTCAGCGAAACGCTGGGCAGCACGCAACTGGAGTCGCCGGAGTGGATGCCGGCTTCCTCAATGTGCTGCATAATGCCGGCGATCACAACGTCGGTGCCATCGCAAAGCGCGTCCACGTCGACCTCGGTCGCGTCTTCCAGAAAATGATCGATCAGGACGGGACGGTCATGGGAGTACTCGATGGCGGAGGACATGTACTGGCGCACCTCCGCATCGTCATACGCAATGACCATGGCGCGGCCGCCAAGCACGTAGCTGGGCCGCACCAGCACGGGGTAGGTCACGCGGTTCGCGCCCTGCAGGGCTTCGTCCAGGTCCGTGGCAATGGCCCCCTCCGGCTGCGGAATCCCGAGTTCGGTAATGAGCTTGCCGAAGCGCTTGCGGTCCTCCGCAAGGTCGATCGATTCCGGCGATGTGCCGATGATGGGCACGCCCGCCGCCTTGAGCGGCAGCGCGAGATTGAGCGGGGTCTGGCCGCCAAACTGGACGATCATGCCGATGTCCGCGCCGCCATCCGCGGGCGGCTTGCCATCGACATAGCCGGCCTCGTGGTGATAGATGGCAAGCACGTCCTCAAAGGTCAGGGGCTCGAAGTAAAGGCGGTCCGACGTGTCGTAGTCGGTGGAGACGGTTTCCGGGTTGCAGTTGACCATGATGGTCTCGTAGCCGTCGTCGCGCAGCGCAAAGGCCGCGTGGCAGCAGCAGTAGTCGAACTCAATACCCTGGCCGATACGGTTTGGCCCCGAGCCGAGAATGATGACCTTCTTCTTTGCCGTCGGGACCGCTTCGTCTTCCTCGTCGTAGCAGGAGTAGAAGTAGGGTGTAAACGACTCGAACTCCGCGGCGCAGGTATCGACCAGCTTGAAGACGGGCCGGATGCCATGCTGCTCGCGGGCCTCGCGCATGCTGGTCTGGGCCGCAGTTCCCTTCCCCTCCACGTTCATCGCGGTGGCGAGCAGGTCGTCGGAGATGCCCATGCGCTTGGCGGTGCGCAGATCGTCTTCCGTGGCGGTTTCAAGCGTCCGTGTTGCCGCGGCCTGTTGCTCGTCCACAATCTGCTTCACCTGGTGCAGGAACCACGGGTCCATCGTGGTCAGGTGCTGCACCTCGCGCACGCTCATGCCGCGTTCAAAGGCGTAAAAAATGTAGCGCAGCCGCTCCGGATGCGCCGTGACCAGGCGCTGCGTCAGCCGGCGCGGCTCAATGTCGGCGGCGCTGGCTTTCTTGCCGGTCTCCAGCGAGCGGATGGCCTTCATCAGCGCTTCCTTGAAGGTGCGACCCATGGCCATCACCTCTCCCACGGACTTCATCTGCGGACCCAGATTCTCATCGGCGCCGTTGAACTTTTCAAACTGCCACTTGGGAATCTTCACGACCACGTAGTCGATGGTCGGTTCAAAGCAGGCGGGCGTCGCCTCCGTAATGTCGTTCTTGAGCTCATCGAGCGTGTAGCCGACGGCGAGTCGCGCGGCGATCTTCGCAATCGGAAAGCCGGTAGCCTTGCTCGCAAGCGCAGACGAGCGAGAAACGCGCGGGTTCATCTCGATCACCGTCATGCGGCCATTGGTGGGGTTCACGGCAAACTGGACGTTGCTGCCGCCGGTCTCAACGCCGATCTCCCGCATCACGCGAATGGCGGCGTCGCGCATGGCCTGGTACTCGCGGTCGGTCAGGGTCTGGATGGGGGCGACGGTAATGGAGTCGCCGGTGTGGACACCCATCGGGTCGAAGTTTTCAATGCCGCAGATGATGATGACGTTGTCGGCGAGATCGCGGACGACCTCAAGCTCGTACTCCTTCCAGCCCAGGACCGATTCCTCGAGCAGGCACTCATGCACCGGCGACAGGTCGAGGCCGCGGGAAAGAATCTCGGTCAGCTCGTCACGGTTGTAGGCAATGCCGCCGCCCGAGCCGCCCAGGGTAAACGACGGGCGGATCACCGCGGGAAAGCCGATCTTCTGGGTAAAGTCCAGGCCGTCGCGCAGGTTGTTGACCAGCGCGGAGCGGGGCATGTCCAGGCCGATCCTGTTCATGGCGTCCTTGAACAGCAGGCGGTCTTCGGCCTTTTTGATCGCCTCCAGCCGCGCCCCGATCAGCTCGATCCCGTACTTGTCCAGCGTGCCGGCGTCCGCCATATCGACCGCCAGATTCAGCGCCGTCTGGCCGCCGACGGTGGGCAGCACGGCAAACACGCCCGTATTGCCGGAGCCCTTCAGCATCTCGCTCTCAACCCGCAAAATCTCTTCCACATACGTCGCGGTCAGGGGCTCCACGTACGTGCGGTCGGCAACCTCGGGGTCAGTCATGATGCTGGCCGGGTTTGAATTGACGAGCACAACCTCGTAGCCCTCGGCCTTGAGGGCCTTGCAGGCCTGGGTTCCGGAATAGTCGAACTCTGCGGATTGGCCGATCACAATCGGGCCGGAGCCGATCACGAGTATCTTGGCGATGTCTGTCCTGCGTGGCATTAGTCGTACACGTCTTTTCTGTGACCTGCGTGCAAAACAAGCACAACCACGCGGTTGCGCTGTATGTCGCAGACTACTCTGTAATCCCCAACTCGGAAGCGATAGAGACCCTTCAGAGGACCGGTAAGCTTCTTCGCCTTGCTCCCCGGATCTTCCAGGGGTGCGACCTGCTCGGCCATGTACTTCAGGATGCGTCTTCGCACAGGTTTGTCGAGGCGGAGCAACGACTGCTCAGCCTCGTTGTTGTACTCAATCTGCCAGCTCAGAGCGCCGCTCCATCTCTTCCTGGGAGATCGTGTCGCGGGTATTCGCGAGGGAACGCATGCCGGCAAGATAGTCGTCGCGGTCTTCCAGAATCGACTCGATCGCCTGTTGCGCGATGAACTCGGGAGAAACCTGCATCTCCGCTGCGAGTTCGTTCAGGCTCGCTTCGCTCCGGGCTCCCAACTCAATGTGAATCATCACGTTCTCCTTCTGCGTAGATCCGGGTCCGCCTCTACTTCTTCCACTCTTCCATCATGCGGCGGAAGTCCTTGAAGAGGTAGTGGGAGTCATGGGGGCCGGGGCTGGCTTCAGGGTGGTACTGCACGCTGAAGATCGGGTGCTCGCGGTGCTTCAGCCCGGCGACGGTATCGTCGTTCAGGTTCACATGGGTCACTTCGGTGGTGGCGGCATCGAGCGATTCCGGGTCGACCGCGTAGTTGTGGTTCTGCGAGGTGATCTCGACCTTGCCCGTGTCGAGGTTTTTGATGGGGTGGTTGGCCCCGTGATGGCCGAACTTAAGCTTGTAGGTCTTGCCGCCCAGGGCGAGTCCAAAAATCTGGTGACCCAGGCAGATGCCGAACAGCGGCGCCTTGCCGGCAAGGTCGCGCACGTTCTGCTGGGCGTAGTCAAGCGGCTCGGGATCGCCCGGGCCGTTAGAGAAAAACACACCGTCAGGATGCATGGCCAGCACGTCGGCTGCAGGCGTCTCCGCCGGAACGACCGTGACCCGGCAGTTTTCCCGCGTGAGCATGCGCAGGATGTTGCTCTTGATGCCGAAGTCGTAGGCGACAACGTGCATCTGCTCGGGGTTCGCAATGGCCTGCGGCAGAAACTTGTCGCCGGTCTCGTTGACGGGGCTCAGGTCCGAAAACTGGTAGCTCTGCTTGGTACTGACGACGCGGGCAAGGTCGGTGCCGTCCATCTTCGGGATGGACTTTGCGCGCGCGACCAGCTCCTCGGCGTTCGTGGACTTGGTGCTGATCACGCCGCGCATCACGCCCTGGTTGCGCAAATGCCGAACGATGGCGCGGGTATCAACCTCGGCCAGCACGGGAACGTTGTACTTCTCAAGGTACTCGTCGGTGACCTGGGTCGAACGCCAGTTGGAGGAGATGGTCGAGAACTCGCGGGTGACCAGCCCCTCAATGTAGGGGCGTTTGCCTTCGTCATCGCTGGGGGTGGTGCCGTAGTTGCCAATCTGCGGATTGGTCAGAACGACGATCTGTCCGGCATAGGAGGGGTCGGTGAAAATCTCCTGGTAGCCGGTAAGTGCGGTGTTGAAAACGACTTCGCCGGCAGCTTCGGCAGGCGCGCCGAACCCCTTACCGCGAAAGATGCGCCCGTCTTCGAGCGCCAGAATGGCTTGCATTGCCTCTCCAATGGAGTGGATTCAATCGATTCTAGCAGCCGTGGCCGGTACCGCCTACGCGATGTCGATGAGCACGTCTTCCCCCTGCAGCTGAAGCGGATACACCTTGACCTGGCTGCGCTCTTCCGGGCACGCGCCGGTCTTCAGGTCGAAGCCCCAGGCATGCCAGGGGCAAACAATCTTGCCGTCCTCCAGCCAGCCCTCACTCAGGGGTCCGCCCCGGTGCGGGCAGGCATTGTCCACGGCGGCCAGCAGGCCGTTGCTGTTGGCCACGCAAACGGCGACACCCGTTGCGTCAAACTCTCCAACGCCGCCATTTGCAGGCATTTGCGCCGCACTGCAAAGCCGGATCCACTGTGCCATGTTGACTCCCCCGCCCTTCTAGAATGCACTACCGGCCGCGTGCTAGGGTGGGTTCGATGGCCGTCCACAAGTCCCGAACGCGCAAAGCCCCGGCACAGAGGCCGGTGACCTACAACCGCAGCGATCCGAACCACCAGATCGTCGATCCGCGATGGCTCGTCAAGGTCCTGCTCCTGGCGATCCTGGCGGCCTTTGTGTGCAGCTACGTCGCCATCTGCCTCCTCTTCGGTCTCGGCTCCTGGCAGCTCGTACTGCACCCAACGCGCAAGGCGGGCAACGGCACCGGGCTGCCAGGCCAGGTCGTTCGGTTTGGACCCAGCGTCGACAGGCAACCCGGCATCGTGGGAGAGTTTCTGCCAGCCGCGGCGCAGGGCCAGGCGTCGGCACTTCGGGAGTACACCACCGTCCTCTACCTGCGCACCGGCGACGGGCAGCTCGACTTCGCGGACTCTCCCCTCATCAGCAGCCTGCACGACCTCGGCATGAACGTGCTGGCCTTCGATTACCGTGGCTACGGTCGTTCCGCACAGCGCCCGCATCCCTCGCAAAAGACAATGGGCGAAGACGCGGACAGCGCCTGGGCCTACCTGCGCGGGGTCCGTGGCGTCAGCGCGCCGCACCTGGTCATCTATGGCGCGGGCGTGGGCGGGTCGGTCGCTGCGGAGCTTGCGAGCAGGCACCCCGAAGCAGCAGCGCTGATCCTGAGAAACGCCGACGCCAACGTTCTTGGAACCGTCCTGCGCGATCACCGAAGCCGTTTCTTCCCGGTGCGTCTCCTCTTCCACGACCGCTTTCCCCTCACGGCACTCGAGACCCTGAAGATGCCGAAGCTCCTCCTGGACGTCGGTCCCAACGATACCGACGCCAGCGGTGGCGGCCCCGAAGAACGCGCACGCGTCGCGGCCTACCGTGCAGCGGCGGACCCCAAGGTCACCGTCACGCTGCCCAGGAGCGACCCGGCAAAGGAACACGAGGCGTTGACGCGATTCCTGGACGATCGTGCGACCCTGTTGCCGCCGCCGGTATTGGTGCCGCAGCTTCCCCTTGCGAAGTAGCACGCCTGCCGCAGGCGCGGGACGCTTAGGCTGACGGAGCGATGGTCCCCTCGTCGCAGGAAAGGGCGTGCCGGCGTGGGTCGATTTCTGGATGGTCTGCAGCCATGGACGCTGCTGCTGCTGCGGCTGGCGCTGGGCGTGGCCATGCTCTACAACGGCTGGGACAAGGTCATCCCGGCGGGTGGCCTGCACGGCAACAACACCTTCAGTGCGTTGCAGCACTGGGATGCATCGGTGATGAGGATGGGTCTGCCGGCATGGCTGGGAACCGTGTCCGCACTCACCGAGTTCTTTGGCGGCATGCTGTTGCTCGTGGGTCTGCTCACGCGACTGGCCGCGGTCTTTGTCGCCGTCAACATGGGCGTGGCCCTGTGGAAGGTCAATCTGCACCACGGCTACACCGGCTCTCAGTACTCGGTGGCGCTGTTCGTCATGGCGCTGGTTCTGGTCGCATTCGGCAGCGGAGCCCTCGCCGTGGACCGGCGACTTGGACTGTCCTAACCTCTGCCCTAACCGCCTTCTTAACCTCCGGCCTAACCTCCGTCTTCGTCCCCGGCGTAGCCTCCTCCCGGCTCTAGAACACGTTCTTCACCCGCAGCAGCGCCACCTCCATGCGCAGGTATCCGCGACGCTTCAGGTGCGTCCCGTCGCTGTAGCTGTCCGGGTGGTCGCGCAGCGCGGCGTTGTAATCGACCACCCTCACCCCGCGCTGGTTGGCAAGCCGCACAATGCCCGCGTTCAAGCGGTCCACCGCAGGCTGCAGCGTTCCGCTGAAGCGGTAGATCGGCGGTAATTCGGCAAGCACGGGTTCCACGCCATCCTTCCGCGCAAAATCCACCATCGTGTCCAGGTTGGCAAGCGTCACCGCCGGGTCCACGTGCAGCAGCGTGTCATTGGTGCCACCCAGCAAAATCACGGCCCGGTGCCCCGGCACCTGTTGCTGAAAGCGCTGCACCATCTGCGCGGTCGTCTGGCCATACCTGCCGAAGTTTTCGCGCGGCAGCGCCCAGCCCTGCGTGAGCGAGTCCCCCATAAACGCAATCGTGGTGCTGGCACGATTCAGGCGCGGAGCGACCAGCCAGGCAGGCACAAGGACGACGACGGCGAGCAGAAGGACAACGAGCTTGCGCACCGTCTCAGTGTGCCGCGACCGGCATCGTTTGCGACAACCGATCCAGCATGGGACGATCCCTCCAGGCCCAAATCGGGCAGCAACCCAAAGCCGCAACGCAAGCAGCACGCGACAACGCCTGACTCCGACAGCGCGCACAAGAAGTGAAGGCCTCCGATGTTCCGGAGGCCTTACATAGAGGTGGGAAGTGGTGGTGCGGATAGGTGATGCCGGAATCGAAGAAGGGTAACCCCGGCGTTACTGCTGGACTACATCCGTTAAGACGCGGCCATGACATAAAGGTTGCGCTTCCTGTGTGAGCGTGGCGTGAACCTTTGCCGTGGCCAATGCATCGGCGGATTCCTCGACAGCGTGAATCTGGCGACTCATACCATGCGAAGAAATTGCCCTGGAGATAGTGATGCTCCAGGGAAGACTTTGTCAAGATCGCGGGTGCCCAGCGTGCGCTGCGTGAGCTCTCCCAGCACCTGACGGAAATCGGTCGTCACCGCCAGGTCACGGCCCTCATTCAGCTGCTCCACCGCGAGCCCGGGCCAGCGCCCGTACACCTTGCCGCCGCGCACACCGCCGCCCAGCACAAACATCACGTTGCCGTGCCCATGGTCGGTACCACCGGTGCCGTTCTGCTTTGCCGTTCGGCCAAATTCTGACATGGTGACGAGCGTGATCTGCTCCGCGTCCTGGCCCATGTCGTTCCAAAAGGCGGCAATCGCTTCAGAAAACTCCTTCAGCCGGTTGTTCAGCCGGCCGTTCGTGCTGCCCTGGTTCACGTGCGTGTCCCAGTCGCCAATGTCGGCAAATGCCGCTTCCACGCCAAGGTCTGCCTTCATCAGCTGCGCAACCTGCTTCATGCTGTTCGCAAATGGCGTTCCGGGATACGTCACACCATTGGCCGGCTTGTAATTTGCCGGATCGGTCGACTTCAGCATGCGGACGGCTTCAAAGGTCTCGTTGCCCTGCCCGCTGAGCGCGTGGTCCGCCGAACCGGCGTACATGGCCTGGAAGGCGTTGGACGCGGCGCTTGGCTGCACACCGCGACCGCCGACGTTGAAATCCTGCACATTCGTGATGGCCACCGCCGGAATGCGGCCCTGCAGCGTCCGCGGCACCTCTGCGCCGAGCGCAACCGCACGAAAGGCCGTTGGCTTGGCCATCCGCTCGTCCTGCAGGGCGCGATTCAGCCAGCCGTCCTGCGTCGACTTCGTGCCCGGTGTTCCGGATTCCATGTAGTCCTGCGCGTCGAAATGCGAGCGTGTCGTGTCGGGCGAGCCCACCGCATGCACAACGGCAAGGTGGCCCTGCTGGTACAGCGGCTGCAGCGCCTTCAGCGCGGGGTGCAATCCGAAGCGGCCGTCCAGATCCAGCACTTCATTCGGCTTGATGGCAATGGTGGGCCGAAGTGCGTAGTAGTTGGGCTCGTTGTACGGGACGACGATGTTGAGGCCATCGGCGGCACCGCGCTGAAATACGACCACCAGCCGCTTTCCCCCGGCCCTGGCTGTCGCCTGCTCCGCCATCACCGACCGGATCAGGAACTGCGGAATCGTCGACGTGCCCACAAGGGCAAGGGCAGAACCTTTCATGAAACCGCGGCGGGTGATTGGCATGGCTGTTGTCCTCGAACGTGCGCCTGGTGCGATCGTCTTCAGCGGTACGGAACCGGATTCCCGGGGGATGTTGCGGCAGCAGGTCGAAAGACAACACCGGCAGCTTCGCCGGGTGCGGATGAGCGATGCGCCACGACGATCGAAGCGCGGCGAAAGAGAGGCGGCAAGATCAACGTCGCGGTGAAGGTTGAGGGAGACGTAGAGGCTGACGTAGAGGGTAGACGTAGAGGTCAGTGCGATGCAGCAGCGGAACAGGTGAGGCAGGTGCTTCCAGAGCCATCTTCGCTGAAGACAACACGTTGCGCGAAGGATCTCTTGCTACAACTTGGAACGAGCTGGCCCAGAATGGGCCAAAGAGGTGCGATCACCCGCAACTCACGCCAGCAGCTCCTGGCAGCGCTCCTGCTTCCGGCGAGGCCGGACGAGGCAAGTGTCTCGCGAGATCACTCTCCTGGCAGACAACGGTCTCCAGAGGCGTTCTGGCGCACATCGGTGTTTCTTCCCGGATGTTGTGTTGCAGCGTAGGCAGAGGTAGCTCTGGCGACCTCCGCTCCTTGCCGATGTGCCCACGAATGCTGGTCCCTGCCGTTGCTGAATCCGAGTTGGTCAGCCTCGGCCGCGTGCGCGGCACGATGGGGATGCGGTGCGTTCCTCGATGCAGGTCTGTCGCGAAGAGCTGTGATGCCTTGACGCGAGTCTGTCGCGATGAGCCGTCGTCCCTTCGAGCGAGTCTGTCACGACGATACGTCGCCCCTTCAAGCGAGTTCGTCGCAAGAGGGTGTCGCCAATCGGCCATCACGGCGTTCCCCCGGTGTGGTGGGCTTGCCTGCCGAGTGGCTTGCGCGTTGCGGAATCTTCCCTGCCTACCGGCGCTGGAACTCCGGGGAGCCAAGCAGCAGGCCGAGCATCACGCTTGCCTGCTTGTCTGGCGGCGGCGCACCGGCTTTGGGCTGCGCCTGACCGAGCACGTTGCCGCTCACGGGCAAAATGCGCTTGCCGCCGGCAGGCCTGCTGCCATCGGGGGTGGAGGCAAAGTCGCGCGCGGCCTGCTGCATGGCGGCATCATCCGCCTGGCTAAGCACGGCGTTGCGGGTCTGCGTGCTGGCCGGCGTCGCCAGCAGCGTCGTTTCCAGCGCCTGCTCCTTTTGGATCGGGTCGGAAACGGAGTTCGCGGCGGGCTTGCCATTGGCCAGCAGTGTGGTTAGCGTGACGGTCGTGCCCGCAACGCGATTGCTGCTGAACAGCAGCGAGAAATTCATCCGGCTGACGAGCGCGGAGGAGCTCAGCCACGTCTCCGAGTCCCACTTGTAACCGGTGGGCGGCTGGCAGCCATAGAGCGGCATCCCCAGGCGCTCCAGCGACTGGGCGAGCGGCTGCGGATTCTCGACGTCGGCGCCGGTTGCGCGAACGGCGCTGACAACGTACTCCAGCGGCGTTTTCAATTTCGCCTGCACAGTGGCCGGGGTAAAGAACTCCGGCGAGTGGACCATGGTCCGCAGAACGGCCTTGATGTCGCCACCAGTCTTGAGAAAAGTTTGCGCCATCCGATCGACCATGGCAGGCGGTGGTGTGTCGGCCACAAAGCGCTCCGCCAGCTCCAGCGAAAGAAAGTGTGCGGTTGCCGGGCTTGTTGCGAGCATGTGCAGGACCTGTTGGCCCTCACGCTCGCCACCCTCGTGAATGGTCTTGCCCAGCACGGTTTTGTCCCCGGGTTCGTGGCGCCGGTCATTGAAGATGAACTGGCCGCCATCGCCGGGGTGTTCCATGGTCCAGCCGGTCAGCACCTTGGCCACCTCCGTCACGTCCTTCTGTGTGTAGCCGCCGTTCACGCCAAGCGTGTGCAGTTCCATCAGCTCGCGGGCGTAGTTCTCGTTCAGGCCGACATCTTTTTTCTTTTTGGCATTGGGATTTTTGGGGTTGGCGCTTGCCGCGATCGAGTCCGGGCCGATGCTTTGTGCGTTGTCCAGGTACAACAGCATGGCGGGCGAGCGGGCGGTGGCAACCAGCAGGTCTTCAAAGTGACCCAGGGCGTATTGCTGGATGGTTTGCTGGAACTGGATTAAGAAAGAAGGCATTTGGCCGTCTTTCTTCAAGTAGATGTTGAAGTGATTGAGCCAAAAGTCTGTCATCACTGCACTTAGCTCACGATTGCTGTAGATGTCGGTAAGCATGCGAGAGGCAAACAACTCGTTTGTTATCATGCGGTTGGTGCCATTTAGCGAAGCCAGCGTCTCCTTTTCCAACGGCGCCATCCCATCAGTGAGCTTGCCTTCCTGGTTGCGCAAGCCCCTGCGGAGCGCAACAAGCTGCTCGACAGGCATGCGCAAAACCTGGTGGTAGCGCTGTGCTGGCGGGAGTGCGAGCAGCGCATCGACCTGCGGTTGCGGCATGGGCGGGATAGTCTGATCAAGGTTCGGCGGGTCTAGCGCCGACGCTGCCGTGGGTGGTGCGACGGATACTGCCTGACCCGAAGAACCAACGCGGACGATGGGCGCGGGCCTAGCTGCAGGAAGAACCGAGGCCATGTTCACGTCTGCTGGGTCGGTGTCGAACAGGGCCGCCTGGCCACGGCGGATATCTGCCTCTGTCGGCTTTGCCGGGGCTGGGTGGATCGGCGCTGAGGCGAGACTTGCCTGGACAGGCTGTCCGGCAACGGCGACAACCGTGCGTGCAGCGGGTTTGGCTTTCTGGCGCTCCTGGTAGAACTCAACCTGGTCGGCGACGATGGTGCGGAGTTCAGAGTCCTGGGGAAGCGCACCGGTTTTGGCAAACTGGCGGATCTGATTCGGTGTCGGATAGCGCTCGATGCGCTCATCCTGGCTCATCTGGAGCGCGGGGTATTGGGTAAGGCGCGCGTCCAAGGCATCGTCCGAAATCCGCTCGGGGTTGAGTTGCTGCTCAAACCACTTTTCAGGGTCCACGGCGCGGACGGCGGCGATTTCGCCCGGGCGAGGTCCGAATGTGAAGCGATCAACAAGGAGCGATGCGTGGTCGACGGCTGGAACCGGGAGCAGAAGACAAGGGTTCCACTGAGCGCGATACTGAGCGGTTTGTGAAGACGGGAAGAACGCATCGAAGCTCCTGGCTTTGTCTGAAGGTGTGGACCCGAGTGGGCCGGGCGTGTTGCGTAACGTGTACGACGTTTTTTCGCAGTAACTAACACTTTTGTGGCAGAAAAGGGTGCGCAGAAGTAATCGCGACGGCTGTTACCGTTGAGCATTCCAGTCGGCTCGCGCCTAAAAGGCCAGTTTCGGGTCGCAGGCACGCCGTTCACCAGGAGACTCATGCGTTCTTCCGCTTTGGCCAATGTAGTCGCGTCCATCATGATCGTTAACAGCGCGGCTCGGGTGATACCGGCGCAGACGCCAATGCGCTTGCAGGTGGACGTGACCGCCAGCCGCCACGCGATTGATCCAAACATTTACGGCATCGTGTCCTATGGCCTGGACGCGACGTTTGCGGCAGAGATCAAGGTGCCGAACGTGCGCTGGGGCGGCGATGGTACCTCACGTTACAACTGGCAGGTGGACTCGTCGAACTCGGGTTTTGACTGGTACTTCATGGGCGGCAGCGGAAGCAGTTCTCCAACACCCTCCGGCTCCGCGGATGCGATGATCCGCACGTACAAGGCAGCCGGCGCACAGAGCCTGATCACCATTCCGATTTTGCCTTACGTCAATAAATCTGCCGCCTGGACCTGCAGTTTCCCCATATCGGTGTACGGGCCGCAGCAGAGTGTCAATCCATACGTTCACCCCAGTGGCGACAACTGCGGCAACTCCCTGACGAGTGCGGGCGACCAGCTTACAGACACGAACATCGGCAGCAACCACATAGAAAACAGCACGGCGCTGCAGATGGGCTGGGTGCAGCACCTGAACGCGACGTTTGGCGCGGCCAAGGAGGGCGGCGTGCGCTACTACCAACTGGACAACGAGCCGGGTGGATGGAGCAACACGCATCGCGATGTGCAGCCCAACCACATGCCCTATCCGCAGGTGGCAGCACTGGGCGAGCAATATGCCGCGGCAGTCAAAGCGGTGGACCCGGGCGCGCTGGTGCTGGGGCCTTCCGACTTTACCCTGGGTGGATGGATTGGAACGACGACCGAACAGAGCGGCCAGTTTGCCGGGCAGTACTACCTGCAACAGATGGCGGCGGCCGGCACCGCGGGACATCGGCGCCTGCTCGACTATTTCGATGAACACTATTATTTCCAGTTCGCCAATGCGGACCAGCAACTGGCGTCGACGCGCACGCTGTGGGACACCACATACAACGGTGGAACCTGGGTAGAACAATACGTGTTTCAAGGACCCATGCAGTTGATTCCACGCTTTAAGCAGTGGATCAAGCAGGCGTACCCGGGGACCAAGCTGGCGTTTTCTGAATACTCGATTGATAGCGGCAACAAAGCCGTGACCGACGCCGTGGCCGAAGCGGATGTGCTGGGCATTTTTGGCCGGCAAGGCGTTGACTTCGCCAACATGTGGAACGCGCCACAGCCGACCGACCCCATCGCTTATGCCTTCCGGCTCTACCGAAATTACGACGGTGCCGGCGCACAGTTCGGAGAAACAGGCGTGAAGGCGACCAGCGCGGACCAGACGCAACTGTCGATGTATGCCGCACAGCGTGGCGTGGACGGTGTGGTTACCGTCGTCGTACTCAACAAGACGGCGGCGGCAATCACAAGCACGCTGACCGTGAGCCATCTTGGCTCCAGCTTGCAGGCGAGCGCCTTTCAATACAGTGGGGCGGACCCGAAGCACTTAGTAGCGCTGCCGGCGACGGCCTTTACCGGGCAGACTGCGCAGGTGCAGTTTCCGGCTTACTCTGCTACGGTGTTCGCCGTGCGCGCGAGCGTGCCGCTCACCAGCTCACACTGATGTTTACTTGCCGTCCGTTCCGCGGAACAGATACTGCGAAATACCGCTTTGGGCTCGTAAGGCCTGACGCTCAAAAAGCGGCAAGTGCGGCACAGGCCTGGTAAAGGTCCTCTGCCTGGGGCAGAATAGCGTCCTCGAGAATCGGCTGATAGGCGACAAAGGTGTCCATAGCGCCGAGACGGCGAACGGGGGCGTCAAGGTCGTGGAAGAGGTCGTCGGCGACGCGGGCGGCGAGTTCTGCGCCGAAGCCCCAGGAGCGCATATCCTCGTGCGCGATCAGGATGCGATTCGTGCGGCGGACGGACTCGGCGATGGCTTCCCAGTCATAGGGAGAAAGACTCCGCAAGTCGAGAACTTCAACAGCGATGTTCTTCTCACGTTCAAGCCTTTGGGCCGCTTGCAAGGCGCGGGGAACGACGGCGCCGTAGGTGACAAGGGTGAGGTCGGTTCCCTGCCGTAGGACCCTGGCTTTGCCAAAAGGGATGGCGTACTCCGGGCCGGGGTAAGGGGCGCGACCGAAAGCTTCGCGGTACAGACGCTTGTGCTCGAGAAACAGGACGGGGTCGTCGCAGCGAATGGCCGTACGGAGGAGCCCTGCGGCGTCGAGAGCATTGCTGGGCATAACAACGCGGATGCCGGGGGTGTGCGTGAAGATGGATTCGCCAGACTGCGAGTGATAGATGGAGCCGCCCGTGAGATAGCCGCCGATGGGCACGCGCATGACAAGTGGGCAGGTGAAGGTACCGTTGGAGCGCCAGCGCATGACGGACATTTCATTGCGCATCTGGTGGACGGCGGGCCAGATGTAGTCGAAGAACTGGATTTCCACGACGGGCTTGAGGCCCCGAACGGCCATCCCGATAGCGCGGCCGGCGATGTTGGCTTCGGCAAGTGGTGAGTTGAAGACGCGGTCGGAGCCGAACTCTGTCTGCAAGCCACCTGTGAGCTTGAAGACGCCGCCCTTGCCTTTGAGTGCGCCGGATTTGAGGTGCTGGTCGCGGCTGGCATCGGCAACGTCTTCGCCAAAGATGACGATGCGCGGGTCGCGGCGCATTTCATCACGCAGGGTGGAAGTGATAGCGTCGGCCATGGTGCGCTCGATGCGCTCTGGACGATCGGCGGTTTCAAGCGCGCCCTGCTCGGCGGCCGTTGTGAAGATAGCGTCGGTGGGCTTCAGATCTTCGCTGTAGACGTGTTTCTCAATGTCGGCGACAAGGGGCAAGGGAGCCGCCAGCGCGGCGTCGGTGGCACGGATAATCTCCGCGTCAACATCGGCTTCAAGTTGGCGAATCTCGTCCTCGGTGAGAATGCCCTGGCCGATGAGGTAGGCCTGCATCTTGCCGATGGGGTCGCGCAAGGCGTCAGCTTCGCGCTCGGCATCGACGCGGTAGGACTTCTCGTCATCGCTCTGCGAGTGGCTGTAGGGGCGTATTACGTGGCCATGGACAAGTGCGGGACCCTTCCGTGCACGGCAGAAGGCGACGGCTTCGCGCATGGCCTGATAGCTGGCAAGGGCATCGGTGCCGTCCACTTCGGCGAAGTGGAAGTCAGGAAAGTTGACGACGAGTTTGCTGATATTGCCGCCGGGCGTATTGGTTTCGACGGGGGTGGAGATCGCGTAGCCGTTATCCTCCACAACGAAGATGACGGGAAGCCGAGCGTTGCTGGCGGTGTTCAATGCTTCCCAGAACTCGCCCTGGCTGGTGGAGCCTTCGCCGATCGAGGTATAGACGACTTCATCGGCGTGAAATCGGACGTCTTTCAAGCTGCGGTAGTCGTGAACGCCGGCGGGCACCTGGGCGGCTGCGGGATGCGCGGCGAAGTACATCCCTGCCTCTGCGGCACCGACGGCGTGCAGGCACTGGGTAGCGACGGAGGAGGACGGCGAGACAAGGTTGAGTGGAACGCTGGTCCAGTGCGACGGCATCTGACGGCCGCCAGACTGTGGGTCGGTGCCGGCGCCAACGGCCTGGAGAAGCTGATCTTCCACAGACTGTCCGAGGGCGAGAGCGAGCGCGCGGTCGCGGTAGTACGGGAAGCACCAGTCGTAGCCGGGCCTGAGGGCCATGCCGGCAGCGGTAAGCAGGGCCTCGTGGCCGGCGCCAGAGATCTGGAAGAAGATTTTCTGCTGCTTTTTGAGCAGAAGCTCTCGATCGTCGGTACGACGCGAGGTATACATGATGCGGTAGAAGCGGACAAGGTCGTCGCGGGACAGGGTGTCCTCAAGGGAATGATCAGCTGAGGCGCTGGCGGTGCTGGGTGCGTCAGGTGTTCGTAGAATCTCCCCCGTCGCCATGCCGTACCTCCGTGTCGCGTCCGAATACCCTGCTGATTGTAAAGCGAAGCGCGCCGGGTGTGCGGAAGTACAACGCGATGCAGGGCATAAGCGATCGGGGTGCGCTGGTGGACTCACGCACGGCGAGTGGTTGCCGATAACGGAAGTGTCCGGGAAGTGGACAGTGCTGGCCGAAAAGGCTGGTGGTTCCGGTATCCGGCGATCTCCGCCCTGAGGTTTCCCTGTGCCCTTCACTGCCGCTTTGCTGCGCTGCGCTGTATCGCGTTTGCTGGTCGTTTCTGCCGGTTGGCTCGTTGTTTTCGCGGTACCGGCAACTACCGTGTTTGCGGCGACCGGCAGCATCGTGAGTGCGACGGTCGCGGACCGCTACCTGGTGGTGTACCGCGACGGCAAGGTACCGACTGACGTGGAGACGCGGATCAGCCGGAGCGGCGGGCGGTTGGTGAGTCGGCATGACCGGTTTGGCATGGTTGCGGTGGTGGCTAACGCCGCAGGGCGGCAACGATTGCAGAAGGACGCAGCCGTGGAGTACGTGGTGCAGGATCGTGTGGTGGTAGGAACGTCCGTGCTGCGGCGCAACGCACCGGATGCGACCGAAACGCTGTGGGGAAAAGCGTCGCAGTCGAGGTCGCCACTGAAGATCGTGCAAGCGCCGGTGGGCAATCCCGTGACGGCACCGGTAAGCAGCGGGCCGGGAACGGCTCCAGGGTCAGCCGCGCCAGGGACGACAGCACCGGTTGCCGTGACGCCGGGTTCGACGGGAGGTGCAGCCAGTTCCGTGGCGACGGCAGACACGTTCTATAGCAGCACACCGCAGGGTTGGGCGGTAAAAGCAGCGGGCGGCTTTGGCTATGGCGTGGCGGGTGGAACGACGCACGGTGCCTGGGACACGACGCGTGGTACAGGGGTACGCATCGCCGTGCTGGACAGTGGTGTGGATGCCTCTCACCCGGACATTGCGCCCAACCTTGGCCTGAATTTGTCGGAGGTGGACCAGAGTGTGCAGCCAAGCGCGTGCGACGACGGCTCGCCGCAGGACCAGCAGGGCCACGGCACATGGACGGCGTCGCTGGCGGCGGGTGCGCTGGGAACCGGAACAGGGCGGGTCGTGGGAATGGCACCGGCGGCAACGATTTTGAATATCAAGGTGTTGCAGCGGGTGCCCGGATCGGGTACTACGGTAGCGGCGCAGTGCGAAGCCGGTGAGGCTTCAGGGTTGGTGAGCTGGCTGCTGCAAGGGATCGACGACGCAGTGGCGCAGCATGCGGACGTAATCGTGCTGTCGCTGGGGTCGGTGGTGGACCTGTATAGCGGCGACGGTGCGGGAATGAAAGTCAGCTTCGACCGGGTGACGCATGCCGCTGCACAAGCCGGTGCGGTATTGGTCGCGGCGGCCGGAAACGACGGGTTTGATCTGTCCGATGTCCGTTACGTGTCACTGCCGGCGCAGGCGCGAGATGTGCTGGCAGTGGTCGCATCGACGAACCCGGCATGCGCGGAGAATATAAACGGTGGTGCGACGTGCGCTGCAGGGCCGGTAACGCGACCGTACTACAGCAACTATGGCGCGCCGCTCAACGCGGTTGCAGCGCCGGGCGGCAGCCTGCCGCTGGGCAGCGAAGAGGGTGTGAGCGGATGGGTACGCGGCGCGTGCAGCAGCGGCAAGCCGGGAACCGGCGATGGCCTGCAGAGTGCGGGCAAATCGATGGGCTGCTTCGACCTTGGGCACCAGGCGTATGTGCAAGGGATGGGAACGAGTGCGGCAGCGCCGCTGGTCGCAGGAGTCGCGGCACTAGTCAAGGCGGCGCACCCAGGCTGGGACCCAGCGACGGTTACCGCCGCTTTGCGAGGATCCGCAACGGCCGTACCAACACTGGGCTTCGGTCTGGTCAATGCGAGTGCGGCGGTAGCGTGGACGCAGTAGTGCTGCAGCCTGCATCACGGAACACGTCTGGCCTTGCGCAGAGGGTGGACAAGGCCGTCCAGTGTCGAATCCCAGCTCGAGAGCGCACCTGCGACATTTTGGGGTAGAGTCGGCTGCGGCGGTTACTGGCGCATGTTGTCCTTCACCTGGCGAGCGAGTTTCTCAATGCGCTCGGCTTCCCGGATGACTTCCACGGACAGGGTGTTTCGGTCAGTCTTGTCGACGCTGGCCTTGAGCTGCTGTGCCATCTGCACAAGTTTGTTCGCATCCTCGAGCATTTTCTGCTGACGTTGCTGAGTTGCCATGTGCTGCCGATCCTGCTCCATGCGGGCAGCTAGATCACTACCGGAGATCATGGGTTTTTGCGGCGATTGCGCGCGGGCAGAGAGCGAACCAGCACCCAGCAGTAGAACCGCGACGACGCGAAAAATATGCGTTTTGCTGAGCATACCGAGTGAATTGAGGAGAAACGCTGAAGAAAAGTTCGGGGCAGGTTGGCCTGCAATTTGCGGGACTTGGGATACCATATCGAAACACCATTCGTGCACGACCGTGAGAGGCTACGGCTGGGGTTACATGCCTCTCATGCGGTCCTTTACCGCGCGGGCAAGCTTCTCCATTTCGAGAAGCATTCTGGTGTCCTCTGCCGTGGCACTGCCGTGCTCTGAGACGCTGGCACGGTAGCGCGCCGTGAGGGCGACCAACCGGTTGGCGTCGTCTACCATACGCTTTTGACGGTCCTGTTCGCGAGCGCGTGCGCGGGAATTTTCAAGCCGGCCATCCGTTTCGGGAGCAGGGTCGGAGCCCGGCAGGAGTATGCCGGAACCCGGGTTACTGCTCTGGCCCAGGCCACCCCCGGTGCGGCCGTGGGCGCCGGAACCGGAAGACCGCTGTGCAAAGGCAGCAGGCAGGACCGACAAGGCGAGACCGGCTGCAACGACGATGCGCGCTCTCCAGGGACGGAAGGTCAAGGTGCGTTTGCTGCGGGTAGTCCAGTAGGGCATGGCGGGCTCCTTGGGCGGCAAAGAGACGAACAGCGCGGCGTGCGATGCGGCTTTGCCTTGCCCCAAAGTGTGGGGGTAGGCGATGCTTGCAGCAGCTTCCCTTTTGCCCATGGTACGGCAGGATGCGGATGTGGAGCATCATGACCCTGAGTTTGCCAACTTCTTCGCTGTCGCTTTGCGCCGCATTGCTGTCCTTGTTGACCTTGCTGGATGACGATACGTTCCACAACCTGGGTCATGAGTGGCACACAGACATTGTGCAATTCGTGCGGCACGACATCCCCAAGCTGCTGGTGATTGTGCTGCTGGGGTTTGCCCTGCTCCGGGCCGTGTCTTTCGCGGAAAGAAGGATCCGGCGGCTAGCGGACGGGTTGGTGAGCGATCCACGGCGAGCATCGCAGCTGCGCACGCTGGCGGCAATCCTGCGCGCAACGGCGGTGGGTGTGATTGCGTTTCTGGGCCTGCTGCAAATTCTGCCGCTGTTCAACATTGACCTGAAACCACTCCTGGCGAGCGCCGGCGTAGTTGGGCTGGGCATTTCGTTTGGCGCCCAATCTTTGTTTAAAGACATGCTGAACGGGCTGTTCATCCTGGTGGAAGATCAATTCAATGTGGGAGACGTGGTGAAGGTGGCAGGGCTGACAGGGACCGTGGAAGACTTGACATTACGATCGACGCGGCTGCGGGATGGAGATGGGACGCTGTATTTCGTCCCAAATTCGCAGATCGCCACGGTATCGAATTTGTCGCGCGAGTTCTCCGTCGCGTCGGTGGCGTTCAGCGTGGATGCGGCAACGGACCCGGATCAGGTAATCGCGCTGCTGCGGGCCATAGCAATGGACGTGAGGCAGGACAAAGCATTTGCGGACGTCGTGCTGGGCGACCCGGACGTGCCTGGCCTGGACCGGTTGAGCGGACGTGAGGCTGTCTATCCGGTCAACTTGAAGGTGAAGGCAAATCAGAAGGATGGCGTGCTGCGGGAGTTGCGCAAGCGCCTACTCCTGGCATGTGAGAAGGAAGGCATTGCACTGGGCGTGCCGACGAGTGCGGTTGTGATGGAAAGGGCTGTCACTCCGACCGCACCAGATCCGACCGCGACGCCACCTGCAGCGTCGGGGCTGTCGGGGAGCGTGTGATGGAACAATCACCGGGTGCTGCAGCAATGCCGGGCGTTTCAGTCCTGGGAGTCTGCCTGCGTCTCGGTGCGCAACGTCGCTCGGATGTCGGTAAGCCGTGCCTGCGCACCAGTATCCTTGAAACACTGCATGACCGCAACAGGATCGAGCAGGCCCTCCCGTCCGTCGATCAGGGTGATCAGAATTCCCTGAGGCAAAAGCTCCACACGCTTGATGAGATCGTTCATTGGCGGCTCTCCTTTGTCATTGTTGATTAAAACAGCAGCACGTCGACGTTGGCCAGCAGATATAAGCCACAACCTGCAGCGCTCACATGGACTGTGCCGATCAGAGCACTTCCTGAAGCAGGATCATCAGGTCTTCTGCCGTATAGACCGGTGGGTGGCATACCATCCCGCTGCAAACAAGCGCAACGGCTTTGCCGGGCTGGAACGCGGAAAGGCTGGGCAGCGTCTGCCGCAGGGCGGGTGGAAGGCTGCCCAACTGACCGGGACGCAGCAGGAGGACCGTCTTGTTGACGGCGTAACGTGCGAGAGCGACGAGTTCAAGCTCGTCGGCTAACGGGCTTTCGCCGACGACGATGACCTGGATGGCGGGGCGGACAAGGCGTCCAAGCGCAAGGGCGAAGGTAGCGGCATACAAGCCAAAGTGCTCGACAATGCCGGCAAAGCACTCGAGTGTACGTCGGGCAGCAACGTAATACGGTTTGTGGTCGGTGAGGGCATGCAGGCGCAGAAGAAAGGCAGCCGCAGCAGGGTTTCCGGCAGGGGTTGGCGCGTCCTGCAGGGGTTTACGACGTGCGGTGAGGGCTCCGAGTGCGCCGGCATTGCGAGGAGTGTCAAAAAAGCCCCCGTGATCGTGGTCCTGAAAGACGGCAAGCAGGGTCTGGGCGATAGCCTCGGCGGCAGCGAGGTAGTGCGGATTGCCGGTCGTCTGCCAGCCATCGAGCGCAGCGGTAGCAAGGAACACGTACTCATCGAGCACGCCGGCGACATTGCTGGCGGGGGCTACAGGGTCGCCCCAGGCGATGACATGGAGTACGGTGGCGTGCTGTCCCTGCTGCTGCGCTGACCGCGGTACAAAGGCAGCGGAAAGGGCACGGTCAAGGGACTTGAGCGCGAAGGCGGTGGCGCGAGGCAGGCGGAGAACTCGGCCAGCGGTGAGGTAGGCACTGATCGCCATGCCGTTCCAGCCGGTATAGAGCGTCCTGTCGACGAAGGGCGCGGGCCGGGTGCTGCGGGCGGCAGAAAGCTTGGCGCGAGCCTGGGCGAGAAGGAGGCCAGCGTCGTCCAGCGAGATATGGGTGCGTGTGGCTACCTGCTGCAGTGTGAAGGGGGTGAACAAGACATTGCGGGTTGGATCGTGGTTCATGTCGCCGATGGCGCCGATGTCGAAATACAGCTCGGCAATGGCAAGCTCCGGCGGAGTGAGAACGGCGGCAGCTTCCGTGCGCGTCCAGGTGAAGTAGTTGCCGTCGTCGTCCGGAGACAGGTCGGCGTCCTGCGCGCTGTAGAAGCCCCCGTTGTTACGATCAGTGAGGACGTCGTCCATCCAACGCAGGATCTGCTGTGCGGCGTTGGCACAGGTGGGATCCACAAAGGTTTGGAAGGCATGGATGTACGCCCGGAGGAGCTCGGAATTGTCGTAGCTCATCTTCTCGAAATGCGGCACGATCCAGCGCTGGTCGACGGAGTAGCGATGAAAGCCGCCGGCGAGCTGGTCGAAGATGCCGCCGCGGAACATGCTGTGCAGCGTCTTGAGGACAGCTTCGGCCGCCTGCTGCTGTTGCCCACCCGCGCGGCTTGCTGCGTCGGTAAGCATGTCGAGGGCGGCGGGGTACGGAAACTTGGGCTGGGCGCCGAAGCCACCGTGCTGTGGGTCGAACTGCTGTAGGGCATTCGCCACAAGCTTGTCGATGAGTGCAACGCCGGCGCTGGTGTGCTCAAGGTCAGTGGAAGGGCCGCTGAAGGTTTCGTTCTGCTCCACGGCTTCGACAACCGAGGCTGCAGTTTCTACGACGTCGTCGTGCTGGTCGTGAAATGCATGCGCCATGGTGTGGAGGACACGGCTGAAACTTGGCCGACCGGTGCGCTCCTCCGGCGGAAAGTAGGTACCGCCGAAATAGGGTTTGCCCTCTGGCGTAAGAAAGGCGGTAAGCGGCCAGCCACCCTGTCCGCTGATGGCGGCGACGGCAGCCTGGTAGCGAGTGTCCACGTCGGGTCGCTCATCCCGGTCGACTTTGACCGGGATGTAGAGGGCATTGATCAGGGCAGCAGTCTCCGGGTGCTCGTAGGACTCGCGGTCCATGACGTGGCACCAGTGACACCAGACGGCGCCGATATCGAGCAGGATGGGCTTGTCTTCTGCCTGCGCCTTTTGAAAGGCGACTTCGCCCCATTCGTTCCACTGCACGGGCTGGTGCATGGCGGAGCGAAGGTAAGCAGAGGAGCTGTGCTGCAGGGCGTTGCGGGGAAGATCCATCACTCCAGTTTATGTGGGTTGCGGTCCTTTTGCCGTCGAATCGGTCCAGGATGGCCATCCTGCAAAGCTTCTGGAAGCTGGCGTGCCGCTTTTGGATGCTACCAGCGGAGCATGGATAGCTGGATTGCACCGTGAGATCGCCGGGTGTTGCTCAGGGTCTTCCTGGATAGGCAAATGCCCATGTCTTGGATGAGACATGGGCATTTCCTGGAGAAACTGCCTCACCCCGCAGACACAAGCGCTATTGCGGTGTGGCGGGAGCAGTTGTGGTTTGCGGCACCTGGTCTGCCGTCCCGTTGCCTGCAGCCGGAGCGAGGGGGTCGTTGAAGGGTGGCAGTGGCGGTGGCGTGCTGGTGAGCGGACGCGGTGCTGCGGGCGCCTGCGGTGCCGTGAGCCCAGGGATGTTGGGAGCGGTGGTGATCGTGCCGGTGACTGCCTGCTCGATGTTTACGCCATAGCGGTCAAGCGTGTTGGAAAGGAGCTGGAGCAGGGTGGAACGGTCCTTGGCGAACAGTGCGGTCGCGGAGATCAACGTGTTCTCTGCCGTGGCGAGACTGCGCTCCTGCGTCAGGACGTTGGCCGTGGTGGAAGCGCCAAGACGATACTTCTTACGTTCGGCGTCAAGCGCCTGGGCCTGGAAGTCGCGGGCCGCCTGAGCTGCCACATAAGCGGCGCGGTCGTTGGTAAGCGCGTACTGCTGGTTTACGACCTGGATGCGGGTCTGGGTATAGATCTGCTGCAGACGCATCTGGGCCTGGCGGAACTCCATTTGCGAGCGAGCCTGGTCCGCCTGCGCGGTGCGGTTGCGGATAATCACGTTAAGCGTGACGCCGACTCCCCTGTCGGGAGCGGAGTTGTTGAACGCGCTCTGGAAAGCTGTGCCGTAGCCGCCGCGGCTGAGACCGCCGCAGGTTGGGTCCGACAGCGTGCCGTTCGCCTGCAGGTAGGGCTGACAAATGATCGACGTGGCATTCGGCTGACCGGCGATGCCCGAACCGCCGTAGAAGCCGTAGGCATTGATCTGGGGCAACAAGCCGTTCTTTTCCGCGCGGATTGCGATCTTGTTGTTTTCCATGTTGACCACAGCCTGCTCGATGGCGGGATTGTTGGCGTAGGCGAGTTTGACGAGCTGCTCGACAGGCATGTCCTCTTCGGGCAGGCGGTCAAGCGAGACGCGCTCGGTCGGAACAACGGGAGCGGCGGAAAGCTGCGGGTCGTTCAGGTCGCGGACAATCGCCTGCTTCATGAGCAGTTGCTGGTATTCAAGATTGGACTCGGAGGTGGTGAGGGACTGGCGGTCGGTCGATACGGCCTGGTCGGAATTCACGACGTCGAGTGGGGCGAGGGTGCCAATCTGGAGCTGCTTGCGGTTGTCGTTGGCAAGCTGGGTGGATTGAGTAAGGGCGCGCTGCTTGGCCTGCACGTCCTCGTATGCGCTGACGAGGTTCCAGTAAATGCTTTCGACCTGGGTGATGGTGTAAATAAGCTGCTGGCGAAAGGCGGAGTCGGCAATGCGGCGGTCGTTTTTGGCCTGAACGATGAAGCGGCTCTGGATACCGGGACCGAAGCCCTGCAACAGCTGCTGGGTGACGGTCGCAGTAAACGCGGACGAGAAGGATGGGCTGAATGAGGAAGAGGTGGACGTCGAAGTGGTGCGGGAGTTGTTGTAAGAGACGTTGACGCTGGTACCGGTGGCGAAACCCTGGAAGTACTGGAAATCGTAGGTGCCGGTGTTGGTATGCGTGGCGCTAGAGTTGAAGAGGTTACCGGCGGTGGTGCCAGTCCCCGTTCCGGTCCCGGTCCCCGTCCCAGTGCCGGTTCCAGTGCCGGTACCCGTTCCCGTCCCGGTGCCGGTCCCTGTTGTTCCAGTGGTGGAGGTTGAACTGGAACTGGAACTGCCGAAGCCGGAACCGCCAGGGCTGGTGCGCTGCTCATACTGAATGGTGCCGGTGAGAATACCGTCACGGCTGAGGGGAGTGGGTCCGCTTGCCAGCGTGCTGAGAACGAGGCCATTGGCGCCGGCCGCCGATCCACCCGCGCCGGTGCTGGTGCCGCCAGGGCCGCCGCCACTGCTGACCGTGGTACTGCTACCGCCGAGAGTGTTGGTAATGAGGCCGGTGCTGACACCGCGCAGGGTGCTGCCGGCCTTGGCACGAAGAATATCCGTGTCGGCAATGTCGAGGTTTACACGGGCAATCTCGATGTCGTAATTGTTCTCAAGCGCGAGCAGAATGGCGTCGGAGAGGCTGAGAAAGATTTTGCCATCACGTAGCAGATCGTTGATGCGAGGCGTATTGCCAAGGCGGGGTGCCTGGTAGTCGGTAGAGGTGTATGGCGCGAAAGGCCTGGGGACGAAGCCTTTCGGGAAGTAGCCCTTGAGGTGGGTGTAATCCTTGTTCGTTTCGCGGAGGTAGAGTGGGCCAACGGAGACCGGCGCGGGCGCCTGCGGGATGCCGGGGCGGCCGGTGGTGTCGAGCTGTTCGGGTGCGGCCGTGGCGGGGGCAGTCGGGTTGGTCTGTGCCGGAGCCGTTTGCCCCGCGGCACTCTGCGCGGTGCCGGTCTGCGCCGCACCTGCCGGAGCGCTGCCTGGCTGGGATGCACCGGGTTGCGCTGCGGGTGTTGCCGGAACGCCTGCCTGGGCTACCGCGCCCGCGGTCGATGCGAACGAACTCGTAAGCAGCAGAGCGACGCTTGTGGCTCCCTGCAACCTGCCTGATTTCACATTACCTCTCTTCATCCTGCAGCCCATGCGGGCTGTGGACCCTTTACTTCGTGGAGTGACTGGCGATTCGCGGAATAGAGTTCCCGTGTCAGACGGTTACGCGCGGACGCGAGACTCAGTTCCTTGTTCTTTTCTTCCTGGTACGGCAGAGCTGGATACGTGTTCCTGATGCAAGCGAGCGGTTAAGCGATGCGAATTTGTAGGACGAAAATCCACGGTGCAGCAAGGAATCGGGTCGCGCCCAGTATAGCGAAGCAAGAGCAATGCAGCGGCGCAGGCGCGCATGCTACCGTCGGAATCAGGCGGAATGCATGTGACTGCGACCGATGAACCAGAGCGTTCAAGCAATGACGGCGATACTGCATCGCGCATGCAGGCACGAGATGAACGATGCGAGCCACTGCCCGGCGAGCCAGCCATCGTGGTTTCGAGACAACCCCCTGCGCTGCGTGCGTGGAAGCTGGTGGTCGCATACGACGGGACGGATTTTCATGGATGGCAGGTACAGCCCGGATTACATACGGTACAGGGAGAGCTCGCGCGCGCCGTGCAGGAGGTAACGGGTGAGCGCGTGCTGCCGCAGGGATCTGGACGAACCGACACGGGTGTACACGCAGAAGCACAGGCAGTGTCCATGGAACTACGAGCGGCAATCCCCCGGGAACGTCTGCTAACCGCACTGAATCGACGGCTGCCGCCGGCGATCCGCGTCGTTCAGGCTAGTGTTCTTCCCGGGTTTCATGCCCGGTCTGGCGTTCTGCAGAAAACTTATGAATACCGGATCGTTCCACGGCACAACGGGGAGGCGGCAGGTGGTGTTCAAAAGATTGTGCCGCCGTGGCAGGCACGTTTTGTATGGGATTGCCGGACGACGCTGCTGCTGAAGCCGATGCAGGCGGCCGCAGCCACGCTCGTGGGAGCGCACGACTTTACCTCGTTTGCGGCGCATGATCCGGACCGCGCGACCCGACTTGCGGGACCGAATCACGCCGGTTCGAACGTGCGCACGATCTTTGCATCGACGTGGACGATGTGGGGTGGGCTGTTGCTGTACCGCGTAACGGGCAATGGCTTTCTCCACCACATGGTGCGAAACCTGGTAGGAACGCTGGTGGAGATTGGAGCCGGTCGGAAGCCGGCGACCTGGATGGCGGAGGTGCTGGCCGCGCAGGATCGACGCGCAGCCGGACCGACGGCGCCACCACAGGGATTATTCCTAATGGAGGTTCTCTATGATCAGGCGGCAGGGATGTTGACAGCGGCGGACGAGCAATCGCTGGTGACCTGCTGAGAACGCCACCGAGTTTCGGATTCGGAGCACACGCGCGGGTGCTTGGGTTGGCAGCTCAGCCGACGACGCATCGGGCATTCACATGGCTCCACCTGCAGGAGTTGCGGCTGCGACAGTGGCAACGGGAGTTGGTAAGCATCGCGGCGCCGCCCTTTGGCGAAGGTGCGCGGGCTGCATGGTTTCTGGAGCGCTTCCTTGAAATGGGCCTGTCTGCCGTTGAAATGGACGGTGCCGGCAACGCGCTCGGGTGGTTGCGTGAGCCGGTTTGCGGCGAGCCGTTGGTGCTGGTGTCGGCGCACCTGGACACGGTCTTCCCTGCCGGCACACCGATTGACCTGGTGGAAGAGGATGCCGTGCTGCGCGGCCCGGGAGCGGCGGACAACGGGGCGGGGCTGACCGGCTTGTTGGCACTGATTGCGGCGATGCGGCATGCCGGTATGGAACCACGGACGAACGTGCTGTTTGCCGCAAATACAGGCGAAGAGGCCGAGGGCAATCTGCGCGGCATGCGGCACCTGTTTCGACCGGAGCGCTTTGGGAACTGCGTGGTTGCAAGCGTGGCTTTGGAAGGTGCCGGCACCGAAACCGTCGTGACGCGTGGCCTTGGATCGCGGCGGTTCCGGGTAGAAATGCAGGGACCAGGCGGTCACGCATGGACCGACGCGGGAACACCAAATCCTGTTGCAGCAATGGCGCAGGCAGTTGCGGTAATGACGCGGTTGGCGCTGACAGCACGGCCACGCACCGTGCTGAATGTGGGACGGATGGAAGGCGGCACGTCGCTGACGAGCATTCCGCAGACCGCGTCGGCGTTGATCGACCTACGCAGCGTCGACGCAGAGGAGTTGCTGGTGCGCGAGGTGCAGATCTATCGCGCGGTCGAGGATGCCGTGCTGGCGGAAAACGCCCAGGCGTTGAAGGGCTCGTTGCAGTTCCGGATTGAAGTCGTCGGTGATCGGCCGGCTGGTGAACTCCCGGCACATGCGCCCATTCTCCAGACGGTGCGGGCGGTGGACCGCCACCTGCGGTTACGGACAGAGGAGCGCATTGGATCGACGGACGCGAACATTGCGATTGCACTTGGGCGCAACGGAGTAGCGCTGGGCTGCGGCGGCGTGGCCGGCGGCATTCATACGACGGACGAGTGGTACGACAGCACAGGACGAGAGTGGGCGCTCCGGCGCGTGCTGCTGGTGCTGCTGGACCTGTGCGGGGCGGAGTTTCTAGCGGCTGCCGGCTGGAGCGGACGTGAAGCCGAATTGCAGCCAGGGCTCACCGGAGACTAGCAATGTCGGTGCGGGTGTCGCGGGCCGATAGGATAGCAGTTCCACGATGATTTTTGCGGTCGCAGGAACAGCGACGCGTTCGAGACGCATACAATCCAGGCGTGCTGGCGTCTATATGTGGAGCAGGCTCGGATTGCGCCTGATGGTAAACCCCCGAGGACGATCAAACTCAATGGAACCCAAGAACGACCAGCACACGACCTTAACCGAGCGCGTCCGCGCGCATCGGCTGCTGACCACCTTTGCCCTGTTGGGTACACTTTCTGTCGGCGTCGTTGCCGGCTCTGTGCTGACGGGAACTGTGCATGGCGCGATGCAGCAGACGGATTCACGCGATGCGGTGCCACTGCGAGTGCCCCCCGCGGTAGCGCAGCCAAACGAATTTGCCACCATTGCCAAGGAGGTCGGTCCGGCTGTGGTGAAGATCAACATTGAACAACTGCCCAAAGAGCGGGCAGCCGCACCGGCACAGAATCCTCACCGAAGCCGCCGCGCTCCGGGCCAGGGCAGTGGCAATGGCGACCAAGGCGACATGCAGGACTTCTTCAACCGCTTCTTTGGCGGGCAAGGTGGACAAGGCGGGCAGGGTGGCCAGAGTGGAGATGACGAAGAGGGTGGTGGTGGCGAAAAGCGTGCTCTCGGCTCCGGCTTCATCGTCGACCCACGTGGTTACGTCATTACCAACAACCATGTTGTGGACAAGGCTGATCGTATCTACGTGAAACTGTCCACTGATTCTGAGAGCGACCAGGGACACGTTGGCCATGTTGTAGGTGTGGACAAAGACACCGATATCGCAGTTGTGAAGATTGATTCTTCCACCCCGCTACCAACAGTGAAGATGGGCAACAGCGATGCGGAACAGTTAGGCGACTGGGTACTGGCGATCGGCAGTCCCTTTGATTTGTCGCAGACGGTAACGGCAGGGATTGTATCCGCCAAGAACCGCAGCATCAGCGACGGAAACGCCGGACCGTCGCAGTTCCAGCGATTTATCCAAACTGACGCGGCCATCAATCCAGGCAATTCCGGAGGCCCGCTGCTGAACATGCGCGGCGAAGTGATTGGTGTCAACACGGCGATCTACACCTCTGGCGCAGGTTCGCAGGGCGTGGGGTTTGCGGTTCCGTCAAACACGGTCATCGACGTGTACAACATGCTGATTTCTCCGGAACACAAGGTGGTGCGTGGATCCATCGGCATCCAGTTCCAGGGTGGCCAGTCAAGTGCCGTTGGCCGGGTGTACGGCTTTGCCAAGGGCGGCGTGCTGATCAGCGCGGTCACGCCGGGTAAGCCAGCAGCCAAGGCTGGCCTGCAGGCACGGGACGTGATCACGTCGATTGACGGAAAGTCAGTCAAGGATGGTGATGATCTGGTAGCCAATATCAGTGCGCGTCGGCCAGGGTCGACTGTGCGTCTTGGATATTTGCGTGGCGCACAGGAGATGGCAGCAACGGTGAACATTGCGGATCGTGCCGACACGGTCAATGCCATTAACGGTCAGGGCGACGAGGACGATAGCGCGCAGGAGCAGCCAGAGCAGAAGGCGCTGAGCTATGGCAAGCTGGGCATTACGATCCAGGCCATTCCGGCAAACGTATTGCAGCAGAAGAAACTGCAGGGCGGCGTGCTGATTACCAGCGTTAAGCCTGGTGCTTTTGTGGAAGACCTGAGCCCATTCGGCTTGAGTAAAGGCGACATTATCGTGGAGGTAAACCGGAAGGCTGTGACCGACCCGGAGAGTTTCCGCGGGATCATCAACTCCCTTAAACCGGGCGACGACGTGGTTTTCGTCGTGCGACCAGGTCAGGCGCGGGACAATGTAAACAGCTTCGTCGGCGGCACATTGCCATAGGCTGACGGAGTAGACTTATGGGCTGGTGGCAAGTTGCCGCCAGCCCTCTTTCCTGCTCAATTATTCTAAGAAGATATTGTGATCGTGGTGGAACCGAGGCGACTTGCAGGAGACATGCCAGCCTGTGTACCCTGCCGATACAAACGGGCACACCTGGAGCAGGTGTGCGAAACTGCTGCGTGAGGACGGAAGCAAATGCAGGATCGTGTACGGTGGGTACCATCGAGATGGATGGGAGCGGCGCTTCTTGTTTGGCTGTGTGGCATGCCGGCGCTTGCGTCGCACTACCATCGCGGCCCAACCTCGTCGCACACGCACAAGACGAAGCAGTCCGGTGCAGGACATCATCGCCTAGAACGGAGTAGCGAGCGCGCGAGCTCCGCAGGTCGGCCACGCGCCATCGATGACGCGCGAGCCACCGAGATTCAGGCAGCCCTCGTCAAGGCGGGCTATCTTCAAGAGAATTCGGGGAAGTGGGATACATCAAGCGCCGATGCGATGCGCAAGCTGCAGAGCGACAACGGCTGGCAGACTAAAATTATTCCGGATTCACGAGCACTGATCAAGCTGGGACTTGGACCGGGTTCAGAGGCATCGCCGACGGGAACGGCTGCTCCATCCGGCGTTACCGTGCCAATGGCATCTGCAACCGCAGCACGCTCTGACGGATCTCATGGACAGCAGTAAACGTCGCCACGCTTCATAGTCGATCGGCTACTTCCCTGTTGCGCTTGACCGTGCCATGGTGTGGCGGACGAGCAAGGTTCGGACGGACAACTTGTCGCTGGGGGTTTGCGCAACGTTGTTCATGGTCAAGTTCGTAAAGCCGCTGGTGGACCATCTTCCCTGGCCACAGTTGTCACTCGATCTTACAGAGCCGGACTATTGTCGCGCGGATGGCACGGTTGGGCTGACGGACGGCTTGTCTGGCGGTAGGGTGAAGATCACTTCGCCGGGACGCGTGTAGTGGAGATCCTCACGCGCCTGGTGCTCGATCGCGTTGGGATCGCTGGTGAGGCGGTCGACGTGCCCCTGCAGCTCGGTATTCTCTTGTTGCAGCGTCTTTACCTGTGCCCGCAAGTCATGCAAGTCGTGCCGCTTGTTGCCAAAGGCGGTTAGGCCGTTGCGCCCGAAGACGACATGAAATCCAAGCATGACGGCGAGAATCGCAGCGGCGACGGTGGCAATCTTCCGTCGCATGTTGAAAAGCACCTTGCCCAGCGCGTAGGCGCGCGAGGCGAACTGTCTTCCGCGCAGGTTCTTGTTCGAACGCCGACCCATAACCCCAGCAGAATACAGAAGACAAGCGGATGCAAGGGCTACCGGCAGACGAGAACCTCGTGCGCTACCGGATCAGGAAGGATTCTTTGCGCGCTCGCGTTGTCGTGGTAAGCGGCCCCGCCCGTGTTTGGCTGCGTCCAGCGGATCGCGATCGCAGGCTGCAGACCTGGAATAGAGCGGGGCTGGCAGGAACACAGTACAGCGTGGAGAGCAGGTTTAGCTCATCGTCTGTTCCTGCATGAGCGAACTGGAGCGGTGGAAGTATGGCACGACCTCTCGCCAGCGAATGAGCCTGGCGTGTGCCCGCCGAACATCGAGTGGCTTTTCAGATCCGCTTTTCGGGCCTGCGGGCCCTTGCGCGGCGAAGCCGTTCTGATGAGGCTGGGTGTTCTGTCGAGCCTGTGTCGGCCACTTCGCTCGTCAGCAACCCTTTTAAGGCCCGTGCGCTGCACGGCAACAGCGCCGTTATTTGTTGATGGTGGGTGCGCGAACAAGGCGCAACCTTATGCGTGGCAGCCACTGTTTGAGGTTCCGCTTACAATGATGAAAGGCTTGCATCGGCGAGTGGAGGTGTTGCATGTTTGAGCGGAGTGCAAACCGGTTGCCTTTGATGGGCATGCGGACCACGACAGAAAACACGGCAGAATGGCGGGGTGAACAGACCCGTGGGTGGGCAACTCTGCGTGATGCCGGTATGGTGCTGGCGGGGACTGCGGTAATTGCTGCCGCAGCACATATTGCGATCCCGTTGCCATTTACGCCGGTGCCGTTTACCTTGCAGCCGCTTGCTGTCTTGCTGGTGGGGTTATTGTTTGGGCCGATCTTTGGATTTGTGACGCTGTGCCTTTATCTGGCGGAAGGCCTGGCCGGATTACCGGTCTTTCAGCCGCTTGGCTTGGGAGGTATGGCGCAGCTGTTAGGGCCAACGGGCGGATTTCTGCTGGCCTACCCACTAGTCGCTGCATTGGCCGGTGGCCTGTCTCGTACGGTGCGTTTTGGTTCCAGCTACGCCGCAGCGACTGTTGCCGGCACCGTGGCGACGCTGCTGCTGTTTGCCCTGGGCGCGGCACGCCTTGGCAGCTTACTGCACCTTGGGATACGCGGCACGCTGATGGCTGCGGTGCTGCCGTTTCTGCCGGGTGAGGCCGTCAAGGTTCTGGCCGCCGCAGGAATCGCGTCTGCATGGAAAAACCGCGCTCGTTGATCTTTATGTTCACGCGAACAGGTTTAAGTCGTTCGCATGCCGTTTCCGTACGATCAGCAATGGAGTAACCGCACCATGAGCAGTATCGCCGCAGATGTTCAAGAAATTAAGATCGCGCACAGCCCGGATTCAGACGATGCATTCATGTTCTACGGCCTGGCTACCAATAAGGTGCGTGTGCCGGGCTACAAATTTACGCACGTGCTGACAGACATCGAGACGCTTAACCAGCGTGCCATTCACGATCCGTATTACGATGTCACGGCGATTTCGTTCCATGCGTACCCGTATTTGCAGAAGGAGTACGCGATTATGGCGTGCGGCGGCAGCGTGGGCGATGGCTACGGCCCGATGATCGTTGCGCCGAAAAAGTATTCTCTTGAGGACATCAAGAAGGTGCGCATTGCGGTTCCGGGAACACTGACGACCGCCTATTTATCGCTGAAGCTGTTCGCTCCGGAGGTTGAAACGGTCACAGTGCCGTTTGATGAGATTATTCCAGCGGTTGTGGCGGGCCAGTATGACGCGGGTTTAATCATTCATGAAGGGCAACTCACGTACCAGACGAACGGGCTGCACAAAATCCTGGACATGGGCCAATGGTGGCGCGAGCAGACCGGGCTTCCTCTACCACTCGGCGGCAACGCAATTCGAAGGTCGCTGGGTGCGGAAACCATGCGCATTACCACGCAGGCGCTGCGTGACTCTATTCAGCATGCCCTGGACCACCGGGCCGAGGCGCTGGAGTATGCCATGCAGTTTGCGCGCGACCTTGATACCACGCTGGCTAATCGCTTTGTCGGCATGTACGTGAACGAACGGACGCTGAACTACGGGGACGACGGACGCGAAGGTATTAAGAAACTGCTACAGATGGGATACGAGAAGGGAGTCATTCCCATGGAGTCGCATGTCGACTTTGTCGACTAGGCAATTGCGAGCCTCCTCAAGATGATCTGGATTCCTGTTCGTTGTATCCTATGTGCTTTGGCCTCCGTGGTCTGACCCGCGTTGTTGCACATGAAGTAAAGTCTGGGTTGGTCAAATTCCAGCCCGTTCTCTCCCTTATAGGCAGGTTATAATCGCCGGCTAAAGTTGTGGTGGCTAACACAGCCGACGGATCAGATTTGCACGAATGTTCAGACCGGCTGCGGATGGTGCGTATCCGAGGCGGGGGTAGGCACGCCTCCCAGTGGAAGGAAGATGCGGAATACCGTTCCACCTGGCTGCGAGGGGTGGGCGCGCCGACTCCGTACCGAGAAGGCGCCGCCGTGGCGATCGACAATCTCCTGAGATACCCAAAGACCGAGGCCGGTGCCGGTGATGCCTTTCGTCGAGTAAAAGGGCTCAAAGAGACGCGCGAGCGTCTCCGTCGACATGCCTGTGCCGCGGTCTGCAATGGTAAGCGCCAGGCCTTCCCTGCCCAGAACAGGGTGATGGGTGAGGGCGATCCGCAGCGTGATCTCGCCTCCCGCAGGGGACGCGTCTATTGCGTTGCCGAGCAGGTTGACAATCACCTGGCGAAGTTCACCTTCAAATGCAAGCAGCGGACGATTGGTGCGAAAATCGCGGCGTACGGTAATGCCCTGCCGACGCATGCGTGAGTCGAAAAGGGCGAGCACCGTTTCGGCTAATTCGGAGATATCACTCTCGACAGCGCGGCTGCTCTGACGGTGAAAGCGCAGGGTTTGCACGGTAATCTGGGCGACGCGATCGAGTTCCTTCTGCGCGATTTCCAGATAAGTGCGACCATCGGCCGTCATCTCCGTATTCTGCACGAGGTACAGGCAGTTGGTGACAGCGGCGAGCGGGTTATTAATCTCATGCGCAATGGAGGCGGCCAAGCGGCCGGCAACGGCAAGCTTTTCCGTCCTACGCAGGACCTCTTCCGCATGCTTGCGGCTTGTGATGTCGGCGAGAAAGGCTGCGATCTGGCGGTTCTCCGGAGCCTCATCGGGATTGAGAAATGCAGTGCCAAGCAGCACATCGATGGCAGCGCCTTGATGACGGATACATTCTGTTTCGATCGCTTCTTTGCCCACCATGGAACTGAGACCGGCGAGGGAGGGGTCAACATCGGGACACAGACCGGTGAGCGTGACATCGCCGCGGAGCATTTCTTCGCTGCTGTACCCGAGCATGTGCTCAACGGCTGCATTGGCATAGGTGATGCGACCCTGTGCGTCGCTCAGCAAGAGGCCAAGGGGCATGGCATCGACGAGTCGGTGAAAGCGAGCTTCGCTGGCCTCAAGCGCGCGTTCTGCGGCTACGCGTGAACGACGTGCCGAAGCCTCCCGCAGCTCACGTTCGAGCACCGGTGCAAGCCGGGCGAGGTTCTGTTTGATGACGTAGTCCTGGGCACCCGCACGCATGCTTTCAACGGCTGTCTCTTCGCTCATAGCACCGGACATCATGATGAAGGGAATGTCGAGGCCGCTCGAACGCAGTAGGGTAAGAGCTTCAGGGCCGCTGAACGTGGGCAGGTGGTAGTCGGCCAGGATCACATCCGGCTGTGGGCCGGTGATCAGTGCCTGCTGCATTTCCTGGCTGGTTTCTACCCGCAGGATGGTTGGCGAGAATCCACTCTTGCGCAGGTGGCGCACGAGCAGCAATGCGTCATCAGCGTTGTCCTCAACCAATAGGACGTTAAGCGGTCTCGCGTCGACTAGCGGGTTGGACATTCGTTCAGCACGAGCCAGTACATGCCAAGCTGACGAGTCGCCTCGGCAAAATCAGTGAAATTGACGGGTTTGCGGATATAGCTGTTCACGCCAAGACTATAGCTACGGACAACGTCGCGTTCTTCATCGGACGAAGTAAGGACAACGACCGGAAGCGTGCGTGTGGATGGCGATTCGCGGATGCGGCGCAGGACTTCGAGGCCGTCGACTTTGGGCAGCTTCAGATCGAGCAGGATCACCTGCGGCTTGATCGGGTTTTCGCCGAAAAGCAGGTTGATCGCCTCTTCACCATCCCGTGCGATGCTAACTTCATTCACGATGTTTGACTTCTTGAGCGCACGAATGGTCAGCAGCTCGTGGTCCGGGTCGTCTTCTACAAGGAGGATCATTTTCTTGACGGGTTCGGCCATTGCCTCATCCTAGCGTAAACCAGAAGGACGCGCCACGATCGACTTCACTGTTGGCCCAGATGGTTCCGTGGTGCCGGCGAACCACACGGGCAACAGTCGCGAGTCCAATTCCAGAACCTTTGAAGTCCTTGTCCCCATGCAGCCGATTGAAAGCGTTGAAGAGCTTCTCACTATAATGCATGTCGAAACCGGCACCGTTGTCTTCAACGTGAAACGCGTGTTTTTCTGGATCAAAAGAAACAGTGATAAAGCTTTCGGGCTTCCGTGAGCTGAATTTGACGGCGTTACCCATCAGGTTTTCAAAGGCGACGCGCAGCAGACCGGGATCGGCATCGGCCTGCATGCCCTGCTGGACCGTGAAGTGCAGGACCTGTTCCGGATGCTCATCGTGCAGGTTAGCAGCAACGCTTTCGACAAGTGTCGTCACATCCAGTTGCGTCCGATTGACTTCGGACCGGGTGATGCGGCTGAGTTGCAGCAACGCATCGATCAAACCACCCATCCGCTGGACACCCGCGCGTACCCGTTTGATATAGTCGCGACCGGTCGCATCCACGGCATCGACATAATCTTCTTCTAACGCCAGACTGAACCCATCGATCGTGCGCAATGGGGCGCGCAGATCGTGTGAAACGGAATAGCTGAAAGCCTCCAGCTCGCGATTCGTTGTTTCCAGCTCGACCGTACGCTTGCGAACACGCTCTTCCAGTTCGGCGTTCAGCGTCTGCAGTGCGACGGAACTGCGTTCGACCTCCGCATTTGCAGTGGAAAGCTGGGTCGCATAATCTTCTGACGCGAAGCGCAGCAACCGTTCTCTGGCCAGGTAACGAAAAAGGAAAATGATGAGCAGGATGTCCAGTCCGGCGGCAACAGCCGTTGCAAAGTAGGCACGTCGACCGCTGGCTTGCTGAGCAGCTTCTCGGATCGTCAGCAGCCGATCCTCCTCCGCCTCTTCCCTTGCAGCGATGGTACGTAGTTGCATCATTTGCGCAATGCCGGTGCCCTGCAGGACACGCTGCCTTGCTGCTTCAAAGCCCTCATTGCGCCTGGTCGTGATCCCGCCATCCAACTGAGCCAGACGCTGCTGCACGAGGGTGCGCATTTCGTCTACGTTGCGGACCTGGTTAATATTGTCCGACGTCAGTCTGGCAAGCTGGTCGATTTGCTGCAGAATTTCTGCGCGCGCGTCGACGTAAGGGTTGAGGTAAATCGGATTTCCCGTGATGACGTACCCACGCACCCCGGTCTCCAGGTCTTTTGTCGATCCCATGATGGTTTCGACCTGACCGATAACCTGCCAGGTGTGACTGAGCCAGAATTCACTTTGAAGCAGATTGTGGATGGCGCCAAAGGCCAGCATCGCATCCACGACGACGATGAATAAAATAGCCGCGAGAATGGGCCCAGTGGCTTGGCGCCGGGCAGTGTGAATCATGCGTCCTCATACGGCAGTCGAAGTAGGCCGTGCACGCAGTGTACAGGGCAGCAACGGTTGCGCGCACGAGGCCGACGCGCAACAGACGGGTGACTTTGGGCCATACTGGGAGGAATTGGTGGACGCGGTAGGAATCGAACCTACAACCTGTCGATTAAGAGTCGAATGCTCTGCCAGTTGAGCTACGCGTCCAAAGTACACACAGGGAAGGTTGGCACCTTCGCGTTCCGTACGTTCTCACGCACTTCCGATACGGTACCACAGCGCTGAAGCTGGGACAAACGCGAGATCCGGCCAGGGCTAGAAGGTAAAAGAGAGGCCGGCCTGGAGAACACGCGGCGATTGCGCGAGGTAAAGCGTACGGCCGTCATGCGAAAGAAACGGCTGGTAGCCCTGTTCCAGAAGATTCTGCACTTCTAGTATGGCTTCAAGGCCGGATGGCAGCAACGATCCAGAGTGCAGCGATTGACGCAGTTGGGCGTGCAGGTACGCTGTTTCGTCTGTGACGCGAAAGCGATCCGCAGCGGTAAGCGTGTTGTCCGGTTGCCAGCGATATCCCGAACGAAACGTTGTGCCGGTACGCTGAACGCGGCCGCTGATGCCGATGGAAGCAGAGAGAGTGTTGCTGCTGGTCAGGCCAGCGATCAGGGCGTCAATCGTGGCATCACCTCCGGTCGAGGTGTGAAGCGCCTGGCCGTCTGCAAAGGCAGCATCGATCGTGACAGCGTTCGAGAGAGGCTGCCGGACCGCAATGCGCACGCCGGTCGCGTCGTAGTCGCGGGCCGCTGCGACGAAGGTGGCGGTCGTGGGATCGATGGCGCTGGCAACGCTTGCCGCATCGAGCGAGGGGAGTGAACCAATGCCGGCGAGCGACGGAGAGGCAATATGGTCACGAAAGACTGCTACTTCGATGATGCCGCGATCGGAGAGCCGTGTAGAAAGTTCCAGTGCATGATGGCTGCCATGATCGAGTAGCACATGGCCATTGCGCGTGACGGCAGCGGGCGCGGGCGAATGAGTACGGTCGAGGTCTTCGAGCGATTCCGTGCCCCGCGAGGCAGTAAAGGTGTAAGCCACAACGACGCCGGACGCAGGATGGACGGACAGCCGCAGAAACGGTTCGACCGTAAAGCTATTTCCACCCAGACTAACGTCGCGGGTGACAGAGCCGGCATCGAGGCGAAGACTGTCCCCAAGATTTATGCGCTGTGCATTGCGAAGAATCGCGCTCTGGAGGCCGGCGCTGCCGTTGGTGCCCTGCACCTCAGGATGCGAAGCATAGGTCAACACGGACCGAGAAGTGCCGGCAAAGGGTAGTTTCCGTTCCCAGCCGAGGGTAAGCTCAGTCGACGGATTGACCGGGAATGGGGTCCGCGGCCCGGATAGGTCGGCACGCATGAGGGTGACCGTGTCACCACTGCGACGCACCATGGACAAAATATTGTGGGTGCCGCCTCGAGCAAAACCGCCTTCATTGTCTTGCACCGTCACACGCCCAGTCGTCGCAAGGCTGCGCGGCTGTTCCGCCGAACTGGAAATAGACGTCGAGGACGCATTGTCCGCAGGATCGCCGTCCGTGTCGGCTGCCAGTCGAAGCACAGGACGTAATGTGGAAGAGCGAAGCGTCCACATCCAGTCGTCATCGCCCTCACCGCTGGTCCGCCTTGTGGCAGGCAGCCATTCTGCCGTCGAGAGCATGGACGATAAAGTAAGATTCACGACGGCACGGGTGTTGCCCGCAATGACAAGCTGCCGGCGCATCACGGGAAGGAACAGGGCGGCGCTGACGCGGACGCGGTAGGCACCGGGCAAGATATTTGGCAGGCGGTAGTGGCCATGAGCATCGGTCAGAGCCGTCGCAGCCAGACTGGTGTCTGGCAGCAGGAGCTGTACCAGTGCGCCCATCTGCGGCACACCCTCTTGATCCACGATGGTGCCTGAGACAGAGCCCGTTGAAAGATAGGTAATCCCACGTGGCCCTTGCGCTGCCGCAAGGCCGGCAAATCCAGCCGATGACGCCAAAAGCGCAAGCGTGAACCGTGTACCGAGTTGGAGGGCGAAATGCTTCACCGCGTCTGCAGTCCCCTGTACATCCAATGCTGTACGTCGGCCAGGCCCCTCCAGAAGTTCACCCTGCGAACCTGGAATGATGAAGAAGGAAAAGCCGGTCGCTCTGGGTATCCTGCGCTTCGGTCTTTGCTGATAGGCATTTCGTGCCCTGCGTGCCGCTTTGACGAAAGTTTACTCCACTGTGAACGGCGCGGATTGCGAAATCTGCTGTTTGCCAATTCCATCATTGACTTTTATCAGTACCTGGTATTTTCCGGGTTGCAGCGACGCCAGCGGCATGCTCTTTTCCAGTGTGACCTGGTCGGCATTCGGGTTAACTTTGGCGGTAGATTCCGTTGCATCGAGCACCGGCTTGTTGGTGCTTAAGTCCATGACCTGGTACTGGATATCCGCATTGTTCTGTCGACTTTTTTCGTCGATCCCCAAGTTGTAGACCTGCATCCAGAAGTTGAGATTCTGGTTGCGCTTGAAGGTAACGGGCACCGAGGGGCCGGTGGAAACGCTGGGAATCACTTTCGTATTGCCAATGACAAAGTTGCCCGCGCCAATTTCCTTGGTGGGAACACGAACCATGGATGATGCAAGGATGAGCGAAGACGCCGAAAGACGTTCGTCATCGTACTTCGGCACATTCACCGACCGACGCCACGTGCCGATGTGGTCTGGGTTATTGACGTCCTTGATGACGATATCGACCTTGTAAATGCCGGACCGCAAGGGCAGCGCCTTCCAGTAAAGATTCCGATTGGTCTTTTCGCGTTCCAGGAACTCACTGGGCACCTGCACGGTGACGGTATCTTCGAAGGTTTGAACAATGCGGTGATTGATGTTCGAGACCTGGCCAAGGATATTCACAGTGCCAGTGGAGACGCCGTCCTTTGTGGTGAATGTTACGTCCTTGTTGCGAATCTGAAGGGTAACGGGCATCAGGACGGTGTCGTTCGTTACCTTCACATAATCGGTGCGCACGTCAAACTCGAACGGCGGTCCCTTCAGGATCTGAGCACTGCCGATGTACTGCTCAAGATCCTTGAACTTAATAACGGGAGGTGCAAAGATTTTCGACGCGAGTGAAATGCGGTCGAACTGCTTGCTCTGCTGCGACTGTGACAGCGGACCGTTACCAAGCTGTTCAATGCCGCCGCCTGAAAAGCGGTCCTTTTTGGAAGACTGACCCTGCTGCTCATACAGCGTCGCACCAGCGCCGGGCGTGTGCTTCAAAGCGTCTTTTTCAGACCGGTCGATAGTGAAGTGGTAGTCCCCGCAATTGCAGCTGTCGACAAACTCCAGGTCGATGTTGTCGCCGACACCTTCAAGATACCGGTAATGCCAGACCTCAAAGGGAAAAGTGCTGGTGCTGCCACCGCCTTCTTCGATCGGCCGCTCATAATTACCGCCGCTCGGATGTGAGTCAATAGAGTCGGGCTTGCCATATGCAATGTAGATGTGGCCGCGGTCTGTTCTCCAGCCCGGCTTGCCGGCAGCGTAATGCTCATTCGCATAAGCGATACGGGCGTAATGCTGTTCGCGGAACTCATTGTCCGGCGACTCTGGATTGGGATTCCGGCGGAGCCAGAAGTTTTCGACGAACTGCTCCCGCTCTTCATCGTTCTTCAGGCTTTTGAAGGCGGCCACTTCCTGATCGGAGATGATCCAGACAACGTCCTGATCGAGCCATTTCTTCCAGGGGCTGTCGCCTTTTAGTTCGCTGCGGAGGTACTTCTGTTGTTGCACCTGCTCGCGATCGGAGAGACGGCGCTTGGTTGGATCAGGCTTTTCTTCTGCTGGCTCGCCTTTGACCACTTTACCCGTGGGATCGGGCTGTGCAATGGAAGGCGCCGCGGATGGAACTGCCTGAGCATGCAGCGCGGAACCGGCGAGTAAAGCTGTCAACAGGGTGGACAGAACCACCCGGGACTTTAGGACCTGCATCATCAACCGCCAACTCTCCGTAAAAGCGTGGACCGCTCACGCCCATTCTATTGTTTTCTTCGGTGCTGCGGACAACCCATGGCGAAAAGAAATCGTCCGCCGCTGATGCCACTCTGCGTGACGACCTGTGTGCAGGTGCGACGCTGGTGAAGACAGAAGGCGAGCGTGCAAGTTCGCCGCCGACCATCGCGGACCGGCTAAGAACATAATTCAGCTTCGGTGGAACGGAAATACGACGCCTTCGTACTACACTCTGCTTATCGGTGAAACGGGGCAGGCGAGCCGCTACAGGTGCGGCTCCGTATGGAGCGTATGACCAAGAAGAAGGTTTGGATAAGTATTGTTGTCGTGCTGGTGCTGGTCGCAGCCGTTGTGGGGACCTTACTGCACAACCGGGGCACGGTCACGCCAGTGACGACGGCCAAGATCGGGCGTGAAGACCTGACCTCGATTGTGAGTGGGACGGGCCAGATTAAGCCAAAAACATACGTCAATATCGGAGCAACAGCATTCGGGCGTATCACACACCTGTACGCGAAAGAAGGCGACCACGTCAAAGCAGGCCAGGTGCTGGCGACGCTCGAAAACGTGCAGCCTACATCGACCGTGGCAGCCCAGAGTGCGTCGATCTCTTCCAGCAAGACCGACGTAAACAGCTTTGTTGCGGCGGAGAAAACGGCTGCGGCCAATGTGTCTCAGGCCAGGGCTGACCTTGAGCAAAAGAAATTCGATATCGACCGGTACCAGCAGTTGTATGCCAACAAACTCGTGAGCAAGCAGGATTTTGACCAGCGCAAGGCGGCGTACGACGTGGATGTAGCCACGTTGCAGCAGCGAGAGGCTGCCGTGGCGCAGGCGCAGGCGCAGACGGCATCGGCGCGGGGGCACGTAGACCAGGCTGTTGCCTCGCAGCGCGCAAACTTTGACGCACTCGACAAGACCATTTCGCGTGCACCATACGATGGGCTGGTCACCAATGTGCCGGTACGTGAAGGCGAAACGATGGTGACGGGCATCCAGAATGCGCAGGGATCGACATTGATGACGGTCGCGGACATGAGCGTGATTACGGCGGAGGTCAAGGTCGACGAAACCGACGTGGTAAGCGTGAAGCTGGGACAGCCCGCGGATGTGACGGTGGATGCCCTGCCGGGCAAGGTGTACAAGGGGCATGTGACCGAGGTCGGCGACCAGGCGCTGCTGCGAACAACGGGCATTGCCACGTCACAGTCGACGACCGGGACAGAAGAAGCCAAGGACTTCAAAATTGTGGTCACGCTGGATAACGTTGGCAGCGGAAGCAATGACGATCTTCGACCGGGCCTTTCGACCACGGCGAAGATTCGGACAGCGGCTGTTGACAATGCAGTGATCCTGCCGCTGCAAGCCCTGGTCGATCGCGACCCCGCGGCTGAAGCAGTCTTCGCAAAGAACAAGGGTAAATTGCCGGAACATCCAGATACCGTTGCGGCAAGCAGCAGATCCGTGCAGGTGCAGGGGGTATACCTGGTAACGCATGACGGAAAAACGATGCGCTGCATCTTCAAGCCGGTGCAAACGGGTGTCACGGGATCGACGGAGATCCAGGTGACAAGCGGGCTGTCACCGGGTGACGAAGTCGTGACCGGCCGATTCAAAACGCTGCGCACGCTGAAGAGTGGGACGGCGATCAAGCTGGATACTTCGCCGGACGGTAGCGCGACCGAAACAAGTTCCTAGATGGTGCCAGCATCCGGCCACACGCGGATGCCTGGGCTAAGCGACGCGATATGAGTCAGGGTGGGATGGACGGATGGCAACGGCAACTGCACCACTTTCGCAGGCATCAGGGCAGCAACCAAATCGCGTGATTGTGGCCGACAACCTGTGGAAGACCTACACCATGGGTGACCAGGAAGTGCATGCCCTTCGGGGTGTAAATCTCAGCATCCGGCACAACGAGTACGTTGCGATTATGGGCCCGTCCGGTTCAGGAAAAAGCACGCTAATGAACCTGATCGGTTGCCTGGACTCGCCGTCGCAGGGCACATACTGCCTCAACGGACATGATGTCTCGCGGTTAAATGACGACGAACTGGCACGCATCCGAAATAAGGAGATCGGCTTCGTCTTTCAGACGTTCAACCTCCTGGCACGGGCGACTGCCCTGCACAACGTTGAATTGCCGCTCATCTATAACGGGACGTCGTCAGTGGCGCGGCTGGAACGGGCCAAGGCTGTGCTGGAATCGGTCGGGCTGGGTTCGCGCATGAGTCACAAACCGAACGAGATGAGCGGCGGACAGCGGCAGCGGGTGGCGATTGCGCGAGCGCTGGTAAATTCACCGTCCATTATTCTGGCAGACGAACCGACGGGTAACCTTGATTCCAAGACGGGTATCGAGATCATGGCGCTCTTTCAGGATCTCCATCGTCTGGGCAACACGATTGTGCTGGTAACGCATGAGCCGGACATTGCCGAACATGCGCACCGGGTTGTGACGATTCGCGATGGTGTCATTGCGAGCGACCATCCTTCCGCGCGCATGACGGACAGGCAGTTGCTGGATGGTGTGTTGCAGACCCCGATGTCCTGAGCCGTGGTCGATCTTGGCCGTGACACCGAATTTCGGTGTTGCGCGCGCCTTTGTTCCGGGTTGATTCTCTACCCAGCAGCATTTATTGCCGCGTGCGACGTGCGGGCCGGTAGGGTCGTCTAATTCACTGATGGGAAGCAAAATACAGGGCACGACACGCCGGCGGTTCAGCCTCATTGCCGCGACGGCGGTGGTGAGCGGTGCCGTGATGCAGGCACAGACGGGTCGTTTCGACCTGCTTGGGCCAAAGGTGGACGTGCATGTGACCCGCGGCGACAGGTCGCTGCCCATTGCAAGCGTCCCAAACCTCCAGGCAGGCGACAAACTCCAGGTGCATGCGGAGTTGCCAGAAACGCAATCCGTACACCTCCTGCTGGTCGTCGCATTCTTACGCGGGACGACGAATCCGCCACCGGACCGATGGTTTACCCGCATTGAGACTTGGGACAAGCGGGTGCGCGGCGAAGGCGTGTCCGTAACGGTACCGGATGGAGCCCAGCAGGCGCTCATGTTTATCGCGCCGGAAACGGGCGGCGACTTTTCGACGTTGAAGTCCGCGGTGCGGGGCCGACCCGGCACGTTTGTACGCGCATCGCAGGACCTGAACGAAGCGTCTTTTGAGCAGTCGCGCATTGAGCGATACGTGCAGGCAATTAAGCAGGTGCCGCCCGGGTCGCCGGCAGACCTGCTTGATCACAGCCATAAACTGGCTGCGACGCTGCAGTTGAAGCCAAACGACGACTGCTTCAAACGGCCGACGGACCTGCAGGCGGCGTGTTTGAGCCAGAGCGGAGCGGCGCTGCTGCTGGACGACGGGCATGGACAGACGATGGCGCAACTGCTCTCGACGGGTCCGACAAGCGACCTGATTGGAGCGGTAGCTGGAACGCCGGTTGCAACGGCAGGCGGAGCCGCAATGTACTCCGCTTATGTGGGCACCGTGCTGGATGTCGTACGGCTTTTGAGCGGGCTACATACGGCAAAGTACCAGTACATTCCGGCAATTGCATTTCCGGATGCCGATACGTTGAATCTGCGGCTGAATACAGCGCCATCCTTCAACAACCCAAAGTCGGTGATTGTGATTGCACTCCCGGCCATTCAGAAGGCCGTGCCGCCGCCGCTGCAGTTACAGGATGCCCAGCACGTGTCCTGCCTGTTACAGCCACGGATGGTGCTGCCGCTGAACGGCGCACCGCTGGTGTTCTCGACAGGCTTTGCGCACGACCTGACGCTGCACCTGAACCAGCCAGGGCCGGATGGGCGTACGGACCTGCAATTGGCTCCGGATGCATACGAGGGCGGGTTGATGGTGAGCGATGCGGTTGTTCGCAAGCCACTGGGAATGGTCGCGCCAGAGATCCAGCCAGGCACTGCCGTTGGGGCGACTGCTCCAACTGCAGTGGGCAGTGTGGCGGCGGAGCACGCTGTCGCAAAAGGCGCAGGACCAACAGCGCCAGGAGTTCCGGGGTCGACTCCGCCGGCTGCAGCTTCGTCGCTGGTGAAAGGCGGTGCATCAAAGCAGACCGTGGATGCGGGTGGGCCGGTGCAGGGCACGGGGAGTGTGCGAGGTTTTTGGGGCTTCGACAGCTTTGATGGACCGACAGTTACGCTACAACGGCGGCTGGGCGAGGGATGGACGGTAAGCTCTGCCGGCGAGCTATTTACGGGGCGATCAAACACAGTGATGCTGCACAGCACGGGAACCGCATGCGTATCCGGCATCGAGTTAGGGCATGCTGGCGGCGCGTTGCAGCAGGCGGTGGAGTGGCACGTTCAGGAGGGGAGTGCAGCGCCTGCGGTCACCGTGAAGCTGCCATTGGAGACGGCGGCTCCCGGCGGCCTGAACCTCGCGGTACGGCAGTACGCTGAGCCGGACGGAACGGACGCGACACAGACGGTTCCACTGCGGGCATACGCCGATGCCGTGCGTGTGGAGGAGATGGTCGCACACGCGGGGGACCGTTCCATCGTGGTGCGCGGTACCGGTCTGGGTGGAGTCAAGTCCGCTTCGTTGAAAGGGCTAACCTTTGTTCCTGCAGGTGAACCGGCAGCAGATGAGAAATCGCTACGGCTGGAGGTGGTACCCATCACGCCGGCAAAGCTGCCCGCGTTCAAGGCAGGAGACAACGGCATCGCCGACCTGGCGCTCAGCGACGGGCGCACCGTTCAGGTGCCGTTTCATGTGGACGCCGCACGGCCCGCGGTCACTCTCCTGAGCACGTCCATTCAGCCAGGATCGCCTCAGGGTCTCCCGGTGGCGCTTGATGATGCGCATGCAATCCCGATGGATGGCAAGTTGTCGTTTGCGCTACGGTCGGACATGCCGGCGAAATTCACGCGGAACGAAAAAGTGGAGGTCGCCCTCGCCGATGGATCGCTGACGACCACACTCTCGCTTGCTGACCGGACGCTGGTACTGCAGGATGCACGGACCGCGCTGGGCTTTGTGTCGCCTTCCACTGTGTTTGGGCCGTCGGCCTTTGGCGCGCTGCAGTTACGGGTGCTTGCGGAGAATGGAACCACGTCGGATTGGATCTCGCTGGGAACGCTGGTGCGCACTCCCGTGGTACGCCAGGTGACGTGCGGTTTGCGTGCTTCTGCCGGGAACAGCCGTAGCGCCGGAACTCTCGCAGCAGGTACGCCGGCGGCCAGCGCGGCCATGGCAGCTACGGGCGACGTTGTCCCGGCGGAGACAGGAGCACCGGCAACCCAGGCCACTGAAACGCCCTGCACGCTGGAGGGATCAAACCTTTTCCTGATTCAAGCAGTTTCCGGCGCCGCAGCCTTTGCGTCGGCAAGCGACGTACCCGCCGGCTTTTCGTCCGAGATGTTGCAGGTGCCGCGGCCAGCGGACGGGCGCACCCTGTACCTTCGCCTGCGCGACGATCCAGGGCACGTCGCGATGGTCACTGTCGAGGTGATGCGGGTAGCTCGGAGCGGACCGAAGCCATAGATGCTTAAGCTTCAGGCTGAAATGCCCACCATTACTGGTGGGCATTTCTTTTAAACCAGCAAGAGATTAGTCCGCGGCTACGGTTGCGGCAAGTGAAGGATCCAGCTGCTGCTGGACGCGGCTGTGCTTGCGGCTATAGGTGAAATAAACGACCAACCCAATGATGAGCCAAACGACCAGGCGAATCCAGTTGGCAGCGCCAAGCTTGTACATCATGTATCCGTTGAACAGGATGCCAAGGACTGGAACAACGGGTAGCGGCCAAACCAGCGGCGCGCGGAAGGGGCGAACGCGATCGGGATCGGATCTGCGCAGCATCATCACTGCGACGCACACGATTACGAACGCGAGCAATGTGCCGATATTGACCATCTTGCCGATGTCATCGATGGGAGTGACGGAGCCGACAATTGCCGCAAGCAGGCCGGCGAGGATCGTACCCTTCCAGGGCGTGCGAAAGCGCGGGTGGATGTCGCCGAAGAACTTGCGAGGCAGCAGGCCGTCCTTTGCCATGGCATACAGCACGCGTGACTGGCCCAACAACATGACGAGCATGACGGAGGTCAGGCCGGCGATGGAGCCAATGGTCACAATGTTCGCGGCCCAGCCAACGTTGTACTCCAGAAAGGCGCGGACAAGGGGTGCTTCAATGTTGATGCTTTGCCACGGCACCATGCCGGTGAGGATGGCGGCAACGCCAATGTAAAGAACGGTGCAGACGGAGAGCGAAAGGATGATGCCGATGGGCATGTCGCGCTGCGGATTGATGGCTTCCTGCGCGGTCGTCGAGACCGCGTCAAAACCGATGTAGCTGAAGAAAACCAGACCCGCGGCGAGGCCAATGCCACCGACGCCAAAAGGGGCAAAGGTGTGCCAGTCCGTGCCCCAGTTGGCACGATTGACGTAGTGGCTGCCAAGGCCGATGACGAACAGGACGACCGTCAGCTTCATGATGACGATGCCGGCATTAAACTTCGCCGACTCCTGGATGCCGATCACAAGGATCGCCGTGATAAGCAGGGCGATGACGAAGGCGGGCAGGTTAAAGCCAATTTCAACGCCGAAAATTGTCGGCGCGTGGAGCATCGCGTGCGCCTGCTGTACGAGAGATGCCGATGGGTGCGCCATCATGGTGGCAAGCGCATCGCTGAAGGGTTTGGTTCCGGGGTGAAGGTCCGGGCTGGTGTTGGCGAGCGTGGCGCGGGAAACACGTTCCAGCGCGGTGCGCAGGCCGGTCCAGTGGTCATACGCAAGCCACAGCGGAAAGCGCAGGCCGAAGATGTTGAGGAACTCCACGAAGTTATTCGACCAGCCTGAGGAAACGGTGCTTGCGCCCATGGCGTATTCCAGCGTCAAATCCCAGCCGATGATCCAGGCGAACAGCTCTCCCAGGGTGGCGTAGGCATAAGTGTAGGCCGAGCCAGCGAGGGGAATCATGGCGGCGAATTCGGCATAGCACAGGCCGGCAAACGCACATCCCAGCCCGGACAGCACGAACGCCAGCATCAGTGAGGGTCCGGCGGAGTGGGCACCCAGCCCGGAAAGCACGAAGATGCCGGCACCGATGACGGCGCCAATGCCCAGCATCGTGAGTGACACGGGACCGAGGGAACGCTCAAGGGACTGGCTTCCCTCTTCATGCGCCTCGTGCATCAGCGATTCCATTGATTTCTTTGCGAACAGATGTGCCATCGTTATCCTTCGACTGCGGGAGAAGTGCTGGTATTACGGCGCCATCCAAAGTAGACGGGCAAGCCGAGCAGAACGATCAGCAAACCCGGCCAGGTGTATTGGGGTTTGTAACGCAAGAGTACAACACTGATGAACGCGGCCATACCGATGTAGAGCGCGGGCAGCACGGGATACCCGATGGCACGGTAGGGTCGGTCTGCATCGGGGCGTGTGCGGCGCAGCACAAAGAGCGCGGCGATGGTCAGCATGTAGAAGAGCAGAACGGCAAAGATGACGTAATCCAGGAGTTGGCCGTAGCTGCCGGAAAGGCAAAGCACACAGGACCATGCCCATTGCACCCAAAGGCTGACAACGGGCGCCCTGGTCCTGGGCGAAAGGTGGCCGGCGGCCTTGAAGAATAGACCGTCGCGACTCATCGCGTAATACACGCGAGCTCCGGAGAGAAGCATGCCATTGGCGCAGCCGAATGTGGAGATCAGGATCGCGAGCGCCATAATGCGTGCTCCATAGCCGGCAAAGGCCTGCTCCATGACGGCGGTGGCAACGCGGTCTTCACTCGCAAATTGCACACCACGGCCAAGAATGGTGGAGGCATTTGGGTCACCGTGCAGCGGAAGGACCGCAAGGTAGATGAAGTTACAGGCAATGTACAGGGTAAGAATAATGCCCGTGCCGATGGCGAGCGAAAGCGGTAGATTCCGGCGGGGATTTTGGATTTCGCCGGCGGTAAAGGTCACGTTGTTCCAGGCATCTGCGGAAAACAGTGAACCCACCTGGACGATCGCCACAACGGTCAGCAGACCCACCAGCGCAGTGGGGCCGCCACTGCCGACCGTAACCGGGTGAAGGTCATGCCAATTGGCATTTCGCCAGAATGAGCCGTTCCAAAAGTTGGCGGCGAGCGCGGAAGCGTTGCGTGCGAAAAGCCCGAACAGCACCAGCAGGGCGAGAGCCGCGACCTTGGCGCTGGTAAAGACATTTTGGATCACGGAGCCAAGCTTGACGCCAAGGCAGTTTAGCGCGGTAAGAAGCGTAAGCACCAGGATGCCTGCCAGGTTCGCCGTGTTTAAACCGATGTCCATGTTGCCGAGCACCATGGGACCAAGGCGCATTGCAGGTACGTGGCCCGCGTGCCACAACCAGCGGCTTTGCGAGACTGAGGGTAAAAAGACTCCAAGAAACTTGCCGAAGCCTACACCGACGGCGGCAAGCGTACCGGACTGGATGACGAGGAACAACGTCCAGCCGTAAAGAAATCCCCAAAGCGGGCCGAGGCCTTCGCGCAGGTAAACGTACTGCCCGCCAGCCTTTGGCATCATGGCCGCAAGCTCGCCATAGCTGAGCGCACCGATGATGGTCATCGCGGCGGCGACCAGCCACGCGCCAATCAGCAAGGCCGGCGAGTCCACGCCGCGCGCCATCTCCGCCGACACGACAAAGATGCCCGAGCCCACCATGCTGCCCATCACGATCGTCGTTGCAGAAAACAGGCCGAGGCCTTTGACGAACTGCGGGGCCTGCTGCTCTGGCGCGGCTGTGAACTGCGAATGAATTTGCACGTAAGGCGGTTGTACCTGAATCAAGCGGCGCTGTCACGCCCAGCGGCGCGATCGGTTTCGTCGCCACGGGACAACAGTTGCGCTATAGAAGGTCGGAGGCAGTTCACGATGAATGTGCAGCAGTCTGGCAAATTTTCCACCCATGTTCCGCCGCAATACCGCGACGAAAGCCGAAAAATCCTCTACATCGGCAAAGCCACTGCCGGCGAGTTCAAGGAGCCGGAAGCGTCTGCAACATGGTTCAACAAGGTTGAATCGGATTTCTGGCGCTTTGCTCGAAAGGTCAGCGCACTGGCAAACCAGGAAGCATCGCAGGATTTGCGCAACGTCGCGTGGAGCAACATCTTTAAGCAGGGAGTGACGAGCGGAAACCCAGGAAGAAACTTGGCAAAGGAGCAGTGGTCTGATGCTGTTCAAGCGTTGCAGACAGAAGCGGCAGAGCTGCAACCGGATCTGATCCTCTCGTGAACGCGGGCTATTACGAAGAAATCCCCCGAGAAGCCTTCGACATTCCTCAGTTCGCTGAGGACGGACGTGCGCTGGAAAAAACGCCAGTCCAGGGTGAACGGTACGCTATTTGGTCGCGGAAGCCCGTTGGCACGTGTCCCGCAATCGTTTGGGTGAACCACCCGCAGGGGAAAACGACTACGTATACCGAGGCTGCGTTACGCGTCATCTCTGCCGTGACTGGCTGGAACGCGACAGACTGATCTTTACCAAGAAGACGCGCGCTGTCTGGAGCGGGTCGTCGTGCAGTAACGCAGAGATTACGGCGATGCTGTCTGCGCCGGCGTGGAGCACCGCCCTACCCTGCGCGGCGGTGATGCCACCAATGGCGACGAGAGGCTTTCGGGTCACCGCCCTGGCCGCTTGCACCCCGCAAAGGCCGACGGGAGACTCGGCGTCGGCCTTGCTCCGGGTTGTGTAAACGGGGCCGATCGCGATGTAGTCGGCATCGGTACTGTTGGCGGCTAAGGCATCGTCGGCCGTGTGGGTGCTGATCCCAAGGATGCAATCGGACCCGACATGCGCGCGGGCTTCGTCCACCGCCGCGTCAGTCTGGCCAACATGGGCGCCGTCAAATCCTGCAGCGGCAACGAGGTCCGGATGGTCGTTTAGCAGCAGGAACACTTCGCCTGCCGGGCATAATTTCCGGAGGGCTTGGGCGTTCTGCAGAATGACTTCGCGGGAAGCGAGTTTGTCGCGGTACTGCAGGAGCTGGATGCCGGCATCGCGCCAGGCCTGTGCAACGGCAAGCAATGCAAAGTTTTTGCGGGTACAGCTTTCCGCATCCAGGATGGCGTAGAGATGGAGCGATGCATCTCCAGAGGCGATGCGTCTTGCAAAGCGGATCCGGGCAGAATCAGGCACCCGCCGGCATCTCCCCTTCGCTGTCCAAGGTTGAAGGCATTGCTTGTTCCACGGCAAGCCGCTTGCGCTCTGCCTCCTGCTCGAAAAAGCGCTCCATGAACTTGGTATCAAAATCGCCACGACGGAAATCGGGGTCGGCAAAAATCTTTTGCTGCAGCGGAATCGTGGTGTAGATGCCTTCCACGATGAACTGACTGAGCGCACGCTGCATCTTGTTCATCGCCTCTTCGCGGTCCTTGCCGTGACAGATCACTTTTGCGATCATGCTGTCGTAGTACGGCGGCACCACGCCTTCGCTGTATTGCGCGGTGTCCACACGGACGCCATTGCCGCCGGGCAGGTTGAACGCGGTGATCTTGCCCGCGGAGGGCGTGAACTTTTCTGGATGTTCGGCGTTGATACGGCACTCGATCGCGTGGCCGTTAATCCCTGGGCGCTCGGGAACAATGGTGTCGAGCTTTTCGCCGGCGGCGATGCGCAGCTGCGCCTTGACGAGATCGATGCCGGTGATGGCTTCGGTTACGGGATGCTCGACCTGGATGCGGGTATTCATCTCGATGAAGTAGATCTCGCCATCCTCATCCATCAGGAACTCGATCGTGCCGGCATTCCAGTAGCCGATCTCACGCAGGCTGCGCTCGATCACACCGCCGAGACGGGTGCGCAGTTCGGGAGAGACCTGGAGCGATGGTGCTTCTTCAATCAGCTTCTGATGACGACGCTGAATCGAGCACTCGCGTTCCCCAAGCGACATAACGTTCCCGTGCTCGTCTGCCAGCACCTGGAACTCGATGTGACGGGGACGCTCAATGAATTTCTCCATATAGAGGTCGCCGTTGCCGAAGGCGTTGAGCGCTTCTGTCGACGCCTGGTTGAAAAGACTCGGCAGATCTTCCGCAGAGCGGCAAATGCGCATGCCGCGACCACCCCCGCCGGCGACGGCCTTCAAAATCACCGGGAACCCCACGGATTTTGCCCAGACAAGGGCCTCATCGATTGATGCAATGACGCCGTCGGAGCCTGGAAGAATCGGCACCCTGGCAGCCTTCATCGTCTGGCGCGCGGTAGACTTTTCACCCATCATGCGCGTGACTTCCGGTCGCGGCCCGATAAACTTGATATTCGATGCGCGGCAAACTTCGGCAAAGTTTGCGTTCTCGCTCAGCAGCCCATACCCAGGGTGAATGGCGTCGACATCTGCGATCTCCGCGGCGCTGATCACCGCTGGCACGTTGAGGTAACTTTCCGCAGAGCGCGGCGGACCGATGCAGATGGCCTCATCGGCAAAGCGCACATGCAGGCTGTTGCGGTCCGCTTCTGAGTAAACGGCAACGGTGCCGATGCCCATTTCACGGCAGGCAGAGATGACGCGGAGAGCGATTTCGCCACGGTTGGCGATCAGAACTTTCTTGAACATGGCCATTAACGCGCGCGCACGGCAAAGAGCGGCTGGCCGTATTCAACAGGCTGACCGTTCTTGGCGATGATCTTGACAACTTCACCGGCGACATCGGATTCGATCTCGTTCATGAGCTTCATGGCTTCTACAATACAGAGCGTCTGTCCGAGGTCAATGCTGTCACCGACTTTTACAAATGCCGGCGAGCCGGGCGCGGAACTCTCGTAATACGTGCCAACAATGGGAGACTTGACGACGTGCAGCGCCTCTTCCACAGGGGCCGCAGGCGGTGCGGACGAAGGAACAACCAGCGCCGCCGTGGGCGCCGATGCGGCGTGCATCTGCGGTACGCTTGATGCGGCGTGCGCAGCGGGCGCCGAAAACGCACTCTCAAACTTCAGCTTCACATGCTGGTCTTCGCGCTCCAGCTCAAATTCGGCGATGCCGCTTTCTTTCAGAAACTCGACCAGTTCGCGTAGTTCCTGTAAATCGATCCGTTCCATTCCACTTCCCTTGCCTGCCATGCGCACACGGCGCAGAGCCTTGTTAAAGCTCAACCCAGCCCTTGAAGGCTGGCGTTAGTATCTCGCATCCGGTGTCGGTCACGAGCACGGTATCTTCGATGCGGACGCCGAAGCTGCCGGGCAGGTAAGCGCCAGGTTCGATGGTGATGGTCATGCCCTGTTGGAGCGGCGCGGCTTGTTTCGCGGCGATGCGCGGACCCTCATGGATTTCCAGACCCAGCCCGTGACCCGTGGAGTGGCTGAATGCCTTGTCCAGCGCATGGCGTTTCAGCATGCCGCGTGCGGCTTCGTCCACCGTGCCAGCGGTCGTGCCGGCGCGCACCTCGTCCACTGCAGCTAGCTGAGCCTCAAGCACGGCGTCGAACACGCGTCGCTGCGCCTGCAGACGCTCGCGGAAGGCGGCCGTCTGGCGCTTTGCGGCGTCGGGTTGTAGAAATACGGTGCGGGTCATATCGGAACAGTAGCCATCGAGAAGAATACCGAAGTCGAGCGTAAGCAGCATGCCGGGCTCCAGCACGGCATCGGTCGCTCGGGCGTGGGGCATGGCGGAACGCACGCCACTGGCGACGATGGTTTCAAAGCTCATAGCTTCTGCACCAGACAAGCGGGCGCGGTTCTCCAGCTCAGCGGCGACATCGCGCTCGCGCATGCCAGCTTCGATGAAGCTGAGCATGCCTTCGTACAACGTGCAGCCGAGCGCGGCGGCGCGGCGCAGAGCGGCGATCTCCTCAGCGTCCTTCACCTGGCGCAGCGTGGCAAGAATATCGAACGTGGAATACAGAAAGCTGCTTCGCCGGCCGTTATCCGGCAAGCTCTTCCGAAGTGTATCCAGAGTCGCAACCGAGGTGGTCGTTGCATCGAAGCCGCAGCAATCCACGGGAGAGGCGGTAACGAAGGCCAGGGCCTCCGCCAGCGCGCTCTTCTTTGCAATGCGCACCGTCGCGCCCTGCACCTCTACTGCGGCCTGAGCGGTATAGCGGCCGTCGGTGAAAAGGCGCACCCGAATGCCGCGACCGGTCCGTAACACGATGACGGCGGTGTTGGATCCGGTAAATCCGGTCAGCCATCGAACGTCCGGCAGATGTGTCACCAGCAGCGCGGGCAGCCTGGCCTTGGTCAGGGCAGCCGCCAGGCGCGTACGTCGTGCAGAAAAGTTCACCCGCCGATTTTACCCCGCTGTTCCTGCCGCGGTGCTTCGGTCCCGCGAATCGCTGTGGCATGCAAGCGTTGCTTACCGCCGCGCCACTAAGATAGGGAAATGCGCCTGAACGCCCACATTCCCGGTCGGCTGACACGTCGTAAGTTCCTGGTAGGCGGCATCTCATGCGCGGCGGCCCTGATGCTGGACGGCACCTTGGTCGAGCGTCACCGCATCGCGGTCGAGGCACACACGATCCGTATCGCGACGCTGCCGCCCGCATTTCACGGTTTTCGTGTGGCGCAGATTTCAGACTTCCACTATCACCGGTATGTGGAGCCGTGGTTTTTGCGGAAAGTGGTCCGCCGGGTAAATGTGTTGGCGCCGGACATGGTGGCACTGACCGGGGACTTTATTACGGCGGACCAGACCTCCATGCGAAACAATCGCAAGCACGCGGAGGAAATTGCCGAAATCCTGGGCCATTTAACTTGCCCGCTGCGTTTCTGCTCGCTGGGCAACCACGACAGCGTCGATTACATGGGCGTAACGCTGGCGTTGGAAGCGCAGGGCCTGAGCGTTCTGCGCAATGCCTATACGAGCGTGGAGCGTGGGGGTGACCGGCTGTGGCTTGGCGGCCTGGCGGATGCTTATTACGACGCACCCGATCTGCCGCGCAGCATTCCAGCAAAGAATGAAGGCTTGCCGGTGATTCTGCTGGGACACGAGCCCGATATTGCGCCAATGGTGAGCGCGTATGGCGGGGTGGACCTGATGCTGGCAGGTCACACGCACGGCGGACAGGTACGGCTTCCCCTGCTGCCTCCGCTGTTTCTGCCAGACATGGGAAGGCACTACCTGGAAGGTGCGTTCCGGGTAGGCGGCATGCAGCTGTACGTGAACCGCGGCATTGGTACGGTGCACCTGCCCATACGTTTTCGATGCCCGCCCGAGATCTCGATGCTGACCTTGCAGCCCGAAAGCACAAATGCGGGTGCATAGCCAGGTCAGTGCGCGCCCAAATACAAGTCGATCGGCTCCCGGTCTGGAAGCTTCCATGGCTGGCCGCGTCGGCGCATCAAGACGAGTCGTGAGCAAGCGACGTACGGTATGTCGCGAGCGGCTAGCTTGCCAAGCGCGGTGGCTTTTTCGACTTTGCGGTGACGGCTGCCTGCGGTTTCTGAGTGACGCCGCACTGCGCATCCATCCAGCGATCAAGCAGGTCTTTTTTGAAACGCCAGCGGTTGCCAAAACGGAAGGCCGGCACACGACCCTCAGACGCGTAACGAGAGAGCGAGTCTGCACTGAGACCGAGGTAGTCTGCGGCCTGACGCATGTCCATGACCTCGCGCCATGCGGGCTGAGGTGAAGCTGAAGCCACGTCGGTCTCCTCTCTACGTGCAGTGGTCTGCATTTCCGTTGTACGCGGTCCGGATACGCGCGGCAAGAGAGATAACGAGATGCTGGTTGTTTCCTGCAAAACGCAAGGGAGCCGTAAGTGCGCGGAAAGAGGCCGGTCAGGTCAGGGCAGGTAATAGAAGGGATTGGGCAGCTTCACACTGTGTTCGGCTAGCGGCGTGCCTTCGAGGTCATTCCACTGGTCACCCATGTTCAGGATGAGGGTGTAACCGGCGCGCAGGATGCGGGCACGCTCCGCAGATTTATAGGCTTCGGTCGAGAGATCGGCCTGGTCAGCCTGCTTCAAAGAAACGTGCTCAAAGCCATCGTAGCCGGCAGTCCGCAGATTGCGTTCCGTGGCAGTACGCTGTGGCTCTGGCCGGCCGGTGATGAAGAAGACGGTGTAGCCCAATGCACGGGCGCGCTGGAAAAGCCGCAGCGTACCAGGTACTGGCCTGACCGCGTCATCCGAAACAATCCATGCCTCGTACTGCGGGCGGATATACCCGAAGTCTTCGCGCAGTTCTTCGCAGTAGCTGGTGAGAGCGGTTTCGTCGATGTCGAGGCTGATGGCGAGGTGTTCGCGTTTTGTCCGTCTGGCCGCGCGCGCCTCCAGCACGGCAACGGCGCGCTGTGCCTGGGCGTCCATGTCGTCCCAGTAGCAGCCGGCGTCGCCGGCGCAGTCCGCGTAGTCGCGTATGCGGAAGCGCAATGCGCCGAGGTTGTCGAGCGGTTCCGGCGATAGCACAAAGGTCGGGTCGGCAGCGGCGACCTCCTGCCGTCGCAGCATTTCTGCGGCAGACGGGTGAGCGTGTGCCGAGGGAACATTGACACAGGCAGGCGGCATATGGCGAGGCGCGGCTTCGACTTTCGGCGTAACCGTGGGCGTGGCACGTTGTGGCGGTGCCTGCGCAGGAAGGGTGCCAAGGACCAGAAACGCTGACATGGGAAGAAGGAATCTCATTCCGCGTCGGCACCGCTGTACATGTCTTCAATGACGCTGCCGTACTTCGCGGCAACGATACGGCGCTTGAGTTTCACGCTGGGGGTAAGATGGCCGCTGGCCTCGGTCCATTCGTCTGGCACCAGGCGAAAACGCTTGACCTTCTCCCACGGTTGCAGGTCGTGATTCACACGGTCGAGCTCCTGCTGATAGCGTGCAGTCACTTTGGGCTCGCGGACGAGTGCGGCGCGGTCGGCCGTGGCGATGCCTTCTGCCGCCGCCCACTCGTCCAGCGCCGGAAAGTTTGGAGAAATGAGTGCCGTGACGTACTTGCGATTGTCGCCCAGCAGCGCGGCAAATCCCACAAGTGCGCTGACCTTGAGCTTTGCCTCAATGGGCTGCGGTGCGACCAGCTTGCCGCCGATGGTCTTGAGCAGCTCTTTTTTGCGATCCGTGATGCTCAGATAACCTTGTTCGTCGATGTGACCGACATCGCCGGTATGGAAGAAACCCTCCTCGTCAAACACTTCTGCTGTCGCCTGAGGCTTGTTCCAGTAGCCCTGAAACACGCTTGGACCCTTCACCAGAAGTTCGCCATCTTCTGGCGCGATGCGGCACTGGAGATTGGGCATGACTTGGCCGACGGTACCCAGCTTGTTGGCGCCGGGACGGTTCACGGCAATTACGGGCGAAGTTTCCGTCAGGCCGTAACCCTCGAAAATCGGCACACCCACGTCGGCAAACCAGTTGCCCAGGTCGCGGCCGAGCGGTGCGCCGCCGGCGACAAAGGTGTGTACGCGGCCGCCAAACGCCTCCGCGATTTTGCGATAGACGAGCTTGTTCGCCAGCTTCCAGGGCAGCGAGGATGGTGTCTGCCGGTTCGCTACTGTCTGGCGATGCGGCAGTCCCGTTTTGACGGCCCAAGTAAAAATCCTGGCCTTCAGCCCGCCAGCCTTCGCGGACTTTGACTCTACGGACTGGCGCACTCGCTCGTAGACGCGCGGAACAGCGACGAAGATCGTAGGCTTGACGGCAGCCATGGCCGGCAACACGCGCTCAGCACGGCTGACATACGCCAGGGTGACGCCGTCAGCGTAAAAGAGATAGTCGATGTGCCGCGCCGTGACGTGGGACAGCGGGAGGAACGAGACGGTTGAGTCGGTCGGTTGGAAGTGGTAAATCTCCGTCGTCATGGACAGGTTTGCGGCGATGTTGCCGTGCGTCAGCATGACACCCTTTGCGTCCCCCGTGGTGCCGCTGGTGTAGATGAGTGTGGCCAGGTCATCCGGCCCGATCGCCCTGTTTGCGGCGTCGAACTCCGCATCGCGCGTCGGTGGTTCCGGTCCGCCAACAATGGCGCGGAAACTCGCGGATCCCTCCATGTCGTCCATGGCGATGATGTGCTCCAGGCCATCGATGCCTGCCACTTTCCCGTACACATCCTTGGTCGAAACGAAGGCGATTCTCGCGCCTGAATCCTTGATCTGCTTCCGGATCTGTTCGGCCGTCAACGTGGGGAACATCGGCGCATCCACCGCACCGATCGCGAGACAGGCGAAGTCGACAACGGCCCATTCCCAACGGTTCTCTGCCAGCAGAGCGACGCGATCGCCTTTGTGCACGCCGTGGGCTTGCAGCCACGCAGCCATGCGTCGCACGCGCCAGTACAACGCATCGGCACTGATCGGCGACCAACTGCCGTCGGCCGTGTGCTCCAGAATAACCCGTTCTGCGCCGCGCGAGACTGCTCGCGCAAAGACATCGTTCAACGTCGAAAGCTGCATGCACTCCCCGTATCGGCCGCGCAGGTACCAGTGGCCGAAGACATACGCATGCTACATGGATTCGTGGCCGTACGGCAGCAAACCCGGCAGCGCCACGCAGTTTGACCTACACCTGTGGTTTCGGCGTCAATCGCAGAAAGCGCGTGGATGTGTTGTTCCAATCGGTCAGCAGCACCTGTGCCAGAGAACTGCCACTGCGATCCGCATGCTCCTGCAACAAGGCGCGGAGGTTAGCCTGGGCTGCCTCATCCACTTCGGCAAAGGTGTGTGGCGCAAGAAAGTCCAGGTGAAAGCGCTGCTTGGCCAGCACGGAGCCATCCTCGTCATAAATCCAGGTAAGGCCGCCAGTCATGCCCGCGCCAAAGTTCATCCCGATTGCGCCCAGGATAATGGCGACGCCGCCCGTCATGTACTCGCAGCCATGATCGCCCACACCTTCCACGACGGTCACCGCACCGGAGTTGCGCACCGCGAATCGCTCCCCTGCGCGGCCGGCGGCAAACAGCTTGCCGGCCGTTGCGCCGTACAGGGCGACATTGCCGAGAATCACATGCTCGCCAGAATTCTGCGCGGCAAGACCACGTGCACGGAGGACGATCTCACCACCGCTCAGCCCTTTGCCGACGAAGTCATTTGCCTGGCCCGTGAGAACGAGATGCATGCCCTCGATGGCGAAGGCACCAAAGGACTGGCCGGCGGTGCCATTCAGCCGAAACGTGATGGAAGGCATGGCCATGGGCGACTCTGCTGCCGCGCGCAGCACGGCAAGTTCGCCGGCAATGCGCGACCCGACGGCGCGGTCACGGTTGGCGATATTGCTCGTAACTTCGAATGCTTGACCGGCTTTGACGGCGGAAATCACAGGCTCAATCCAGGCTTCGTCCAGCGCCGGTGTGGCCTGCGGGCGATCGTTTCGCTGACCGGCCCATCGCACAGGTCCGCCTGGGAGATGGGCGAGCATGGGCGCTAGGTCCAGGCCGCCATCAGAACGGACCTGCTCCAACAAATCGACGCGTCCAATTGCCTGTTCAATTGATGTAAACCCATACGATGCAAGCAGTTGGCGCAAATCATTCGCCATCTGGTCGAAGAAGCGAGTGATATGTTCCGGCCTGCCTCGAAAACGCGCGCGCAGCTCCGGCCGTTGCGTCGCAATGCCGGTGGGACAGGTATTGAGATGGCACTGGCGAGCCATGTCGCAGCCGATTGCCACAAGGACGGAAGTACCAAAAGCGTACTCGTCCGCACCAAGGAGCGCGGCGATGAGAATGTCGCGCGCAGTCGCGAGACCACCGTCGGTTCGCAGTCGAACGCGGCCGCGCATCCCGTTTTGCATCAGCACCTGCTGAGCTTCGGCAAGGCCAAGCTCCCACGGATTGCCGGCGTACTTAATGCTGCTGAGTGCGGCGGCACCGGTTCCGCCACCGTTGCCGGCAATGACGATGTAGTCCGCGTAAGCTTTGGCCACACCTGCAGCGACGGTACCGACACCGCAACTTGAAACGAGCTTGACGCCAACCGCGGCGCGCCTGTTCACACGCTTCAGGTCGTAGATCAGTTGCGCAAGGTCCTCGATGGAGTAGATGTCGTGATGCGGCGGTGGCGAGATGAGCGGCACCCCTGGCTGGGCATGGCGCAGTCGCGCAATCAGGCCGCTGACCTTGTGGCCGGGTAGCTGGCCGCCCTCGCCGGGCTTGGCACCCTGGGCAACCTTAATCTCGATCTCCTCCGCGTGTGCAAGATACTCTGCCGTAACGCCGAAGCGGCCGCTCGCAACCTGTTTAATTTTATTGTTCAGGTGCGTATGAACAGCCGGCGCTTCCACAATGGGTTCGGCAACGGCGACGCCGCCTGCGCTGCCTTTCGGCGCCGGCTTGTTGACGAAGTTGCCACCTTCCTCCGGGCCGGGAACGCGGCGGTTTCCGGGATGGGGGCGGTACACATCGGAGTCTTCGCCACCCTCGCCCGTGTTGGAACGGCCACCAATCATATTCATAGCGATGGTGATCGTGGTGTGTGCTTCCGGGCTGAGCGAGCCGAGCGACATGGCGGAAGAGATAAACCGGGCCTGCAGCGCGGTAGCCGGCGCGACGGTCTCCAAAGGAATCTCAGGGCCGGCAGGACGAATCTCCAGCAGGTCGCGCAAATTCGCTGGCTCCTTGGCGGATGCCTCTGTCGAGTACAGGCGAAAGGCGTTCGCCGGGTCCGTGGGCAGGGGCACATTGCGCGCACTGCCAACCACGCTCTGCAGGGCCTTCACCGTCATCGGCGCCCAGGCATGTGGCTCCGTTACGTCGGCGCGGCGGAATTTGACCCATCCGTAATCGGGCAGCTCCGGTTTTGCGTCGGGGACCACCATGGGGCTGCTCCACAGCGCCCGAACGTTGGCTTCGATCTCCGTGAATCCGATGCCGCCGAGCGGCGCCGGTGTCAGGGGGAAGCAACGATCGACGACCTCCCTGCTCAGGCCGAGAATGTCAAACTGATATGCGCCGCGGTAGCTGTCTACAACACTGATGCCCATCTTGGACATGATTTTCGCAAGGCCAGCGTCGAACGCCTTCAGCATGCGAATTTCCGGTGTGTTCGGGTCTTCGACGTTGGTGGCGCGTGCCGTTTCCAATGCAAGCCATGGGCAAACCGCGCCCGCGCCGTAGCCAATGAGGACGGCAGCATGATGGACGTCGCGCACATCCGCAGCCTCGACCGCGATGCCGGTACGTGTGCGCAGGCCGGCTGCGACCAATGCGTGGTGCACGACAGCGACGGCGATGGCCATGGGTATGGGAAGCTCTTCGGCAGACGCGTTGCGGTCACTGAGCAACAGGATCTCGGTACCGTTACGTACCACCTCGATGGCGTTGGCACAGAGGGCTTCTACACCGGTCTGGAGCGAGAAACGCGAGGAGAAGACACACTTGAGTTCACGCAGGCGTAGGGTGTCGCTCTGCGGGTATCTACCCTGCCGCAGTGATTCAAGCTTGCCGATCGAAAGAAACGGCGAGCGCAGGGAAATCCCGGGCAGCGGCGCATGTTTGTCCAACAGGTGCGACCAGGGGCCAAGACGGGTGTGCAGCGAGACGACCACGGCCTCGCGAAGAGGATCGATTGCCGGGTTTGTGACCTGCGCAAAGCGCTGGCGGAAGTAGGCGTAGATGGGCCGCGGTGCTTTCGCCAGGTACGCAAGCGGCGTGTCGTCGCCCATAGACCAGACTGCGTCCTTGCCCTCGGCAAACATGGGCTGTAGCACCATGCGCATGTCTTCCCGGGTATAGCCAAAGGTCTTCTGCGCGGCTTCAATGCGGGCGGTGTCGGTTGCCGGCAGGTCGACCCACTCCGCTTCGATTGTGCGTTCGTCGACAAGTGCGGCATAACTGCCATCCTGATCGAAAAGGTCGAGCAGCGCCTCGTTCTCGTAGATTTTCTGTTCCTGCAGATCGACCAGCAGCATCTGGCCGGGCCCAAGACGGCCACTGTGAATGACCTGCTCCGGGTCAAGATCGACCAGGCCCGCCTCGGAACCGGCGACAACCAAGCCATCGGCGGTAAAGGCATAGCGCGTCGGGCGCAGACCGTTGCGGTCAAGCGCCGAGCCAACATAGCGACCATCGGTAAAACCAAGCGCGGCGGGTCCGTCCCACGGCTCGGCAGTATCCCGGTGGTACTGCAAAAACGCGGATGGATGCTCCGTAACTGCGGGCGGCAGGAGAATGCGGATGGCTTCCGCAACGGTGCGTCCATTGCGCGTCAGGAGTTCGACGGTTTCGTCGAGTGATGTGGAATCGGTGCCGTCCCTGGTCAGAATGGGCTGGCACTCCGCTGGTAAGGTGCTGTAGCGGGCCTCCATACGCGAGCGGTTGCCCCATACCGTGTTGATCTCGCCGTTGTGCGCCAGCATGCGCCCGGGCTGGGCGCGATGCCAGGCAGGAGTGGTGTTGGTAGCATATCGCTGGTGAAAGAGCGCGAAGGCAGTCACGTAGCTTGGATCGCGCAGATCGGCATAGAACTCCGGCAATAGACGGCCGATGCAGAGCGATTTGTACACGATGACACGGGCCGACAGAGAGGCGACGTAGCCAGCCACTTCGCCCGCTTCAGAGCGACGCTCAAAGTCCTTCCGGGCAAGGTAGAGTTTGCGCTCAGTCGCTTCCATGGAGTCGCCACTGTCATCCGTGACAAGCAGGTGGCGGATGCTGGGCATCGAGCCAAGAGCAATCTCGCCCAACGTATCCGTTGCAACCGGAACGACGCGCCAGCCAAGCAGGCGTAGCCCCTGCGCGGCGATGCAGGACTCCAGCGCTGTAACCGTGTTCTCTGCGTCTGCGTGAAGAAAAACGACACCCACACCGAGAGGTTTGCTGGGGTCCAGGGTGAAACCGGTCTCGTGGAGCAACAGATCCCGTGGAATGGCTGCGGCAATACCGACACCGTCAGAGCTCTTGCCATCTGCAGCGACGGCCCCGCGATGGGCAAGGCGAGCAAGTGCGGTCAGTGCGCTGGTCAGGATTTGATGGGAGGCAACATTCTTGCTGGAGGCGACAAATCCAACGCCGCAGGAGTCTCGTTCAAAGCGCGCGTCGATCAGGGATCGCACCTGTGAAGGTGCGTCGGGGTTCCACAAACGGGAGACCGCCTGAGGGCGGCGGGGTACGCAAGCAGTGGAGTCCATGGGTCATCCTAAATGGTGGAAACGCACCAGGTGTAGTAGTGGACCTGTGTGTGGGCCTTGAATCTTCGCCGGAAGTACGGTTGGCGGGGCACAGCGAGAGAGCTTCCTGTATAGTTATACATGTTGGTGCATATTTATGCATCCTATGCACGTTTTAGGTCGTCTCACAAAGGCGGAGTTGGTCAGGTTTGGTCTCGCTGCAGATGATCGATTCGACACTGTTGTTTGACTGCGGCGGTGAGTCTTGTTGGGAGAGTATGAAGCAGCAGCGCCATCAGGCAATTCGAGAGCTTTTGGGAACTTCTGCCGTACTGTCGCAAGACGCCCTGCGGCGGCAGCTGATGAAGCAGGGATTCACTGTGACGCAGGCAACGCTGTCACGTGACATGCATGAATTGCACATCTACAAGGGTGCGAATGGATATGCATTTGCAAATGCAGAAAACGAGGACGACGTTCCGGCCATTAAGGAGACGCTGGAAAACTTTGGGCTGGAAGTGAAACAGGCCCAAAATCTGCTGGTCGTGATTACCACCACAGGAAGTGCGCAGCCGGTAGCGGCGGCGCTGGATTACGAAGACTGGCCGGAAGTCATGGGAACCATCGCCGGTGACGATACCGTTCTAGTGATTTGTGAAAGTGACACGCAGGCAGCGCTGTTAAGAGCGCGCATGGAAGGGTTGATCGGATAGGTGGACTTGCAGGTACAGGGCGAAGCACGGGTGCAGGAGCCAAGGCTCGCTACCGTGCGAACGGCAGTCGTGGGGGTGTCCGGCTACTCGGGCGCGGAGTTGGCGCGCCTGTTGTTCTCACACCCGCGTCTGGCCGGCGAGACGCCAGCATTCCTCGGGCGCATGGATGCGGGCGAACGATCGACTTCGTTGTACAACATGCATCCACAACTTGCGCGGAATAACGGCAAACCTGCGCCGCAGGTCGTGCCGTTTAGCTGGCAGCGGCTGCGCGACCTTGGAACACAGGTGCTTTTTCTGGCGACACCGCATGAGCAGTCACGGGAATGGGTGCCGGAAGCGATCGCGAGCGGTCTGCGGGTCATTGACCTATCGGGTGCCTGGCGCCTGCACGACGCGGCGAATGCAGCAGCTTATAAGCTGACCGATGCCAACCCGGCGGAAGCTGCAGTGCTGCAAGCCGAGGCCGTCTATGGCAGCCCGGAGTTGCACCGCGAGGCGATCCGGGCGGCGCTGCTGGTGGCAAATCCCGGCTGCTACGCAACTGCTGCAATTTTGGCGCTGTCGCCTTTCGTGCAGGCGGGCGTCGTCGATCTGATCCGCGGCATCGTGTGCGATGCGAAGAGCGGCGTGAGTGGCGCAGGCAAGGCTGCCACCGCGAATACACACTTCATGCATGCGGCCGATAACCTGTCGGCGTATAGCGTCTTCGGTCATCGGCACACGGGGGAGTTACTGGAGCAGCTGCACCTTTCGGCGGAGCAAATACGGTTTACGCCGCACTTGCTCCCGATTCCACGGGGCATCTTATGCACCATGTACTTCCGCCTGAACTGCTCAATGGATTCAAAGGAGTTGGAGAGTTTTTGCAATTTCTACCGAGGTAGCCCCATGGTTCGCATGCGCGCCCTGGGGGTGCTGCCACAGATCCAGGATGTGGTTCGAACGAATTTCTGTGACATTGGCTTTGCGGTTGGACCGAACGGGCGCGACGTCGTGCTGGTGTCGTGCCTGGACAACCTGCTGAAGGGTGCTGCAGGGCAGGCAGTACAGAACCTGAACGTGATGTGTGGATGGAAGGAAGAGGAGGGCCTGCTGTGAAGTATGTCGTCAAACTCGGCGGGGCTTCGCTGGAGAACCCGGAATTGTTGCTTGCCATTGGTAAAGCCATTGCAGAATTGGTGAGCGACGGGCACAAGGTCGCGATTGTGCATGGCGGCGGTGTGCAGTTGACGCGAACGCTGGCGCAGATGGGCAAGACCAGTCAGTTCATCAGCGGCCTGCGTGTTACCGACGCGGAAACGCGTGATGCAGCGTTGATGGTCCTTGCGGGTCGTGTCAACAAATCGCTGGTCGCGTCGTTGAACCAGCAGGGTCAGTCGGCGGTTGGCATCTGCGGGGGCGACGGACAGGTTTTTCGCGCACGCAAAAAGAAGACGACGCCGGACCTTGGCTTTGTGGGCGAGATTGCCGCGACCGATCCACGCTGGCTGGAAGCGATCTGGGCGATGACAGCGGTGCCGGTGATCAGTTCCATCGCGCTCGGATTTGACGGCGAGTACTACAACATCAACGCCGATGAGATGGCGTCGGCGACGGCTGCCTGCGTCAAAGCTGATGCACTGGTGTTCCTGACCGACGTGCCCGGTGTAAAGGGTGCGGACGGAAACATCATGCGTTGGTTGTCGCTGAAACAGATACCCCAGATGGAAAAGAACGCCGTGATTACAGGCGGCATGTTGCCAAAGCTGAATGCCTGTCGCGATGCCTTGCTGGCGGGTGTGAAGCGCGTGCGTATTCTGCCGGCTGAGGCAGCAAAGGTACTTCCGGATTTAATCAGCAGCCGTGTCAATGACGGGACGGAGGTCATGGTCGCATGATGTCTTTTGCCGCTCCACTCGCCGACAACAGCACTGCCCTCTGTAGTTCAACGAACGTAACTCAGCCAGACAGGACGGAAGCCATGAACCCAGTCATTGGAGGTGCAGCAAATATGAACCTTGTTGCCGCGGAAGCCGCGGAGCAGACCCTGCTGCTCAACACCTACGATCGTCATCCGATCCTGTTCACGCGCGGCGAGGGGGTTCACCTGTATGACGACAAAGGAACCGAGTACCTGGATCTTCTAAGCGGCATTGGGGTCTGTGGCCTTGGCTACAATCACCCGGCGATCAATCGGGCGATCCTGGCTCAGACTGAGACCGGCCTGCTGCATACGTCGAACCTGTTCTTCCATGACCACACCGCGACGCTTGCCCTGAAGCTGACCGAGTTGACCGGCATGGACCGGGCATTTTTGTGCAACAGCGGCACAGAGGCATGGGAGGCCGCACTGAAGTTGGCACGCGCGCATGCCGCGTTGCTGCGGTCCGAGGGTCGCGAGATTGGCACAAAGATGATCGCGCTTGAGCACTCGTTTCACGGTCGCACGATGGGCTCCGTGGCAACCACGCACAAGCAGAAATATCGCGAACCGTTTCAACCGGTGATGCCGGGCGTTACGTTCGTGCCCTTGAACGATGTGGCCGCCCTACGCGAGGCGTTCTCGACAGATATTTGCGCCATCTGCATCGAATCGCTGCAGGGCGAGGGCGGCATTCATGCGGTATCGGCCGAATTCTTCGCCGCGGCGCGGGCATTATGCGACCGGACCGGCGCACTCCTGATGGCAGATGAAATCCAGAGCGGTATGGGGCGAACCGGCAAGTGGTGCGCGTACCAGCACTATGACGCAATGCCCGACGTGACGACGCTGGCCAAACCTATCGCCGGCGGCCTGCCCATGGGTGCCATGCTTTGCACGGAAGAAGCCGCACGCGCGATCACACCAGGCATGCACGGAACCACATTCGGCGGCGGACCGCTGGCGTGTGCCGTGGCCCTTGCCGTGATCGACGAGATCAACGACACCGCGCTGCTGCAACATGTTCAGGACGTGGGCGGCTATTTTTTGGAGCAATTGAAGGTGCTTGCGACGGAACACGCGAGTATTGCCGAGGTGCGTGGCATGGGCCTGATGATCGGTGTGGACATGCACAGCGCCGAGCTTGCCGGCGAGGTGCAGCAGCGCATGATGTTTGAACGGCACATGCTGCTAAACCGCACCAGCGAAACAGTGCTGCGGTTTCTGCCGCCATTCCTGCTCACGCGCACCCAGGTGGATGCAACCGTGTGTGCGCTTCGCGAGCTTCTGCAAGAATTGGAAGACAACAAGAACGAGCCCGCACAGACAGAGACGTTGCGGGCAGAGGAAGCGGTTCATGGGTAGTAAGACTGTAGTGATGATGCCGGATTCACCAGAAATGCCGAAGGCAAGGGTGACATTGGGCATCCAGAGTGACGCGGCATTTACCGAAGCTGCCAAGGGATTGCGAGGGCGTGATCTTACCTCGATCGCCGACCTGAGCGTGCAAGAGATGGCCGCTGTCATGGAACTGTCCCATGCGGTCAAGGCGCACCCCGAAGATTTTCGGCATGCACTTGATGCAAAGCAGATGGTGTTGATTTTTGAGAAGGCATCGCTGCGCACACGACTGACCTTTGAGGCGGCTATCAACACCTGTGGCGGTAACGCGATCTTTGTGGACCAGACGCAGAGTGTTTTGGGCGAGCGGGAATCTCTGGCCGATGTAGCGCACAATATTGAGCGATGGATGGATGTGATCGTGCTGCGGACGTATGCACACGACACCGTCACGGAAATTGGTGAGAACGCCAAGGTTCCGGTCATCAATGCACTTTCAGACTGGGAACATCCCTGCCAGGCAATCACCGACTTTTTTACACTGGAAGAACGTTTCGGCTCGTGCGAAGGGCTGAAGTTTACCTATGTGGGCGACGGAAACAACGTATGCCACAGCCTGATGCTGGCGGGTGCGTTGTTGGGTGCACACGTGACCGTGGCCACGCCAAAAGGCTACGAGCCGGAGCTCGACATCATCCACAAGGCCATGGCGCTGGCGGAGCAGACCGGTGGATCGATCCAGTTGATGCACGACCCAGTCAAGGCCGTTGCAGGTGCAGACGCCGTGTACACCGACGTGTGTATCAGCATGGGCCAGGAGAACGAGACAACCAAGCGCACGCCCATTTTCAAGCCTTTCCAGGTCAATGAAGCGTTGATGGCACATGCTTCAGACAATGCGGTTTTCATGCATTGTCTGCCAGCGCATCGTGGGCAGGAGGTGACGGATGCCGTCATGGATTCACCCCAGTCCATCGTTTTCGACGAAGCGGAGAATCGTCTGCATGCACAGAAGGCACTGCTGCTGATGTTGCTAGGGGGGGCGAAGCGAATCGCGCGCGACCGCGGCAGCAACGGCAAGCGACGCAAGTCACTGGCGTAGCATTGAGGCGCTGCCCTGCCGAGAGATGGTCTCTCAGCGTTCTTCTGGGCTTCGGCTTGCCACACAGGACAACATCAGTCGCCATCCAAAAATTGATCAGCAGCCTCCAAAGATTGCACTCCTTCTCGCACCGTTGCACGAAAGGTTCCACCGATGTCTGTCATCCTCGAATCCCTCCCGACCGGCCAAAAAGTCGGCATAGCTTTCTCCGGCGGGCTTGATACCTCGGCGGCGCTGCATTGGATGAAGCAAAAGGGTGCGCTGCCTTATGCATATACCGCCAACCTTGGCCAGCCTGACGAGACGGATTACGATGCGATTCCGCGCAAGGCGCTGGAGTATGGAGCCGAAAAGGCGCGCCTGATCGACTGCCGAGCAGCGCTTGTGCGCGAAGGGCTCGCAGCGCTGCAGGCTGGTGCGTTTCACATCACCACGGCCGGCAGCACATACTTCAATACAACACCGCTCGGCCGTGCTGTCACAGGTACCGTTCTGGTCAGCGCGATGAAGGAGGACGACGTCCATATCTGGGGCGACGGGTCCACCTACAAGGGAAACGACATTGAACGTTTTTACCGGTACGGCCTCCTCGTCAACCCGGACCTGAAGGTGTACAAGCCTTGGCTGGACGCAGCATTCATCGATGAGCTGGGCGGGCGCGCAGAAATGTCTGCCTTTCTGCAGCGCAGCGGTTTCGACTACAAGATGACAGCGGAAAAGGCGTACTCGACTGATTCCAACATCCTAGGCGGCACGCATGAGGCCAAAGATCTGGAGCATCTCAGCAGCTCGATGCAGATTGTGGCGCCCATCATGGGCGTTGCGTTTTGGCGGGACGATATCGAGATCAAGCGCGAACAGGTGACCATTCGCTTTTTGGAGGGTGTACCTGTCGCGCTTAACGGCGCCGAGTCTACCGACCTGGTGGAACTGCTGCTGGAGGCAAACCGCATTGGCGGAAGACACGGCCTGGGCATGAGCGATCAGATTGAAAACCGCATCATTGAGGCAAAAAGCCGCGGCATCTACGAGGCGCCGGGTCTTGCGCTCCTCTTCATTGCGTACGAGCGGTTGGTCACCGGTATTCACAACGAGGATACGATCGAGCAGTATCGTGAGAATGGTCGCAAGCTGGGCCGCCTGCTATACCAGGGCCGCTGGTTCGATCCACAGGCGATCATGCTGCGCGAGGCCTCGCAACGCTGGGTCGCGGGCGCCGTTACCGGCGAGGTCACGCTCGAGCTGCGTCGCGGCAACGACTACTCCATTCTGAACACGGAAAGTGCAAATCTTACCTTCTCGCCTGAGCGTCTCTCGATGGAGAAGACGGAGTCCACGTTCTCGCCACGTGACCGCATTGGGCAGCTGACGATGCGTAACCTGGACATAACAGACACACGTGCAAAGCTGCAGATCTATGCGGCGTCGGGCTTGGTGAAGCTTGGCAAAGGTTCCGAGATGCCCCAGCTGCAGGGTGGGGAATAACGGATGTCGAACGAACCGACGAAGATGTGGTCCGGGCGCTTCCGGGAGCCGCTGAACAGAGACTTTGAGGAATGGCAGCGATCCTTTCCGTTTGACTGGCGACTGTTGCCTCAGGAGCTCGCCGCCAGTTCAGCGCACGCGCACGTCATCGCTGCCGCGGGTGTGCTATCGCCTGAGGAGCTGCAACGCGTGCTGGATGGACTGGTCGCCGTGGGGCGCGCCGCACAGGACAACACTAAAACGTTTTGGGTGGCAGCACTGGGCCCAGACACCAAAATAGATGACGCAAAGTTCGGTGCTGCACTGGTCGCACTCCATCCGCAGGCGGAGGATATTCATCACTTTGTGGAACTTGCACTGACGCAGCAGATTGGTACGCTTGCGCTCAAGCTGCACACGGGCCGCTCGCGCAACGAGCAAATTGCGACAGACCTGCGGCTGTATGTGCGGGACGCGATCGACCGCGCGCTGACCGACCTGGCTGCGTGGGCAGACGCACTCGTGACGCTTGCCGAGAGCACGGGTGACGCCGTAATGCCGAGCTACACCCACCTGCAACGGGCGGAGCCGGTGCTGGTGGCTCACTGGCTGCTGGCGTACGTGGAAATGGTGCTGCGCGATTGCAGCCGGCTGACCGACGCGCGCCGGCGACTCAATCTGTGTCCTCTGGGCTCTGGTGCGATCGCAGGTGCAACTCTTGCGCTTGACCGTACCATCGCGGCGCATGCGCTGAACTTTGACGGCCCGACCGCGAACAGCATGGATGCCACAAGCGACCGGGATTTTGTGCTGGAGTTTGCGCAGGCGGCGGCCACGCTGGGGCTCCACCTGTCTCGCTTTGCGGAAGAGCTCACGCTGCATGCAACGGCGGAATTTGGGTTCATTGACCTGCCGGAGGCATTCTCGACTGGCTCATCGGCGATGCCGCAAAAGAAAAATCCGGACTTGACGGAACTGCTGCGGGGCAAAAGCGGCCGGCTACTCGGAGCGGCGACGACGCTCGGGACCATCATGAAGGGCCTGCCGCTGGCGTACAACAAGGACATGCAGGAGTCGCAGGAGGCGTGCTTCGAGGTGGCGGAAACGCTGGAGGGAATGCTGCCGCTGCTTGCACCGTTTACCGCGTCGCTTCGTTTCAGGTTTGATCGCATGCGGCAGGCGGCGAGCAACGGCTACCTGAATGCCATGGCGGGAGCAACCTACTTGGTCCATCGGGGTATTCCGTTTCGCACGGCGCACGAGATTATTGGCCGAGCAGTTCGTTTTGGGCTGGAGAGTGGGCGCGAACTCAACGATCTGTCATTGGATGAGCTGCAAGGGCTAAGTCCGGAGTTTGGGCCGGACTTCTTCGACAGCGTGACGCTGCGGGCCACGCTGGATTGTCACGACGTGATCGGCGGTACCGCGACAACACGCGTGCACATGGCACAGGCGGAGGCACGTACAAGGATCGCTGCATTGCTGGATGCGATTGGCGACGAGGAGGTCGACGATGCCTCGAGCTGAGATCCGCAAGGCCACATTGCAGGACGCGGCGAATATCTTCGAGTTGGTGAACTCGCTCTCTGGTGATGGCACATTGCTGCGCCGGCAGTACGCTGAAATCTGCGAGAATGTGCGTGATTTTCACGTCGCTTTGTCGGAGGGCGGCATCTTTCTGGGTTGCGGCGCACTGCACCTGTACGGCCCGCACCTGGCGGAGATCCGATCCATTGTGGTGACTCCGGAGGCGAAGGGACAGGGCGCGGGTGGCGGCCTTCTGAAAGCCCTGCACGCTGAAGCCGAGATGCACGGCGTGCAAACGGTTTGCCTGTTTACCCGCATCCCGGATTTCTTTTTTCATTACGGCTACCGCATCACCATGGACCGGACGGCCCTGCCAGACAAGATTTACAAGGACTGCCAGAAGTGCCCGCGGCTGCACGCCTGTGATGAGGTGGCCATGATGCGCGGACCGGTTCCCCGCGTTGCTGTTTTAGGCCCTCAGAAAATCCGCCAACCGGAGCTGGTGCCTCTACAAATCGCCTTCACAGGAACTGACCACTAGGCGTCGCATACCGATTGGGCTTCATTGATCGCCGCTAGTAAATTCTTTGACGGATCAGCCGGTGACGTCGAGGTCGATGTCGATCGCTTCAACCAGAGGAACCATCCATTCCAGCAGCGTGCGGTGTGGAGCGCTTTGCTGGTAGGCATCCAGTGCGGCCTGGTCGGTGAAGCGCATCATGGCACCCATGTCGTAACCCTGGGAACGCGGCGAAGTATTGTTGCCGGCACTCGTTTCAAGCAGGCCCGGGATGATGCCCTGGAATGCGTGGATTGCCGCGAGTGCACGCAGTCTGTTCGGCTGTCGCTTCCGGCTTCCAGCGAAGCGCGAAGATGTGAATCACCATGGGTGAACCTCCATGGGGCAAGCCTATCAGCGGCGGGCTGCGCATCTGCTGGATCGTACTCGCGTGCGTGCCGTTGCGTCATGGGCGATGTGGGTCGAGGGGTGTTCCGTGGCTGTGCCTTCGCGAGATGATGAAGCATGCTGCGACTCCAACTGCTTGCCCTGCTATGCCTGCTGTTCGCTTTTACGCTGCCCCGCAAAACGAAGGCGCAGGCTGTGGCAGGGTCCCTGAATGCTGCGCTGCTCGCCGATCCACACTTTGATCCCTTCCGTAATGTGTCGAAAGTGCCGCGGCTGGCGGCGGCACCGGTAGAGCAATGGGAAGCCATCCTGGCAGAGCCTGCGGATCGCAACGATGCGCAAAACTTTGAGGCGCTGCAGGCGTCATGCAACGAGCGCAGCGTGGACGCGGCAAATGATCTGATGCTGTCCGCGTTCGATGCCGCAGCGCGGAAGGCGTCGGATGGGCCGCCCGCCTTCGTCCTGCTGGCAGGGGATCTGCTGGTGCATCGATTCGATTGCCGGTACGAGAAGTTGTTGGGTCACACGCCCGCTCTTCCCGGAGCCAAGTACGATGACGCGGAAGCACATCCGTCTGGTACAACGGCTGCGGGCTTGATGGATTTCGCACAGAAGACGGTGGAGTACATCGCGCTGCAGCTGCACCGGCGGTTCCCGGAAACACCGGTGTATGTGTCGCTGGGCAACAACGATTCTGGTTGCGGGGATTACCAACTGGATGAAAGCGACCGACTGCTGGCGGCGACGGAGAACGCCGTTGCACGTGGCTGGGTCGGCGCATCCGCGGCAGACATGAAGAAGGCGCGTGCGGACTACGACCGGCTTGGCTCCTATTCCCTGCCACTGCCGGCGGCGTTTGCGAAGGGCCGCGTGCTTGTCCTCAATGATATTTTCCTGTCGTCACGCTACAAAAACTGTGCGGGTGGCCCGGCAACAACGCCTGCCAAGCACTTGTTAGCGTGGCTGGATGCTGAGCTTGCGGCTGCGGCACAGCGGGGCGAATTTGTCTGGGTGCTGACACACATTCCACCCGGCGTGAACACATATTCAACGAACGTTGCAGGCATTGATGTGTGCGGCGGCAAGCCGGCAATCACGTTTCTTGGCTCGACGGCGCTGAGTGCAGTGCTTGCACGCCATGGGGAGACCGTGCGCGTGGTCGTTGCCGGGCATACGCATGTAGACGAGATGCGCGTCTTCGGTGCGGACGAAGGCGGCGGCAGGTTCGCCGTCAAAGGCGTGCCGTCCATCTCAACGGTGAGCGGTAACCCGCCCGCATACCTTGTGGCGTCCATCGACCCACGCACGGGCATTCTGCAGGATTACATGCTGCAGGCGGCGTCGAGTGCCGCCGCACTGACGCCGGCGACAAAGCTAACGTGGCACACGGCATACGATTTTCACACCGTGTATGGTGAGCCCGCCTTTACAGCAAATGCCGTCGCGGACCTGGCAAGGCGCTTTGCAGCAGGAGAGCCGGCCGACGATCAAGGCATTGCAAACTACCAGAACTACTTTGCGGGGTACGGCTTAAGAAGGCTGGCATTGCAGGCCGTATGGGGACAATACGTGTGCCACATGCAGCATGACGATCCGCGGGCCTTCGCGACTTGCAGTTGTCCGGCAAGTGCTCCTGCAGTCAAGCCTTGATGGGGGAGACGCCAGGTGCTACCGCGCGTGATAAACGCCATGGTGTAGGGACAGGTCAACGGAGGCGTCGAAAAGGTCGCTCAGAAGATCGCTGGTGAGCAGGGTGTCGGTTAGGCCATCGGCGGTGATGTGGCCTTGCTTCAGAAAGATGGTGCGTGCGATCGCGGGAACAATGTCCTCCACGTGATGGGTGACCAGCAGGACGGCCGTCCCCTGTTCGCTTAGGCGCTGCATGGTTGTGCGCAGTTCTCGCTGAGCGACGACGTCGAGAGTGTTGGCTGGTTCATCGAGCAGGAGCACACGCTGCTCCGACTCGATGCCGCTGGCGGCGAGTGCACGAGCGATCATGATGCGTTTTTGCTGGCCGCTGCTCATTGCGTGCAGCGGCCGATTCCGCAGGTGCTCGACGCCGATGTCGTGCATCGCTTGTGCGGCGCGTTGGCGCATGCTGTCTTTAACGACCAGGTGCGGCCATAGCCGGGCAGACGAGAAGAACCCGGTGAGGACCACGTCAAAACCAGAGACACAGAGCGCATCGCGGCAGGGTGGGTCCGATGAGACGACGCCCATCATGCGACGCAACTGCGTCACGTCCCAACGCGCACGACCGAAGAGCTCCACCCTGGTGTGCGGCTGTGCCAACGGGTAAAGCTCGCACGTGAGCGTCTTAAGCAGCGTGGATTTTCCACAGCCGTTCGGGCCAAGGATCGCGACGGACTCTCCCGGCTGAACCCTGAAGGACAGGTCATGGAGGACAGGATCTTCCCCTCGGCACACGGTAACGTGCTGCAGATCGATGAACGACGTCATCCGTTGCTGGAGGTGGTTCATACTAAGTCACGCACCTTCATTGCAGCCACGCGGTCAGGGTGGCTATCCTTCTCAAAGGCAGATACTCGCTCGCGCGAGCAGGATCGCTGCATTTGGTCAAGCAGTCGCTCAAGCAACGGGCAGTGATGGGATGGCCGTCTTCTCTTCTGTAAAGACCGCATCATGCGCCACAGAGCATGCAACAGCGGCGTTGTAGGCGATGTCGACACCCGCGACCGGTGTAGCTCCATTGCGAATGCACTGAATAAAGGCGCTGCAAGCGGTAAGCGTCGCGTCCTCATAGGGGACCTGCACTTTATCGCCAGGGCCCCGGTACGGCATTTCATTGCCGGTGCTGTAGCTCGCCCCAGTCTCCACGCCATGTTCAACAACGGTTGCATTCGCTTCTTTTGGTGGCATTCTCGTCTTTTCGTAGTAAAACACTGCGTCTTCAATCGTGATTTGCACGCTCCCTTCCGTGCCGTAAATCCACAACTCATTGCCCTGTTTGCCGTTGTCGGTCAGTGAGCTGAAGACAAGGCGTTTGCCGCCCGGATAGTTGAAAGTGCACTGCACGTTGTCACCGGTCGTACGGCCGTCGTGGAAACGTACGATGCTGGTGGTGCCGAGCACATGCGTTGGCACGGACTGAAAAACCCAGTTGGCGATGTCGATATGATGTACGCCAAGTTCAGTGACGAGGCCCCCGGACGTCTCGCGGTAGAGCCGCCAATTGATGAGGTGCTCCAGCGTGCCACCGGGGTCGACTGTCGGTACAGGGCGACGCCAATCATTGTTGCGATGCCAATACCCATACAGGTGCGTTGGTTCGCCGATTGCTCCCTTGCGGATCCGGTCCATGGCGGCAAGAATCCACGAACCATAGCGATATTGATGGCCGGCCTGGAAGATGCTCTTGCTCTGCCGCGCTGCCGCAACAATTGCTTGATTGTCTTCAACTGTAAAGCCGATTGCCTTTTCGGCGTAGATGGGCTTACCAGTAGCCAGCGCAGCAAGGACGTGGTTGCGATGAACCGAAAGCGGCGAAGCGATCAGAAAGGCATCCACGTCGGCCCGGGCGACCAGCTCACGGTAGTCCTGCGTGCGAAACAGCGGGTGACCGGCGACGGCTTCGGCCTGTGCAAACCGCGGCTCATAGACGTCGCAAACGGCAACCACCTCGACGCCGGGATTGCGCAGCAGCTGCCGAAGGTCCTCTTTACCGCGCGAGCCCGGCCCGATCACACCAAACTGAATACGGTCATTTGGGGAATGCGGCTTGGCGGAGAGCTCGCCGAAAGCAGAGGGTACCAGTGCTGCGGTAGCGGTAGTCAAACCAGCATTCCGAACGAAACTTCGACGATTCATCGCCCTCTATTGTGCGCGTTTGCAGAAACCGCTGGCAAGGCTTCCCGGCCAACGAATCGAGGTGCAGGTGCGCACTCCCCTGCTACCTGTCACGATCAGCGCGCGATCCAATGGGAGGGTGCGCAGGAGATGTGACGATTGCCGCGGCGTTTGCACGAACAGCACATTGGACAGCGCGTCGCTGGCCGTCCCGCTCGGATCCAGGACCGTAACCTGCAATGTGCCCTCGACCGGTCGCAAGGTGCGAGGATCCATGATGTGGCAGTAGAGATGGCCGTTGAGGGAGAAATTCTTTTCGGCGCAGTTTGCTGTCGAGAGAGTTGCGTTGTGCAGCAGGATAGAGGCAAAGTCGCGGGTGGGATTCCATGGATCGTGCAGGTGGACCATCCATCCAGTCTGGCCCGGTGGTGCGTCCAGGGCGCCGATCGTACTGCTGCCTGCGGAGAGCATCGCAGTGTCAATGCCGGCTTGGCGCAGCACGCGCAGCGCAGCATCGACCGCAAAGCCCTTGCCGATGCCGCCAGGATCGAGCTCTAGACCGGGTGCGAGAAAATGCACACTGCGGGTCGAGGGATCCAGCTGCAATTTGTGCCAGCCGGTGTTCAGGCGCAGCTGCTGAACTTCCGCATAGGTCGGCACCGTGCCGGACTTTCGGAAGAACCCCCAACCCTTCATCAGCGCGCCCACTGTCACGTCAAAGGCACCGTTGCTCACGGCGCTCCAATGCTGCGCATCGGCAAGGAACCGAAAGGTCTCCGGATCAGTGGTAACCGCCTCTGTCGCGGCCAACCTGTTGATGCGGGAAAGTTCGCTGGTGGGCCGATAATTTGAAAGCAGCTGCTCAATTCGGTCGACCTCGTCGAAAACCTGATCACTTGCGTCAGAGGCGGCCTGCGCCGTTGGCGCATAGAGATAGAGCGTCCAGGTTGCAGCCATAGCTTCGTGCTGGGTGAAGTACAGCGCCGGCGCAGCCGGAGCCTGGGCGTGAACGCACATCATCGCACAAGCGATGATCGCCAGGAGCCGCTGTGGCCAAGCCGTGAGTGTATGGCGAATCTGCATCCATAACAGTATGAAGCGTGCAAATGTGGTGGGCAGCGGACCAAACGGACTAAGCGCGGCAATTGCCCTGGCACGCGCCGGTGTTGCCGTTACCGTATGGGAAGGTGCGCCGCAGCCGGGCGGTGGGGTACGCACTGAAGAGGCGACACTGCCGGGATTTCGGCACGACATCGGCTCCGCCGTTTACCCCATGGCGGTGGCGTCGCCTTTCCTGCGCTCGTTGCCGTTGCAGGATCATGGCTTGCGCTGGATTGAGCCGGACATTCCGCTGGCGCACCCCCTACCGGACGGTGATGCCGTGGCTCTGTTCCATTCGGTGGACGAAACCTGCGCGTTGCTGAGTGTAGATGGACCTGCGTATCGCAAGCTCATGGCTCCGCTCGTCGCTGGCTGGAAAGATCTCGTGCACGATGTGCTTGGCCCGGTGTTTCATTTGCCACGCCACCCGTTTGCGCTTGCAGGATTTGGTCTTACAGGATTGCAGCCGGCATTGTCAGTAGCGCGCCGTGTATTCCAGGCGGATCGCACTCGCACCCTGTTCGCCGGCATGGCCGCGCATGCGGTGGTGCCACTGGATTTTGCCGCTACCAGTGCCGTCGCTCTGGTACTCGGTGTGACGGCGCACAGCGACGGCTGGCCGATTGCCGCAGGAGGGTCACAGGCCATCACAGCCGCACTTGTTAGTATCTTGCGCAGCTTTGGCGGCGAACTACGTACCGGCGCCTTTGTCGACCAGCTAAGAGATCTGCCCCAAGCCGACTGCACCATGCTCGATGTCTCTCCGACCGAGTTGTTGCGCCTGGCAGGCGACTCGATCTCATCAGAGCGTGCGCGACCTTACCGCGCCTTCAAGCATGGGCCGGGAATTTACAAGTTGGACTGGGCGCTGTCTGAGCCCATTCCGTGGACAAATCAGCTGTGCCGCAGAGCGGGAACCGTACATGTCGGTGGGTCTACGGCCGAAATCGCAGCGTCCGAGGCCGATGCTTATTATGGCCGCGCAAACGATCGGCCCTTCATCCTATTGTCCCAACCGAGTTTATTTGACACGGAGCGTGCACCCGCTGGAAAACACACGGCCTGGGCATACTGTCACGTGCCAAACGGCAGCACCGAAAATGCAACCGAGGCGCTTGAGACGCAAATCGAGCGTTATGCTCCAGGGTTTCGCGAAACTATTCTTGGACGCGCAGGCCTCAACGCACCCGCCATGCAGCAGTGGGATCGCAACCTGGTAGGGGGCGATGTTTCCGGCGGCGCCATGACGTTAGCGCAAATTCTGCGTCGCCCCAAACTGCCACCGTACAGCACGCCCCTACCCGGTGTGTTCTTGTGCAGTTCATCCACCCCTCCCGGCGGGGGAGTACACGGCATGTGCGGCGCGCTGGCCGCGGATGCTGCAGCGTTGTACCTGGGACTGCGTCTTCCTTCTTTGCATTAGAGGACGCGGATGTGCGCTCATGCCATTAAACTATGAACGATGAAGCCTTGCCCGGATGGTGAAATCGGCAGACACAGCGGACTTAAAATCCGCAGACCCTAACCGGTCGTGGGGGTTCAAGTCCCCCTCCGGGCACCAATTCCCTTCACACGTCTTTTCAGCACAGTATGGAAGACTGCCCACTTCCAGTGTTGTTTTCGGATTCACTTTTAGGAACGACACTCAACCCTGCTGACTTTCCCCTGAACCCGCGCGACCACTCCTATCGAACGTTAACTAACTCCTGATAGATCATCGCAAATGAACGTCTGCTGCTGGAAAGCACTTGCGTCCTGAAGTGCCCCCTTAACCACGAAAGGCGCGTGCGGGCAGCCGCTGCGAATGTGCTACCCGCGTTCAAGTGAATAGCGGTTGCTGGATACTACGGATTGAGCCACGTGACCGGTGCAGTGAAGGTGAAGTCCCCAACGGCCGGGTTCGATAAGTTCGGATTGACACCCAGCTGATTATTCCAAGAGGCGATGGTGTCCGAACTCGAAGACGTGTCTAGACTCACGCTGGGATCTCCTGCAGTCCCAGAGTAGGTGAGATTGTCGACGATCGTATTGTTCGAGTTATTTGCAGCATTACAGCAAGAGGCATCCAGTATCGCCGTGTTAAAGCGGCGTACATCCGGGTAAGAGCGCGGTACTGCAAACCCAATGTTGTGGTGTGCAGTAACATTATGAACGTTGATGGCGAACTCCAGTTCCCCACGGTAAGTTCCCAGATTACTGAGGTCCTGATTATTGCCATACGCAATGTTTCCGATAACGTAGGCATTACTTGTTCGACCGACATCGATGCCACGGCCACCATTGTTCCATACTGAATTAGCCTGAATCAACGATTGGAATGGGTAGGCAGGATATGCGCCGTAGGTCTGCGAGTTACTCAAATCATCCAGCACTATTCCGTTCCCATCTGTGTGGCAGCTAGGATTACTCTGTGTACACGGATAAGACTCCATGTTGTCGTGCGATCGATTACTCACGAGCTCAATATGGTAAGCCGCGCTATCTGCTGAGACATAGTTGAAGCCATAGACCTGCCGCGCCTGGTACACAGAGATTCCACTTCCCTGGATGAGGTTCGTGCTGGCATTGCCGTAAGATTCGTTTCCAATAGCCCAATAGTAGTCACCATAGGCGAACTGGATACCTGAGCTGCCACAATTGTGCACCTTTGAATTCAGGACTGCGAGGTGATGCGTATTCCAGGTACCACCAGAAACACATGCACCTGTCGCGCCGCCATTCGCCACGTTCCCTGCAACTTCCAAGCCATCGATGACTTCATAGGAGGCATTGAACGAGATTGATGCAACAACACCGGCGTATGTAGGCGTGTTGATCAGGACGCCACCACTTGGCGCACGCAGTACAACATAACCACTGGCGCTGTTTGAATTTCCGCCCTGGTTCATGTTTACCGCTTCAGAATAAGTACCCGGCATAACGTTGATGCAATCGCCAGGCTGGTGCAGAGGCCAGGGGTTAAGTCCAGCCTGAAGTGTACGCAGGGGGGAGTTCACGGTGCCGCTATTACTGTCGTTTCCACTAGTCGACACGTAGACATTCCTAAGGCAGGTGTAGGTGAAGGTTGGCAAAGGAACGGTCACCTGGGCTTGCACAGTCGCGGTTGAGATGGGAATCAGCGTCCACAACTGATTCGAATCATTTCCACCGCCGCAATCCCATTGCTGCAGTGCAGTGCCGTTGTTTGAGTTGCCATTTGGAACGTCAAGACACTTACCGCTATTCAGTGAGACCAACTCGAACGAATTACCATAAGCGACCGCTTTCCAGATCTGATTGAGCGCAAGAGCTCCGCCACACGCCCATTGCTGCAACGGAGCACCGTTGTATTGCGCGACGTTTGTCACATCCAGGCAACTACTACTGTTCTGTGACACGATCTGGTAACCACTGCCATTCGTAACAGGAACAAGTGTCCACAACTGATTGAGCGCCGCCGAGCCACCGCAGTTCCATAACTGCGCGATTGCACCATTCGCCTTACTCACATTTTTGACATCAAGACATGCTGAGGTATTTGGGGATGGGGTGAGTTGATACACGCTGGAAGAAATTGCCGCGTTCGGAGACGAAGCCGTTTGTCCCACTACAGCGGAGACGGGAAGCAGAAGAAACAAGGCGAATAGAGTGAACCAGAGTAAGCCATTGCTAGAGTGTTTCCGCGAACAAATGAGCATAGTTCCTCCAATGCTGGTCTTGGAAAGACCGCAAGATCTTGGGCGCAGCGCGACCCAAGGGCATAACATGACGAAGTAATAGCCGAGCACTTATGAAGGTTTGTTACGACTTACTACGTTCCAGCCACCGCAACGAACCATTTGATAAGTCAACGTAGCATGGGAATTTGCGCCGGCATCAGGGAAAAAACGACGCAGCCGCGTAAGTATCTTTTTCGGGAATGGAGCCGCGGCACACTGGGTAAACAGGACCAGAGTGGGAAATTCAGGCTATTGCGATTGCATGAAGGTTGTGGAGAGTGTAACCAACTGCTCTGCGGTGTCTGGAAGCGATTTGTACAGTTGCCGTTGAGCCGCAACAAGGAAATCATCCACGTCGTGTGCTGTCATGCACAAACGGTCATACGGACAATCGGCAATTTTTTCCAGTTCGCAGCCAGCACACGCGCAGGGCGTATATAAAAATTCATCACCAATCCGGTCGGAGTACCATTTGCCCGCGACGTTGCGGGAACTATAAACACCAACGATCGGAGTTTGAACTGCGGCCGCTAAGTGCAGGGTTCCCGTATCGTGGCCGAAAAAGGCACTTGCCTGCTCGATCAATGCCGCCGTTTGCCGGGGAGAAAAAACGCCGCACGCATTTGCGCACGCACCGCGCCATGCTTGGAGTAAGCCTTCATTTCGTGGACGTTCATCCGCAGAACCGACAAGCACCAAGCCAAGCTCTGGATTCGCTTCGCTGAGTCGCGATAGGGCTGAAGCCCAGTTCGCGTCGCCCCAGTTATTGATCGGAACCTTACCGCCGACAGAAACCGCGCAAAACGACCTGTTCGGCAGATTCTGTTGGAGCCACGTTGCAGCAGCGCTTCGCTCCTGCACAGAAAGGCAAAGGTCACGATCATCGCTCGGTGGCGGACCCGCAAACCGGGAAGGCTCAAGGGTGCGCAACAGGCGTGAAGCTTCTGACTCCCACAAATCCGAGCCTTCCAAATGGCGCGGGTAGCGCATGTCCTGGGTCCACGGAACCGCGTGAAGAGAGTGAATGCCGCACAACTTGAAGAAAGCGCAGTGTCGTAGCAGGTTGAGAAGATGCTTTTCCGGTGTCAGATAGTAGAGCCGGGTCGCTTGAACATCGCGCATGCGTCGGTATAGCGAGCGAATGTTCGCCACGCCTCGAAGTGGCATCGGATAGTCAATCGCTCCATCCACCAACCCGGTGGCGCTCACAATTGCATCCGCTTGCACCATTTTTCTGCTAGCAGGCAAATTTGTCAGAATCAGGATTTTCGCATCTGGGTGACGACGCGCGATTTCTCGATAACAAGGCAGAGCGATCACGGTATCGCCGAGACTACCAATTTGAAACACAATGATGGTTTCAGTTTTCGGCAGCTTGGTTCTATCCGGAGGCTCCGGTTTCGTTAAAGATGCGAACTTTCGCAAACTTCGGCCGAGGCGCTGCAGCACCCGCTCTGGAGATAACAGAGACGCAACCATGAGGGAAGTGTAGCCACGCGCATAGTGCCGATTTAAGAGGTTAACGATTGCTGCTCGGTAATATTGGCCGGCATGCAAATCAGCACTTCGCCTAATCTTATGCAGGGAGGACACCTTTGAAGAATGAGACACGAAGGTCGAGAAGGCCAGCTCCGGCAGACCTGCCGCACGGCGTCTTGCAGATTCGCACGCGTGATCGTAACGCAGACGAAGCTCATTTGCCTGCAGCGCGTTTGTGCTGCCGCCATGTAGCCGATACTGCACCAGAACATCCGGCAAATTGGCGACTCGCGTCGTTTCCGACATGCGAAGAAAGAAATCCCAGTCCTCACCCGCGCCATCAATGCGGAACAGTTCAGCCTTGACCAACGCCACCCGCCGCATGAGGAGTGTCGCATTGGCAATGGCGTGGCGGCCCCTCAGTAGATCGTGGCGAATGTCGTCATGATGCTCTGCCAGCGGAGGACCGAAACCCGTTCGACCAGAGGCCGCCAGGTAGACCACACGGGTACCAAGCAGACCCACTTCCGGGTGATGATTCATGTAGCGAATTTGGAGCTCGAAGCGTTCGGGCAGTGAAATGTCATCAGCGTCTGCGAACGCAATAAACTCGCCTGTTGCATGGTGCATCGCACGGTTTCGTGCGGCACCCTGGCCAGTGCGCACCTGCTGTCGCCAGATATGGACGCGCGGATCTTCAAGAGTAAGCAGGTACTCCCAGGAGTTATCGCTGGAGTGGTCGTCGACAATCAAAAGCTCAAAGTCTACAAAGGTCTGCGCGAGCAGCGACTCAACTGCCTCAGGAAGGAATGCGCCGGCGTTGTATACCGGCATGATGATCGAAAGACGCATGAGTTATCCCTGAGCACGTACTGCGGAAACAGATGGAAGCGAACCGGACAACAAACGCGCCGAGGGAGAGAAGCCCGGCGCTGTACGAATGCGGGAAGTGTCAGCCTGTCCAGGCTGGTCGCGCTCTGGTGCAACGCACACAGCCGCGAGCAGCATCGCGACAAAGAACGAGACAGGCGAAGGCTTGATGAGCAGAACGGATTCAAGGCCGCCAACCGCGAGGTACACTAATGCAAAGGCAGCACTCAAACAATAAAGCGAATCACGCGTTCGACGAAACAGCATGAAGCTAGAGACAAGCATGCCAAGTAGCGTAGCCGTGTGCAGTACAAGTCCGATGGCTCCGAGAGTGAGCAGCGATTCGATGTACGCGGAATGTGCGGCCGCAATTGGCCAGTGCTGGTCGTCAGAGATATCGTCGATCGTCTGAGGCGTCCAAAAATCCTCGTATCCAGCGCCTGCCAAAGGGCGTTTCGCAACGTATTGCAGGCAGTCATCCCACAGGGGACCGCGACCGGTCAGGGTATCGGCACCCTCACCTCCACGCGAAGCAAAGTCCGCGACCTTACCAACAGCGCCGGACACCAGTAGAAGGCTTCCAAGCAGCCCGCCAAAGATCACCAGCGCGACTTTGGCTTGCAGTGACACACGCATCCCTACAAATATAAGCATCACCAAACCCATGCCGATGAGCGATCCCCGGGATCGCGTGAGCACCAGGAAGAGCCCGCCATACGCCGCGAGTAAGCTGAAGATCACCCTCCCTCTACCGCCGGCGAATGCAAGCGCGAGTGACGACGTAAACAGCACCAGGCAGAGCATGCCCTGCTCATTCCAGGTCAGCGTCCCCCCAAAGCGATAATCACCATGCGTCGGCACAAACAATCCATTGCTGATTTCTGCAACAATGCCGACCGACACCTGAACCGCCGAGCTAATGCAGCAAACGAACAGAATCGTTCTGCGGCTCCAGAACAGCACAAGGCCGCTCGCGCCAAGACACAATAGCATCAGCACAATGATTCGCTTGCCCACCAACAAAGGATCAGCCGACCATGTAATACTTACACAGCACCACAGCAGCAACGCCAGCAGGGGAAGGGCTGCAGCTTTATTCCAGGCCGGCGACATGTTCGACTTGGCCCGTTTTCTCCAGGCAAACCATCCAAGCCCGCCGAGACCGAGATAGGCAATTTGCCGCAGCAACTGGCCGCCACGCTCTTCCAACTGAAAATCGCGCTCAAGACCACCATGAACGGACGCTGCAGAATGATGCTCCGCCATGAGCAGCAGTACCGTTAGCAGCAGCGTAACTGTCCAGGAAAACTGTTGCGGCAGGGCGCGGGCTCGTGCAAGCTTCAGCGGCGAAGAGAGGTGGCCAAGTGTGCCAGAGTAAGTCACGCGGCAACCTCATGCAACGCGGCAGCACGCTGTGACACTGCTTGAAAGCTCACGACGCGTCCTACCAGAGCAACGACCTGGACCAGAAGGAATGATCCCGCGGCACCCAGCACACCGAAGCGCAACAGTAACGGTAGGCCTATCAGGAGATACGCAACAATACACAGGACGTTCAAGCTGAAATCCACCCCCGGTCGCTTGAGGCCAAGCAGACCGTAGGGGAACGCCAGACTCACCGCGTAGCACCAAAGTCCAATGGCAAGCACGGTAACGATCACACCGTTGCCGGCGTACTGTTTGCCATACATAAGCACGACAAGGCGTCCCCCAAAGGTGACCAGAACCAGGAGAATGGGCAACGTGAGCAAGCCTGCAATCAAGGCAGATCGATGCACACTGCGGCGCAACCCCGCAACCCCATGCGCTTCGTAGTCATTGGCGACGCGCGGCGCTGCGTCATTATTCAACGCAAGCACCACCGGGTTCAGAAACGCCATGACGCCATAGCAGGACGCCCAAACGCCAGCAGCAGCAGCACTGTGCGACAGTGTCAGCAACCATGGGTATTGGTCGATGCAGACTGACCAGAGCAGGCTACTGCCGAGAAGCCAACGACCAAGTCTCCAGTTGATTCGAAGCGATGCAAGGGCATCGTGCACAGAAATGTCAAAGCTCCGCCAATTGCCAGACAACCACATGCCACCAGCACATGCCGAGGCAATTGCAACGACAAACAAAACGTGCAGCGCAGAAAGCCGGTGTAGGTAGGCCAGCAGCGCGATGCCGACAACCTGAATCCCGGCAAGTACCGCGTCGATGGTCAGCGCAAATCCAAAATCAAGTTCCGCATAGGAGAGCCGTCGCGCAAAGTCGCGAAAGCAGACGGCTATACTGACGATGGCAAGTGCAAATAGTACGCGATACAGGTCGCGTCCATCCCTATGGGAATATTGCCATGTGCCGCTACACACAAACATCACGGCGGCAATGCCGGAGAGGCCTGCCTGCTGCAGCAGCGTCGTTCCCTTGTACGACCGCTTTTGCGGCATAGCCATACCCGCACTGCAGATCGTGTACGGCACAGCAAGCAACGCATTCTGCACTGCTGTTACGAGCAGAATGAGACTTAGCCCCGAAACATACAGTCCAAGCTGCTGTTTGCCGCAGAGCCGGCCCAGCGTAATGGTCGTCGCCATTCCAGTCAGGCTTACAATTGCCTGATCCACCAACGATAAGAAGCGGCGGCTGGTGCTGAAATAGCGTGCACTGTTCTTCCATCGTGTAACAGAAAACGCTGGCGCAGTTGGGGGAACTGTTAGCGGTTCATTGATCAAACAAACTCCTGTGTCGCTGCAAAAAAACGGACGTTAAAGGGGGTAATAAATTCCTACGTTCGTCAGCTTAACCAGCCGTTCAATCTTGCTCAATTTGCTTTGCGGCACAATGATCAGATCGCCATTCCGCAGTGGTGGAAAGTCATTGTGATCCTTATCTTTTTCCAAGGCCTTAAAGTCCAGCAGTTGTGCCTCTCCCGTTGTCTCGTCGAGGCGGTGAATCAGAATAATTTGCGTATGCTTTGCACTTACTTTAAGACCCCCTGCAATCGCGAGGCCATCCACTGCCGTCAATGGGCCACGCAGCTCGTACCTACCAGGTGTGCCTACTTCACCCATGACGGTGAAGTGAGGACGTTCAAAATCCTTCAGGACAATTGCGACTTCCGGGTCTTTTAGCCTCTTGCTGACCTGCTGCTGAATGACAGCGCGCGCGCGCTCCAGCGTGTACCCACCTACGCGAACGTTGCCTATCAGGGTTAACGAGGCAAACCCATCGGGCTGAACCGTGACAGTCTGGTTGTACTCGGGCGTGTAGCGATAGTTTACTTCGAAGCTGTCGCCGGGCTGCAGCGCATAAGTAGCCTGCGCCAAGGGCACCGATTGTGCCGGAGCGGTAGTGCAAACGGCAGCTAGCAATAGAATGAAACGCGCCAGAAGGATTTTCACGCTAGCTCACCAGCCGGTACAACGCCGCAGGGATCGGGTACGTTCGATTGAGTAACACCGAGCCGAGCACGCGGCCCTGGGCGGCGGCGACGGTATCGATCGTACGTTGCAGCAGTTTCGTCCTTGTCACGCCGGCCTCAACCAGGAGCACGACGCCATCAATGCGCGGCAGCAGGCGCAAGAGTGCGGGCGAACGCTCAACCGGCGGTGCATCCACCAGCACAATATCCCGGTCCGCCGGCGCTCCCAGCGAACGCGACGGATGGGTCGGTGAGGCTTCCGCGTCCAGACGTGCCAAACAAGCCGCAACCGTGTCAATGTCACTGGATCGCTTCAACTCACTTGCAAGCATCTGCTGCAACTGCGGTAACAGGCCATCACTTGTTCTGCTCGACCCGCACTGCAGAAAAGCCACGGTCCGCAGGCAATCTGCAGATGCAAATAGACGTGCGACCAACTCGATCATGGGCGTTGCAGCAAAAAGCGCGGGAGCACTTTGCTGCACACGCGGCAAGGTTGCTGCGGTCGCGGCCGCGGGGTTGAACGGCGAGATATAAGGTGGTGCATACATCGTCTGTTCTTCAGTCATCGAGTAATCCCGCCTTGGCCTCTCATGCCCGTTTGCTTCGTAGGGCGTTACCGGTTTCGTTTGAGACATTGTCATCCTGCTGTTACCCGAGGCAGCGTCGCCAGCACAGGCAGTTGGGTGGCTGCTTCAAGCATGGCCGGGTCATAAACCGTATCTGAAACGAATGCAGGAATCAGGCCTGCGGCAAGCGCAAGGAACAAGCAAAAGACGCCGCCGGTCAGCAGATTCAGCGGCGTTGGCAGCGGCAGTGCCGGCAGGGTTGGTTGGGCTGCAATCACAACGTTGCTGATCAGAGCGCGATCCAGCGACTCGGCCACACTGGCTTCTTCCGCTTTCTCGCGCGACAAAGCATAGTTATCGGTGGCCTCTTTGATGTTGCGCTGCATGTCCGCATCCTGAACACTGGCTGCTTCCATTCTGGCAAGCTCTTCACGCTTCTGCCCAACTTGAACATCGAGTTCAGCAACGCGGCTTTGTAACCCGGCGAGCTGCGAACGCAAACTATTAACTTCGCTTTCAAGCGCCTGCCTGACAGGATTGACATCACTTGCATTGTCTTCCGCACGCAGCGCCTTTGCGGCAATCAATGCAGCTTCAGTATCTGTTACTTGTTGATTTGCCTCAATGACAATGCGGTCTGTAGGCAGAAACTTCGCCGCGAGATCTGTCTGCTTATTTCGCAGCTCCGCGAGCATTGTGCTGATCCGCTCCACCGAATACTGGTTTGCTGCGGAGCGTCGCTGGGTTGCAATGCGGACAGGCGCCGCATCCCGCTCAGCCATGGCTTTGCGCAGACGGCTGGTAGTGTCTGCAATTGCTGCACTGACATCATCGCGGGATTTCGTCAGATCCAACGATTGCTGCATGGTCTTCTCTTCCTGCTCGGGCAGCATCATCCAGCCATTACTCTGCACAAATGCGACGTGCTGACCCTCGGCGCTCTGCATGCGCTTGCGATACTCATCTGTACGCGCTTGGAACAGGTGGAGTGCACCGCTGGCCTGGTGCAGTTGCAAGTGCCGTTCCAGGTACAGTGCGGCGAGGCGCTGCAACACCTGCAAGGACTGCTCCGGCGACTTGGACATATAGGTAACTTGGATGTTTGAAGACCGGCGCACTGGTGTAATGACGAGATCACGCGCCAGCTTTCGAGTGGCTTTCTCGACAGCAGCTTCAGAGTGGCCGCCTCGTCCAGCGAAGGCGTGATCCAGCCCGCACTGACGCACGACCGTCGCCAGCAAATCCGCGCTCTGTAGCAGGTTAATCTCGGAATTAACGTCTTCTTCCGTGACGTCTCCGTGCTGAATCGCGTTTTGGTGCGGATCGGTGCTGATCAAAGAGTCGGCACGAGCGTTGCGCACCAGCAGCGTCATGCTCGATTCATAGCGGTCCGGTCGCATGGCTACAAGCAACGCCACCAGGCAGAAGCTGACGACAAACACAACGCCCATCCGGCGCCTAGCGCGGAATATTGATGCAAGCAATCGAATCAAGCAATCTTCTCCAGGGCGACGCACGACCAGGTATGCGACGCGAGGTTCTACGGCTGCGAGCTAACGAGTAAACGTAAGACTTCCCTGCTGACCATCGCATTTGCCACCTGATATCAGGTACTGCGCATCGCTGATTGTGTCCGCCGCCGGGTTCGCCGTTCCGGTCAGGGTATAAGTTGCACCTGCCGTATCGTTCGTTTGCAGGGTAAGGTGTACCGTCGAACCCTGCACATAGTTCACGGCCTGCTCCGTCGCTGTTGCCGCCGTAAAGCATGAATTGCCCGTGAATTTGGCCGTTCCAGAGAGCAGGAAAGTTCCACTCCCCGTGGCGGCGGCATCCTGGTTCACCGTCAGCGTGGTTGCTGCAGACTGGTATGTGCCAGATAGCGCCGAATATCTCACCGCCGCAATTGACCCGTGCGCTCCATTCGCACATCCACCGTCAACCGTGTAGGTTCCCTGGAAGGTGGAGGCGTCCGCACTACTCTGCGCCTGAAGGTGAAAAAATTGCTGGTTCACGCCATACGAATCAAGCGTTACAGCTGTTGCATTGACTTCGCCTTCCGTCGGCACAATGGGCGACGCCACAAAGCAATCTGCGCCAATATGGAAAACGCCGCTGGTGAACTGCCCCGCTGTACCGCTCGCTCCGTACTGATTAATGGCTCCAGAAAGTGTGTTCAGCTGTGGGGTTCCGGCGGCGGGTGTCAAGGTGCCCTGCCAGTTTCCTGTGATGTTCCCTTTCGTATTCGTTGTTGTTACGGCGGATGTAGTTCCTGATGGAGTTGTAGCGCACCCAAACATCGCTACAAGGCAGGCAGAAAAAATCACTTGCGTGACAATCCCTATGCTATTTGTCTTCATCTCTTTGATATCCTTCATTGACCGATCGACCTCGGCTCTCCCACTCAGGGTAGTGGATAGCAGAGAAAGATTCCGTCGACTTTAGCCGACGCGAACTCCGTTGTTGCTCCGTACGATCACATCGAACAGTTCGAAATGCGGCGATCTGCGAAAGGCACATCCCATTTATGTCGTTAGCTTTACAGAGCTTCGGTCGCGCGCTTTCCCGCTGTGTCCTTCATGTGATCCTGGCGTGGTTCGCCGCCACTCTGTTCTGGAGTGGGACAGCCAAAGCGCAGACCCTGACAGGTGTGCTGTATCAAGTCAGTCCAGTCTTGAATGCCCAGCAGTGTCTGGACGTCGCGGGTCCCAGCACAACTCCGGGGGCCGCTCTGCAGATCTATGATTGCGGTGCACTTACACCTACTTCCAATCAGGTGTGGAGCCTGCAGCCATTCACCTTGGGCGGAACAGTCGTCTACCAGTTCGTCTCTCAGTACAGCAAGCAATGCTTAGATGTAGACGGTGTGTCTGTCATGAATGGAGCGGGCCTGCAGCAGTGGACTTGTGGGGGCATTACTTCCACAAACCAGCTTTGGCAGTTGAGATCGCATGGTGGCACTTACGAGCTCGTCTCGGTCAACAGCCAGAAATGTCTCGATTTGCCTGGAGGAAACACCACCCACGGCACCCGGTTGCAGCAATGGGACTGCGCATATGGCAGCAATCCCAACCAGCTTTGGGTGCTCCGCGCACAGGCCGCTACTCCCAGCGTTGGCATTCCATCGACGCTGTTCGGGATGACAGTGCTGAACTTTACACAAAACATCCCACTCGTGACTTTTGGCTCGACACGCACTTTTGATTCATACCCAAACCTCGACTGGGGTGATATGAACCCGGCGCGCGGCGTATACAACTTCACATCGTTTGACCAGTTTGTTGCGCTGAATCGTGCTCGCGGCGCCGACATCCTGTACACCTTCGGTCGGACGCCAGTGTGGGCATCTTCGCAACCTGCCGCTACTGCGCCGGACGGCACGGGCCAGTGTGCACCGCCGGCCAACATGCAGGATTGGGATAACTTCGTGCTTGCGCTCGCACAACACAACGCGGGCATTGTGAAGAATTGGGAAATCTGGAATGAGCCGCAGTATTCCTATTGCGGCAGCATGGCGACTCTGGTCACCATGGCGCAGCACGCTCACGACATTATCAAATCTGTCGACAGTACAGCAGTGATCGTCGGACCGGCAGGCACCACAAGCGGTGGCCCTGCCATGCTGAGTTCATTCTTAGCGGCCGGGGGTGCACCGACCATCGACGTTGTCGCTTTTCATGGTTATCCGTATGGTGCCGATGGATCAGATGAAGCCGTGCAGAGCGTCATCTTGTCGTACCAACAAGTCATGCAGGTATACGGAATTACGAGCAAGCCGCTATGGAACACGGAGACAAGTTGGCTGGGTGCGTGGAGCGATTCTTCCTTTCCGCGGCGCGCTGGTTTTGTCGCAAAGTGTTACCTGCTAAGCTGGTCTTCTGGCGTGAGCCGTGTCTTCTGGTACAGCTACGAAGACCCATACTGGGGTGGAATATGGGATAAAACCCTAGGACTGCACCAGGACGGGGTAGCGTACCAGCAAGTGTCAAACTGGATGATCGGCACCACCATGACACAGGCATGCGCCGTGGGTGTGCGAGGTACCTGGACCTGCAGCCTGACACGCCCGAGTGGGTACAAGGCCCAGGTTGTTTGGAACTCCTTTTCTGCAGATACCTATACGGTGCCTGCAGGTATGACACAGTACCGCGACCTAGCCGGAGTTGTTCACGCGATCTCCGCAGGTTCGACGTATATTCCACAGGACTTGCCCGTGATCTTTGAGTCCGGCGTAGCCCAGTAAACACTGCACTACCTTTCTGCCTGCACTGGTAAACATCATGAGACATCGATTAGTCGTTCCTACCTCGCTTTTGTTGTTGGTCACATCAGCCTGCTTAAGTATCTCCGGTTGCGGTTCCGGCTACCACCTACCTCCTGGCTATGGCGAAACTCCAGTCGCAGACCCGGGTGGGAACGTCTCTGGTAATTGGATGTTCACAGTCACGCCTTCCAGCGATCCCGGGAAGGTGACCAGCGCGACCGGATCATTGGCAGAAGATACGACGAGCGGCACCCAGGGTTACTTCACCACGGCTGTGCTCATCGTAAGCGGAACCTGTTTTGCGGCTGCACCTGTCTCACCGTCAGAAGGCTTTTCAACCCTGACCAGCCTCTCAATCAATTCGCTTCCGACGAACGGTCAATTTCTTAGCTTAACCACCACCATTGGCAGCAGCGGCGCGGCCATGAGTGGTACCTTCCAGATCGGCGGCGGCTGTGGTGATGGCCTGCACGGAACAATAACAGGCACACGGCTGCCGGTCCTGAATGGCAGCTATGCGGGCAGCCTTACAGGCGCGGGCTCACCCTCCGCAACCCTGTCGCTGGCGCAATCGAGTTTTCCCGCTGGCGACGGTACCTTTGGCCTCAGCGGCAGCGCTGCCTTCACTGGCTTTTCCTGCTTCACCAAAGGAACAGCGCAGGGCGGCCCGGCCAGCAACATCACGGGGCCCCACGTTACGGCCACATTCGTCACGAACGAAAGCGTACCGTCTACCATTCAATTCAGTGGTGCAACGCTGGACGCAACGGGAAAGACTCTGACGGCCGCGACCTACAATGTGTCGGGTGGAGCTTGCGCGGGACAGTCCGGTACCGGAACGCTCACGCTGCAATAACCTGTCGTTAAGGAACGGCTCTGACGCCGAACTGCTCGGCACAAAGCATCGCTGAGCAGGACTCATGGCACCTCTACGGGTCACGTCATGGGAACGACTCAAAGTAGGCAGGTCGCGTCATCCAGAGCATTCGCGTTGCCCGAACCCGCGAACTGGGTTCAGTCAGCTTCGGGCTCGCCTCACGCGCTTGGTCCCGGGTAGCACGCCAATAGCGTTCTGGCGTGTCATCTACACTGATTGTGAGGGCACACCGGCTTCATGCGCATTCTGACCCGCTACATCTTGCGCGAAGTCCTCTCCCACGGTCTTTTGGGAGGCGTTGTCTTCACGTTCGTTTTGTTCATTCGTGATCTTGGCCGCATCCTGGAACTTGTCGTCCGTGGCTCCGCTTCCATCAGCGAGGTCGTCCGGATTGTCTGCTACACCTTGCCGTCGACGCTTATTCTCACCGTTCCAATGGCAGTGCTGGTCGGCATCCTGCTCGGCCTCGCACGTCTTTCGTCAGACAGTGAAATCACCGCCATGCGAGCCTCCGGCTTCGGCGTTATGCAATTTGTGCGTGTCTGCAGCATTGCAACCGCCGGAGCGCTCCTGCTCGGTCTCGTGAATTCTCTTTACGTTGCGCCTCACGCTGCAGAGGCGCTCATCCGCTTGGAAACTGACCTGAAAACTTCACAGGCCAGTTACGAGGTGCAGCCGCGTGTCTTTTATGAAGATTTCAAAAACTACGTTCTTTACGTGCAGGATGTACACCCGGTCCAGGGTGCGGCGCTGTGGCAGCATGTCTTTCTTGCGGATCTCACGCAGCCCGCATCGCCTTACATCACAACCGCAGAGCAGTCCACGGTCGAAAGCGGTGCACACGGCCTGCTCCGCCTGCACATGCGCGACGGGAGCCGCCATGAAATCTCACCCAAGGACCCGAACCAGTACGACATTTCCACCTTCTCCGAAACTGACACTCCTATCCAGACCGGGGAACAGGATGACATTCGGCTCACGCGCAACGATACGCCCTTACTTGCGATTTCCGCGCGTGTGCTCTGGCAGCAGCGGCACGGCAGCCAAGGGCGACAGTACCTCATCGAGCTGAACAAGCGCTTTAGCTACCCGGCTGCCTGCATGGTCCTGATGTTGGTTGGCGTGCCACTCGGCCTGGCGTCGCGGCGCGGCGGCAAAAGCAGTGGCTTCGTGCTTACGGTCGGACTTGTCTTCGTGTATTACTTTTTGTCCTCCACCGGCGTGGCACTGGCAAAACAGGGCAAACTGTCACCCTTCCTCGGTGTCTGGAGCGCAAACATCCTCTTCGCCTTGCTCGGCAGTTGGTTGTTATATGGCCTGGCCCGCGGCAATCTCGCGCGATTCAACGCACCTGCCCTGCATGCGGTTCAATCTGTAAAGGCCCTTGCTCTGCGGTTTACTCCGGCGGCACTGCGCGGCAGCACGCACGAGGTTGTGCAAACAAATACCGCCATGCGGCACTCCCGTACCGGCCGCATCTCCGGTTTTCCTCTCATCTTCGATGCGTACGTGCTCAAGCAGTTCCTCTCCACGCTTGCACTGGTTTTGCTTAGCTTCATCACGCTTTCGTTGTTCTTCAGTTTTTTTGAGCTGCTCGGCGATATTATTCGGAACCGAACGCCACTCATTACCGTAGGCGCTTACCTGCTGAACCTGATTCCGTACATGATTTACAACCTCACGCCGCTCGGCGCTCTCCTTGCGGTGCTCATCACCTTTGGCGCACTCAGCAAATCCAGCGAGCTTACCGCCATGAAGGCGAGCGGTGTTTCCATCTACCGGCTGATTGCACCAATTATGCTGCTCACCGCGGTCATTGCAGTCTCTCTCTTCGTTTTCGACGAATTCTATCTTCCAGCCGCAAATCGCCGGCAGGAGGCGCTGCGGTCCGTGATCAAAGGGAAACCCGCGCAAACCTTCTTTCGCCCCGACCGCAAATGGATCTCAGGTCAGCAGGACTCTGTGGGTGAGCCTGCGCGCATCTTCTACTATCAATTTTTCGATCCCGACAAAGATGTGTTTGCCAATCTTACTGTCTTTGAATTCCAGCCGGGCACCTTCCGTTTGCAGCGCCGGATTTTCGCTGCAAGCGCACGTTGGGATCAGCCGACCGGCCAATGGCTATTTGAGAATGGCTGGCAACGCAGCTTCCAGGGGGAGTCCGTCAGCACGTACCAGCCGTTTGATTTGAACAGCTTTCCTGAGATTCGCGAGCAGCCGTCCTACTTCAAAAAGGAAGAACGACCCTCGCAGGAAATGAGCTACAACGAGCTCGGAACGTACATTCGCGACCTGAAACAAAGCGGGTTCGATACCATGCGTCTGCGTGTGCAACTGAACCGTAAACTTGCATATCCTGTCATCACACTCATCATGGCGCTACTCGCAGTGCCGTTTGCATTGTCGGTCGGAAAACGTGGCGGCCTCGCTGGCGTTGCTACTGCAATCGGCATGGCCATTCTCTACACCTTTATCGCCGGAATCTTTGAGGCGATGGGCAACGTCAATGCCCTGCCTCCCATGCTGGCTGCGTGGTCGCCGGATTTGCTTTTTAGCTTGGCGGGTGGCTACTTGTTGCTTCGAACTCCAACATAGAGCAGGAGTTATCGAACGATTGGCATGTGCTAACGGGGCAATGCTCGCCTGCGAAAATCCTTTATCTTGCTGAGCGGTAGGGGTTTACGCGGCACCAAGCTTCGAGCTTAAGGCTTAAGCCCTATGGAATGAGGCACTTGTACGCGCCAAGAAACGGCCCGGCGGCCGCCGTTTAAACTTGTGGCAGGAGATCTCATGCGCGCCGTTGCAACCGCAGCTCTTCTTGCTGCTCTCGCCGTTACCATTCAGGCCCAAACCACTCCACGTACCGGCACCGCCGCTGCCCGTCGACGCACCATGCCCCAGACCACCAATGCCGAAGGCGTTGCTGCGGTTGGCACGATGCCCGCGGCAGCCGGCCAGGTAAAACCGCTGTACACGCTGAAGTACATCGACTTGAAAGTGGGCACTGGCGCGTTGGCCCAACCGCAGATGTTCTACACCGTCCATTACACCGGCTGGACAACAGACGGCAAGAAGTTCGACAGCAGTTACGACCACGACGGTGGCGAACCGTTCACCTTTCCCGCCGGCGCGCGGCGCGTGATCACGGGGTGGGACACCGGCTTTGAAGGGATGCGTATCGGTGGGAAGCGTCGCCTTATCGTTCCCTACCAGCTTGCCTACGGTGAGTTGGGCCGCATGCCCGTGATCCCTCCAAAAGCAACCCTCATTTTCGATCTGGAATTCCTTTCACAAAGTGCTACGCCGCCTGGACCACCGCCCCCCGTTGCGGCACCTGCGGGTACGGTTCCACAAGGCACAGGGTCCGAAACCCAACCAGCGCAGCAGCCCGGAACAAATCCCATCACGAATCCAAAAGACCACAGCAGCGAGCCAAACCAGACCAAACCGCAGCCGTAAGAGGTGAGGCGCACGCCGGAGCTGCCGGCAGGGCTGGACCTGGCAAAGCGACTCAGGCTGCGACAGGTTCTTCGGTTGACATTGAACAGGAACAAGCACGGCAACATTGAAGGACATCATGACCCTCGGCCGTTTGCAACCGCTCGCACCCTATCTCAAGCGCTACCGGAAGCAATTCGCCCAGGGTGCCGTCGCCGTTGTGCTCTATAACCTGTCCAAAGTCGTCATGCCTCTTGTCATCGGTCGTGCGGTCGATGACATCCAGCACCACGGCTCCACCGGCATCATTTACCGAAACGTCGGCATCCTGCTCGGCGTTTCGGTCCTTGCGGCAGTCTGCCTGTATCTCACACGCTGGATCATTATTGGAGCCTCGCGTGAGATTGAGTTCGACCTTCGCAACGATCTGTTTCGCAACCTGGAACGCCAGTCGCTCGCTTTTTTCCATACCCATCGCACGGGTGACATTATGGCGCGCACGACCAACGACCTGAATGCCGTGCGACAGCTGCTTGGACCAGCGATCATGTACTCGGCAAACACCGTGATCTTCACGCTTGCCGCGCTGCCCTTTATGCTGCACATTTCGCTCAAGCTCACGCTCTTTGCATTTCTGCCGTTGCCCTTTGCGTCGGTGCTCGTGCAGCTGATGGGCCGGCGAATTCACAGCCGGTTTGAGCGTATTCAGGCCATGTTTTCAGACATTAGTGCGAAGGCACAGGAAAACTTTTCCGGCGTTCGACTTATCCGCGCCTTTGCCCAGGAAGATGCGGAAGTCGCTCACTTCGAAGTTGCCAACCAGGAGTACATCAAGCGATCACTGTACCTGGTGCGCCTGATGGCCATGCTTTGGCCTACGCTCGAGTTTATTCTTGGCATCTCCATTGCCGTGACGCTGTTTGTCGGCGGCCGGGAAACGGTACTGCACCGGATAACACCGGGCCAGTTCACGAGCTACATGGTGTTCATGGTGCAGCTTACTTTCCCGATGCTCGCGCTGGGTTATGTCGTCAACCTTGTTCAGCGTGGCACCGCGTCCGTGATTCGCATCGATGAGCTGCTCAAGCAGGAGCCCAGCATTCAAGACGAGAGCACTGCCGGCGTAGCACGGGAAGAGACAGCACTTACACCCCGGGGTGAGATCGAATTTCGGAATTTAACCTTTAGTTATGGCGCCGGCGGGGATGTGCTCACAGACGTCAATCTCACCATCCCCGCTGGATCCTCCCTTGCCCTGCTGGGTCCAACCGGCTCTGGCAAAACGACGCTGGTGGAGTTCATTCCGCGCCTGCTCGATGCAGCACCCGGCAGCGTCTTGATTGACGGTATCCCTATTCGCGAGTGGCCTCTTACCGTGCTGCGCCGCTCCATTGGCTTTGTGCCGCAAGAGACTTTCCTGTTCTCCTCTACCGTGCGGGACAACATTGCATTTGGCGTGGAGAACGCGACGGACGAGCAAGTGTTGCGCGCAGCTCAGACCGCGCAGATTGCCAATGAAATCCTTGAGTTTCCGAACGGCTTCAGCACCGTGGTCGGGGAGCGTGGCATTACACTTTCAGGCGGTCAGAAGCAACGGACCTCCATTGCGCGAGCGCTTCTGCGTGACCCGCGCATGCTCATTCTGGACGACGCACTTGCTTCTGTGGACACACTGACCGAGGAGCGGATACTGCAGGCCCTAAGCTCGGCCATGCAAGATCGCACCACGATTTTGATTGCGCACCGCGTCAGCACTGCCCGGACCGCCGATCGTATCGCCGTGTTGGTGAATGGTCGTGTGCACGAGTACGGCACGCACGACGAGTTACTCGGGAAGCAGGGGTACTATGCTGAGCTGGTCGAGAAGCAGCAGCTCGAAGAGGAGATCTCGGTTGCCGTTTAGACGCGACGATCGTTCCTACGGTCTCAACAGGCTGAAGGCGCGAGGCAAATCCGTTCGCGCAAAATAATGCGGCTCGGCCCCCGTGGAAGTTGTGAGCTGCTCCAGCGACGTACAGGGTAGGACGACGCTGTACGTTCCCTGCACGACGACCGTTACCGTGCTACCCACGCTGTTGCCGCTGGAATCAGTCGGCGTTACCGTTGGCGATCCTACCTGCGCTCCTGCTGCCAGAAACGGCGTCACTCCCGACCGGAGCGACGTAATGGTCCCGGGGACAAGGCTTGCATTGCTGTGAAGGCTTGCGTTGTTGTATCGGCTTGCGTTGCTGGGAAGGCTTGCGTACCTGACCGCACTCCGTGGCGCAAACGGTGCGCTACCGTCCCCCCAAAGAGCACGATGCCCATCTGCATGGCGCCAAGTACCAGCAGCAGAAACACGGGCAGGACCAGCGCCGTTTCGAACAGAGCGGCGCCGTCCTCCGCACCGCAGCGCGCGCATGCAGATTGGCGTGGGTTCGGCGGGCCTGTCCTGAGATTTTCCCAATGCACGCGATAGGCCGGCTGCCCATGTACAGCAAGGCTCCATCCGAGTTCGGTCAGTGATGTCGCACGGCACATAGTACTTGTCTCGACAGCATCGTACGCTGCGGATGCATCTGCCAGCTCGACTACTTTCCGTTCGGAGATACCGAAGGTCTGCGCCGGGAAAGGGACCAGCACCCATCGCCTTTCGGAGTCGCCTTGCCCAGCGTGACCTCCTGGTTCTTTGGTGTTTGCCCGGCAGGTCGTCGTTGCCTTGCGCGAAATGACCACGGCAGGCACGTCCTTCTTTGATCGGCACGCGACTTTTCTCAGTCGTGTGCCTCATGTTCGGCCACCTCTCTCCGATAACTTCTCTAGCGCATTCCGGTTGCCGGTCACCACCATGATCGTTTATCGAGAAGCGAACTAATCCAAAGGAGTGAGTCCACCATGAAATCCATGCAGAACACGCTCGTTCGCCTCGTGAACGAGGAAGACGGCCAGAATTTGATCGAGTATGCGCTGATTGCCGGCATCATCGCTCTTGGCGCCATTACCGCCATGACGGGCCTGAAGAACCAGCTCATCAACGCCTTCAACACCATTGGCAACCAGTTGCAGAACGCTGCCTAACCCACGCTCACTCCTGTTCTGTCCCGGGGAGGCCGGCAATGCCAGCCTCCCTTCCCATCCCCTCCGACACCGCATCTGCGGTTCGCCCTTCCACACGGAGCGCTTCATGAGCCAGTCGATTGCCGGCATCGCGTTTTGCACCGTCGCCCTCGGTTGCGCTGCTGTGGCCTCGTACCATGACGTCCGTACCCGTCGCATTCCCAACCGGCTGACCGCGCCTGCCGCGCTGGCCGCGCTGCTTGGCCATTTTGCGGTCGGCGGCTGGGGTGCGTTGGGCCTTGCCGCCACCGCAGGTCTGGCGGCAGGCTTTGCCATGTTCCTGTTTTTTCTTGCGGGCGGCATGGGCGCGGGTGATGTGAAGCTGATGGCCGCGGTCGCCTGCTTTACCGGCCTCAGCCCACTCTCAACGCTTCTGCTTGCGACCGCGTTTGCCGGCGCGCTGTGCGCCATGGTGATCGCCTGGCGTCATGGAGCGTTTCGCGCGACGCTGGCGAACACCGTTCAACTTGCGCAGCATCACGGGAACCACGGCCTTGTGCCGGATGCGGAACACAACCTGCGCTCCGCCGGCGGGCTGCGTATGCCCTTTGCGCTTCCCATTGCCGCAGGCTGCCTGTGCACCCTGCTTGCTCAGCTTTCTGCAGGTGCACAATGAAGCCCCGTCGCCGCCTTGCATCGGTTGCTGCCATCGCATTCGTTCTGTCAGGCGCGGCTACCCTCGCGGTGAGCTGGCGCATGGCACGCGTTTCTGCCGCGGTGAGTACGCGCATGCGCACCTACGTCGCACCCACGCACCCCATTGCCGCGGGTCAATCGTTGCAGGCCGGCGACCTGCACCTGATTGCCTGGCCCATTGCAAATCCGGTGACGGATGCCCTGGATCATATGGACGATGCCGTTGGCCGTACTGCCCTTTATCCGCTGGCGCCCGGCCAGCCGCTTCTTGGGAACGATCTGACACCGCGTGGTGCAGGCCCTGGTCTTGCCGGCCGCATTCCGGACGGCATGCGTGCGCTCGCGATCAAGTCCGACGAGGTCGTGGGCGTGGGCGGCTTCCTGAGCCCGGGGTTGCACGTGGACATGCTGGTGACGCTGCCGGGTGTCGGCAGTCCGCAGACTACCACCGTGTTGCAGGATGCCGAGGTTGTCGCCGTCGGGCAGCAGTCCGAACCGGACCCGCAGGGCAAGCCGGCCACTGCCACCGTGGTCACGCTGCTGCTGACGCCAGATCAGGTGCAACGCGCCCTGCTCAGCACGAGTCAGGGCACTGTTCACTTCGTCCTGCGCAACAGCGCTGATCGCGCCAACATCCACAACGTTCCTGCAACGCTGGCCGACCTTGGTGCCACACCTGTCCACGCCGTGGCTGCCGTTGCAACACTGGCCCAGCCAATGTCGAAGGCCGCAGCAGCGCCGCGTCATGCAGCCCTGCACGTTCTGTCCGGCCCGCCGATGCCGGAAGTGATTCTTAGTGGCCGCACGGCGCCCGCCGGCAACGCAGCACTAGAAGGGAAACGGTAATGTCCGCCAGACTACTACTTGCCGCGTTTGCATTGGGTGTCACCGCAGCACGTGCGCAAACGACGCCGCTGCCCGCGATGCTTGCCGAACCCGCGGGCAATCCACTGACCGGAGTCTTCGCCAGCGCGAATGCCGACATGCCCATGGCGACGATGCACGTGGTTGCCGGTCACTCGCTCGTGCTGCACACGGTTCGCGCCATGAAGCGCATTTACATTGGCAACCCGGACCTGCTGCAATCCTTCAGCAGCAGCCCGACCGAGGTGGTGCTGACGGCAAAGAGTTCCGGGACCAGCACCGTTGTGCTTTGGGACGCGGCCGACCAGTCGTATCTTTACTCCATTGCCTCCGATCCCGATTGCGTCTCGCTCCGCATGGCGCTGCAGAGCGCCTATCCGGAAGCCGACTTCGCGCTGGAGTCGCATGAGGGCCGCATCTACCTTACCGGGACCGTACCCACGGAGGCCATGCTCGATGCCATGGGCAAAACGGCTCTTGGCTACAGCAAGGACATCGTGAATGGCCTGCGCGTTGTCGCCCAGCATGGCAAGCAGGTTCAGCTCAAGCTGCGCATTGTCGAGGTGGACCGTGCCCGCGCACAGCAGTTCGGTGTCAATCTGTTCGGCAACGGCACAAGCAACATCGGCTCCTCCTCCACGCAGATGTTTCCTTCCACGCTGACCACCACGCCCGCAACCAGCGCGACGCCCGCAACCGCTGTTATTGCCGACCCGCTTAACTTTTTCTTTTACAACTTTACGCACGGCATCGGCGCCACCGTGAAAGACCTGGAAGACAAACAGGTGCTGCAGATCCTTGCCGAACCCACGCTGACCACACTGAGCGGCCTGCCCGCACGCTTTCTCTCCGGCGGGGAGTTCCCCGTTCCCGTCGTGCAGGGCGGCGTCGGCAACTCCAACGCGGTGACCATCGTCTTTCGCCCCTACGGCGTCAAGGTCGATTTCACACCCCTGGTCAACACCGATGGCACCATCCACCTGAAGATCGCGCCAGAGGTCAGTGCGCTGGATTACACCAACGCCGTCACGGTCAGCGGAACCACCGTTCCCGCGCTCAGCACGCGCCGTGCCGAGACTGAAGTCGAAATCAAGGCTGGCCAAAGCTTTGTCCTGAGCGGCCTGCTGGATCGCCGCACCACCGATGCCTTCAGCAAGACTCCAGGCATTGCCAGCGTGCCCATCCTTGGCCAGCTGTTCAAGTCCAAGAATCTGAGCCACTCCACACTGGAGCTGGTCGTCATTGTGACGGCGACCGTCGTCGACCCGCTGGCAGAGATGCCCGCTGTTGATCAACCGGCGATGGCTGTGCCCAACATGGACCCGGACGAGTTTGACCGAAAGCTGAAGCCGCTGGTGGGCAAGGACGCGAAGAATGCAGCCAAGGACGGCACCGTTCCCGCCAAGACACCGGTAACCCCGCTTTCGGAGCCAAAGCCCGATGGCAAACCCGAAATGCTGCATGTTGCGGCGTTTCCGCAGGAGGAACAGAGTGCCAGCCTGCTCCGCACCCTGCGCCGCCGCGGCTACTACGCCCTTGTCGAGCGCAACTCCCACGACAGCCTCTTCCATGTCCGCATGGGTCCCTTTAAAACGCACGCCGAAGCAGTATCCCTGCGCGCCGAACTTGTTGACGCCGGCTACAACGCTACCTTGCAGTAATCACGGCCACGGTGACATCCGTGGAAGAACACTGCGCCGGAAAGGAGCACACCATGGCCACCCATACAGGGCACGAAACACAGGCGGTTTTCTGCGTCTGCACAAGCGATGACGTCGTGCGTGCCGCGGCCGAGTGCAGCGGCGACACCGATGGCTTCTTTTTCGCCGGTGCGTTTGCCGACTACATCACCGCCGAGAAGCGGCCGCACTTTCCGCCCAGCATGAAGGCTGCGGCCGGCTGTGTCGCGCTTGTGGATTTCGACAAAGACGCAACGCAGGCGCTCAAATCCATCGAACGGCTGCGGCAGATCTTTCTCAAGCGCATCAGTATCGTTGCCGTCGGCACCGACCTCCACTCCAGCCTGCTGCTGCAGGCCATTCGGCTTGGCTGTGTGGAGTACCTCACTAAGCCCCTGGTCCTGACGGAGCTGCGTGCTTCTCTGAAGCGCTTCACGGAAAACCTGGTCCTCCACCAGCCAGCCCGCAACTCGACCGGCCGCGTCATGGCCTTCTTCGGTGCGAAAGGCGGTGTCGGCTCAACAACGCTCGCGGTGCACCTGGCCGCGCACCTTGCCATGGCACACGGGCGCAAGACGCTGCTGATCGACCACAAGCACCAGCTCGGCCATGTTGCGCTCTACCTGGGTCTGAAAGATACGCGCTACCACTTTGAGGAGTTGCTGCAGAACGTCGACCGGCTGGACGCCGACCTGCTCAGCGGCTACGTGCTCCACCACGGCAGCGGGCTTGACGTACTCGCCTCGCCTGACCGCTCGGCCAACTTTCGCGAAGGCACGCAGGAAGAACTCGAGCGCGTCATGGATTTTCTGCGGCGGGAGTACGACTGCGTGCTGATTGACTCCTCGCTGACCTACCAGGAAACAAAGATGTCGCTGATCGAGCAGGCAGACGACATCTACCTGGTTTCCACCGCGGACGTTGCCAGCCTGCGCGACCTGGTACGTCTGGTCGACCACATCAGCCAGGTCCCCAGTGCCGACGGCAAGCTGAAGATCGTGATGAATCGCTCGACGTCGAATGAGTCCATTACACCCGAGCAGATCCGCAAGATCGTCCGCTTCCCGGTGGCGCATACCGTACCCAACAACTACTCTGAGCTTCTGAAATCCATCAACCTTGGCGTGCCGATCCCGCCGGGCAACAAGAACGGCTTCGATCTTGCGCTTGCACGCTGGACCGCGGAGATCGTCGGCAGCAAGTCGGCTGAAGATTCCGGGTTGCCGGCCGAAAAGGTCAAGGGACGCAGCAGATTCCAACTCTGGCCCCGTGGCGGTATGTTCGCCCCGAGCCAGGCGTAAGAACAGCCACGTTTAAGAACAGCCACGCGTAAGCACGAGACACCGCCAGTCCTCCCTTGGAGCCTCCGCGCCGAGGGCAACGGATCCACAGCAGCATTGCAGGGAGACGATCGATGTCGGAACAGCAACTCTTTATGAACACGCACGTCGGCGCGCCGCCTCCCGTGGCCGACCTGCGCACCACGAGCACCACCCTCTCGGAGTCTGCGCGCAATCAACTCAAAACCTCCGTGCACAACGACCTGCTCAAACGGCTGGACTTGGCCCGATTGAACGCCATGCAGGCCGAAGGAGCCGAAGGCCGTGCGCGCCTGTTGACCACGGTGTACGGCTTCGTCAGCGAGCAGAGTATCCCACTGAGCGCCGCGGATCGCGACAAGGTTGCAAACGAGGTACTGGACGAAATCTTTGGCCTGGGCCCGCTGGAGCCGCTGCTGAACGATAACTCCGTCAACGACATTCTTGTGAATGGGTTCGACCAGGTGTATGTCGAACGGCGCGGCATCCTGCAGAAAACATCGATCACCTTCCGCGATAACGATCATCTGCTGCACATCATCGACAAGCTGGTCTCTGCGGTGGGTCGCCGCATCGACGAATCATCGCCCATGGTCGACGCACGCCTTCTGGACGGGTCGCGCGTGAATGTCGTCATTCCGCCACTGGCCATCGATGGTCCGTCCATCTCCATTCGCCGTTTCAGCAAAACACCCATGGGGGTGGACGGCCTGCTGCGCCACAAAGCTCTGACGCCGCAGATGGTGCAGGTGCTGGAGTGCGCGGTGCGGTCACGGCTGAACGTGGTTGTGAGCGGCGGCACGGGTGCCGGCAAAACGACACTGCTCAACGTGCTGTCGACCTTTATCTCGCCGGATGAGCGCATCGTGACGATCGAGGACTCCGCCGAGCTTCGGATCGCGCAGGAGCATGTGGTCCGCCTGGAATGCAGGCCACCAAACCTTGAAGGCAAGGGTGCCATTCGCCAACGGGAGCTTGTCATCAATGCGCTGCGCATGCGCCCCGACCGCATCATTCTGGGCGAGGTGCGCGGCGAAGAAGCGTTGGACATGCTGCAGGCCATGAATACGGGCCATGATGGATCGCTCACCACGGTCCACGCGAACACGCCGCGCGATGCGATCGGTCGTATTGAAACCATGGCGCTGATGGGAAATGTTGCCCTGCCCGACCGCGCGATCCGTGCGCAGATTGCATCCGCTGTGCACATTGTGATTCAAGCCTCACGCATGTCGGACGGCTCGCGCCGCATCACCCACCTTTCTGAGGTGACCGGCGTACAAGGTGAGACGCTGAGCATGCAGGATATTTTTCTGTTCGAAAAGACCGGCCTGGACGCGAACGGCAAGGTGCGCGGACGCTTTGTGCCGACCGGTGTGATTCCGCATTTTGCCGAACACGCCAAAGCTTGCGGCTTTCCGATACCGGCAAACCTGTTTGAAGAACGGGTCGAGGTCTAGCGCATGTTTCTTGTCCTGATTTTTCTTGCGTCGCTGGCCGTGACGCTGGGCGCTGCCCTGCTGGTGACGCGACCGTCGCGCGATGCGGAAACGTTGGGGGACCGCCTTGAAGATCTGTACAAGGCACGTTCTCAAGCCAGCGAAGGGCCATCGGCACTGCGGATCGCGGAAAACGCCAGCGAAGCAGTGTCTGCGCTGCAGCGGGCACTGCGTCACCGTGCCTTTAACGGCCTGCGCACGCTGCTTGCACAGTCGCAAAGTACGATGACGCCGGCAAGCTTTCTGCTGCGCAGTATGGTGGTGGGCCTGGTGCTGGCCTTTGCGGCAGGGTTCGCGTTGCCCATGCTCGTGGTGCGGCTTGCGGCTCTGGCGCTGGGTGTGTCGTTGCCCGCACTTCTGCTTCGTCGACGTCGCAACAAACGGCTACGCCAGTTTGAGGAAGCCCTGCCCGACGCGGCCGACCTGATGGGACGGGCTCTGCGCGCCGGCCACTCGGTGCAGCAGGCGTTGGAGGTGATCGCGACTGAAAGCAAAGGCCCGCTGGCCGATGAGTTCAGCCAGTTACACCAGGAGCAGAAATTTGGGGTACCGCTCAGAGAGGCACTGCGTGCCCTCGCCTTGCGCGTTCCCTCCGCCGATTTGCAATTTCTGGTGACCGCCATCATTGTGCAGAAAGAAACCGGCGGCGACCTGATTGAAATCCTGGACCGCACGACCCAGGTCATCCGCGGCCGGTTGCGCGTGGAGCGGGAAGTGAAGACGTACACCGCGCAGGGTCGCCTGACAGGCTGGATCCTGTCTGCGCTGCCTGTCGTGCTGCTGGCGCTGACGGCCATGATCACGCCCGCCTACAATGCGGTGCTGTTTCACGATCCGACCGGCCAGATGCTGCTGATGATTGCTGCGGGCCTGATTACCACAGGGTCCTTTATTATCCGGCGTGTTGTGCGGGTGGAGGTCTAACGCCATGATGCTGCTTGCATGCACGGCAATGCTCACGATTGCCTTCGGCGCACTTGGAGTCTTTAGCCTTTGGGGGCAGGAGTCGTCGCTTGTGCCGCCGGACCGGCTGCAACAGCTGACCCGTGCACAACTTGATCTCAGCAGCCGCGGACCCTCGTTGCGAGAACGTACCATCACGGTTGCCGCGTCACTTCGACAGGTTTTCGCCAGCAAGAGCAACACGGCTCTGCAGCTTCGGCTTTCACGTGCAGGTCTGCGCGATGCCCATAGTGCGGACCTCTACCTTGCTGCCCGTTTTCTGGGGCCACTGGCGGCTTTGGCGATTGCGGTGCTGCTCCCGTGCCCGTTGCTGCTCACCGGATGGCTTTTGCCCGTTGCCGCTTTTCTTGCGCCGGACCTGCTGCTGCGAAGCCGGATCAGACGTCGGCAAAAAGCGATCGCGCGCGGCATGTCTGACATGCTGGACCTGCTCGTGATCTGTGTGGAGGCCGGGCTGGGACTGGATCAGGCGGTGTTGCGCGTTGCGGAAGAACTGGTCACGACGCACCCGGAAATCCACGAGGAGCTGTTGCAGATCAACCGGGAACAGCGTGCCGGCAAACCCAGAACCGAAGCCTGGGAAACTGCTGTGGAGCGCATGGATGTGCCGGAGATGACAGCCTTCACCAGCATGGCAATGCAGGCAGAACGATTCGGTACACCCATTGCTCGCGCCCTGGGCGAGTACGCCGCCAACGTGCGCCTTACCCGTATCCAAATTGCCGAAGAGAAAGCCGCAAAAACAACCATCAAGATCATTTTTCCGCTGGCGCTTTTCATTTTCCCCAGCATCTTTATTGTGCTGTTGGGCCCCGCCGTGCTCACCATCATGCGCAATTTCTGACAGGGCAACACCTGAAGACGGAAAGGCTGTGCCTCTATGCGAACAGATGCTCAACAGTGCACCCTGATGAATCAGCGCACCAACGCAGCACTGTGTACCAATGTTCGAGTTGCCAAAACATTTTTCACGCGCCTTGTCGGCCTGCTTAACCGCAGTGAACTACCGGCAGACCATGGCCTCTGGATCAAACCATCCAACGGCATTCATACGATGGGCATGCGGTTTGCGATTGATGTGGTGGCTTTTGACAAAGACGGCAGGGTGCTGAAGTGCGTGGAACATGTACAGCCCTGGAGCGTTGTGGGCATGCCCCGGAAGACGCGCAGCGTGGTGGAATTGCCCGCCGGACATCTCAGCAGCCATCCCGTATCCGTTGGCGATCATGCCGTTCCGATGTACTGCTGAAGAGGCAACTGCGCGGCAGCTTTATCACCACCGCTGACTTCCAAACCCGGACGATCCCAGGCAGAAGCTTTACTGTCGGCCAAAGCGATACACGATGCCGCCATTGACACCAAGATTGTTCTGCACCGTTGAGCCGAAAGTCGTGCCCACATAGGTCGGCTGAATGCGGAAGGCAAGATCGTTGTACAGGTTGTAGTCGAAGTTAACGCTGACCGTGAACGTTGGGTTGTAGTTGGAATCTTTCCACAGACCCAGTTCCTGCGAAGGCAGGCCTTTGGCGTCGCCGCCAAACTTGCTCAGCGTTACACCACCCGTACCCGCGATGCTGACAGAGTACTTTTCCGTGGCAAGGTAGCGGTACTGCACACCACCCGTGAAGTTGTACTCACTGATGTTCGGCCGAAACACATTGTTAAGCGAGAACAGGTTTGGAATCTTGGCCGTGCCGTAGGCTCCACGCACATCGGCGATGACGCCCCAATGGGGATTCCACTGGCGTACGGCGCTCGACATGAACGTGACTTCACTGCTTTTCTGCAGATACTGGCCCGTTCGAAAGCGCAGGTACCCTCCGCCGCCCGCGACCTCCCACCGGTGGGAGTACGAGTCCTGGATGTTACGCGCGATGCGTGCCTGACGATTGCTGTTGCGCCGTCGGCTTCGGCTGATCGCAACCGGAGAGGGTGAAGCGGCAACCGGGGGTGTGGGGGTTTGCGCAGCCGGTGTGTCACCCGCGGAGGTCGATGTTCCCGACCCGGTTCCCGCCTGCGCCAACAAACAGTTTCCCGCCTGCAACAGACCTGCAGACAACACCATGAAAACGGCAAGGGCAGGTACACGGCACCCCGCCGGCAATATGAAACGGAACATCAACCAACACTCCCAAAGACGGCTGTGTCACTGCTACGGTCGAAACTGCAGAAAGCAACTACCTCATTAGAACACCCGTGACCCGGTGTGGCTTTGGGAATGGCGAACACCGCCAGACCGGGGCGGGCCGTGGCTCGTCTTCAGGCTGTGACTCGTCTACAACACTGTCCGCGCAGGGGGGAGATCTCGATTGCCTAAACCGTCCAACTACAGCGGCGGCAACACACCGATGCGCAAGCGTTCCAGCGGTGTACGTTCAGGTTCGCGACGAGGCAGTGCAGGCAGCCCTGGTACCGAATCGGGGATGGCCAGGCTGCTGCTTGGCCTGTTGCTCGGAGGGCTGCTCAGCTGTGTAGCGGTCCTTATCTACGTCTACTTCGGTCAACCTCCCGTTGCCGTTGCAGATAAACCCGCACTCTGGGAGCACTTGACGTCAACAGTAGCCCTGCGTCGACGCGTCGAAGCTGAGGCGAAGCAACCGCCGTTCCCAGCGTCAGAGGACAGCTTCGAGGCTGCGGCTCGAATCTATCGCACGCAATGCTCACAATGTCACGGGAGACCGGGGCAAGAGTCACTGCTTGGGCGGGCCATGTTGCCGCGAGCACAGCAGTTTTTTGGCCGTGACAGCAAATCCACCGCGGCCAGACCCGCCGGCCAGCTGTATTGGGTCACCAACTTCGGGGTGCGCCGGTCCGGCATGCCGGCATACGCGCATGCACTGTCCAACACGGACGAGTGGAACCTTGCCCTGCTCCTGCACAGTGCGGAGGAACTGCCCGATCCAGTTAAACTCCTGCTGGCACCGACGATTCCTGCAACTGCACCGACGGTGCGATAGCATGGCAGCTTTTTTGCAGGGATGCAGCGCACTCGACGCAAAAACAGAGACAATACAGCAGGGTTATGCGCCTTCTTGATGCCGCCTTCCGCATGCACGCAGACGTTCGCCTGCAAGCCTCTGTTCTCATCCTTCCGCTTCCTCCGGCGGCCCGGCTTTCTTCGACCGCGTTCCACTTTTTCGAGATCACAGCGATTGTTCTTGGTGCGCTTGGCGGCGGACTTGCTGCGCGACGCGACCGGCGTTCGCGTTTCGACTTTACCGGCATTCTCGGCCTGGGCCTCATCTCGGGTGTTGGTGGCGGCATCACGCGCGATATTCTTTTGGGCGAAGGTCCGCCGCTCTCTCTGGTGCACCCGTCATACCTCGCCTATGCCATTCTGGGCGCAGCATTGTCCTTGCTGGTGGGTCGCTCGATCGGTCCGCGAACGCTCGCGTTGATGAACGTGGTGGACGCACTGTCTCTGGGGTTCTTTACCGTAGCCGGGAGCACGCGCGCGATGAACGCGGGCCTACATTTTCTGCCGGCGTTGCTGCTCGGCGTGCTCACAGCAGTGGGTGGCGGCTCACTGCGCGACCTGTTTTCCGGCCACTCCCCACGGGTGTTTCAGGAGGGCGAACTGTACGCGCTGGTTTCTGCGCTTTCTGCCCTGATCTTTCTTGGTGTTCAACACCTTGGAATCCCGGTGGACCGTGCGGCAGTGATTGGCACGCTTACCGGATTCGGCGTACGGATGCTGGCAGTACGTTATGGCTGGCGTACTCATTTTGTCCGACACTTGTCAGACCCGGAGTTGCCGGCGCCCCTTGAGCGATCCTAGCTTCTGTCGGCGTCTCAGAGACGTACACCGTCATGGTCGATGGACGAGAGCACGGATGCTCCACATAGCGGCGAGATTGGATCGTGCACGACGACTGCGATCGCTCGATACCATAAGGCATACAAAGGCGCCGAGGCGATCGAGTGCAGAAAGGTCTGTGCATGCACCTGGGTTCCCAAGTCCATGTAGACGCTTTCGTCGTAGAACGAGAGGTCCTGCCAGAGGATGGAGAGCAGCAGGTACAGAGTTACCAGGGCCACAGAAAAAAGGATTTGTCGCGAAGCGATACCACTCGATCGAACCGTTGCTCCAGCCATGTTGCCGTAACATAGCACACGAACTGGAGCTGCGATTATTCAACCGTCAATGTACAGAGGCTCTGGTGCATTTCGACTGCGGGGGTGGTAGACCGAACGATTGCGAGAGCTGATTCGCCAGCAGGGGCGGGTACTTCCGCGTAGACCTGCGCACCTCTGTTGTAGGCAAAAGACTCCTTTCCGTTGGCGGCAAACCACAATTGAAAGCGCCCCAAATTCAGTGCTTGCCAAAGCTTTCCATCGCGGCATAGTATTCGCTTCGCGATCGGTTAAGCCTCTTGGCCAGGGACACGCCAGACCGCCTCGGTTCACAGGTCGTCAATTTGCAGCGGTCGGCAATGAACGTCCGCGCACACATGGAGCAAGTCCGCAATGTCCTGGTACGCCTACTGCATCACCGAACGTAGTGCCTTTCCCGAGCTGTTACGTCACCGTCGCCCAATGCCGTTTGAGGGCATCACCGGCCTCTTTGGGAATCAGACATTCCTCTTTCCCGCCAGTGATCTCGCGATCATTGTTTCCGAGCACAATGCAGAAGATTCAGCGCGCATGGATTCACAATGTCAGCGCGACCATGCGCGTGTGATCTCCGATTGTTTTCGCAATTCCACCGTACTTCCCTTTCGCTTCGGCACCATTTTCGAGGATGACGACGCGCTTCGCCGCTCTGTACGCAGCAACCACCGTCACTTTTCCGCCAACGTTCAACGTCTACGCGGCAAGGCCGAGATGCACCTCAAGGTGCTGGTGGATGATAACTGCGCGTGCACGGGCGGCAAGGTTCTGTCGCATACAGTGGGGAAGGAATATCTGAGCAGTCTTCGTGAGAATGCGAGTGCTCAGCGCGAACGCCAGAGCAAAGCACGCGCACTGTCGTTGCAAATGCACCGTATGTTTCTGCCGCTCGCGGAAGAGATCACGTGCAAACGTGCTGGCGAAGGCAAGATGCTGCTGGACATTGCCCATCTGATCGATACCAAGTGCGTGGAGCGTTATCAGAATAAGTACAGCTCCGCTACAACTGCCATGAAGGATTGCCGCATGCAGCTCTCCGGCCCGTGGCCGCCCTATCACTTCGTGCACCGAAACCAACCGGCGCACACCCCAGCCAACTAAGGTTGGCTCCTTAACACCAACAAACCACACTGGGCCCGCTTTTAAAGCGGGCCCAGTGTGGTTTGAGCATGCAGGACTTCAGTCCACGAGGGGGATGCGTGTATTCGATGCGACCTGCGCGACCACGCCCGGGACCCGACGCACCATCGCCGCCAGCGCGGGAGCGCCAACCAGGACGCGGGATACGACCGTTGCCAGCGATACTGGAAAGCTTAGCTGATGGAAGAGCTTTGCCTGATACTGCTGCGCAGACCCACCTGCAAGAAAGAGGCGAGCTGCCTGGACACCGCTATGCAGGGCAATCGCCATGCCGTCGCCTGAAAAGGATGGGATCACGGCAGCCTGATCGCCAACCACCCATAGATCTTCCACGGTGTTTGGCCGCCGGAAGCCATAGGGGATATGCGACAACGCCAACGGCTTTACCAATGTCTGCACTGCCGCTCCCAGGCGTTCGCTCAACAAGGGCACTTGCCTGCAGATGTCCTGCAGCAGTTCAGGCCAGGTGGTGAAATGCTTGCGCTCGATCAGCAGCCCAAGGTTGGCCGTGCCATCTTCAACCAATTGCAGACCACAATAGCCATGCCGGAAGAGATAGACCTCGATCGCTTCCTGGAGCAACTGCGCCTGTGTCGACGGGACACGAAAGTAGGCATTGAAAGCGAGCAGGCCAGCGTGACGCGTGAGCGACGACTCCATCGGTCGACCGTGACCCCGCAGGTCATGCTTGCCGGTCGCCAGAAATGCTGCGGCAGCGTTGAAGCAATTTCCATCTGCCGTGGTCGCCCTCCATAGCGAATCCTGCTGACGCACCAACGAGTCCACAGAAACGCCTCGGCGCACAGTCACACCCGCCTGTGCCGCGCGCGTTAACAGGGCTTCGTCCAGCACGCGGCGGGTAAGCGACATGGCTGGAAACGGGAGCAACTGCTCCGTGGTGCGTGCACCTCGTGTAAGCCGCAAGGTGCTAACGGTCAAAGCGCCCAGGCGGCGTACGTCGACGCCTAAAAGGTCCAGGTAACGGAGAGCTTCAACGCTTAAGAATTCGCCGCATACCTTGTCGTGTGGTCCGCGCGTTCGTTCCAGCAGGGTAACGTGGCGGCCGGCTTGCCCAAGCAGGGTAGCAACCGCACTGCCCGCCAAACCACCACCCACAACCAGCGCGTCGCACCCGTTTGCGTCAGGCATTGCTTTTTACCCGCGAGACGCAGAGACGCGCAGGCCACGCGCTGTAGATGGTTGCTTCATCCGTCAGCTTGGCGGCTGCAAGCATGGTCTGCCAGTCCTTGATCTGAAAGGCCCTTCGGATCGACACTGGCCCGTCGTGCCGTACAAACCGGTGGAAACGCAGCATTTTCGAGAGACCGCGATACAGGTGGTAGGGCACCGGGTCCCGGTGAAGGTCACTGATAAACCAACCCATCCCAGCTGTTGCCTCCATCCACCGCAGCATCCGCACGATCTCCGGTTCAGGCAGATGGTGCGTCAGCAACGAGCTCAGGATGAGATCAGGTTCTGCAATTTTCGCCTGGAAGGCATCACTGGTAATCCATCGGATGCGGCTGGTCGGCCGGGTAAACTCCCGGGCAGCGCGCGTGGCGTACGGGTTGAGATCTACACCGGTCAGTGTGACCTCGACCCCATGCCGAATTGCCCATGTCTCGATCAGTCGAAGCATGTCGCCACCACCACTGCCCACATCCAGAATGTGAAGTGGCCGTCGGCTTGTGCGAAATTGATCGAGCCATTGCATGGTTGGCCGGTAGTTGAAGGTGAGCCGATTGGATTGCCGGAGAGATACCAGGCACGCGCGAAAGTCCTCGTACCGACATGGTTCATCCATCCACTCCGACAGGTGGGCGCGCGTGGTGAAGTCGAGTACCGGCTCAGACGGCATGGAAGCGCATGGTCTCCGCAGTCAGCCCCGGTCCAAAACTCATGGCGCATCCATGCTGACCCGCACGCACGGTCGCCATCAGTTCCCGCAGCACAAACATAATGGTTGCCGACGACATGTTTCCATAGCGACACAGTACGGCGCGCGAAGCGTCGAGCGCGCCGGACGGCAGCGCGAGCGCCTCCTGGACGGCATCGAGCACAGATCGCCCGCCCGGGTGCACAGCCCACACGTCCACACCGGAAAAGTGCGATGCGTGCTCGCCCAAAGCCTTACCGATCTCCAAGGGCACCTGACCCGATAGCACCATATCAAAGCCGCTGTCGCGCACACGCCAGGTAATGTGATCGCGCGTGTTGGGCAGCTCCATCGCTTCGAAGCTGTCCAGCGCCAGTCCAGTCGGCTCGGTGCCAATCAGGCTCACCGCACATCCATCGGCGAACACCAGAAAGGACAGCACCTCCGCCAGGCTTTGCGTCTGCTGAAAGTGCAAGGTGCAGACTTCAAGATTCACCAGGAGCACGCGTCGTCCTGGCTCGGAGCGAACGATGTGGCGCGCCAGCTTTAACCCATTGATGGCGGCGTAGCAGCCCATGAACCCGATGTTGGTGCGTTCCGTTCCCCGCGCGAGGCCTAAGTGATCCAGAACAACAAAGTCGAGACCCGGTGCAGCCATGCCTGTGCAGCAGGTCACGATAACGTGACCGATGCTGCTCCGTTCGGCACCACTCAGGTGCAAGTTGTCGAGCGCTCGGCGCAGCAGCGGAGGCGCCATCTGTTCAAACAGGAGCATGCGCTGTGCGGTGGAGGGAAAGTTGCCCAGCCGATACAGCAGGTGTGCTTCCGGCTCGCCTGCGCCGGGATTGCCAGTCACATTCAACACGGAATACCGGTGAGCAATTTCCGCGCGATCCGCCATGCGCAGGAACAGTTGCTGCGTGCGCGCATCGGTCAGCATGCCCTGCGCAAAGTCGACGAAGGTCTCGTGTACGTCGTTCGGCGGCACGGCAGTGGCAATACGTTGGAGATGAGCGGTCATAGACTAAGCGTGAGACTAGCCCAGACGGCGTTGCGATACCAATTTGGTGCAACTTTATGTTGATAGGAGCGAGGGTCCGGCAATCCGGCACGGATTAGCTCGCACCGGAGCCCTTCAGGACCGCAGGAAGGGTGCGCATCAGAATGTGAGCGTCCATCATGAGCGACCAGTTATCGATGTAGTAGAGATCGAGTTTGATCCAGCCGTCGAAGCTGGTGTCACTGCGGCCGCTGACCTGCCACAAGCCGGTCATCCCCGGTTTTACGGAAAAGCGCCGTACCAGGGACAGGTCGGAGAAATTACTCACGTCGCGCATCGGCAACGGCCGAGGTCCGACCAGGGACATATCGCCGCGAACCACATTCCAGAGTTGCGGCAGTTCGTCCAGAGAGGTTTTGCGCAGAAAACGACCGACAGGCGTGATGCGAGGATCGTCCTTGATCTTGAAGACGGGACCACCGGCCTCGTTCAGATGTTCGAGCGCGGCCTGCCGAGCCTCCGCGTCCGGAACCATGGAACGGAATTTGAACATGGGAAAGCGGCGCTTGTTGAGGCCATAACGTACCTGGCTAAAGAAGACCGGACCCGGACTACTCCAGCGAATGAGCGCGATGATGAGAAGCAGCAGCGGCGAGAGGACAACCAGGCCGGCAATGGCCCCAAACAGATCGAGCCCGCGTTTGATGATCTGGCGGACGTCGCTGTGCACCATGTGCAGCACCACCCGCTCGGCATTTTCACCTTCTGGCGCACGCCGCTTGGTGATGCTGGTTTGAAACAGATCGGAGAAATACTGTGAGCGCACACCACTCTCTTCGCACAGCATCAAAACCTGATGGATCTCCTCATAAAACGAACGTACCGGTAGCGCAACAAGCACCTCATCAATGTGCTCGCGCATGAGCAGGTTTTTCAGGTCGGCAATCGTCCCCAGCACCGGTCGGCCCGCGACCGAGGTTTGCGGAACCTGCTGCGGATCAACAAATCCGACGACCTGGTAGGCGTAATGACGGTCCAGGGCAAGCTTTACGGCCAGTTCTTCCGCACGGACGTCGGTGCCGACGATGAGTGCACGGATTTCGCGTCGAAAATGAGGCCGTAGCAGTACGTCATAGCCGGTGACGGTAACACGCGCGATTGCCGTCAGGCAGAGGCTTGCGCCAAAGAAAATGAGAAGCGGTGCGATGACGCCCCGGCCCACATTGCGAAAATGCAGCATGGCGAGCGTGACCAAAGAGCACCCGCCGACACCGGTGTACAGGCGCAACAGGAGGTTGCGCCGGCTCACGATGCGGTCCGCCTGATATACCCCTGCGAGGTGCAGCATGGACGACCAGAGCGCCCAGCACGCAGCCAGCACAAGAATGTTCTTGACCGAGATCCTCGCCGCCAGAAAGAGATCCGGAGCACGCACGGTCTGCTCGAAGTACAGGGGCAACACGACGGCAATCATGGCAATCGTCATGAGCACCAGATCTGCGAACTTGACGGTATTGCTGGTGACGCTTCGCAGGCCAATAGCGACCGCAGCACGTTCCGGACCGGCGATGCTCTCGGGTGCGTTACGACGCTCCATGCCTGCGGAAAAGCCCTTTCTTTGCGCGACGGTATGCATCGACAAACGATCACCTTCCAAGCGATACCGCCATCGACCCGGTTCCCTGTGCGTACCTACGGACACAATAGAACGCCGTGGCCGGCGCAGAAAATCACACCAATGGGGCACATGGAGCCGGTACAGCAGACGCTCTCTCGCTTATCGGCGGGGAACGACGGCCCATCACAGAGCGGTATCGTCATGCAAATTCACCATGCGCCCCGCTCGCGCGTGCATCACACAAGACACCTACTCCACAGGAGTTCCATGATGAGTTCGATTTCCGAAGAAGACATCGCCAGGATTGATGCGTATTGGAGTGCCGCGAACTATCTGTCCGTCGGCCAGATCTATCTGAAGAGCAATCCCTTGCTGGAACGGCCCTTGTCGCCGGAGGATATCAAGCCGCGACTCCTGGGCCACTTCGGCACAACACCCGGACTCAACTTCATCTACGTACACCTGAACCGGATCATCAAGGCGAATGAAGCGAACGTGTTGTACATGGTCGGTCCCGGGCACGGTGCTCCGGGCATCCTGGCGAATACATATCTTGAAGGCAGCTATACCGAGATTTACCCAAACATTGAGCGCGACCGCGATGGCATGAAGAGCTTCTTCCGCCAGTTCAGCTGGCCTTATGGCATTCCGAGTCACGATGCCCCCAATGTTCCCGGTTCGATCAATGAAGGTGGCGAACTTGGCTACAGCCTGGTGCACGCGTATGGCGCTGCGTTCGATAATCCAGACCTGATCGTGGCCTGCGTGGTGGGAGATGGCGAGGCTGAAACCGGAACGCTGGCAACGTCGTGGCACTCCAACAAGTTCCTGAATCCGATCACCGATGGCGCAGTCTTACCCATTCTGCATCTGAACGGCTTTAAGATCGCAAATCCCACGGTACTGGCACGCATCTCGCACGACGAACTCCAGGCGCTGTTTCAAGGGTACGGCTACAAGCCGTATTTTCTGGAGGGCCACGACCCGATGACCATGCACCGTGGCATGGCAGAGGTCATGGACACGATCTACCAGGACATCCGCGCGATTCAAAAGCATGCCCGGGAGAACAATGATGCCACGCGGCCGCTGTGGCCCATGCTCATTCTGCGCTCGCCCAAGGGTTGGACAGGGCCGAAGTTCGTGGACGGCAAGCCGGTGGAGGGAACGTGGCGCGCGCACCAGGTGCCGCTGGAAGAGGTGCGGACGAATCCAGAACACCTGCGACAGCTCGAGGAGTGGCTCCGCTCGTACAAGCCGCAGGAGGTGTTCGATGAACAAGGCTGCCTGCGCGAGGATCTGTACGAGCTCGCACCCAAGGGGAAGCTGCGCATTGGCATGAATGTGCATTCCAATGGCGGAACCCTGCTGCAACCTCTCATTTTGCCAGACTTTCGCAAATACGCGGTGGAATGCCCCCAGCCATGTGAAACCGAGGTGAGCGCGACCGCCAACATGGGCAAATACCTGCGTGACGTCATGGCGAACAATCTTGCCTCGCGCAACTTTCGCATCTTTGGACCGGACGAGACTGCATCCAACCGGCTGCAGGCGGTCTACGAGGTGAGTGGCAAACGTTGGGACGCGGAGTACGAAGCCGTTGACGAAAACCTGTCCCTGAATGGCCGCGTGATGGAGGTGCTGAGCGAGAACCTGTGTGAGGGCTGGCTTGAGGGGTACCTGTTGACCGGGCGTCACGGCTACTTCAGCTGCTACGAAGCTTTCATTCACATTATCGACAGCATGTTTAACCAGCACGCCAAGTGGCTTCAGGAATGCAAGCACCTGCCGTGGCGCCAGCCCATCGCGTCTCTCAACTACCTGCTCAGTTCGCATGTCTGGCGGCAGGATCACAATGGCTTCTCGCACCAGGACCCTGGCTTTATCGACCACGTTGCGAATAAACACTCCGACACGGTTCGCATCTATCTTGCACCCGATGCAAACACGCTGCTGGCTGTAACGGATCATGTGCTGCGCACGCGCAATTACATCAACCTGACGATTGCGGGCAAGCAGCCGGCTCCGGTGTATCTCGACATTGAGGCGGCAACGCGCCACGTTATCGCGGGCCTGGGGGAGTGGGTTTGGGCATCGAACACGGAACACGAACCGGATGTTGTTCTTGCGAGTGCGGGAGATGTGCCAACGCTGGAGGCCCTGGCGGCGATCACGGTCCTGCGCGAGTGGGCACCCGATCTTCAGGTTCGCTTCGTCAATGTAGTCGACCTGTTTACTCTGGAAACACCGGGCGAACACCCGCACGGTATCCAGGATGAGGACTTCGATCGCCTGTTCACCCGCGACAAGCCCGTGATCTTTGCCTTCCACGGCTATCCGACGATCGTGCACAAGCTCACCTACAAGCGCCACAACCATGACAACTTCCACGTCCACGGGTTTCTGGAACAGGGCACGACCACCAGTCCCTTCGACATGACGGTACTGAACAAGCTGGATCGCTTTACCCTGGCGCTGGATGCCATCCGCAACGTGCCACGCATGGCCAGCCGCGTGGCTGCGGTCGAACAATTGCATAGCGAGAAGATCCAGGAGCATAAACTGTACGTGTCGCAATGCGGCGAGGATATGCCGGAGATCCGCGATTGGAAATGGTCGGCGACCACCAAACCACTGGCGCCTTCGCAGGAACCGGTGTAGGAAGCGACGATGGCGATACTCACAATCAACAGCGGCTCATCCTCCCTGAAGCTCGGCGTATATGGTGACGATGGCGTGGACGCACTGCTCGCCGCCTCTATCGACAGCATCGGCAGTGGCAGTTCTACGATCAAGCTGACCGGACGAAACGGCGAAGTCCTGTCACAGACGTCGGCAGACTTTGCCAGCCCTCATGTGGCCTTTGACGGAACCATGCGCCTCCTCCGGCAGCGCGTGCAGAATCCGTTCACCGCGATTGGTCATCGCATGGTCCACGGCGGTCCGCACCTGACAACACATCAGCGGCTTACCAGGCGGGTACAGCAGGTTCTGCGCGATTCCGTGCATTTTGCGCCGTTGCATATTCCGCCGGCGCTGGACCTGGTGCAGCATGTGGAGGGCGAGTTCCCTGGTGTTCCGCAGTTTGCCTGCTTCGACACCGCCTTCCACCAGACCATGCCCGCCGAAGCCTATACCTACGCGATCCCAAAGGGCTACCGTGATGCGGGAGTACGGCGGTACGGGTTTCATGGCTTGTCCTACGAATCGATCGTGAGCGCTCTGGGTGCGACCGTTCCTTCACGGATGGTCGCAGCCCATCTGGGTGGAGGCTCCAGCGTGTGTGCCCTGCAGCAAGGCGTGTCTGTGGACACCAGCATGGGCGTCAGCCCCACCGGCGGCGTGGTCATGAGTACGCGCACCGGCGACCTGGACCCTGGCGTTGGCCTGCTGCTGCAACGCCCACTCGCTGATCACCTTCCAGTGCCCTCAACGCAGGAGTTGGAGGTGACCTTCAACAAGGAAAGCGGCGTCACTGCGCTTGCCGGTGAGGGTGACATGCGCAAGCTACTGGAACGTGCGGCGAAAAACGACGCCGACGCAGCACTCGCCGTCACGATCTTTTGCCGGGAAGTAGCAAAGACGATTGCAGGCTACGCTACCGTTCTGGGCGGCATGGAGCTGCTGGTCTTTACCGGCGGCATCGGCGAACACAGCGCCGCGATCCGGCAGAATATCTGTGATCGCCTCGGGGTGTTCGGGCTCGTAACCGACGAAGCGGCAAAAGCACCCGGAATGATTTCAACAGAAACGTCAGCAGTCGCTGTACACGTCATGGTTGCAGACGAGAACGCCATGATTGCACGGCACGTAGCGGCGTTGGAAAGTTAGCGACCGGTGTCCTGTTGGTCAGCGGGTTGGCTCAGCAAGCGGATTGCGGCACGGTAGCCGTTCAGCGTTCCTGTATCGACGTAGGCTGCACCGGCTTGAACGCCGACGGCTCGTCCTCCCTGCGCCAGCCAGGCATTCACCAGTGTTCCCAGGTATTCGTCGCTGCGACCGGGCTGCTGCCACAGATGGTGCAGCGCGTGAAAGGTGGCACCGGGCATGCGCAGCGCACCCCAAACCCAGTGGGTACTGGGAGAGGCGTGCTTGACCTCAATGCGCTCCACCTCGTTCTGCTCGTTGGTCACGACAGCGTCAAAGAACTCCGGGCGGTCTACCGGAAACAGCAGGAAACTCAGTCTATCGGCCGGAAGACGCGCGAGACCGTCTTCCGGGTACCAGATCGTATCCGGCAGACCGATTGCAACCGACTCGTCTGGCCCGACAACGGGTGCCGCCCGAAAGAGCGCGTCGCACAGCCCACCAGCGCCGGGCTGCACCGTGTACACAATGTCCGCGCCCCAGATGCGTGAGCCGTAGTACGCCAGAATGTCCGATTTGCCGGGCGAAATGACGAAACAGAGCTTCGTACAACCGGCGGCAATCAGGCGTTCCACAAGGTACTCACTGACTGCGCGCGGCCGTTCCGTACCGTCTGCCTCCACGCGGCTGCCGACCGGGAGAAGTTCCTTGGAAAACGCGAGTGGCTGGATGCGGCTGCCCAGACCCGCCGCGGGAATGATGCCCCACATGCTACGCCGTCTCCTGCAGTGCGGCCCTGGACGTATGGTCGAGCGCCTGCTCGCACAGCCCTTCCAGCAATCGTACCCGTGCGGCAGCCGTGTGGTGCAGCAGCGTGTGCTCGCGCGCAGCCTTTGCCATGCGGGAGCGCTGCTCATCGCTCATGCCAAGTGCGTCCATGGTGTCCTGGGCAGTGCTCGCGAGCACAATCTGCTCACCCGGCGAGAAGAATTCATCGATGCCCTCCCACTTGTCAGAAATCAGTGCGGTGCCGCAGGCTGCGGCTTCGAAGAGCCGCCCGGATGGGCAAAAGCCATAGGCCGCCATGGCGCGGCGTGTGATGTTCAGCGTGAAGCGAGAAGACGAAAAGAACGCAGGGTGCGCTGCCGGCGGAACATGCCGGTGGAAGTAGGTATTGCCCGTCCACGGGAAAGCTTCGGGATATTGCGCTCCACCGATCAGGAAGCGTTCACCAGGCATGGCTTCCGCTGGTCGGAGAAAAAGCTCCTCCAGTGCCGGTTGCCGATCTGCGGCGTAGGTGCCAAGGTAGGACAGGTCGCAGGCGTAATGCGGTTCCGGCGGTACCGGGTAGTGTGATGCGGGATCCACCCATCCATACAGTGCTGCAGGCTGGTGTGCCCCCAACCGGCTGACCAGTTCCGTCAGCGCACGGCCGCCGGTATAGCTGAGTACCAGATCAAAGTCCTGAAGACCGTTGTGCGGCAGGTAATCCGGGTGGCCGCCGGCAGCCATGGCGTCCAGGGTTACAGGCGTGTCCAGATCATAGAAGGCTTTGATCCGGGCTCGCGACGCGAGGATCATTCCGGCGACTTCCGCGCCACGTGGGCAGTAGCTGCTTACCAAGGCGAGGTCTGCCGTGTCGAGCGCCTGCTCCGCCTCGCGGCGGATGTCTGCAAGTTCGTCGTAGAAGCGCAAGGTGCCGCCGCCGGGCAAAGTCGTCAGATCGCGAGCGTCACGGTAATACTGCACCTCCTTCTCGTAAAACGTGACGTGGTGGCCGCGCTCCGCCATAGCCCGCAGCAGGCCGCGCCAGAGCGTGGCATGGCCGTTGCCCCAGGATGAACTTACCGTAAGGCCAAAGATCACGACCCGCATTTCACTCATGGAACCTTACTCTCCGCTCCCTTTTCGTTTGCAACCGTGCACGAAGCGAGGCTTTTACGATGCAGCATACACAGCATCTACATGGCACGGTTGAAGCATCCCAGCGGGCCTGTCTCGGCAGGACACAGAGAAGCCCCGCCGCGGCGGGGCCAACCTGTGACCGGGTGTGTGGCTACCTGCTGCTTGCGGCTTTCTTGCCGGCGACCTTCTTTGCAGCTGTCTTTTTCGCCGGTACCGCTTTTGCCGCAGTTTTCTTGGCAGGTGTTTTCTTGGTGGCTGTCTTTGTAGCAGGAACCTTTTTGGCAACGGTCTTCTTGGCGACGGTCTTTTTCGCAGCTGCCTTTTTCGCAGCTGCCCTCGCCGGCGCGGCCTGCTTGGTTGGGGTCTTCGTTGCCGCCACCTTCTTCGCAGCCGTTTTTGCTCCGCCTTTGGTGGCCGCAGACTTGATTGCGGGTTTCTTGACGGCTGCGGAAGTCTTTGTTGGCGACTTCTTCTTCGCACCGGCCTTTTTGGGTGCGGAGCTCAGATTGGCGGACTCCCTTGCACTGTCGGACAGGTTCTCCGGATGCACGAACTTGTAAAAGTTGCTTTCGGCTCCCTCCGACGTTACTTCCTGATACACCATGGCAAGGCCGCTTTTATCAAACTTCGCGAAAAATGGTTCCCAGTCAATCTCTTTCAGGTTTGCATCGTTGGCGTTGGGAGCATTCGGAAACTCGAGCCGGATGATGCCGGCTTCATTCGCCGTCTCGGTGCTTTCCACGTCCGCCGGACGGCCCCCACGCTTCTCTGCCCACTGCCTGATTTCATCGTGATCCTGTGTCGTTTTCGATAGCGCCATTGCCCTGCCTCCTGGATCATTCCCTGCGAAACTTGTTCTGCCTTTATGTCATGCAGTGCGATGGCGAATCACGCAACTGTGTCGCTTCTGGGCAGCAAATTTTTGCGGCGTTCTGATGACCCTTCCTTTCCTTAGGCGATGACGGTTGCGCGTGGTGGCCCATAGAGACCAGAATGGCTCGCAAGGTATGTGACAACCGAGAAGAAGGAGCAACGACGTGAAATCTTTCTGGAGTGTAGTGCTGCTGCAGGCCGCAGTGATGCTGAGCGCAGGGGCTGCTCAGGCGCAGGCATCGCTAACCGCAAAGCAGCTTGCGGCAACGCCGCCCATGGGTTGGAACTCGTGGAACTGGTTTGCCGGCAAAGTGACGGACAAGGACGTGCGTCAGGCGGCGGACCTGCTGGTAAGTTCGGGCATGCGCGATGCCGGCTACATTTACGTCAACATCGACGACACGTGGGAGGGCAAGCGCGACGCGAGTGGGGTGCTGCATACCAACGAAAAGTTTCCAGACATGAAGGCACTGGCCGACTACGTCCATGGCAAAGGTCTGAAACTCGGGATCTACAGCTCGCCGGGACCGCAGACCTGTGCGCACTACGAGGGCAGCTACCAGCATGAGCAGCAGGACGCCGACCTGTACGCCTCATGGGGCATCGATTACCTCAAGTATGACCTCTGCGGCTATCGCGACATCATGCGGCGGGACGCTCCGAACGACATGACAAAGCAGTTCGCCATGATGAAGGAGGCGTACGAAGTCATGCACCAGGCCTTGCTCAAGACCGGCAGACCCATCGTGTACAGCCTTTGCCAATACGGCTGGGACGCGGTGTGGCAATGGGGGCCGACGGTTGCTGGCAATGCGTGGCGTACCACCGGCGACATTGACCCGAGCTTTGATCGCATGGCGTTGATCGGCCGCGGGCAGGCCGGGCTGGAGAAGTATGCCGGTCCGGGCCACTGGAACGATCCGGACATGCTGGAGGTCGGCAACGGCAAGCTCACGCCAACGGAGAATCGTTTGCACATGAGCCTTTGGGCAATGCTGGACGCACCGTTGCTGGCCGGCAACAACCTGAGCCAGATGACACCGGACACCATTGCCGTGCTGACAAACAGGGACGCGATCGCCCTGGATCAGGACCCGCTCGGACGACAAGCATCGCGGGTGTATGCAGAAGGCCCGCTTGAGATCTGGGCGAAACCGCTTGCCGATGGTGGAACGGCGATTGCCATCTTCAACTTCGGCAGTGAAGTCCTGTCCCTGCGCGGTCTCGGCGCCCAGCTTCCAAGCCGCGTCATCATGCCTGAGAATGCCAAGCTGCTGATGAAAAGTGAAGCTTCACGCGATGTGTGGACAGGCAAGCAGTATGGGAGCTTTCAGGCGGCCATCAGCGATCCGTTGCCCGAGCACGCGGTCCGACTGCTGCGGACGCGGGGACGCTAGCACTGCAGGAGACTGGCCAGCGAGAACTTCTGCGCTGGCCAGTCTTTGCGTTAGAACTACGCCTTGCGCAAGGCCAGGTACCGCTCCGTTACAAAATCCCAGTTGATGACGTTGTAGAAGGCAGCCACATACTCCGGTCGCCGGTTCTGATATTTCAGGTAGTAGGCATGCTCCCACACGTCAATGCCAAAGATCGGCTGCAGTCCCTGTGTCAGCGGGCTGTCCTGGTTCGGCAGCGTGATGATCTGGAGCGCACCGTCGCGGTTCAGTACCACCCACGCCCAGCCACTGCCGAAGACGCTCAAAGCTGCCTTGGTAAAGGCTGTCTGGAATGCGCTGTAGCTGGTAAAGTTCTTGTCCATGGCCGCCGCGAGTTCCGCCTTCGGCACCGCACCGTTGTTGACCTTCAGGGACGGCCAGAACAGGCTGTGGTTGGCATGACCTCCACCCTGGTTGCGTACCGCGGTTTTTACATCCGCGGGCAGCGTGTCGAGGTTGGCGACGAGTACCTCCACCGGCATTGCCATCAGCTTGGGGTCATTGCCGATTGCCTTCACCAGGTTATCCACGTACGCCTTGTGGTGCTTGTCATGATGCAGTGACATGGTCTGGGAGTCGATGAACGGCTCCAGTGCGTCAGGCGCGTAACCCAGGGGAGGCAGGACGCCTGGTGCGTGGGTGGCGGTCGCCTCCGCCGCTGTCACGGCCCAAAGCCTGAGTGAGGGTGCGACTGCCACCGCACCTGCGGCGAACAGCGAGCCCCGCAAAAGTTCACGTCGATTGAACATCAGAAATCCTCCACGCACAACGGTACTGCGAATCTGCATTCGCAGCGGTAAATCCTGCGTTACTGGCCAGCGGCTTCGGTCGCCATCTTCTCAATGAATGCGGCTTCATCGGTCAACGCCGCACTGAGTACGACCAGTTGCTGCTTTGCTTCTTCAAACCGACCGTCCTCAATCGCCTCGCGCACTCCCGGCAGCGTACTTGCACCGTAGCCGGTGTAAGTTCCGGGCGCATAGAGCAGATGCTTGACCCACGGACGGCCAGGCAGACCGTCAGCGCCAAGCAGCTTGCGCTCGGAGATGGCGAGGTCGTCGTTCAGCACCAGGCGCTGCGCCGCGGTCATGGCTGGCGCATTCATTACCGCGCTGTCGTAATGGGTCGCGGCTGCAGTGAGTCTCGCAATCGCGGCATCCAGCGGAGCGAAGTCAAATGCCGGTGGAACCGGCAGTGCGGGCGGCGGCTGCATGGGCAGCCTGGGATCGTCCGCCAGCTTGTATGCACCACTGCTCAGGGCCTTGTTGCGCGTGGTTGCGTCGGTCGTCATGGTCTGCAACTCAGTTTTCAAGTTGTCGGTATAGCCCTTCACGGTCAACGCCAGCTCGTTGAAGCGATACGGCATGACGTCGGCGTCGGCCATGCGCATCACCATCAGGCCGGCGGTCTGCGCAAAGAGCTTGCCATAGACCTCCTTGCCGTCGCTGAAGGTATCCCAATGCCATGGCGTGTCATAGCTGGAATGATAGGTACCCCCGCGATCTTCCCCGCCATAACCGATGTTGATGCTGGCGACGCCGAGGTGATCGATAAAGCCGGCGTAGTCCGACCCGCTGCCCGCTGGCCCAAGCTCAATGGTGGCGCGCTTGTCATTGGCCTCTGCACGCGCACCCCGCCCACGGCCTGCGGTCTGCGCCGCCTTTTCCCGCGCCCAGACGGTTACCTGCGTCTCCGGGTCGACCATCTCGTGGGTCACGTCGTTCACCATCGCCTCGACGGACTGCGAGCCCTGCGCGCCAAAGTAGCCGCGGCCATTCTCGTCGGAGTTGATGTAGAGGGCGCCGTGCCTGGCGAGCTCATCGGCATGTGTTTCGGCCCATTCGGTCGAGCCGAGCAAACCGGGCTCCTCGCCGTCCCACGCGGTGTAGATGACCGTGCGCTTCGGCTTCCAGCCCTGCTTCGATAGCTCGCCGATGGCACGTGCTTCTTCCAGCAGCGCACTCTGCCCACTTACCGGGTCATCGGCACCGTTCACCCAACCGTCGTAGTGATTCCCACGCACAATCCATGTGCCCGGCTCTTCGCTGCCCTTGATCGTCGCAATCACGTCCAGCACGGGTTTTGTGCCCCAATCGCTGACCACCTGCAGGTGAACTGCGCTGCCGTCAGAGGCGGGCCCGAATTTGTACGTGAAGGGTAGACCTCCGCGCCACGCCACAGGCACCGTGCGCCCACTCAATGACGCCAGCAGCGGCTCCGCATCACCCCAGCTGATGGGCAACGTTGGGATCGGCATGATGACCTTTGCCTCGTCGCGCGACAGGCGCTTTGCGCCCGCAACCGAGCCGACCCCGGGGGTAAGCGGGTCTCCCGCGTACAGCGTTGTGTCGGCCACGCTGCCCCGCTGCACGCCCCACTTGGGGCGCATCGGGCCGGCGGGAATGGTGTCACCCTGACCATAGCCATCGTCTGCGGGATCACTGTAGATCAGGCATCCAACCGCGCCATGCATTGCCGCAAGCTTCGGCTTGAGGCCGCGCCAGCCGCCACCATACCGCGCGATCACGATGGCTCCCTTTACCGATACGCCGTTGCGTGCAAGGTCTTCATAGTCCGCCTTGTTGCCGTAGTTCACATAGATCAGTGGCGCGGTTACGTCGCCATCGGCTGCGTAGATGTTGTACGGCGGAATACGCGGGCTGGGATCGCTCGTGTAAGGGTCTTCTGCAACGACCGGCTCCTCCAGGCGGGCCTTGTACGGCCTGGGCCCGGTCAACTCCAGCACACGCGTCTTCGGCATGGGATACAGCACATCGAACTGCTCGATCTTTGCGTCCCAGCCCCACGCCTTGTACTGCTTTACAAGCCAGTCGGCATTGGCTTTCTGCGCGGCCGATCCAACATGGTGCGGATGCGCGGCGAGCACGTGCATGTTCTCCACAATGCGTTTCGAGTCAGGGACAGCGAGAAACTTCTGCTCCCAGGTACGCTCCGTGGCGGAGTCGGCCGCCGTAAACCCCGCCAGCGGCCTGGATGCATCGACGGCGGCCTGTTGCGCGAGAGACAACATGGGACTCGAAGCAGCGAGACCCAACAGAAACGGAACAGCCAGACGACGCATCGGAGCTCCCGAACAACATGGATGAAATGAGTGCCTCTGTTATATCGCACCACGCGTCGATCGTCCGACTTGCCCTGCGCCCAATCTCCGACCAAATGTGTCCGAGATGCGCTATGCTAGGGAGGATGGCTCGCTGGAGCCAAGGAGCTTGCTTGCACCTTGCAGAGCTTATCCGGGGACAGAAGGCCACCGTTACCGGTGTAGCGCCGGGTGAGGCTTTTTGCCACCTGTGTGGGCTGGGCGTGGTTGCCGGTGCCGAGGTCGAATTGGTGCGCGTGCTGAGTGGCCGCACCATGTTCATTGTGCGTGTGGATGGATCGGATGTGGCGCTGCGTGAGGGCACGGCAGTCACGGTAAAAGTGAGGCCGGAGTAGCGCCATGAAGTTTCACACCATCGGTCTTGTTGGACCGCCCAACGTCGGAAAATCCACGCTGTTCAACAGGCTTACCGGCCTGCGGCAGAAGGTGTCCAACTACAGCGGCGTTACCGTGGAACACCGGAGCGGTCGCATGCGCAAAGGCGAACAGACCGTCATCGATCTGCCCGGGGTCTGGTCCCTTACGCCAAGCTCGGAAGACCAGCGCATCGCTGTTTCCGTGCTGCGCGGAGAGGGCGCGCATCTGCCCCGCCTGGATGCCGTGCTGCTGGTTGTAGACGGCACGCAATTTCACAAGTACAGCCTGCTTATTGGGGAAGTACTGGCGTGCAAACTTCCAACCATGCTGCTTATCAACATGGCCGATGAATTAACGCAGCGCAATGGCTTCATCGATCCGCTGGCCATCGCGCGCGAGCTGGGCACGCCGACGGCACTCATCAGCGCGGCGCGGGGTACCGGCATGGAGGCCATCGAGCAATGGCTTTCAAACGATCAGAGCGCCGCCAGCATTCTGCCCGTGTTACAGGCCGGCGGCAACGCTGCCACCTGCGCGCCCGACTGCAATTCCCTTACTGCCGCCGGTGCCTACCGTCGACCGAACCATTCCAGATTTACACGTGCCTTTGATCGTTGGGCGCTGCACCCGGTCGTTGGACCGCTGCTCTGCATTGCGCTGCTGCTTGCGGCGTTTCAGGTAATTTTCCGCGTCGCCTATCCCTTTGGCCAGTGGCTCAGCGACGGCCTTGGCGAGCTTGGTGTGCGCGGCGGCAACATCTTGCCCGATACGATCCTGCGCGCGATTCTGGTCGACGGCCTGTGGAACGGCGCCGCTTCGATCGTCGCGTTTCTGCCGCAGATTCTCTGCCTGTTTGTCGTCATCACCGTGTTGGAAGACAGCGGCTACATGGCGCGGGCGGCTGTCATTGCCGATCGCACCATGGGCCGCGTCGGTCTGAATGGGCGCTCGTTCCTGCCGTTGCTGAGCGCCTATGCGTGCGCGGTACCGGCGATCATGGCAACCCGCGCCATTCCGTCGAAGCGCGACCGTCTCGCGACCATTCTGATTGCGCCGTTCATGACCTGCTCCGCGCGCCTGCCAGTCTATGCGTTGCTGATTGCGGCCTTTATTCCAGCGCGTAAGGTGCTGGGCAATGTGCTGGGCCTGCAGGCACTGACGATGATGGCGCTGTACGGCATCGGACTTCTCGCTGCTCTCGCAACGGCTTGGATCATGCGGTCGTCGGTGATGAAGGGGCAGGCATCGATGTTTGCCATCGAGCTGCCCAACTACCGTATGCCGCGGCTGCACACCATCAGTCTCGCGATCGTGGACCGTACCAAGGTGTTCCTCAAGCAGGTCGCGACTGTCATTCTTGTGCTCAATCTGATCATTTGGTTCTTGGCGCATCTGCCGCTGCAACATGGTCACGCGGGCGAGGTGGGCAGCAGCTATCTTGCGCGTCTCGGCGATCTAATTCAGCCGCTGCTGCACCCCCTGGGACTGAATCGCGCCGTCGGCATCTCGCTGCTGACAGCCTTCGTGGCGCGGGAAAGCGTCGTATCAACACTGTCGACGCTGTACCACTCGGTGCATCCGGGCAATCTGCTGCGCGCCGATATCGGCCTTGCAGGCGCACTTGCGCTCCTGGTATTTTTTGCCCTCGCCATGCAGTGCACCGCTACGCTTGCCGTTGTGCGTCGCGAAACAGGCAGTTGGAAGTGGCCGGCGATCCAATTCACCTACATGACAGTTCTGGCCTACGCATCCGCCTTTATTACGTATCGGGCTGCCCTGCTGCTCCACCTGTAAGAACTGGAGTGCGGTCAGGCTCCTCAGCCTTGCTGCACCGTAAAGTCAGGCGCGCCACGCAGCAAGTGCCGCCTCGATACGAGAACGCCCGGGGATTGAGGTTTGCGCACCCGCAGTCGTTGTGGAGAGGGCTGCCGCAGCGGCGGCAAAACGAACGCACTGCCGCATCGTCTCGTCCTTCCAATCCACGACTGCCATGAGCGCGGCGGCCAAGGCCCCACAGAAGGTGTCTCCTGCAGCCGTCGTGTCTACGGCGCGCACAGGCATAGCCGGCTGATGAAACGCATCGGTCGGTGTACGTACACAGCAGCCCTGCGCGCCAAGCGTCACAATCGCAAACTGGAAGCCGCGCTTGCGCAAGGCATCGGCAGCCGTAGCTGCGCTCGAGACATCAGTGACGGCTGTACCGAGCAGCATTGCAGCCTCTGTTTCGTTCACCACAAGGCCAATGTTGGCGCCCAGCAGCGACTGAAGTGGAGTTGTCGTGGCAGGCGCGAAATTCAGGAGAACATGTGTTTTCTGCCGTCGCGCTTCGACAAGGAGGGCCGCCAGCGTTTCTGGTGCAAGTTCATTCTGCAAAACGAGCAGGCCGCACGTGCTCATCAGACCGAAGGTGTCGGTGAGATGCTCGGGCAGCAGGTCTACATTCGCTCCCGGTGCGACTGCAATGGTGTTGTTGCCATGATGGTCGTACTGAATCATGGCGACACCGGTCTGCACACGCCCTGTCCGGCGCGTGCCGGCTGTGTTGATACCTTCTTCCTGCATCGCCTGCAACACGGCGTCGCCGTGGGAATCGGTTCCGACGCAGGTGACAAACGTGACGTTTCCCCCGGCGCGACACGCAGCCACGGCCTGGTTTGCGCCCTTTCCTCCGAACGCCTGAAGGAAGACACCCCCGCTCACGGTCTCGCCGTGTGCCGGCAGGTGATCCACACCAATGGTGAAGTCGATGTTCGCGCTGCCAATCACCAAGATGCCGTTCGGAATCATGGTCAGACGATCGCAGCCCGGAGCAACTGCGGCGTTGGAATCGCGGCAAGCTCTGACGCATAGGCGACCAGCGGCAGACCCGCATCGCGCCAACCGTCAAAGCCGCCCTGCAGCGGTCGGACGCGGCTGACACCAAGCTTTTGCAAGCGCCTGGCCAGCGCTGCACTGGTTTCTTCGCTGGGGCAGGTGCAATACAGGATGACATCGCGATCCCGCGGGAGCAACTCGCATTGCTTTTCAAGATCGGACGGCATGATCCTGACGGCGCCCGGAATCACCCGCGGATCGGGCAGAAAATCCAGTGGATGTCGAAGATCAACAATGAATGGCGGGTGCAGACCGGATGCTGTCGCACTGTCCACCATCTCCTGCAGTTCTGCTGCAGAGATGCGCGAGTCACGAAGGGTCTTTAGAAACGCGCGCTGCTTCCAGAGGCGGCGCAGGACAAAGCACAACACCATCACCGCGAAGATCGGCACAGAAAAGCGCACCAGGAAGTGGAACAGCGGGGCGGACCGCCTGGCAAAATTGCCGAAGAATCTGCCACCAAAAACGTATGCGCAGGACCAGATTGTTGAACCAAGCAGATCAAGCGCAAGGAAACGAAGGTAAGGCATGCCGCTTTGACCCGCAATCGGTGGTGCTACGGCAGACAGGCCTGGAACAAACTTCGCGAACATGAGCGTGATGCCACCATGTCGTCCGAACAGCCCCTCTGTTTTCTTGACACACGTACTTGCCTCCAGCGACAGGCGACAGATTAACCGGACGACCTTGCCCCCGTAGCGTACCCCCGCGAAATACCACATGGAGTCTGCAATCGCACATGCCAGAAGCACGGAGAGCAGCACAGGAATGGCATGCAGGCGATGTGTCGCCGTAAGGGTGCCTGCCGTTAGCAGCAGCGGCACCGAGGGCACAGGCACGCCAAGCTGCTCGACCAGCACCCACAGAAACAGAATGCCGTACGCGTAGTGAACAAAGAATTCGAGACCGATCGGCATGCTGGAAACCTATGCTGTAGATGTACTCGGACCGGTATTCGATGCGCGAGAGCTCGGTGTACCTGGATTCGATCCTCGAGGCCGATCGTATAAACGATATCGGCTCCTGCGTGAAGGCAGGAGCCGATATCGTCTGACGTCAGGGAGGAACCGCTCCTACTTCACGTGTACTTCAGGATCGACCGAGTACCCTGGCCGAAGTAACTCATCCTTATTGGCATCCTTCTTCAAATCAATGCGGACAGGAATACGCTGGACGACCTTGACATAGTTTCCCGTGGCATTCTCTGGTGGGAACAGGCTCAGCTTGGATCCGGTAGCACCGCCGATTTGCGTGACAGTCCCCCTGTATGTTCGGCCTCCCAGGGCATCTACCTTGATGTCAACTTCCTGACCTTGCCGCATGTGCTGCAGCTGCGTCTCCTTGTAGTTTGCCGTGATCCAAAGATTATCCAGCGGAATGATCGTCATCAGGTTCTGGCCGACACTGACATTACCGCCTACCGCAAGGTTCTTCTTGTTGATGATGCCCGTCACCGGCGCGATAATGCGCGTGTAGCCCAGGTTCAACTCAGCCTGCTTGAGCTTGGCGCGGTTCTGCTCAATATCGGCGCTTGCCGCACTCGCACGTGCCTGCTGGATCTGGATCTGCTTTGGTGCATTTTGCCGTGCCTGCTCCTGGTCAGAGCGTGAGGAAGCAAGGCGGGATTGAGCCTGCCGCACGTTGTCCTGCTGGCCGATCACATTTTGCTGTGCTTCCATCAGTGCAGCATTCGCCGCTGCTGCCGTCGCTACAGCCTGGTCGAACTGCTGTTTGCTGATGACGTCTTTGGCAACGAGCGGCGTGTACCGGTCCACATCCAGCTGCGCCTTCAGCGCGTTCGCCCGCTGCTGATCCACCCGTGCCTGTGCCGCTGAAACAGACTTTGCTGCCTGGCTGACCGCCGCCTGTGCTGTCTGCACATCGGATCCAGTGGTCGACACCTGCGTCCGTGTTTGCACCCCGGTGATCGGCACATTTGCATTTGCCTGTACAAAGCCGGCCTGTGAATTTGCCAGCTGCGCCTGCGCCTGTGCGAGCTGTGTTTGATAATCGCTGGGATCGATCACAGCAATGACGTCGCCCTTGTTCACCTTTTCATTCTCAGTCACGTTGACCTGGATGATATTGCCGGTGATGCGTGCGGACACGGGGTAGAGGTCGCCATCCACCTGGGCGTCGTCCGTACCTTCGGTAAAGGTGGACCGGTAGTAAAAGAAGAATCCAAGCGCTCCCAGCAACAACAGGACCAGCACAATTAGAAACGTTCGCCGCGCCTTTGAGGCCGGTGTCTGCTCCGGTGCCTTTGGCTTGCCGCCGTCTGCACCACTGTCTGGAGCGGCAGTGTTCTGGTTCGCATTCTGTCCGCCGGCGTTACTGCCGCCCTCCGGTTGACCGCTGCCGCCCTCACCCTGCCCGTGCTGGGCGTTGGCATTACTTTGTTGCTGATCGGTATCTGGCACGATCAATGTCCTCCCGCTAAGGCGTTCTTGTAATTGGTCCCGGCTGTGCCGGTGGCACGTGCCAGTGTGAGCTTGGCGACGTTGTGCTGGTACAAGGCGCTGATGTATTGCTCATTCGCCTGCTCGGTCTGTGCCTGCGCCTGGCTTACCGCCAGGTTGTCAGCGACTCCGGCGCGAAAACGCTGCTGCGCTTCGGACAACGCCTCGTTGGAAAGATCCACGTTTGACTTCGCGGTTTGTACCAGCTGCTGCGCTGCCTGGATGTCCAGGATTGCGTCCCGCACGTCCTGGTTTACCTGCTGCACCTGATCGCTGTAGCGCGCGCGCTGCTGCTGCAGTGCGGCATCCGCAACTTCGATATCGCCGCGCGTCTTCGCAATCTGCAGAATAGGCACCTGTGCCTCGCCTGTTGCGGTAAAGGTGCCGTGGTTATGGCCAAGCGTGTTGCCAAGCGTTCCAAAATCACCCGTAAAGTCGATGGTTGGGTACTGCTCCGCAACGGCAGACTTACGCTGCTTGATGGCTGCCGTCACAGTCTCGTTCAGGCCCTGCAGATCTTTGCGATTGGCGAGTGCCTGCTCAAACGCCTGCTCTGGCGTGATGCTGTCCGCAACGGCATATGGCGTTGTGTCGGAAAGACGAAACTGCTGTTCGGTCGGCAGTCCGATCGCCCGGGCAAGGGCAAGCTTGTCCTTGTCGAAGCCGTTTCGCGCCTGGATGAGCTGCTGCTGCGCATTCTGGTAGTCGACCTGTGCACGCAGAACATCCAGTCGCGGGCTGGTGCCGGCATCATGTGCTGCGGTCGCCTGGTCGAGGGAAACCTTTGCATTTGCCAGCTCAGCTTCTTCTGCTGTAATGCGAGCGCGGTCCGCCAGGCACATCAGGTAGGCGTTACCGACAGTCAGCACCACCATGTTCCGAGCGTCCTCCGCAGTCAGCTTTGCGCCCTCAAAGTTGTGCTTTGCCGCAAGATACTTGTTCAGGGATGAAAGGTTGAGAAGCGACCACGTCAGGTAAGCGCGAAAGTCAAACACCTGAAACGGACCAACAATGGGATTGACGCCTGGAAAACGGAGACCGTACGCCGCCAGGTTGATCTGCTGCACGGTGTAGCTTGCACTTCCAGTAACGATGGGCAGCAGATTTTGCAACTGCTGCAGACGCGCACCACCCGCACTTTCCACTGTGCTGGCCTGCAGAATGACGCCCAGGTTGTTACGCAGACCGCGGACAATCGCACCATCCAGGGATAGATCCATCACAGCGGCAGTCGCGGTTCCCTCCACCACGGAACCCTTGTAGTCATTTGCGTTCGAGGTCGAGCCGGCACTGCCTGTCGTTCCCGACTGGCCCCCAGAGCCGTTGTTCAAACCGTTGAGCGTCTGTTGGGTCGCCTGCACTGTTGCCGGGCCGGAAGCTCGCTCGCCACCACCACCAGAGCTGCTCGCCCCGGCCGCAGTCTGTCCACCCGGCGCCTGCGCGCGTGCCACCTGCGACGTGGAGCAAACTTGCAGGGCAGATGCTGTCAGCAGACAGGCAGCAAGAAAGTGTCTCGCCGTGCCCACCGGTGCATGCGTGACCGGCTGCTTCTCTTCGAACCTGTTCCCCACGCCTGCTGTGTCCCTCATTCTTAACGTTTGCCGCATGTCGCTCGACATGGGCATTTTCACCTGCGCTGAAGCCGTTTGCGTATCAGATGCAGATGAGCCGCGCAAACGATGCAGAAACTTTTCTCCCGCATGCTCGCGCCTGCTGCGCTGTTCTTTTCAGGACGCTGGCGCATGTAGTCTTTACATGCGATGACTGTCCCCCCTTCTCAAGTCTCTCCTGTCGATCCCGGCAAGCGGAACAACCCGCCGCCGGTCCGCGCTGGTGTCATCGGCTTCGGCTTGGCCGGGCGTGTTTTCCACGCGCCTTTCATCCACGCCGTCAACGGACTGGAGCTTGCTGCAATCGTCCAGCGAACCGGGGACGACGCCGCCCAGCGTTTTCCAGACGCCACCATCTTTCGCGCGGCAGAGGATTTGCTCCGCAGTGACATTGAGCTGGTTGTGATTGCAACCCCGAACGAGACGCACGTTCCACTGGCACGGGCTGCATTGCGCGCCGGCAAGCATGTCGTCATTGATAAGCCGTTCTCGCCGACATCTGCCGAAGCGCTGGAACTGGAAGCTCTGGGCGTTGAAGCCGGCAGGCTCCTTGTGCCATTTCATAACCGTCGCTTCGACGGGGATTTTCTTACCCTGCAGGCGTTGCTGGCAAGCCATGATGTCGGCCGAGTGGTGTCGCTCCGGTCGCGCTTTGATCGTTTCCGACCCCAGCAGCGATCCAACACCTGGAAAGAAGCCGAGGGTCCGCAGAACGGCCTGCTGATGGACCTTGGGCCACACCTGGTTGACCAGGCACTTGTACTCTTTGGCCGGCCGCAGACACTGAACGCCAGCGTGCGACTGGATCGGGATACCCGCACGATTGAAGACGCCTTCGACATTACCCTGACCTTTGAAGTCGGTGGGCGCAGCGTGCGCGTGGAACTGGGGGCAAGCATGCTTGCTGCAGCTCCAGAGCCACGCTTCCGCCTGCTTGGAACGCGTGGTGCTTTCCTCAAAGAAGGTGTGGACCCACAGGAGCCCGCGCTGATCCGTGGCGCCGTGCTGCCCCCGGAGGGTAGCCCGGAAATCTGGCTGGAAGAAGCGGAAGCGCAATGGGGCGTTCTGACCACGGTGGCCGATCCCGCACAGCCCGCCGCGCTGCAAACCCGGTCGGTCCCAACACGGCCGGGCGACTACCGCCGCTTTTACGAGGCAGTGGCTCAAGCGCTTTCGAGTGGAGGCAGGCCGCCCGCGACACCGCGCGACGCAGTGCATGTGGCACTCCTTCTAGAGCTCGCTCGCGAGAGCAGCCGCACCGGCATGACCCTTACACTTGCCGAGAGAGCCTGGTAACGACGTTGGCTTCGCTCAGAGAACCACTTCCACTTGGCTTCCGTTGGGCCGCAACCAAGGCCGGCATCAAGGCCAGTGGCCGGCCCGATCTTGCACTCGCCGTTGCCGACGCCGGAACCACGGCTGCCGTGCTGTACACCCGCAACCAGGTCGTTGCCGCACCCATTACCGTCGGCCGTGAACATCTGCGGGCCAGCGGTGGGCAGGTCCGTGCCGTTATTGTCAACGCCGGGAATGCAAACTGCGCCACCGGTGCCGCTGGCCTGGAAAGTGCGCGGCGAACCTGCGAGCAGGTCGCAACCCTTGTAGGGTGTGCCACCAGCGAAGTCCTGCCATCGTCGACCGGCATCATCGGGGTACTTCTACCGGTGGACAGGTTGCTTGGCGCGCTGCCTTCGGCCGTGGACAGGTTGGGCAGCAGCAATCGCCACGCAGAAGCCTTTAGCACCGCCATCCTGACCACAGACACGCGGATGAAGCTGGCACAGGCGGCCGTGGAGATTGGCGGCCGGACCGTGCGCTTCTTCGGTTGCTGCAAGGGAGCGGGCATGATCGGCCCCGATGTTGCAGGGTCGCCGCACGCCACGATGCTTGTCTACCTCTTTACGGATCTGCAGATGGACGCCGCCGCCCTGCAACGCTTGCTTGCACCGGTGGCCGACGCGACCTTTAACAGCATTTCCGTGGATGGTGACACGTCCACCAACGACACCGTGCTTCTTCTGGCCAGTGGCGCAAGCCAGGCCGACTGGGGTACTGCCACCTCCGCCGAACAGACTGCAGTCCGCGACGCGCTGGAGCAGATCTGCGGAACTCTGGCCTATGGCATCATCGACGACGGCGAGGGTGTTTCTCATGTTGTTACGCTCTACGTGAGCGGCACCCCCACAAACGAAGCCGCCAGGCAGGTCGCGCGTACCATTGCGCACTCCCCGTTGTGCAAGACCGCATGGTCCAGCGCCGACCCCAACTGGGGACGCATTGTTGCGGCTGCCGGCCGGGCAGGCATCCCGTTTCAGGTGGCAGACGCTTCCATCTCCATTGCGGGCCTGCCGGTCTTCGAGCAAGGCACGCGGTCACCCACCATGGACGAAGCTTCAGTGCACCAGCGCATGCTGCAGAGGCACTACGACATTGCCGTCAACCTGGGAAACGGACCGGGCTCGGCGCGCTTTGTCACATGCGATCTGACGGTCGACTATGTGCACATTAACGCCGACTACTCCACCTAGCGAATCTTCGCCATAGTACGCGTACCCTTAATGCGTCAACCTTGTTTGCAGGAGTGTTATGCGTTACCTGGCTGCTGTCCTTATTGTTCTTGTCAGTCTCGTCGCCATCGTCTTCATCGCTGGCCGTACCCAACCAGAGCAACACCTTGTCACGCAATCTGCCGTGATCGCCGCACCGCCCGCGCTGGTTTGGGCGCGCCTCAATGACGTCGCGAACGAGTCCAAATGGCGGCCTTCTGTTCGATCGGTGACAATGGACGCGCCGCAAAACGGCCTGCCCTGCTACACCGAGAAGGTCGGCATTTCGCTTCGCCTGTGCGTGAGCCGGACGGATGGCGAACGTTTGCGCATGGTAACGGTGCACGATGACAGGCGGCAGTTCGATGGGACCTGGACGTTTCTCGTCCAACCGGGAGATGCCGCGCTGTCCGATGCCAAAACAACCCGTCTCACCATCACGGAAGATGCGTCGGTGCACCCCGCTCTGTGGCGTGGACTCATGCTGCTGACGGGTACCGACCGCACGCTCAGGCAGTACCTGAAGGACATGTCCCGGTCCTTCTCGGGAGCACCGGAGCAGTCGTAAACTCGCCACAGCTGTTACTCTGGCCACCCACTTATAATAGGAATCGTTTGGCTGCGGGATGCCGTCCAAGCGTCACGCAATTTCAGCACCCGGAGCATCACATGGCGACCACGACTGCACCTCCTGTAACGCACCCCGACCTGCAGACCGAGATTGCGGAGTGGATTGAAGCCTTTGACGAAATGATTGTGTCCGAGGGACCGCAGCAGGGTGCGGAGCTGATGCAGGCCCTGCGTCAGCGCGCCAGAGAGGCAGGCGTTCAGGCGGAAAATGAACTTGCCTCACCCTATCGCAACACAATCCCCAAGCACGACGAGGTTTCGTACCCAGGCGACCGCGAGCTGGAGAAGCGCGTGGAGTCGCTCATCCGCTGGAACGCAATGGCGATGGTGCATGGCCAGAACAAAAAGGACGCCGGCATTGGCGGCCATATCTCAACCTATTCGTCCCTTGCCACCTTGCTTGAAGTCGGATTCAACCACTTCTTTCGCGCAACCTATGGCGACCAGCCCGGCGACTTTATTTACTTTCAGGGACACGCCTCGCCGGGGGTGTATGCCCGTGCGTATCTGGAAGGTCGGCTGACCGACGATCACCTTGCGAACTACCGCCACGAACTGCGGGACAAGCCAGGGCTCAGCAGCTATCCCCACCCCTGGCTCATGCCTGACTTTTGGAAATTTCCCACTGTCAGCATGGGCATCGGTCCGCTGAATGCCATCTATCAGGCACGCTTCATGCGCTACCTGGAAAATCGCAATCTGATTGAGAAGACCGCTCGCAAGGTGTGGGCCTTCGTTGGGGACGGTGAAACGGACGAAGTTGACACGCTTGGTGCCATTGGTCTGGCCACACGGGAAAATCTCGACAACCTCATCTTTGTCGTGAACTGCAATCTGCAGCGGCTGGATGGGCCGGTACGCGGCAACAAGCGCATCATCGATGAGTTGGAAGGCGTCTTTCGCGGCGCAGGCTGGAACGTCCTCAAGGTCATCTGGGGTTCGGATTGGGATGTTTTGTTCGAGCGCGACCACACCGGACTGCTGCTCCGACGCATGGAAGAAGCAGTCGACGGAGACTTTCAGGCCTACAAGGCCAAGGGCGGCGCCTATCTGCGGCAGCACTTCTTTGGCAAGTATCCCGAGTTGCTGGAGCTGGTCAAGGACATGAGCGACGAGCAGCTTGGCCGTTTGCATCGTGGCGGCCATGATCCGCTCAAAATCTACAACGCGTACAAGCGCGCCGTTGAACACAAGGGCGGCCCGACCGTTATTCTCGCCAAGACCGTGAAGGGCTACGGATTTGGCGCGACCGAGGGTCGAAACGCCGCACATAACGAGAAGAAACTCACGGACGAGGGTGTCACGGCGTTTGTCCAGCGCTTCGATATTCCGGTGCCCGAGGAGGAAGCGAAGAACGGCAAGCCATGGAAGCCTGCGGCAGATGCGGCGGAGTTGCAGTACCTGCGGCAGCGGCGCGCCGAGCTTGGCGGCTTTCTCCCCTCGCGCGAGGTCAAGCCGTTCACCTTTGAGGAGCCCTCCCTCGACTTCTTCAAGGAGTGGCTGGGCGGTTCCAAAGGCCGTGCCGTCTCGACGACCATGGTCTTCGTCGCGATCCTGCGCGCGCTCATGAAGGATCCCAAGATTGGTAAGTTGTTGGTGCCGATTGTGCCGGATGAAGGCCGAACATTCGGCCTGGAGTCGGCCATCAAACAGGTCGGCATTTACGCCAGCGAAGGCCAGAAATATACTCCGCACGACAGCGACATGCTGCTGAGCTACCGGGAAGAAAAAGACGGCCAGATTTTGGAAGAAGGCATCACCGAAGCCGGTTCCATGGCAAGCTTTACCGCTGCCGGGACAGCCTACGCGAACTATGGCGTGCCGTCGGTTCCCTTCTACATGTACTACTCCATGTTCGGCTTCCAGCGCGTTGGCGACATGGTCTGGGCTTTTGCAGACTCGCGCGGCAAGGGCTTTTTGATGGGCGGCACCGCCGGACGCACGACCATGCTGGGAGAAGGTTTGCAGCATCAGGACGGCCACTCGCACGTGCTGGCATCCACGGTGCCGACATGCCTTAGCTACGATCCTGCCTTCGCCTTTGAACTGTCGGTGATCCTGCAGGATGGTCTGCGCCGCATGTATACGGAAGACGAGCAGGTCTTCTACTACATCACCATGTACAACGAGGATTACCCGCAGCCCGAGATGCCCGCCGGCGACAACGTACAGCGCGGCATCCTGCGTGGCTTGTACCGTTTCAAGGCGGCTCTGAAAGGGCCGGCAACCGTACAGCTGTTTGGCTCCGGTCCTATCCTCAACGAGGTGCTCAGGGCGCAGCAGATGCTGAGCGAGCGGTACAGCGTGGAAGCGGATGTCTGGTCCGTCACCAGCTATGTGGAGTTGCGGCGCAATGCGCTTGAGACAGAGCGGTGGAATCGGCTGCACCCGGCCGAGAAAGAACAGCAGCCATATGTCCTGACCGCGCTCGGTGATGCGAGCGGTCCGATCATTGCGGCAAGCGACTATATGAAGGTTTTGCCGGATGCGCTGGCACCCTGGCTCGGTAGCCGTCTGGTCACGCTGGGCACGGACGGCTTTGGCCGCTCCGATAACCGCGAACATCTGCGCCGGCACTTTGAGGTAGACAGCCGGGCCATTGTTGCTGCAGCGCTTTCCAAACTGGTTCGCGAGGGTTCGGTCAAAGCGCAGATCGCCCAACAAGCCTTCGCCGATCTGGGCATCGACACCGAATCCGGCGATCCGTCACACCGGTAAACTGCGGTCCGCAGAGCGAGGCTCGTAAACAGTTGGGAAAGCCGCTGATCAGTGATGCGCAGATGCTCGCGATCCATGCGACCATGCTGCGTCTGCAAACGCTGCAGCGGGACAGTCAGCCTGTACGGACGCGCAGTACGGAAGCACATGCCACGGGGCGTCGGCCGCAGCGGCTGGTTGCCCTGCTTGCCGGGACCTTGCTGCAGCTGCGGCCATCGGACACGGTGCTCTCCGACCGCGCCGACCCGCTGGCGGAAGAGGTTCTGCTGCTTGCGCAGGAAGCGACGTTCCAGCCAGACCACAGGGCTGCCCTGCTGGTGGCTGGTTCCAACACACCTGCCGTTGCGGCGGGCCACGTGCTTGCGCAGCAGCGTTCCACACGACCTGGCGACGACGCTGCCATCACCGTTGCGCTTCTAAATGGTCCGTCAGCCTCGCTGACAGCAGCTTTGGAGTTGTGCAGCGAAGCTTTGCTTCCATTGCTCGTCATCGTGCAAAGTGGCTCGGCCGCGGGGTCGCCGCCGATTGCATCCCTGCCGTTTGTCGAGGTGGTGCGGGTCGATGCCGAGGATGCCGTTGCCTGCTGCCGCGTCATGCAGGAGTCTTTGCTTCGCACTCGCAATCGATGGGGCAGTGTCGTGCTGCAGGCCATCACACTGCCTGGCGCGCTCGATCCCGTTGTGGCATTTGAAGCGCACCTGCGCGGACGCAATCTTTTGTCGGAAGGCGCGGCGTGAGCTTACTGACGGCAGATGACGCGTTAGACTCAAGCTGTGGCGTTTCTTCAAAGCATGCTGTTTCCCACTCGTAATTGCGGCGCGTGGCCGACGCTGAGCAGGACGGCACGCACCGCAGGCTTTTCCGCCCTTCTGTGCGCAACGACACTGCTGGGCCAGGCACCCTCGCCGCAGACAGTTCCTGTTTTACCGGCTGGGGATCCACAAGCGGCTGTTCCCCCCGCGTCGGCGCCACAGCCGACCACCGGTTCGCTGCCGGAAGCTCCCGTGACAGCCCGGCCCGCCTTTGATCCGAAAACCAGGAAACTTACCAAAGCCGACGACCAGGTGCCTGCGGATCAGCGTGTCGCCACACCGGCACCTCCGCCTGTGGTTGCCGCAACGCCGACACGCCAAAAGCCCTTTGTGGCACGGAACGCGTACGACGGCACGCCGATCGTCACGAAAGACCGGCAAGGCTCCTCCTACATCCCTGTGGATAGCTGGATGTACCCAGCCCTGCTACGGCTTTACTCGCTTGGCTATCTCGATACGGCATTTGTGAGCCTTCGCCCATGGACACGACGCAGCACGCTGCACATGCTGGAACAGACGGAAAGTGACGTCCGTTTCGACGGCGACAAGCAGGCCGTGCAACTGCTCGATGCACTTGAAGATGCGTTGACCGATGAACCGGATTCCGGCGGGACCCAGAAGCGCGGCCTGGTGTATGGCGTGGAGCAGGCATACGCCGGCGTGCGCCAGGTAAGCGGTCCTACCCTGCGCGATAGCTGGCATGTTGGCCAGACGTTTGTGAACGATTACGGCCGGCCCTACTCCACGGGCTTCAACACCTATGACGGCGTCGCGGTGGTGGCGGAGGATGGGCCGTTTTCCGTATACGTTCGCGGGGAATACCAGCATTCGCCGCACTACACCGGGTACAGCTTTGCGCAGGCGAACGCCCTTTCTACCCTCGACGAAATCCCCTACAGCGGGTACAACCGTCCGCAGGACACCATCCCTGAAGGGGTCCTGCCGTCTCAAAACAACTTCCGTGTGTTGGAAGCGACGTTCTCAGCGCACCTGTATGGGCACGAGATTTCGCTGGGCAAGTCCGATACCTGGATCGGCCCCGGGCTGGGCGGCGCCATGCAGTGGTCGAATAATTCCGAAGGGATTTACAGCTTTCGCGTGAATCGCGTCGAGCCCTTGTGGATCCCCGGCGTCAGCCGCATCGTTGGCAACATCCGGTACGACTTCTTCATTGGCTCGCTGAAAGGTCATACCTACCCCAATGCGCCGTGGGTTCACTCCGAAACCATTGCCGCAACGCTGCTGCAGAGCTTCGAGGTCAGCGCGCAACGCTCCATCCTCTTTGGTGGCGAGGGCGTGCAGCCCGTGACGCTGGGTACCTTCTTCGACGGCTTCTTTAGCGCGACCGACACGACAGCATCACAAAAGTTTGGACGGGACAATCCGGGAGCACGCTTCTCCTCGATCACCTTCTCCTGGCGTCCGCCGCTGCTCAAGAAATACGTGACCCTCTACACCGATTCCACAACGCATGATGATGTCTTTCCGCTTTCCGCGCCGCGGCGGGCCGGCTGGCGACCGGGGGTCTTTCTTCCTCGCATTCCGTACGCGCCCAAGCTGGATCTGCGAGTCGAGGCGACGTACACGGACTACGTGACCTCCCGTTCAACGTTCGGCCAGGGCAATTACTTTGAAATCATTCAGCGCCAGGGGTACACCAACGGCGGCTTTCTCATTGGTGACTGGATTGGACGCGAAGCCAAGGGGGGCAATGCGACGCTGACCTATCACCTGAGCGGCAATGAATGGCTGAGCGCCACGTACTTACGCAAAAAGAACGGGAAAGACTTCATCGCCGGCGGTACCACCCAAAACGACTACAAGGTGGAGCTGATCAAGCGCCTGCGTCCGTACGTGGAGCTGAGTGCCTGGTACCAACATGAGACGTGGAACGTACCCTTCCTGCGCGCGGGTCAACAGGCCAACGACACCGGAAGCCTGCAGGTAAAGTGGTACCCACGGCTGCACTCCACGAACGATCTCTTCTAGCAGCGGACACACGGGTGTCGGCAGGTCCATACCCGGATCTCCCTGCACACCCTCGCTATCCCTTCGTGGACGACGTTGGCGCCACCTTCGACCGGAAGTAGTCCAGCGAGAGCACAAGCCCCTCGTGCAGTGAAACGGTCGGCTCCCATCCAAGCAGAGCGCGAGCTTTTGTAATATCCGGCTTGCGTTGTTTTGGATCGTCTTCAGGCATGGGCCCGTAAAGCAGTGGCACCCTCGCGCCGGTAACGTCGAGTACAGCCTGCGCACACTCCAGAATCGTCCACTCCGCCGGGTTGCCGATGTTGGTCGGCAGCGGCTCACCCGACTGGGCAAGCGCAACGATGCCGCGGATCAGGTCTGACACGTAACAAAACGAACGCGTCTGCTGGCCCTCGCCATACACGGTCAGGGGCTCACCCCTAAGGGCCTGCATCATGAAATTCGAAATCACACGTCCATCATTGGGCTGCAAACGAGGTCCGTAGGTGTTGAAGATCCGCACCATGCCGGTCTGCATGCCAAAGTAGCGGTGGTACGCCATGACGGTCGCTTCTGAAAAGCGCTTTGCCTCATCGTAGACCGAGCGCGGCCCAATGGGGTTGACGTTTCCCCAGTAACTCTCCGGCTGCGGATGCACCGTCGGATCGCCGTAGCACTCGGACGTCGACGCATGCAGAAACCCGGCCTGGTAGCGCTTCGCCAGCTCCAGAGCATGAACCGTCCCCTGCGATCCAACCAGCAGCGTCTCCGGCCCAAGCCGCAGGTAATCAGGAGGGCTGGCAGGCGAGGCAAAGTTGAACACAAAGTCAACTTCGCCGAAGTCGAACGGCCGGCAGATGTCGGCCTGCTCGTAGTGGAACCGAGCCTCATGGGAAAGGTGCGCCAGGTTGTCCAGAGAGCCGGTGGCAAGGTTGTCCACACCGACAACCTCACACCCTTGCGTCAGCAGAAGGTCGCAAAGATGCGACCCCAAAAAGCCTGCCGCTCCCGTGACCAGCACCCGATTCCAGCGAACGTTCGTTCCTGCCACCGATCCCCCTTTCGCCTGTCGTTGTCAGGCCAGCTTCGCTACGAACGCAACGGGTGAGCCGTCGGTCTGCCCACACTGACGTACGTCAGTCCCTTGGCCGCGACCTCGTCCGGGTCATACAGGTTGCGGCCGTCAAGCAGGATAGGGTAGCGCAGCGCATGCTTCAGACGGCCCAGATCGAGCGCGGCAAACTCGCTCCAGTCCGTCAGAATCAGAACGGCATCGGCGTTTTCTGCGGCGGCATAGGCGTCGGTCGCATACTTCATCACGGCAGATTCCGGCATCTCCATGCGAGTCCGTTCAACACCGGCCGGATCGTAGGCACAGATCGAGCAGCCTTCGGCAATCAGCATTTCAATCAGGTCGATCGCCGGACTCTCCCGGATGTCATCCGTCTCCCCTTTGAAGGCGAGACCAAGCACACCGAGTCGCTTGCCGCGTAGTGTCCAAAGCGCGGCACGGACCTTGCGCAAAAATCGCTTCTTCTGGTCAGCATTGATCTTTTCGACCTCGGTCAATAGCGAAAAGTCCACACCGAGCGAATCTGCGACGGAACGAAAGGCCGCCACATCCTTTGGAAAGCAGGAACCGCCGTACCCGATCCCCGGACGCAGAAACCTTGGGCCGATGCGGCTGTCCAGGCCAATGCCTTTGGCAACCTGTTCCACATTTGCGTCGGCCGCCTCACACAGGTTTGCGACCGCGTTGATGAAGGAGATCTTCATTGCCAGAAAGGCATTGGAAGCGTGCTTGATGATCTCCGCACTCTTGGTCGAGGTCAGCAGCAGCTTGGGCGGCATCGTTTCATCGAGCCGTCCGTCAATTGCCTTTTCCTGGCGGTAGTAGCTGCCATCCGTCAGTGGCTTATAGATCGCCGTCAGGACCTCCGCCGCTCGTGGGCTATCCGCACCGACAACAATGCGGTCCGGGTGCAGGAAATCTTCGACGGCCGTGCCCTCGCGTAAAAACTCCGGGTTCGAGACCACATCGAACATGCCCTTGTCGACGCCGTTGCGTTCGATCGAGCGGCGAATCCACTCGTTGGTATACACCGGGACGGTGCTCTTCTCCACAATCACCTTATAGCTGTCAAGATGCCGTGCAATCTCACAGGCAACGGCTTCCACATAGGACAGGTCCGCATCCCCTGTCTCAGACTGTGGCGTGCCAACCGCGATAAAGATGGCCTCGCAAGCGCTGGTCGCGGCACCCAGGTCTGTGGTGAACGTCACACGATCGTTGCGGTAGCGATTCAACAACTCGGGCAGATGTTCTTCGTGAATCAGCGTGTCCCCGCCGCGCAGCGCGTCAACCTTTCGCTGGTCGTTGTCGACGCAAATGACATGGTGGCCAATTTCTGCAAAGCAGACTGCCGCGACCAGGCCGACATACCCCGATCCAACCACAGCAATAGTGATACTTCGATCCATCTTCGTGCCCCTGACGTCTTGCGCTTTGCGGCGAACAAGCCAATATGCAGCAGGCACACCGCTCTTGTTGCCACGATTGATATGGACCAGAAACACAGTGTAGAGGATTCAATCTGTGTCGCGCTGCATGATCCTACAGCTTTTGTTTTCGCGCATCGGCGAAAGTCCGCATTCGGGTATCATCCAACCAGATGCCACCGTTCCAAATGCAGACACCTGCTGCGGACACCCCGACGGCAGACTCGGGATTTACGCTCGCAACGGCAGATACGACCCTGTCTGAGGCTCTTCTTGTGCTGCGTAAGCGCAAATGGGTGCTGGTGGCGGCCGTTGTTCTGGGGGTGCTCTATGGATTCTACGAGGCAGTCACGCAGCCCATTCGCTATACCGCGTCGGGCCGCTTGCAGGTTGGCTCGGGAGCAACAGCGGCGTATCGCGCGCCGGGCACCGGGCCCGAGCAAAACCTGACGAACGAGATGCTCATCCTGCACAGTGAATCGCTCATGCTCACCGTGGCGCAGCAGCTGGATCTGGCAAACAATCCTGCATTCTTCGGCGTAAAGGCGTCATTTCCACACCAGGACCTGTCCAATTCCGGCGTTCGTCAGGCCGTTGTAGGCAAGCTGCTCGCCTCCGTGACCACGGTCAATATTCCAAGCACTTCTGTTCTCGTCATCAGCTGCGTTTCGCCCGACCCGAAAGTCTCCGCGGACATCGTGAACCACGTGATGGATGCCTATATCCATCGCTCCTACCAGGTGCGGTTCGATTCGACACAGCGCGTCTCAAGCTGGCTGTCGGGCCAGTTGAGTGATTTGAAAGGGCAGGTGGAACAGTCCCAGGAGCAGCTGATCGACATGCAGCGCAAGTTGGGCGTGCTTGGCCTGAGCTTCGACCCCACGCGGCCACCCAGCACGGAAAGCACTGCAAAGGTTGACGCACTCTCCGGCGCGGTCAGCAGTTCGCGCATCGCCCGCATCCTTGCAGAGTCGCGGTACCGCACCGTGATGAACGCCAACCCTGACAACCTGGAAGGTCTGCTGGATGCGACCGGCTACGACGGCGAACTAAACAGGTTGCGCGGCGACGTTGCAACCAGCCGCGCAGAGATCGCCCAGGAAAGCGTGAAGCTCGGTCCCAATAACCCCAAGCTGCTCGCGGACGAAGCGCACCTGCGCGAGCTGCAGCACGAAGCAGAGGTGGAGCAGCACCGGTTGATTGCACAGTCCCACGATGCCTACCTCGCGGCGCAGGCGAACGAAGCACAGACCGCAGCGGCCCTGGACACGGCAAAGAACGAAGCCTACCAGTTTCGCGATGCTCTGGTCGCGTTCACCCTGCGGCAGCGCGAGTACGAGACCAATCGCGCGCTCTATGACGGTCTGCTTTCGCGGTTGCGCGCCGCAGGCGTTCAGGCGGGCCTGGAATCCCTCGAGATTGACGTGGTCGATCGCGCGGATCTGCCGGCGGCGCCGACCCTGAAACCACGCAGCAGCACCATGATTCAGAGCGGCATCTTCGGTCTGATCGGGGGCGTCGTGCTCGCCTTCCTGCTCGAAAGTCTGGACACCGGTATCCGCAGCGTTGCAGAGATCGAAAGCATCACCCAGCTGCCGTCACTCGCTGTCATTCCACGAACCCGTCGCCTCGGTGGCGATGGTGTTCCGCTCAGCGTCGCGCAGAGCAACGTGGGCGTGCTCGCAACATCCAGGTCTCAGTTCTCCGAGGCCTTTCGCTCCCTGCGCACGTCACTGCTGCTCGCCACCACAGGACACCCGCCAAACATCATCGTCGTTTCGAGCGCCACACCCTCTGAGGGCAAGACCACGGTCGCTACCAATCTCGCCTGCGTTCTGGCCCAGCGTGAGACACGCGTGTTGCTGATCGACTGCGACCTGCGCCGTCCCAATGTTCACCACCGCTTCGGCCTGAATGGGCGTGTGGGTTTGTCGACGGTACTTACCGGTTCCGTGACGCTCGATGACGCTCTGCGCCAGGTTCCCGAGGTGCCAAATCTCGACATCCTGTGCTGCGGTCCCGTTCCTCCGTTCCCAACGGAAATGCTGTCCTCAGAGGCAATGCACGAACTGCTGGTGCAGTCTGTCGAACGGTATACCCACATCGTCATCGATTCGCCGCCCATTCTCTCGGTCACAGACGGCATCCTCCTGGCGCGCCATGCGGATGCGCTCGCGCTTGTGGTTCGCCATGGCAAAAGCAGTCGGCACGTGGTTCGACGCGCGCGCGATCTCCTCATCCGCGCTGGTGCGCCGATCAGCGGTGTCGTTCTCAATGCGGTCGACATCAGCGCGCCGGAGTACTACGGCTACTACGGCTACAGCGGTTACAGCTACAGCAACATCGATTCAGAGGCGTGGGAAACCGAGCCCAACACACGGGTCAACACAACCACGCCCGGGGGAACGGCATGACGTCAGTTCGCCATCGACGCATCTCGTGGTGCGCAGGTTTGTGCTTCAGCCTGATGGCGCTGTTGCCGCATGGTCTCTTCGCTCAGTTCAACGGACCGGCCGACACTGCCCGCGACACCGTGAATGCGCCACACGCCCTAACGACGGACCCCGCAATCCTGTACCCCTCGGCGCGTCCCGCACTTCTGCAGACAGGCGACAGCCTAAGGGTAACGATCTATGGCGTTGCAGATTACATCGCCCAGGATCGCGTCTCTGCTGACGGCAAGATTTCCTTGCCCCTGCTCGATCCCGTTTCCGTCGAGGGCCTGACCATCGCAGAGGCACAGCTCCTGCTCAACCAACACTTCCAGGTTGCCGGCATGTTCGTCCACCCGCAAGCCCGCATTGAAATCCTCGAGTCCCCCAAGTCGATCATCAGCGTCGTCGGTGAGGTGCACGGCTCAGTTCCCGCGCCGGCCGGCTCGCGCCGTCTGTTCGATGTGCTGTCCATTACCGGCCTTCCGCCAACGGCAAGCCACCTCATCTCCATCGACCGGCCGGGCCTTCTGGAGTCGGTAAACGTCGATCTCGGAACGGACCCGGAAAAGAGCAAGTATGCTAACATTCCCGTCTTCGTGGGCGACACGATTGTGACGTCCAATGTCGGCCGCTACTACTTGTTGGGCGCCTTCAGGCAACAGGGAGCTTTCCCACTCACCAGCACGGCACCACTCACGCTGGTGCAGATGGTCGCCGCCGGGGGCGGGCGTCTGTATGAGGCGAAGCTGGAGCAGGTTCACATCATCCGGACCGTCGGCACGCAGCGCACCGTCGTGACCGTGGATCTTAAGGCTGCCCTCAAGGGCCAGGCACCTGATCCTGTTATTCAAAGCGACGACATCATCGTCGCGCCCACGAATCAGCTCAAATCGGCAATCCGCAACGGTGGGTTCACCACCATCTTTGGCATCGCACTCACGGCCTACACGCTCTTGCGCAATTAGTGGAGCTTCCATGTCCCTTTCCGTCCGCGAGCAGCATCGATCATCCGACCCATCTCTCTCCGGCATGGCGCACAGGCAGCAGGCACGCAGCCAGCCGCAATCGCCCACGGTCAAGCGCGCCATCCGTCTGGCCTACATCGTCTCCCATCCAATCCAGTACCAGGCAGAGTTACTGCGATGCATCGCGGCCGACCCGTCCGTGGATCTCACGGTATTTTTCTGCTCCGACTTTTCCCTGCGCGCTTACCGCGACGCAGGCTTCGGTGTGGCCCTCGCCTGGGATGTGCCCCTCACCGACGGATACCGGCACGTGGTCCTGCACCGCTGGCGTGACACCTCAAACCCAGGGCCCTTTGCACCTGTCAGCAGAGGCATCCTTCGAGCGTTACGGCGCGGCGTTCACGGCAAGACCTTCGATGCGGTTTGGATCCACGGGTACAGTTCCATCAACGCCATCCATGGCATCGCCGCCGCCCGTCTGCTCGGCCTTCCTGTGTTGCTGCGCGCTGAACCCTGGCTCAGCGATCGCCATCGCTCCCCGCTCAAGCTGCACCTCAAACGCCTCTTCTTTCTTGCGCTTCGACCAAATATCGCCGCAGTATTGCCGATCGGCACACGCAATGCCGAGTACTGGCACTCTTATTTCGGCGCTCGCTTTCCGTCCTTTGCTATGCCTTACGCCGTCCACAACCTGTTCTTCAAACAGGGCAGATCGGCTGCTGCCGCTACCCGGGCCGGTCTGCAGCGCACGCTCGACCTTGACCCTCAACGCCCCGTCATTCTTTTCGCCGGCAAGCTGCAGGCTCGCAAACACTGCGACCACCTGCTGGAAGCGTTTCTACAACTCGAAGGGTCTCCCCAGCCTTATCTCGTCATTGTCGGAGATGGGGAAGAGGCGGCTTCGCTCAAGCGGCATGTCGCGGCGAGTGGCAGCACCGACATCCGCTTTGCGGGGTTTCGCAACCAACAGGAGCTGCCAGGCTTCTTCGATCTCTCCGCTGTCTTCGTCCTGCCGTCCCAGCACGAGGCCTGGGGCCTGATCGTCAACGAAGCCATGGCCGCGGGTCTGCCGGTGATCGTCTCAGACGACGTCGGGTGTGCGACCGACCTCGTGCACGATGGGAACAATGGCGTGGTGTACCCCTTTGGTGACATTGCCGCCTTACGCAATGCCCTGCTCCACATGCTACAGCCGGGAGTCGCTGAGGCGATGGGTCGTTGCAGTGAGGAGTACATCGCCCGCTGGAGCTACGCAGAAGATGTCGCCGGCCTGAAAGCCGCCCTGCAGTACACCACGCGCCTGCCGCTCGCCGGCGCCACGGAGGTGCTCCATGCCCCCGTACTATAGCGCTGCCGGTCGCTTTTGCGGCGAAGAGGTGCACCCCTCCCAGCGACCCGCATTCAGCCTGCAGAATCGTCTGGCGCGCACTGCCTGGGGTGTCACGGCGGCCCTGCTGTTTCGTTTCTCGCCGCGGCCCCTGCATCGCTGGCGTCGTTTTCTGCTGCGCTGTTTTGGCGCAACGCTGGGCAAGGGCGTGCACGTCTACCCCGGCGCAATCATCTGGGCTCCGTGGAATCTCCATTGCGCGGACTACGTTGGCATCGCGAACGGCGCGGAGTTGTACAATCCCGCGCCCATGTATGTGGGCGAGTTCGCCGTCATTTCACAGGGGAGCTATCTCTGTGGTGCCACCCACGACTACAACGATCCGGAGTTCCCCCTAATCGCGTATGAAATGCGCATCGGTGCGCGTGCCTGGATCTGCGCTCGTGCTTCGGTCGCGCCAGGCGTCAGCGTGGGAGAAGGAGCAGTGCTTGGGCTCGGCTCGGTCGCCACCCGGTCGCTGGAGCCGTGGACCGTCTACGGTGGCTCGCCCGCGGTTGCCCTTAAAGCGCGCACGCGGACGGCAAACCCCGGCGCGGGTGCAGGCCCATGATTTCCGTTCTCATTCTCACAAAGAACGAGGAACAGGACTTGCCCGCTTGCCTCGCCTCGGTCGCGTGGTCCGACGATATCTGGGTGCTGGATTCGTATTCAACCGATGGAACACACGCCATTGCCCGGGCCGCCGGTGCACATGTGGTCCAACGCACGTTCGACAACTGGTCCGCACACCAGAACTGGGCCCTGAAACATCTGGCGTTTCGGCATCCATGGGTCTTTTACCTCGATGCGGATGAGCGTGTCTCCCCGCAACTTGCACGAAGTCTGCGAGATGCTGTCACAGAAGCGACCGACCGCGAATACAGCGAGCATCGCCTGCCAGACTCGGCTCCCGTCGCATTTGAGGTGCAACGGCGCGATTTTCTGCGCGAGACCTGGCTGCGCCATGTGCAGATGACGGCGTTCTACATCCGGCTGTTCCGACCCGGCAGCATCCACTACGAGCGCCTTGTGAACCCGGTGACGTTTGTGGACGGCCCGGTTCAACGCCTCGCGGGCACACTGGAACACTTTCCTTTCAGCAAGGGTGTCGCCTGGTGGATGGATCGTCACAACGATTACTCGACGAGAGAAGCGCAGCAGGCCTCTGCCAACCGCCAGGGTGAGGCACTCTGCCTGCGTAAAGCCTTGTTCGGCGGGGGTCTGGCGGCGCGGCGCAAGCAGCAGAAGCTGTTCTTTTACCGGCTGCCCGGGCGCCCCCTGTTGAAATTCCTCGTGCTGTACGTCGCAAAGCGGGGATTTCTCGACGGCACCGCAGGCTTTGAGTACTCTATGCTGCAAAGCATGTACGAATTCCTGATCGTGCTCAAGACCCGGGAACTCGAAGCATCGTCCACCGAGCGCAGGCCCTGACCATGCATGGCTGCCTGCTCTCGCTTCGCGTTTTCTGCGATAACCCACCACGCAACGGAGCGTAATGCATGCATGACCAACTGAAGTATCTGCGGCTCGTTATCCTCGTGCTGGTGTCTGCAGCAGCGGGCTGGGCGGCCCACAACATCTCTCCCGTGCACGCCGCGGAGAGCAGCAATGCGCCCGCATTTTTCCAGATGCAAGGCACCGGCGCTGAGGCACACCTGCTGATCTACGACAGCAACACACGCACGATCTCCGTGTACCAGGGCGTCGGCAGTGGCTTGGACACCAGGCCATGCTCGTATCAATATGTGCTGGAACGAGCCGGCGGCACGATTCATCGCAGGGTTTGCCAGGTCGGCTCACAACCCTGATCAGACTGCGTCATGTGACGGGGAAATCCGCGTCCCCTGAAGGAAGGGTGCGCAGAGGCCGGGAGAGGCTAGGCGCGCAGTTTCGCCAGCAGATCGGTAGGGTGAACCGGCTTCGCCAGGATCTCGAATTCATGACCTTGCGAGCGCGCTTTTTCCAAGAGATCGGCCGTTGCGGCCTGGCCGCTGAACAGCAGAATCTTGCACGCGGGCAGCTTTTCACGAATCTGGATGGCAGCTTCGATTCCGGTCATGCCGGTCATGATTACGTCGCTGATCAGCATATTCGGCTGAAAGGCGTCGATCGTTTCCAAAGCGTTTTCACCGGAGTACACAGCTCGCGCTTCAAAGCCAGCCTGATTCAGGATAATCGCCAGTGTGTTCGCGATGACCTGCTCGTCGTCGGCTACCAGTACTTTGGGTTTTGTGCTTCCGTTCGTCATTACTTTTAGACGATACCGATGCGCGCGAGATAGAGCAAGCGACGGAAGCAACCATCCCCTGGCACCCCGTTAAACAGGGATGACCGGGCACGATGGTACGCTGTGAAAGTTCTCTGGCCACGTCACCATCTGACGTACCGTCGCACGTTTAAGCCCCTGAGGTACGCCCATGGCCGAAGCAATCATCCGCGCCGAGCGAGTGGAAAAGTACTACGCCCAGCCAAGCGAGAATCGCATCCAGGTGATCTCGCCGACGGACCTCAGCATTGTGCCGGGTGAAATTGTTGCGCTGCTTGGCCCGTCGGGTTCGGGCAAATCCACGCTGCTGCGCATGCTTACCGGCCTGTCGACACCCTCTGCCGGCGAGGTTTTCTGGCACGAAAAACCGATTGGCAGCTCCGACGTTAACGTCTCCATCGTCTTCCAGAGCTTTGCCCTGTTTCCCTGGCTGACCGTGCTGCAGAACGTCGAAGCACCGCTGCAAGCCCGCGGCCAGGCTCCGGAAGAGCGCCGCACACGCGCCATGAAAATGCTCGACACCGTCGGTCTCGATGGCTTTCAGCAGGCCTTTCCGAAAGAGCTCTCGGGCGGCATGCGGCAGCGTGTCGGCTTTGCCCGCGCGCTTGTCGTGGAGCCGGAAGTCTTGTTCATGGACGAGCCTTTTTCGGCGCTCGACGTGCTTACCGCAGAAAACCTGCGCAGCGAGCTGCTGGAACTGTGGCACAACAAGACAATTCCGACCAAGGCCATCTTTATCGTCACGCACAATATTGAGGAAGCGGTGCTCCTGGCCGACCGCATCATCGTGCTTGGCCGTAACCCGGGCCATATTCGGACAGATTTCCGCGTCACGCTGCAGCACCCGCGCGACCGCAAGACTGCCGCCTTTACCCAACTGGTGGACTACATCTACAAGGTGCTCACCCGGCCTGAAGCCCAGCCGCCTGAGCTGCCACGCACCGCCGACGGCAAGCGGGTCCGCGACCAGCGCCTGATGAGCTATCAGATGCTGCCACATGCGCGGCCCGGCGGTATCGCCGGCCTGCTGGAGCTGATGGTCGACCACGGCGGCAAAGCCGATATCTACCGCCTGGCCGACGATCTCGCCTTTGAAATTGACGACCTGCTGCCCATTGTCGACGCGGCTGCCCTGCTCGGCTTTCTGCAGATCCAGGAAGGCGATGCCGGGTTGACGTCCACCGGCACCGAGTACGCCCACGCCGAAATCCTTCGCCAGAAGGAGATCTTTCGCCAGGCTGCCGTGGACAATGTGCTGTTGCTTCGACAGATCGTCCGCGCACTGCAGGCCAAGAGCGACGGCACGGTCCCCGAGGAGTTCTTCCACGACATGCTGGACGAGCAGTTCAGCGAAGAAGAGACCCTGCGCCAACTGGAAACAGCCATCAACTGGGGCCGCTTCGCGGAGCTGTTTGACTTCGACGGTACCCGGCGCCGCTTTATCCAGACGGAAGCGCAGCTTCATGAAGTCGATCTGCCAGAAGAGGTAGCCGATTAATCTGCCGCCCATCTCCAGAAAGTTGCGCGCATGAAGCTGCTCCCCGGCGCCTTTCAGCGGCCTCGCTACCGCGAAGTCCTCGGCCTGCCGCAGACACTGTCGCGCAGCCAGGTCTTGCAGCGAAGCTGGCCGTTTGTGCTCGACATTTTTGTCGCGCTCATCGGGCTTGCCTGCTTTTACGGCGTGGTGCAGATCGCGCGTCTGTGGATCGGCCACATCGAACCGGAGGTGGTGATCTCGCTGTCCCCGCGCGCGTTGCCGCGGTATGCGCTGTACAGCATCGTTCGCATGGGCCTGGCCTACCTGCTGTCCTTGGTCTTCGCCATCGGCTACGGCTACCTTGCGGCGTATAGCCGGCGCCTCGAGGCGCTGATGATTGCGGCACTCGACATCCTGCAATCCATTCCGGTGCTGAGCTTCCTGCCGGGCGTTATGCTCGCCATGGTCGCACTGTTTCCGTCGCGCCAGATCGGCCTGGAGCTTGGCGCAATCGTGCTCATCTTCACCGGCCAGGTGTGGAACATGGCGTTCTCGTTCTACAGTTCGCTCAAAAGCCTGCCAAAAGAACTCGTCGAGGCATCGAGCATCTACGGGTATTCCCGCTTCCAGCGGCTGCTGCAACTGGAACTGCCGTTCAGTGCCATCGGCCTGGTGTGGAACAGCATGGTGTCCGTGGCGGGTGGCTGGTTCTTCCTCATGGCGTGCGAGATGTTTGTCCTGGGTTCACGCGACTTCCGCCTGCCCGGACTCGGCAGCTACCTGCAAACCGCGGCCTCCGCCGGCAATGTTACCGCCATCTTCTGGGGCCTTGCTGTGATGATCGCCATCATCGTCGCAACCGATCAGCTCCTCTGGCGACCGATCATCGCGTGGAGCGACCGCTTCAAATTCGAGCAGGTGGAAAGCAGCAAACGCGTTCGCTCTCCCCTGCTCTATGCGCTGCAGGAATCGACGGTGCTGCGCAGGCTGCGAGACCACACCGTCAAGCCGTGGACCGAGCGGATGTACCGGCATTTCAGCACGCGACGCCTGCAAACGACCGCGTATGCCGCGGCGCAGCATCGGCAGCCATCTCGCGTGTTGCGCGGCATCGTCTATGCAACGCTTCTGGCAGTTGTGCTCTTGAGCGCGGCGCATGCCCTGCAGCTGCTCAGGTCGTTACACTGGGCGGACTTGCGGCTCATCTTTATGGGAGCCGGTGCGACCTTCCTGCGTGTGCTCATTTCCCTGCTTCTGGCAACGTTGTGGACCGTTCCCGCTGGGGTCGCCATCGGCTTTCATCCCAGGCTCGCCAGGGTCGCACAACCAATCGCACAGATTGCCGCCAGCGTTCCCGCGACGGCGCTCTTCCCGGTGCTGCTGCTGGTGCTGATCCGTCACGGCGGCGGCATGAATACGGCGGCAATCCTGCTCATGCTGCTTGGAACGCAGTGGTACATCCTGTTCAATGTCATCGCTGGTGCCATCGCCATCCCCACCGACCTGAAAGAAGTCGCCCGGCTCTTTCACTTCACCCAGTGGCAGCGCTGGAAGACGGTCATCCTGCCCGGCATTTTTCCGTTCCTCATCACCGGCCTTGTTACAGCCTCCGGTGGCGCCTGGAACGCCAGCATTGTTGCGGAATATTTCCGACTCAAAAACAACACGCTCACCGCTTTCGGTCTCGGCGCGGAGATCAGCGCGGCGACGGATAGCGGCCGCTTCGCCGTTCTTTTGCTGGCCACCATCGTCATGGCACTCATGGTGGTCACCATCAACCGGCTTGTCTGGCGACCCCTCTTTCGCCTGGCCGAAACCAGGTACCGGCTGGGCGCGTAGCTGGCGGCCGGTGGTACGTTAGGGCATGCGTCCATCCCTGCTGGTTCCCCTGCTGTTTACTCTCTCTTCTGTGCCTGCCCTTGCCCAGACCGCCAGTGATGCGACCGTACGCCTGCTGCAGCAGTTAGCCGACGTAGCCGGGCCGCCCGGCGCCGAAGAACCCGTGCGTGCGCTCATGGTCCCGCTCATGAAAGCCAGCAGCGACAGCCTGCGATACGACGGCCTCGGCTCCGTCATCGCCCAACAGGGCTCCGCCGGCCCGCGCATCATGGTCGACGCACACATGGACGAACTCGGCGGCATGGTGCGCCGCGTCAGCCCCAACGGCTTTCTCACCATGCAGATGCTTGGCGGCTGGCTCGACCAGGCCCTGCCCGACCAGCGCTGGATCATTCTCGGCAGCAAGGGACCTGTGCACGCCGTCACAGGCATTCGCGACATCCACGTGTTGCCCGCGGACGAACGCACCCGGGTCTTTCCCCGCGACAGCCTCATGCTGGATGTGGGTGCTGGCACTGCGGCCGAAGTCGCGGCACTTGGCCTCTCTCCCGGTGACCCGGTCGTCCCCGACTCGCCGTTTCTTGAAATGAACGGCACGGGCAACTACCTGGGCAAGGCGTGGGACGACCGGATCGGTTGCGCGGTTCTGCTCATGGCCATGCAGCGCACGGCAAAGTCCGCTCACCCCAACCAGATCTTCTATGTCGCAACCGTGCAGGAGGAGATCGGCCTGCGCGGCGCTCGCACCGCTGCCCAGGTCGTCAGGCCGGACATCGGCATTGCGCTCGAGGGTGGCATCGTGGGAGACACGCCGGGCAGCCATCCGGAAGAAACTCAGGCCCGGCTTGGCGGCGGACCGGGCATCTTCCTCTATGACTCCAGCGCGCTCGCGAACCGCAAGGTCGTCGCGTTCGTCAAGCAAACGGCCGCCGCAAACAACCTTCCACTCCAGCTCGATCTGGTGCAGGGCTACGGGGACGATTCCGCCGAAATGCAGCTTTCCAACGGCGGCACCCCCACGGTCAACATCGTCGTTCCAGTGCGCTACACCCATGCGCACAACGGCATCGTCAACCGGCACGATTTTGACCGCACGGTCGATCTCGTGGTCGACCTGCTGCAAGGGCTCGATGCCGCAACCGTGCAGCGCCTGCGTGACTTTACGCCGTCCAACTAGCGTCCCATGGCTGGCCGTGGCTTGCGAAATGCGAACACCACGGCCAGCAGCGGCGGCGCAATCAGGGCACCCCACGGCGGCAGCAGAATACCGCCGACGACCGGTCCAAGCAGCGCCGCCCACCATGGCACGCGCGTTGTCCGCTTCAGCATCAGTGGCTGAATAAGCAGGCCGTCGGTCACGGCAATGACGGCGTACAGCCCAAGGACCCACCACAGCTTGTCAAAGCTGTTGTCCTTTGAGGAGAAGACGGCGGCGACCGCCGGTCCACATACGCCCAGCACCGCGCCCACACCCGGCACGAACTGGCACAGCGCTCCCAGTACCGCCCACAGCGGCGCAAACGGCACACCGATCCACAGCAGACCCAGAAGCCACATCAGCCCGACGATGACCGCATCCAGCAGCGTCGCGCGAAACCATCCACCCAGCGCGGTTCCGGCTGTTCGCGCATGCACCCCGATACCGCCGCTCGCGCCGCCATCGCCAAGGGTCTTCATCGCTCGTTGGATGCACGGCCGCACACGCGACGGTGCTACCCTTTTTTCATGAAGTTTGGCGTGCTCGTCTTTCCCGGGTCCAACTGCGACCACGACACCTACAACGTGATCGACGCCGTCGCACACCAGCCCGTAACCTTTTTGTGGCACAACTCGGAGGACCTCGAGGGCTGCGATGCGATCCTTGTGCCGGGTGGCTTTGCCTATGGAGACTATCTCCGCACAGGTGCCCTTGCCCGCTTTGCCCCCATCATGGGCAGCGTGAAAAAGTTCGCGGCAAGCGGCGGACCCGTGCTCGGCATCTGCAACGGCTTTCAGATCCTGTGCGAAGCCGGCCTTTTGCCGGGCGCGCTCATGCGCAACGCCGGCCTGCGTTACCTCTGCAAGCAGGTCAACCTCCGCGTGGAAACAGCGCAGTCGATGTTTACGGGCACCCTGCGCAACGGCCAGGTGCTTCGCATGCCGATCGGCCATATGGAAGGCAACTACTTCTGCGACCAGGACACGCTTCACCTGCTGGAGCGTGACGGCCGTATCGCCTTTCGCTATTGCAACGACGCAGGGGAGGCCACGCCCGAGGCAAACCCCAATGGGTCGCTCGAAAACATTGCCGGTATCCTCAGCGAAGGCCGGAATGTCCTCGGCATGATGCCACACCCGGACCGCAGCAGCGAAGCGATTCTTGGGTCCACGGACGGCCTGCACATCTTCGCATCGCTGATCGCTGCCCTGGGCGCGAACGCATGATCGATCTGCACCACCATCTCCTGTTTGGCATCGACGATGGCGCGCGCGATCTGGAAACATCGGTAGCCATGGTGCAGATGGCGGTTGGCGATGGGGTAACGCATATCGTTGCCACACCGCACGCCAACGAAACCTACCCCTATGACCGCGTGCGCAATGCCGATCTCTTGCGCCAGATTCGGGAAGCCCTTCCCCCGCAGGTCGCGAGCAAAATTACACTTGGGCTGGGTTCAGATTTCCACTTAAGTTATGAAAACACTGAAGATGTGCGTGTGCGTGGTCCGCTGTACGCCATTAACAATGGGCCTTATCTCCTTGTAGAATTGGCAGATACCTCGATTCCCGCGCAAATCGACGAAGTTTTCTACAACATGCGCGTCAGCGGCCTCAGCCCCATCCTCACCCATCCGGAGCGCAACGCCACCCTGCAAAGATCCCGCAGTCGCCTGCGCGAATGGTTGAAAGCCGGGCTCCTGGTGCAGGTGACAGCGGGGTCGTTGACCGGCGTCTTCGGCAAGCAGGCGGAGGACGTCGCATGGGAACTGGTCAGCAATGACTGGGCACACTTCGTCAGCAGCGATGCCCACAATACCGGCAGGCGCTCACCCGTGTTGAGCACCGCGTATGCAAGTGTGGCGAAGCGCCAGGGTGAGGCCAGTGCGCAGCGCCTGTTCGTGTCCAATCCCCTGGCTGTGTTTGAGGGCCAAAGCCTGCCACCCCAACCCGAGCCGAAGTTTCTGTTCACCGACAAGCCAAAGTCGTGGGTGCGTCGCCTGCTGGATGGCCTACGCTAACACCCACTTCGTCCTCGGCATTGCTGGTTGCGATCCGGAAGGGACGGCGCTTACCATCCGTGCATGCCGAACTTCCGCCTCCGCTTGGCTTTCTCCCTCCTGCTCATCACTGCCCTCGCAAACGCGGTGGTGGCCCAGCAACCTGCAACGGCGGCACAGCTTTGGCAGCAGATTCAGCAACGCTACGCCAAAGCTCCCCCGGCAGATACGGTGGATACGCTGAAAGCCGGTGATCCGGCGACTCCGGTGACCGGCATTGCCACGACCTTTCTCGACACGATGGCGGTACTCCAAGAAGCGGCAAAGCGCGGCGACAACCTGATCGTGACCCACGAACCAACGTTCTACAACCACCGAGACGACACCTCTGCCTTTCAGCAGGATCCCGTGTACCTGGAGAAGCTGCACTTCATCCAGCAGCATCATCTGGTGGTGTATCGCCTCCACGATCAGATCCATGCCGACCCGCAAGGCGACCACATTCTTGCAGGCGCGTATGCGGCGCTTGGATGGCAGCAGTTGCAGCACCCCGCTGGCAGCCTTGGCCAGTACTTCGCCACCGTCCCTCCAACGACGCTCGGCGCGCTGGTGCAATACCTGCAGCAACGGCTGCATGGAAACACCATGCGGGTCGTGGGCGATCCGGGCATGCCGGTCACGCACATCGCGTTTCTGCCTGGATCGTCTGGTCTCGGCAGGCAGGTACTTGCACTGAATCAGCCTGCCGTCGAAGTCTTGATTGCCGGCGAGGCAAGCGAATGGGAGACGGTCGAGTACGTTCGCGATGCCGTGACGCAGGGTCGACACAAAGCGCTCGTGCTGCTTGGGCACGAAATATCGGAGGAGCCCGGCATGGAGCAGTGTGCACAGGAGTTGCGCATCCTCTTTCCCGCAATGCGCGTCGACCATCTCGCTGCAGGCCAGCCGCTATGGAACCCGGAGCATCCACCCGGCAGGTAGAACGATCGCATGCTTGCCGGCAGAGCCGCTAGGCCAGACCAAGCCCGCCGTCTACGGCAAGCAACTGCCCCGTAATGAACCTGGTTGTCGTTGCAAAAAAGAGGACCGCCGCTGCGACGTCGTCCGCACCGCCGTTGCGCTGCATGGGTGTTTTCTGCGCAAAGCTGTCATAGGCGGACTCGTGGGCATCGCCCAGTACGATCATGCCCGGCGCCACGCAATTGACGCTCACCGCCGGAGCCCACGCTTTGGCCATCGTCTGACTCAGCATGTGCAGGGCGGCTTTGCTGGTGCAGTAATGCGCGTGCGTCGCCCACGGATGCATACCGCCCAGCGAACCGATATTGATGATGCGACCATCGGCAGCGGCACGCAGGAACGGCAGTGCCGCCTGCGCCACCAGGAACGGTCCCCGCGTGTTTGTGGCAAACATCGCATCCCACTGCTCCGGGGTGATGCTTTCAAGCGCGACGGTCTCAAAGGCACCGGCGTTGTTCACCAGCAGGTCGACACCACCCAGGTACTCTGCAGACGCGGCGACCGCCGCCTGCACCGATACCGGGTCGCCGACCTCGCAGGCCACTGCCCTCGCCCGCACACCCAGGCGCTGCAACTCGGTAACACTGTCTTCTGCGGCGCAGGTCACCTCCCGCGAGGTGATCACCACGTCGGCACCTTCTGCCGCCAGTGCCAAGGCAAGGCTTTTGCCGATGCGCCGTGCGCCGCCCGTAACAATGGCCCGCTTTCCCTCCAGTCGCCTCACCGGGTTAGTTGGTCGACGGCGAACCGGCAGCCGTCCCGTCTACCGTTGGGCCGGTCGGGGAGCTTGTTTTATTCGGCAGCTTGGGTGGCGTGGGATCGACAGGCTGCTTGACGTTGTGATCCTGCGGCACCGTCGGATCGCCGCCCTGCTTGGGAGTCGCAGGCATGCCGGAAAGTTTGATCACCGGATCGGACGCGCCGATCGGCTTTGGCGCTACCGGCGCGGCAAGCACGCGGTGCGTCGGCTCCTGCACCCCCAGCGTCGTTGCACCAGTCGCCTCGCCATAGGTCGACACCTGCCGTTGCGGCCGCTGCAGCCGGACCGTCAACTGCTTTGACGGGCCGTCCAGGGTCAACTCCCCGGAGTAGGTCGTAAAACCGGATGAAATCACCTGCACCTGCACGAGCGATCCCTGGGGAATGATGTCGATAAAGGCCTTGCCGTCCGGCCCGGACTTTACCTCAAGATTGCCCTCCTCCAGGCCGTCCTTGGACGGGTGAAAGACCACACCGGCGTTCTCCACAACCTTGCCGTTGCTGTCGCGTAGCACCAGCACTTCAAGGTGGCTTGTGACGGGTGGGGCCTTGTACTTGCGGCCATGTCGCGTGTCCTGCGCCATGGCACTAATTGCCAAGGCCACGGCGGCCATCCCTGTCGTCACTCTGCGCAATCGAAGCCAACCCAGACCACTCATGCACCCTAGTCTATGCCGCGAAAGGGTGGCGCGTCTCGCCCTGCTGCGACGGCGGGGCGCCCTCACCATGAGTGCACTTCACTCACCTTTTAGCAGACACCGCCTTGACGGTTGCAGGTGCCGCACCGTACATTAGCAATCGGAGCACGGGAGTGCTAATTCCCGTGCCAACACACGCAAGGTCAAGGAGCACCACAGATATGGCATCCACTTTCACTCCGTTGCACGACCGCATCCTGGTCAAGCGCACCGAAGAGGGCGAAACAATGCGCGGCGGCATCATCATCCCCGATTCCGCAAAAGAGAAGCCACAGCAGGGCTCAGTCATCTCCGTCGGCAAGGGCAAGTCGAACGACGAAGGTAAGGTTTTCCCGCTCGATGTCAAAGCTGGTGATACTGTCCTTTTCGGAAAGTACTCCGGCACCGAGATCAAGCTGGACGGCGAAGATCTGCTCATCATGCGCGAGGAAGAAGTCCTCGGCATCCTCAAGTCGTAACCCGCGACCGCAGGCGTAGCTTGCGCCAGGGTTGACCGTCTTCCACGCAGCATGCCGGACATTCAGCTTCCGGACCTCCAGAGAGCTCCGTCATCGGCGGCCTTCGCCGCTGAAGACATTCGCACCACAGATCAACTGCGGTTTCGGCCGCCCAGATAGGAATTCCCACCATGGCAAAGACAATTCTGCACGGCGAAGATTCTCGCCAGGCTATCCTGCGCGGCGTCAATATTTTGGCCGACGCCGTTAAAGTGACACTTGGCCCCAAGGGCCGCAACGTCGTCATTGAAAAGAAGTTCGGCTCACCCACGATTACCAAGGACGGCGTTACCGTCGCCAAGGAAATCGAGCTCAAGGATCCGATTGAGAATGTCGGCGCCCAGCTGGTGAAGGAAGTTGCCTCCAAAACCTCGGACGTTGCCGGTGACGGCACCACGACCGCCACGGTGCTCGCCCAGGCCATCTACCGCGAAGGTGTCAAGACTGTTGCAGCCGGTGCAAATCCCACCGCTCTCAAGCGCGGCATCGACAAGGCAGTGGAAGCCATTGTTGGCAAGCGTGCAGAAGATGGCACCGTGACCGGCGGCGCGCTCTCGAAGTTCTCCAAGCCTGTTTCCGGCGACATGATTGCCCAGGTCGGCACCATTTCGGCCAACTCTGATTCGCAGATTGGCACGATCATTGCCGAAGCCATGAAGAAGGTCGGCAAGGACGGCGTCATTACCGTCGAAGAGTCGAAGACCATGGAAACGCAGCTGGATGTCGTGGAAGGCATGCAGTTTGACCGCGGCTACCTGTCGCCCTACTTCGTGACCGACGCCGAGCGCATGGAAGCCGCGCTGGAAGATCCCTACATCCTCATCTACGAAAAGAAGATCTCGTCGATGAAGGATTTGCTGCCCCTTCTGGAGCAGATTGCACGTACCGGCAAGCCGCTTGTGATTATCGCTGAAGATGTTGACGGCGAAGCACTTGCGACCCTCGTTGTGAACAAGCTGCGGGGCACGCTGAACGTTGCCGCCGTCAAGGCACCAGGCTTTGGCGACCGTCGCAAGGCCATGCTGGGCGACATCGCCACGCTGACCGGCGGACAGGCCATTACCGAAGACCTGGGCATCAAGCTGGAGTCGGTAAAGATCGAGGACCTGGGCCGTGCAAAGCGCGTCACCATCGACAAGGACAACACCACGATCATCGACGGCGCGGGTGAGGACGACAAGATTGAGGGCCGCGTGCGCGAGATTCGTTCGCAGGTCGACAAGACTTCGTCGGACTACGACCGTGAGAAGCTGCAGGAGCGTCTTGCCAAGCTGGTTGGCGGCGTTGCCGTCATCAAGGTTGGCGCAGCAACTGAAACCGAGATGAAGGAGAAAAAGGCGCGCGTGGAAGACGCGATGCACGCAACCCGCGCAGCCGTGGAAGAAGGCATTGTCCCCGGTGGCGGTGTGGCATTGGTTCGTTGCGCGACGGAAGTCGATGCACTGATCAAGACGCTGGAAGGCGACGAGAAAATCGGTGCAACCATCATCCGTCGGGCAATTGAAGAGCCATTGCGCCAGATTGTCGGCAATGCCGGCGAGGAAGGTGCGGTCGTGGTCGGCAAGATCCTTGAAGGCAAGGAGAACATCGGCTACAACGCGGCAACGGGCGTGTTTGAAGACCTGGTTGCGGCCGGCGTCATCGACCCGACCAAGGTGACCCGCACGGCCCTGCAGAACGCGGCCAGCATCAGCGGCCTGTTGCTGACCACCGAGGCCCTCATCTCCGACATTCCGGAGAAGGCAGCCCCGGCAGGTGGCGGACACAGCCACGGGGGCGGCATGGACGGCATGTACTAAGACTTGCCTGGCTAAATACCGGCAAACAGCGAAGTCTCGGAGCGATCCGAGGCTTCGCTGTTTCTGCCGCACACGGCGCGCAGCGCTTGCGACGCATCTAGTTTTCTGGAGGACTCACGACATGCCGAAGCAAAAGAGCGTTTTACTCTCCCTTGTGCTGACCTTCTTTCTTGGCCCAGTCGGGATGCTGTACAGCACCGTGCTGGGTGCGGTGGTCATGTTGGTCCTGTACCTGGCCATCGGCATTCCAACGCTGGGTTGGGGGCTGACCGTGCTCCACCCCATCGCAATGATCTGGGGTGCATTGGCCGCCAATCGCGCGAACTCGTAAGGATCCTGAACCGTTTGGTGCAGGGTTACATTCGCCGGAACTTCCTCATGCGTGTTCCTATGGGAAAGCGACAATAGACGCCAGTGGTCGGACCATGTAAACAGTCGGCGTTTCGACGCGTCAAGCAGGAAGGTAAACCGAATCCAAGCCCGTCGCAAATACGCTAAAGGAAAGCAGCGACTCGCTTTGAGCCCAGTTTCATCCGCGCCGGTTCCATCTCCAAGTGCTCCTCTTGCCCCTGTTGCACCCGCTCTCCGTCCGTCTGCGGTCACGCAACGACTCCTTCTGCTCACCGTGCTGGCGTTCCTTGTGCGGCTTGTGGTCGTCCTGTGTGTTTATCGCGATCTTCCAGGTTCCGATCAACATGAGGCTTTTGGCTGGGAACAGGGTTGGATCGCACGTTCCCTGGTGCTGGGCCACGGCTTTGGCTCGCCCTTTCAGCCGCTCAGCGGCGGTCCAACGGCGCTTGTCGCACCACTTTACCCGACCCTGCTCGCCGGCATTTTCCGCCTGTTCGGCCTGTACTCTCCCGGGTCCGCGTTCGTCGCGCTTGCGCTCAATGCTCTCTTCAGCGCCTCCACTGTTTTTCCCGTGTACCGCATTGCATGCCAGGCAGTAAATGCGCCCGTGGTACGGAACAAGCGTGGCATCTATTCCCGGAATCAGCGTGGCATCGCGCGTGCGGTGATTCTGGGGCAGCAGGCGCACAACGAACCCTGGGTTCGAACCATGCCCTGGGTAGCCGCAGTGCTCTGGGCCGTCTATCCTTTCTCGGTGTACTTCTCCAGCTCGTACCTGTGGGATTGCACGCTGACGGCGACGCTGTTTGCCTGGACCTTCTATGTTTCGCTCAGGTTGCGCGGCATGCGTGCCCGCGGTTGGGCACTGTGGGGATTGCTCTATGGTGGAACAGCCCTGTGCAATCCCAGCATCCTGTCGCTTTTTCCCGCGCTCGTGCTCCTGGGCACCCTTGGCCAGGCACTCCCGCTACGCGCCAGGATGGCGCGGGTCGCTGCAGCCACCGGCATGCTCGCACTGACGCTGCTGCCGTGGACCGTCCGCAATGTGCGGGCACTGCACGCTCCGGTTCCCCTGCGCGACGGCTACTGGCTCGAGTTCTGGGCAGGCAACAGTGGCGACACCAGCGTCAGCAATCCCAGTTGGGCCCACCCTGCAAGCAACCCTGCGGAACTTCAGCGCTACCTGCAGCTGGGCGAGATTCGCTATATGGCCGAAAAGCAGGAGCTTGGCCTTAAGTACGTCAGCGCTCATCCAGGCCAGTTCGTTCTTGTAAGCGGTCGTCGCGCCCTGCGTTTCTGGACAGGCTTCTGGAGCTTTTCCGCCGCCTATCGCGCACGCGAACCGTTCGATGTGCCGAACGTTCCTTTCTGCACGGTGCTGACGCTGCTGATGCTGCTTGGCGCGACTCAACTGATGCGACTACATCGGCGCGCAGGTCTCGCCTTTGTCGCTGTTTTGGCAATCTTTCCCTTCCCCTACTACCTTACCCATTCCTCCATGGACTATCGCCAGCCGATCGAACCGGAGATTGCGGTACTTGTTGCGATGGGCGGTGTACGCGCCCTGCAGTTGTGGCGCGAACGCCGGGCAGCAAGGATGCGCTCGACGGAAGTCCTTGTGGGCACTTGAGTCCGAGGAACGGTTGTCGCCTCGGTAGAGGAGAGACGATTCGCCTCTCCTCTGTTCCAAGGCTGACAATCATTGATTTGAAGCAGCTTTGCCGTTGGAATGGCAGCGTTTCGGACCCTAGTAGCGGTATACGCGTGCCTCGTAGGGCGCAAGGTTCAGGGTTCCCGCATCCGGCGTTCTGGTCGTCAGATTTCCCAGCACCAGTTTGCCTGCCTGCATGTTGTTGGGCAGCGTGTACGCCACGGGCTGCTTGCTCCAGTTCAGCACCACCAGGTATTTCTCTGCCCCAAGTGTTCGTGTGTACGCGTACACCTGCGCGTGGTTGGGATCGAGGTCCTTGTAGTCGCCATACGTGAAAGCCTTGCTGCTGTGGTGCAGCGCGATCGCCTGCTGCGTGTAGTGATAGATGGACTGTGGGTCCTTCAATTCCTGGGCAGCATTGATGCTGGTGTAGTTGGGATTAACCGGCTCCCATGGCTGCGTGCCGGTGGTAAAGCCGGCTTCACGGGTGCCATCCCACTGCATCGGCGTGCGGGAGTTGTCGCGTCCGTGCTTCGCTGCGCCCTGGATGAGCGCCTGCTCCGTCATGTGCCCGGTAAGCACCTCGGCTTTGTAGGCGTTTTGCACCTCGATGTCATTGAACTGCGACACCTTCGTCCAGGGATAGTTGGTCATGCCGAGTTCGTCGCCCTGGTACAGGTAAGGCGTGCCACGGAGGGTAAGCAGCATGGTCTCAATCAGTTTTGCGGAGGCATTGCGGAACTGTGGGGAATCATCGCCAAAGCTCGAGACAACGCGCGAGTTGTCGTGATTGGACAGAAAGACCGTGTCCCAGCTGTCCGTACCCAGTACCTCGGCATGGCGGTCGTAGATCGCCTTCAGCTCCGGCAGCTTCCAATCGCGCGATCCATACATGCCCTCGCCCCGGTCGATCCGGATCGCATCGAAGTTGAAGATCTCGCTCAGCTCGTGACGGTCCTGGCCCACAATGGCCGGAGTTTCGCCGAGTGAAATGCCGATTGCCTCCCCCACGCTCATGTCGTCATACCGGCTCAGGACGTCCCGGTTCATCTCGCGCAGGTATTCGTCGCGCTTTGGACCGCTTGCCCAGAGATGAACAAATTCACCGGTTTTCAGCTGCTCGGCCGTCAGGTCAGGCAAACCAGGCTGCTTGGAGATGAGCGGAATCACGTCCATGCGGAAGCCGTCCACGCCCTTGTCGAGCCAGAAGCGCATGAGGCTGTAAACATCCTGCCGTACCTTTTCGTTGTCCCAGTTGAGATCTGGCTGCTTGACGGCAAACAGGTGGAGGTAGAACTGCTTTGTGGGCTCGCTCCATTCCCAGGCAGAGCCGGAAAAGAAGGACGGGTAGTTGTTGGGTGGATCGAAGCCGTGCGGTGCCGCCGGGTTCGGCTTTCCATCGCGCCAGATGTAGTAGTCACGAAAAGGGTTCGTCCTGGAGGAGGCTGACTGGACAAACCACCTGTGCTCATCGGACGTGTGATTGACGACCAGGTCGATGATGAGCCGCATGTGGCGTTGCTTGATGGCGGCAAGCATGCGATCAAAGTCGGCCATGGTGCCGAATTCCGTCATGACCTTGCGGTAGTCGCGAATGTCGTAGCCGTTGTCAGCGTTGGGAGAATCGTAGTGCGGACTCAGCCAGATGACGTTCACGCCAAGCTGCTGCAGGTAGTCCAGCTTTTGCGTAATGCCATTCAGGTCACCGATGCCATCGCCGTTGGAGTCCTTGAAGGAACGCGGGTAAACCTGATACACCACAGCTTCCTTCCACCACTTGGGCTGGAAGCCGTTCATCAGCGGAGGGTTGGTCACGGTGGGTGTCTGCGCAACCATTTGAGTGGGAAACAAGCAGGAGGACAGGGCGGCCGAAAGTGCAAGCGCTGGAAGAATCTTCACGCCCGAATCTTACGCCGCCCCGCATGGACACGCCAGTGTTGCCTTGTTACTGACCTTGTGCCTGCGCACCAGGGATGCCGGACTGCACCTGATTCTGAGCGCGCACCTTCACACCCGATGCAGTCGTCTTCACCTTGAATGAGGCGAGTTTGGTCCTGCTGTCCAGAAAGGTTGCGACATAGGTATTGCTTAGCGCCTGTTGGAACTGCCGAAAGTACGGTGTCAGCGACGGCGGGTTCAGGGTGCCCTGGTTGAAAGAGATGCCACCCGTCTCATCCCCCACCTTGCTTAGGTAAGACTGTCCGGAAAAGCTGCCAAAGTTACTGTTGACGGCGCGCCCGCCGTAGTAAATGGAATACACCGGTACGTTTGCGCGCTGCGCATCCACAATCGCCTGATCCACGTAGGGGCTGTCCTGGTTCAGTGGGCTTGTTGACCCGTTGTACCGATCAATGCCGTTCGTAATCATCAGGACGACACGGGAGGCACCCGTTTGAGTCGGCCAATGCTTTACCAGGTCCTGCAGACAGAAGTAAGGGCTCCCATTGACGCCGCTCGTACTGATGGGCAGGCGAACCGCTTTGCGCTCGACTTCTGCATCCTTGCTGAAACCGTTCGAGAAGTAGACTGAGCCGTTCCGCATATAGCCCACGCCGACGGAAGTTGTAGGGCCGACCGTGGTGACGACAAACTTTTCCAGGTCTCCCAACTGAATCCCAAAATTGCCTCGCAAACCGTCGTCAATCAGGACCGCAACTTCCACTTCCGGACCGGTAGCCCGCCCACTCAATCCGGTTTTCAGCGAGAGCGGCGTAAAGCTGGTCAACTCTACCGGCCTGCCCTCGACTTCGATCGTCACATCCGAGGCTTTTAGCTGCGTCTGCGCATTGCCCTTTGCCTCTGCGCGGACAAGTACCCGCGTGGGCTGGGGACCTTCGACCTGTGCCTGCAACACCGTTGCCATCGACACGGCGGCGGCGAAACCCAACACCGACCAACTTCTATGTTCATGGAAAGACATACACGTCCCAACCCTTCACGCTACATGCGCTCCAGATTAGGACGCTGCACGCCCAGATTTGGTCTACCGATGCGCAAGGATTCACGTCATCGCACGCCAGTTCCGCCGGATCCCACTACTCTGCAGGAAAGCGGAACTTGATTCCCACGCGAAAGTTGAAGGGCAACGACGGGTATCCGATCGGTCCAATATGTTGCTGTCCTAAGAGGTTATTCAACTGCGTGAAGACCGCAACCTGCGGCCGTACCTGGTAGGTTGCATTCGCGTCGACTTTTGCATAACCGAATGCAAGATTTCGATTCGGCAGCAACAGTGAGTTATCCCCGGCCAACGAAAGGTAGGACAAGAAGGTACTGTCATCCGATCGAGATGCCAGACCTGCGGTCACACCTCCACTGAGCTTTTGGCTGCTGTACTCCGCAACCAGAAAACCCGTGTGCGGTGCGCGACGAAACGGCCGCGCGCCGACCAGAGGCGAACTACTGCCGATCGAGATTCCTGGATAGTAGGGATTTTCATTCGCAAATCCACCCAGGACTGCAGTCACATCACTGGAAAAGGATTTCTCCACACGAGCGTCCAGGTACGTGTAGCCCCCGCGAAACAGCAGGTGATGCGGCGCGCTGTACTGCAGCTCTGACTCGGCACCCATGGCACGGAAGTCGAGCGAGTTTACGTATCCCCCATAGGCCGCCGGATTGATGGTACCCAGGGGAATGCCAAAGTAAGTGGCAAGGTCGCTGCTACCGACATACTCCACCTGTCTCCCGAACTGATTGTGAAAGTAACTCACCTTTAGCTTCAATCGATCCGCGTAGATGTTCTGATCGAGACCGCCCTCATAGGTGCGCACACGCTCCGCCTGGATCGGCGAAATGCCATACTGCTGCAAGGCCGCCGTCTTGCCTGCCTGCACCAGGGTGTTGTACACCGAAGACGTTTGCGCGGTCAGGTTCGGCTCCTGCACACCTTCTGAGAAGTTGAAGCGCAGTTTGCTGCCGTGCAACCAGCCCGGACCCGGCTGCACAGGATAGCCGGCAATGCCCAGGCGTGGCGTGCCCTGGGTCCCGTACAGCGTATTGTGTTGCAAACCGCCACCCAGGGAGTAGTAAATACGATGGAACACCTCACCCTGGAATTGCAGCGTGTACTGGTAATCCCGTCGCTCCGCCGTCTGGTTTAAACCATAGGTGGGGTAGCGGTATGCTCCGCGTTCATCGAGAAAGCGGAAGCCCACAAGTGCGGACAGCTTGCGTGAAAAGCGGTAATCACTCGCATACGCGACCCCATCCCGGTTTGAGATCGTGTCGGAGCGGTCGTTTGTGCCGGAAAGAAACTCCGTTCTTCCCGTTCCGCTGGTTCCATTCGCACCATGAATGGTAACGGTGTTGCCGAAGTAGGCGGTGTAGGTATAGCCAGGGCCCGTCATGGCTACCGGCGTGCCGATCTGGCCGAACTCATAAAACTGCTCTCGTTTGCGTGCACCAAGGTAGCGCACAGTCGTGTGGAGATTGCCATGGTAAGTGCCTTCCAGCAGGCCAGAGAAGAACTGATCCTGATCCTTCTGATTAGCCTGCGAGGCAAGCCCGTAGAACAGAAATGCCCCCGGCACACCGGTGGCGCTTGCAGCACTGCGAATGGTTCCACGGAGCGACAGGCTACCCCGCAACTGGTAGCCCAGGTTCCCTGCCGCTGTCGAAAGATGAAACCGGTCGCTCGGCAGCGCATTGGAAGAGTCGAACCTGCTGTACGCGGCGAAGTAGTCAAGCCGCTTGACTGCGCCTCCAAGTTCGCCCTCGTTGCGCCACGTATGGAAATCGCCTGCGTCCCCGGAGTAGTTCACGACCGGCCTCAGAGCCGTGCCACGTGGCGTGTCAAAGCGCACCGTGCTGGCAAGCGCATCCGTGCCATACAACACGCTCTCCGGGCCGCGCCGGACCTCCAGCCCACTGACCGCAGTGGAGGCCACATTACTGAAATCGAAGCGGCCGCCCACGTCGTCTGCGGGAATGCCATCGATCAGCACCTGGTTTGCATCGCTGTTGCCCCCGCGCACAAACAGGCTGGTTACGCCACCATAACCTCCGCTTTGCACGACCGAAACACCCGGCTGCAAGCGTAGCTCGTCGCTGATACCGAAACGCGTCTGCAGAGAGCTGTCCGGAATCAGCGTGACAGCAGCGCTGGTCTGCTCTACCGGAGTGGGCAGGCCGGTTGCCGTAACGGTCACTTCCTCGCGCACGGGGTGCACGGTGAGCGTTACATCCTGGCGGACCACGTCAAAGACGCCGCCATAAAAGGGTGCGCTTACCTGGACAGACATGCCCGGAGAGTTACCGACGAGGAGAAAGCGGCCTGTTTCGGTCGACCGTATCTCATAACTGCCGTCGGCCAGGGTGGTGGTGGATGCAACAGAGGTCGTGCCCTGGATCAATTGCAAACGGGAGCTGGCGATGGGACGCCCAAGCGGGTCGCGGACCGTCCCACGGACCACGACGGCTCGCGCCGGGAGCATGCCCGTGATGGCGATGCCCAATACGCAGACGCACGACAGCGCACGCCTCTGCTGAAACGAAAGATGAGTCACATTGATCTCCTACGCTCCCCGCGGAGCGTGGTTCGAAGCCGGCACGGGAATCGGTCTCCTGACTTACACGTTTGCGCCGTCGCTCCCGGAGCAACCACATCTTCTTCCCACTTGAGCAGTGAAGATGCAGCCTGGAGCGGCGACGTGCCGAACCTATGTCGCAGGCGCGGCGCGTGATTACAGTTGCGGGGCAGTGGCGGAATTGCACCGCGCTTCCCAAAGCATTCCCATACGTTCTTGGGAGGAAATACCGGACGATACCTGGCGTATCAGCATCGCAGAAAAAAGATGCGCCCAGTGTATCGGATGAAGCTTGATCGGATAAAACGTGACGCCTGGGTTACGCCGCCAATTCCGCGATCAGGTCAGCCGCCTGCGCGCAGTTCTCCTGGGACACATCGCGGTGCGTTACCAGCCGGACGCTGTGCTTGCCGATCGCACTCGCAAGAATGCCATGCTCCCTCATCTTTGCGACGAACGTGGTGGACTCACCCGCAATCGAGAAGAAAAGGATGTTCGTCTCCGGATCCTTCGGATCGACGGTCACACCCGGGCTTTGGCGCAACCGGTCCGCCATCAGCCTTGCCGCCATGTGATCTTCCACCAGACGCTGTGGCATCTCTTCCAGGGCAATCAGACCTGCCGCCGCCAGCACGCCCGCCTGCCGCATCCCGCCGCCCAGCGCTTTGCGAATGGACCGCGCCTTGTCCATCGCGGCGCGTGTTCCTACCAGCATCGAGCCGACCGGTGCGCAAAGTCCCTTGGAAAGGCAAAAGTTCACCGTGTCGAAGCCGCGAGTCAGCGTTGCGACGTCTGTGTTCAGAGAGGCCGCAGCGTTAAACACGCGCGCCCCGTCCAGATGCGCGGGAATGCCCGCTGCGTGCGCGCCCTGGATCACCTCGGCCATGTCGGCCAATGGCGTTACCGTTCCTCCCGCCATGTTGTGCGTGTTCTCCAGCCAGATCAGTCCCGTCTGCGGTTTGTAATACAGCCCTGCCGTGGACAGCATGGGTTCGAGTTGCGCCCAGCGCAGCACGCCGCGATCTCCTGCCACCGTCCGCAGCGCGCAGCCTGAAAACATGGCGGCCATGCCCATCTCCCAATCCATTACATGCGAGCGCGCCTCGCACAGCACCTCCTGTCCAGGCTGCGTATGCAGCTTCAGCGCAATCTGGTTGCCCATGCTGCCGGTGGGCACAAAAAGGGACGCTTCCCGCCCAAAGATCTCGGCAGCACGCGCCTCCAGTCGGTTTACCGTGGGATCTTCTCCATACACATCGTCGCCGACCTCCGCCGCGGCCATTGCGGCGCGCATGGCTTCTGTTGGCTTGGTCACGGTGTCGCTTCGCAGGTCAATCATGTTCACTCCACATCCCTTTGCTGCATCGCAAGGCACGTTGGTGCCGATGCATTTCTTGATACCGCCAGCAACTCCCCGAACACCGAGGATGAGATGGCGCGACCGCGATCCGTAAGGAACAGGCGATCCCTCGCAACCTCCATCACACCTGCACCGGCGAGTGCGCGCGCGCGCTTCTCCAAATCCTGCACCAGCACTTCCGCATGGTCGTCACGCAGCCTCTTCAGAGAAACGCCCTGCTGCAGGCGCAGGCCAAGAAAGACCGCCTCCTCAAACGCCTCTACGCGAGAGACGCGTTCGAGCGCAATCTCCTCGCTGCCGTCCAGGTACGCCTCCAGGTTGTCTGTTTCCGCAAACCGTACCACGCCGCCGCCTGTATCCGGCAACATGGAATGCGCGTCCAGGCCGAAGCCGAGGTAAGGCGCGCGTTCCCAGTACTTGCAATTGTGTCGCGATGCGGCGCCTCGTCGCGCGAGGTTCGAGATCTCGTACTGCCGCAAGCCGGCCCCTTCCAGCGTTGTGCATGCCTGCGCGTAGAGCTCCGCACAGCGATCGTCGTTCGGTACGGCGGCCGCGTGATAGCGCGCCTCCTGCCCAAGAACCGCCAGTTGCGACACCGCACGCGCATTCTGCAGCACGGCATTGCCCAGGCGCGACTCCTCATCCACCTCGAGCATGTAGACCGACACATGCTCCACGCCCGCATCCATCACCGCATCGAGAGACACCCGCCAGCTCTCTTCCGTCTGCAACGGCAGGCCCGCAATCAGATCGACGCTCAACCGTGGCACACCCGCTGCACGCAACCTGTCGATCTCTGCCCGGCACTGCACGGCAGTGTGTAGTCGGCCCACGGCGCGCGACTCCGCATCCACAAAACTTTGCACACCGAGCGAGATCCGGTTTACGCCACCCTCAAGCATTGTTTGCAGCAGGTCATCTTCCAGCTGTCCCGGTGCAGCTTCCACGGTGATCTCCGCGTCACTGGCCAGATCGAACGTGCCGCGCACCGCGAAGAGCAAACGCCGCATTTGCGCCGGGGACAGCAATGAGGGTGTTCCGCCGCCAAAAAAAAGGGTATCGGCACTTGCCGACAGCAACAGGCCGTGCGCGTCGGCCCATGCCCGAACTGCAGCCATGTCCGCAGCCACGCGGTCTACGTAGGCTTCCATGCGCTGCGGTGGAAAAGCCGCAGATGCAAAGTTGCAGAACGTGCATTTCGCTCGGCAAAATGGAACCGAGACATAAATTCCAAGCGGCTGAGTCACTTTCTCATTCTCGCACCCTGCGGGTCCGCCTCGATTCCTGCACCAACCCCCGCAACACCGGCATCTATTCTGGGTAGAGATGGCGCGCCTCAATACGACTCCCGGCAGCACGACAGAAGATTCAAAAAAGAAAAAGAAGCCTGCCACCTCTGACGATGAGGTGCTGGGCAAGGCCTACGACAGCCGCCTGATGCGGCGCCTTCTGACCTACCTGCGGCCGTACAAAACCGCGGTCGTGCTCAGTTGCATCTCCATTCTGATCAAGGCGTGTGCCGACGTTGTAGGACCGTACCTGGTCAAGCTTGCGGTCGACCGCTACATGGTGGGCACGCCTTCGCTCCACCCGCCGTTCTTTGTGCGTTACTTTTCGCACGACGCTCTGACCGGCATCGCGGAGTGCGCCGGCATCTATCTTGCCGCGCTCGTTCTCAGCTACGGTCTTGAGTTTCTGCAAACGTACCTCATGCAGTGGACCGGCCAGCGGGTCATGTTTGACATGCGCTCGCAGATCTTTCGCCACCTGCAACGCATGCACATCGGCTTTTACGACAGCAATCCCGTTGGAAAACTGGTCACGCGCGTGACCAGCGACGTGGATGCGCTGAATGAAATGTTTACCTCCGGCGTGCTTGCCATTTTCGAGGACGTTTTCGTTCTTGTCTTTATCGTTGTCATCATGCTGCGCATGAGTTGGGCCCTCGCGCTGCTGACGCTCGTCGTTCTGCCGGTGATTGCGTACATCACCGGCCTGTTTCGCACCGCGGTGCGCCGGAGCTATCGCCTCATTCGCACCGCCATTGCCAAGATCAACGCCTACACGCAGGAACATGTCAGCGGCATGTCGGTCGTCCAGCTCTTCAACCGGGAAGAGCGTGCCTACCGCGACTTTGAATTCACCAACGGCGAACACCGCGATGCCTATGTGGATCAGGTACAGGCCTACTCCCTGTACTACCCGGCCGTGGAATTTCTTTCGACCTTCGCCATCGCCATGGTCATTTGGAAGGGCGGGCTTGCCGTACTGGCCGGCCACACCTTGCTTGGCTCTGCCGTAACTCTTGGCGTGCTTATCGCCTTCATTCAATACGCGCAGCGATTCTTCCGACCCATCCAGGACCTGAGCGAAAAATACAACATCCTGCAGGCAGCCATGGCCGCCAGTGAACGCGTCTTCAGCCTGCTGGACACGGAGCCTGCCATCGTCTCGCCCGCGGCGCCGATCGTGCCATCCGCAAAGGGCAACGGCTCCATCGAGTTCCGCGGTGTCTGGTTCACCTACCAGAAACTCACGGAAGCGCAAAGCCGCTTCGTCGCGGAGGCAACGCCGGAAGACCTGCAGGCGGGCAGCGGCATCGAGTGGATTCTTCGCGGCGTCTCGTTCACCGTCCCGGCGGACCAAACGGCCGCGATCGTTGGCCATACAGGCGCTGGAAAGACAACAATCACGGCGCTGATGATGCGTTTTTACGATGTTCAGCGCGGCAGTGTCCTGGTAGACGGCGTCGACGTACGCGAGCAGGCACTGGAGCATCTGCGCAGGCGATTCGGCGTCGTGCTGCAGGATGCCTTTCTGTTCACAGGCACCATCCGCACCAACATCCGTCTGGGGACCAAAGACATCTCGGATGCACAGGTCGAGCAGGCCGCCGATGAGGTCAATGTCGGCGACTTTGTTCGTTCCCTGCCCGACGGCTTTGACACGGAGGTGCATGAGCGTGGTGCAACGCTTTCCACCGGCCAAAAGCAGCTCATCAGCTTTGCCCGTGCACTGGCGCACCGACCCGCCATCCTCATCCTGGATGAAGCTACGAGTTCCGTTGATACAGAGACCGAGCTACGTGTCCGCGCCGCACTGGAGCGCATGATTACTGGTCGTACCTCTGTCGTGATTGCCCACCGCCTGTCCACCATCCAACGCGCCGACGTCATCCTCGTGATGCACAAAGGGCAGTTGCGTGAGTCTGGAACGCATAACGAGCTGCTTGCGCAGCGCGGTCTGTACTTCAAGCTGTACCAGCTGCAGTACAAGGATCAGGAAGGCAGCAGCCTTCCGGTACCGGCGCCAGACATTGATCTGCTCCCCCAGACTTCGTAGGCACATGCCATGAGGGAACGTGCCACATCACCCTGATGGAGAACCAGCCGTCCTCCTTATTCGCTGGCAGGCACAGGCGATCACTATCCCGTGCCCACGATCCTGCCCCTGTGATCGCAAATGACAAACAGCAGCGGCAGCATCCCGGTAAACTCGAAGCACGGGTATGTCAGCGACGCCGCTCATCTTCGTCTCTGCCGGTGAAGCTTCAGGCGATCACTACGGTGCGGAGCTCATCACCAACCTTCGACAGGTACTTCCCGGCGCGCACTTCACCGGCCTGGGTGGAACGTCGATGGAAGCTGCGGGTCAGCAGCGTGTGGTCCGTGCGGAAGATGTCGCTGTTATGGGGATCACGGAGATCCTGCGCCATATTCCTCGCATTGTTCGCAGCTATCGTTTGCTCGTGCGTTCCATCCAGGCGAACCCTCCCTCCGTCGCCGTCCTCATCGATTTTCCAGATGTGAACTTTCGCCTCGCAAAGCATCTCCACCGGCTCGGCGTTCCCGTCCTGTGGTTTGTCAGCCCGCAACTCTGGGCATGGAAACGTAGCCGCTTGCGCTGGGTACAGTCGCGCGTCTCCCGCATGCTCACCATCTTCCCGTTTGAAGAAACCTTCTATCGCAACCGCGGCGTGGACGCGGCATTCGTCGGTCACCCACTGGCTGAGGCTTCACTCCCGGCAGTCTCACGTGAGCAGTACGCCGAGCAGGCGAGGTCGCTGCCGCAGGATCACTGGCTGCATAGCGATGGCATTCTGCAAAGCAGCCCGCTGCCTGCCTGGGCGGTACAGGGCGCGAGCCTCGAGGTTCGTTACGCACTCGACCCCGCCAGGCAATGGATTGCGCTTCTCCCTGGCAGTCGACGCAGCGAAATCGCGGCCCACCTCGGCACGCTTGTCGCCGCGGCGAAGCTGCTCGGCAGCAGATACGACTTTCTTATTCCGGTCGCGCCGGGCGTCGGCGATGCCCAACTGCGCAGGATGCAATACGAAGTAGCACGCCAGCTTTGCCACGCAGACCCACCGCGCATCACCTTTGTCCAGGACGCGCGCGCTGCTCTGCTGCATAGTCACGCGGCCGTCATCGCGAGCGGTACTGCCACGGTTCAGGCAGCTGTTCTGGCGACACCCTTTGTTGTCGTCTACCGCGTTTCAAACACGACGTTTCGGATCGCCAAACGGCTTGTCCGGTATCCGCCAGAACTTTCGGCCGAACCAGACCAGTATGGCAATCTACCGATCGCAATGCCGAACCTGATCGCTGGCAGGCGCATCGTCCCGGAACTGCTGCAACAGCGATGTACCGCGAAAGCGATCGTTGAGGCGCTCAGGCCGCTGCTTGAGCCTGGCCAAACGCGCCGCAATCAACTTGAAGCGCTGGTAAGAGTGCGCAGCAAACTCCTGCATCCCTCTGGATTGCGGAGCATCGATCAGGTGCGGGACGAAGTCCTACGCCTCCTGAACACGCCAGCATCGCGCGCTCTATACGTACCGGCCTCATAGGTCCTGGCTTCATCCGTCCCCGCCCCATCTGCGTCTAACGATTCATGTGCGCACACTTTGTACAAGCGCCGATGTCACCCCTTCTGCACGCTGAGGATTGCATGACACGTTCTGCCCTGACGACTTCTTCTCCGACACAATCTGCGACTCTGTGCTGTTCCGCGCCACCTCCGATCGTCGCCGGCTTCACCCTGCATGGCCTTCTCCCTTTGTCGGTGCGTTGGTTTCTGGGTGCGGCATTTATCGCCACACTCGTGCCAATCACCGCATGCGCCCAACTCAATCGACAGAACCTTCAAGTGACCGGTTACGTGATTGATGCCGACCTGGATCCCGTGGCCGGCAAGCTGAACGCGACGGCACAGGTTTCGGTGGTGGCGTTGGAGGATTTGTCGACGGCGACGTTTGAGTTGAATAACGGCTTGCGTATCACGAAGTTGAACGGAAACGGGAAGCCGCTGGACTCGGAACGGAATGCGCGCAGCTCGAGCGTAACTGTCGCATTACCCACAGTTATGACCAAAGGCTCAACCGCTACGTTCATTTTCGCCTACAACGGACTGCTGACAGGGACGGATACCAGCCCCGTCGACGGGATCAAGACCGCCGCCATCGCCGATCCGATCTCCATGCTGCTGTACCCCGGCGCGTGGTTTCCGCTGGTGGGGCTGTACACGGACCGGTTCACCATGCAGCTGCATGCCACGGTGCCCAACGGCGAAACCGCCATTGCGAGCGGGTTTACCGGGAAGAGGGCGGTTGGCGGCAACCGAACGGAATTCGATTTCAACTGGGCGAAGGCAGGCTTTCCCGGAACCCTGATCGCCGGCAAATTCCTTCCGGTAGTGAAGGTTCCCGGCGCAAACAACGTGTCCGTGTACGTGACAGATAAACACAAGACCGGTGCCGCGGAATACGGCGCGGTGGCGGCGCGCCAGCAGGAGTTCTTCACGACCACCTTCGGCCAGCCGGAGGCGACGACGCTGAACGTGGTGGAGTTGCCGGAGGACGCGGTTTCGGCGTCGTGGGCGCCGGAGATCGCGGCCATCTCGGGCGCACGCCTTGGGCAGACAAACAGCTACCGCCTGCTCTCCAACACGGTGGCGCGCCAGTGGTGGGGTTCGGAGATTTCGCCGGCAACGCTGGGAGACGCCTGGATCACGAATGGCATGTCCCGCTATGCGGAGCTGATGTATCTCGAAGACTCGGCCGGCAAGACGGCCTTTCAAAACACGATTCCCGACATTGAGGCCGGCGCCCTGGCCTACGACACGGCGCCGCTCAGCACGCTGAACCGGACGGACCCGTTCTCGCCGCAGTTCCAGTCCATGACGCTCGAGAAGGGCGCGATGGTCTTCCACATGCTGCGGCACGAGATGGGGGACGACAAGTTCGTTGCATTTCTGCGTGGACTGCTGAGCCAGTACACCGACCAGCCGGTGACGGGAGCGGAGCTTGCGGGGGTTCTTCGCGCACAGGCGCCCAACGTCAATTCCGACGCCTTTTTTGCGCAATGGATCGACGGTACGGGAGCGCCCAGCTTTAACGACAAGTTCACGGTCTACCGTCTGGGCGGCAACAAGGGATTTCGAACAATTGGCGCCGTATCGCAGGACCTGGACCTGCTGCGCATGCCGGTCGATCTACGCATCGAGACGGATGGCAAGACGGCGCAGCAGACCATCGACGTCAGCGGCACGGATTCGACCTACACCATCGAGACGTTTGGACGTCCGCGCAAGATCACCATCGATCCCGACAACTGGGTCCTGAAGACGACGCCGGACCTGGCCGTAAAGGTTGCCGTGCTGAAGGGACAGCAACTGGTGGCGCAGGGCGACCTGATCGGTGCGCTGGCGGAGTACCAGAAGGCGCTGGACCAGAACAAGAATTCGTCGCTGGCAAGCTATCGCATTGCCGAGATCTTCTTTACCCAACGCAACTACCAGTCGAGCGCGAACAGTTACCGGGATGCGCTGCGCGGGGACGGGGACCCGAAGTGGACCGAAGTGTGGAGCCACATTGGCATTGGACGCATCTTCGACCTGACCGGCCAGCGTGACCGCGCCGTGAATGAGTATCGCCTGGCAGTACAGACCAACGACAACACGCAGGGCGCGGTGAACGAGGCACGCTCCCTGCTGCAGGCGCCGTACAAGAAGCCGGTCAGCAACTAGCCTGCGCAGGCACGGCAGCCGCGAAGAGGCTGACGAACAAGGCAGCGATGGCCGGCTTTGCGTACAGGCTGCGATGGCAGGCCCCTGCACAGGAAGCTGCTACGCATGGGTGCGGAGGTGCGCCGCGAGCGGGGGGAGGTGCGTCGCGAGCGGGGCGCGCCGCGGAGAGGAGGTGCTCCGCTGGCAAGGATCTTTGTTTGTCACGGAGGCTGCCGGGCGTCGTCTTACGTCCAGGACCGGCGATCTCCAGGACCGGCGATTCCAGGACCGGCGGCGTACACTGCTTCCACACACACCGATGCCCTTTTTGACACGCAGAGCAGCCTTACTCTCGATGGCAACGGCCAGCAGCGCGGCTGCGTTTGGGCCCCTGCTGTTCGGGCAGGCGGGGGTGCCACCGCTCTGGCAGGCGGACGTGCCGCCACTGGAGGAGTTTGGCTATGGGCAGGTGCGGGTGACCGCGCTAGTTCCCACAGCGCAGCGCGCCAATGTGACCGACGTTCTGCTGGGGCTGAGCGATGATGCCCTGTTGCAGCCGTTTCGCGCGGTTGCCGGCAGACCTGCGCCGGGCGCCAACCTTGGCGGATGGTACGAATACCTGCCAAGCTATGACTTTCACCATGGGGACGCCGGCTTTGCGCCGGGTCATGCGCTGGGGCAATGGATCAGCGCCATGGCTCGCCTGTCGGCACAGGACCCGGTCCGTGGGCCGGAACTTGCGGCAAAGGCGCGGAGCCTGACGGCGGCGCTGCGGACGGAGATTACCCCGGCGTACTTTGAGAACACGCGGTTTGCAGCGTACACGCTGGAAAAGCTGGCATGCGGCATGGTCGACATGTATCGCATCCTGCAGGACAGGAGTGCGTACGAGACGCTGGCATTTCTGATGGAAGCCGCGGCTGCCTCGATGCCGGGCCATGCGGTCGACCGGGAAGTGCAGTGGAAGCCGGGCAAGGACATCTCGTATATGTGGGACGAGAGCTTTACCCTGCCGGAAAACCTGCTGAAGGCCAGCGACGATGTGCCGGCCAACGCGGGCATTCGCCGCATGGGAGACGCCTACCTGGACGACACCACGTTTTTTGTGCCGCTGAGCCGCGGGGAAAACCTGATGGCCGACCGGCACGCCTACAGCTACGTGAATGCCCTGTGCTCGGCGATGCAGGCGTGGTTTTCCAGCGGCAGCAGGGTGCACCGGCAGGCCGCGGAAAACGCCTTTGCCATGCTGCAGGCGCAGAGTTTTGCGACGGGCGGATGGGGGCCGGATGAGCTGCTGCGCAAGCAGGGGTACGACGAGCTGCTGAAGACGCTGACGACGAGCCACAACAGCTTTGAGGCGCCGTGCGGCAGCTTTGCCCATGCCAAGCTGACGCGCTACCTGCTGCGCGCGACCCGCGATGGCCGCTACGGCGACAGCATGGAGAGCGTTCTGCTGAATACCACCGCCGGTATTCTGCCGCTGCAGGCAGACGGTCGCACCTTTTACTACGCCGATTACAACAACGTCGCGCAACGCATCTATTCCGCGCACCGCTGGCCCTGCTGCTCCGGGACGTACCCGCAGGTGGTGGCGGACTACGGCATCAACACCTACCTGCGGGAGCCCGGCGCGGTATGGGTGAACCTGTACCAGCCAAGCGAGTTGACGCTGGTGGAGGGTGGAGCGAACGTAAGCCTGATGCAGGACGGCACGTACCCGGTGGATGGCAACATTCGCCTGCACCTGACGGTGAGCAAACCCGTAGCGCTGACGCTGCACCTGCGGGTGCCGGAGTGGACGATGGTGGGGGCGACGGAGAGTGAGCTGCGCGTGAACGGCCGGCCCGTGCCGCTGCAGATTGAGCGAGGCTTTGCCGCCGTGCGGCGTACCTGGCGCACCGGTGACAGTGTGAGCCTGCTGCTGCCGATGCCGCTGCGGCTGGAGGCCCTGCCCGCGAATGGCGGCCGCGCGCACCCGGAGGTGGTCGCCCTGCTGCACGGGCCGACTGTGCTGTTTGCGCTGCGGGAGACGGGCGAGGCCGGCCCACTCAGCCTGTCGCGTGATGCCCTGCTGGGCGCACGGCGCACGGGGCCGATGGAGTGGACTGTCGCTGGCGCAAGCGGTGCACGGCGGCTTGTGCCGTTCAGCGAGGTGGGCAACCGCCTGTATACGACGTACCTGCAGGCGACGTGAGTGGGTTCTGCCTGGGGACAGGGGAGCAGGGACAGGGAACAGGGCACAGGGCACAGGGAACAGAGAGCAGGGAGCAGGGAGCAGGGGACGGGGACGGGGACTTGGATGGGCC
>CAXUHM010000002.1:0-201994 GCA_964250935.1 uncultured Terriglobus sp.
ACTCCCCCACCTACCCCGGCGCATCTCGCACCGTAAGCGTTTCCGCCGCTTCAGCCGGGCACGCCAGCCTGGATCCATCGCTGGCTGAATGGCCACAACGCGTGCCATCGCCGCCAAAGCTCTCACTCGACGGCCGCCGCCTGCCAGCCTCGAACTCGGTCCTCTTATCCGCACGCCTGGAATCCTGGGATGCCGCCCTCTTTGAAGGCAGCTCCACGCAACTCCCCTGCCTTTTCCAGCGGCCGACCTTCGCCGATGGGCCGAATGTCCCAAGAATTCACATGCATCTATGATTTTTTGTAGATTCCCGGGCAACCCCCAGACAGCGGTGGGGAAGATTACACCGCCTTTTCAAGAAAAGTCACGCTGCCATGTGCTTTTGCGGTTTGGCGACCCACGTGCATACTCCTCCACAAGATCAATCTTCAAAGAGGAAACCTGTGACGCGTAAGCTTTTCACGTTCCATAACGCTCTGCCTAAAGTGACGATTGCCCTCGCCGCCGCCGCCACCTGCGTCATGGTGCCCAGCACCATCTACGCCCAGGCCTCCGGCCAGATCTCCGGCACCGTCGAAGACAGCACCGGCGCCGTCATTTCCAACGCTTCGGTCACCCTCAAGAATCTGGGGACCAACAACGAGCGTACGGTCAAAGCCTCCGGTGTCGGCCTCTACTCCTTCACCAATCTTGAGCCCGGCTCGTATCAGATCACCGCGATCAATCCTGGATTCGAAACCTACCAGGTGACCGTGGTCGTCAACGTTGGCGGTCGCTACACGGTTGATCCGAAACTTCCTGTGGGCAACAGCAGCACCACGGTCGAGGTCTCCGCCGGCGATACCGCCATCGTCAACACCGCGACGCCGGAGATCAGCCAGGTCATCAATCAGACCCAGATCACGCAGCTGCCTTCGCTCACCCGGAACCCCTACGATTTCGTCAACTTGTCGGGGAACGTCAGCAATGGTGATAACAGCGCGTCCAACAACGCCAGCCAGAACAATGCGACCCGCGGCGTCAGCTTCTCGCTCAACGGCGCGCGCACTTCCGGCACGGAAATTCTGCTGGACGGTGTCGAGAATATTTCGGTGTTCGGCGACAGCGTCGCTGCAATCGTTCCGGTGGATACGGTGCAGGAATATCGCATCATCACGAATAACTTCTCTGCAGAATATGGCCGCGCTTCCGGTGGTGTCGTTTCTGTTGCGACGGTTGCCGGCACCAATACGATTCACGGCCGTATCTGGGAGTTCAACCGCATCGCTGCGACGACGTCGAACACCGTCACGAACGCGCAGGATGGTGTGGCCAAGGGGATTTACACGCGCAATCAGTTCGGTGGCATCGCCAGCGGCCCCATCATCAAGGACAAGCTGTTCTTCATGGGGAGCTCGGAGTTCACCCGTGTTCGTAGTGCGGCAGGGCTTGTTGCCGCCATCCCGACGCCTCAGTTCCTCGCGGTTGCTCCAGCCAACATCCAGTCTTTCTTTAGCACCTATGGTGCCACCAATACGGCAACAGTGATTGGTACTACGACCAATATCCAGGCTGGCGGCGGTACGACGCCACTCTATCCCACCCTGCCTGCTGCGCTGCCTGTGTTCAACAAGGTTTCCTTTACGGCGCCCACCGACGCTGGCGGCGGTCTGCCCCAGAATACTTACAACGTCGTTGGCCGTGTGGACTATAACTATGGCTCTAAGACCCAGGTCTTTTTCCGCTACGTGAACTACCATGAGGATGACATCCTCGGGTCTGCTTCCGCATCTCCTTACAGTCAGTACGACGTCGGTAGCGCCAATCACGTACAGGCTTTTCTGCTCAGCGGCGCGCATGAATTCAATGCGTCGCTCTCTACCCTTAGCCGCCTGAGCTTTTTGCGTACCAATACGTCAGATAGCTACAACACCTCCCTGCAGAATGTACCTAGCCTCTTCGTCTCTACTGGCGCCAAAGATCCCTTCTCGCAGGCAACGCTTCAGCTGCCCGGCTTTTTCTCCACCAGCCCGGCAAACGGCGGTCTCCCCTTCGGCGGTCCGCAGAACACCATCCAGTACAACCAGGATTTGAACCTGCTCAAGGGCAAGCACCAGTTCCAGTTCGGCGGTCAGGTTCTCTACATTCAGGACAATCACGCTTACGGCGCTTATGCCCAGGCAGGCGAGCAACTCGGCGTCAACCAGGCGAGAGGTCTGGCGGCGCTCGACACGGGCGTTCTCTACCAGTTCACTGCAGCCGTCAATCCAAACGGCGCAACGCCCTGCGCGCGGAATCCCTATACCAGTGTTCTGATCCAGACCCCGTCCTGCACCATCACCCTTCCAGTGACACAGCCTGCCTTTGGCCGGTCCAATCGCTTTCACGACTGGGCTGCCTATGCGCAGGATCAGTTCAAGGTCACGCCCAGGTTCACCTTGAACTACGGCGTGCGGTATGAGTACTTCGGTGTCCAGCACAACAACAAGCAGGCTCTGGATGCCAACTTCTACTACGGTCCGGGTACAGGCATCCCCGCGGAAGTACGCAACGGTAACGTTTCGACGATCCCAACCAGCCCCATTGGCCGTTTCTGGAATCCGACCTACGGCGCAGTGTCACCCCGCATCGGCTTTGCGCTGGATATTTTCGGCAACGGAAAGACCTCGCTCCGTGGTGGCTACGGCATTTCGTATGAGCGTAACTTCGGCAACGTTACCTTCAACGCCATCCAGAACCCGCCGAACTACGCTGTCGTTGTCCTCAAAACCACGGCAACTGCGACGTACAACGTGACCAACAGCAACTCTGGGCCACTTGTCGGTACCGGTTCTGTGCCGCTGCCACCCACCAGCCTGCGTCACATCGACCAGAACATCCGTACCGCGCAGACGCAGTTTCACTCCCTCTCCATCGACCAGCAGCTTGGCCGTGGAACCGTGGTCAGCGTCAGCTACAACGGTGCGCGTGGCATCCACCTGTATGACATTAAGAACTACAACATCGCCGGCATGGGAAACCTCTACCTGGGCGATCCCATCAAGGACCCGATCAGCGGCAACAGCGCCCTGACCTATAACAACCCGCACTTCTCCAACGACAATAATCGTGGGTCGAACGGCGACAGCTACTACAGCGCGGTCAACGTCCAGTTCACCACCACCGACATTCATCGCAGCGGTCTGTCGATCGTCGCAAACTACACCTATGCCCATGCAACGGACGATCTCTCGTCCACCTTCTCCGAGTCCGGTGCCGGTGAAAATGTTGGTGGCCTGGGCTACACCAACCCGTTCAACCCGTCTCTTGACCACGGTAACTCCGACTTCGACATCACCCATCGTTTGGTGCTGGCGCCCATCTACCGCACGCCCTCCTTTTTCAAGGACAAGGGTAAGGCGCTTGCACAGCTCGCTGGCGGTTATGAAGTCACGGGCATCTACACGGTCCGCACCGGTACCCCGTTCACCCTTCTTGACAGCACGAATGACGCGTCTGGTTATGGCATTCCGCGGTACAACCCGTCTTACCCCACCTTCCAGCACACCTTCAAGGCCATTCCCAATGGCACGGCGAGCAACGGCAACAACTACAGCATTGCCGGCACCAACATCCTGCCCATCAACGTTCCTTTCGGCAATGCCTCTCTGCTCGGCATCTCCGACCTTGGCCCGTATCCTGCGACCATGACCCAGCGCAATACCTTCCGTGGTCCCGGCGCCTACAACCTGAACGTGTCTGTCTCCAAGACCTTCCCGCTGTACGAGCGCTTTAATCTCGAACTGCGCGCCGAAGCTTTTGACGTCACGAACCACCACAACCTGTACATCCAGGAGTCGCAGCTGGATGCCGCCAACTACACGGATGCCCAGGGTCGCCCCACCAACCCGCAGGTCATCGCCTCCAAGGGCGGAGTCGGTGCAGCAGGTGGTGCCAACGACGAACGCCGCTTCCTCCAGTTCGCCGGTAAGATCAACTTCTAACCGCTCACGAACGCACAGTGGCAAAGGGCAGACGCATGGCGTCTGCCCTTTGCCGTTCCTCCAAAAACCTGTCAAGCCCCTGGACCACTTAAGTTCCTCAATCTAGGGAACATCGCCGTGGCACGATATATATCTCCCATCCTCTACACTGGAACTACCGAAATTACCGCTGGAAGAGGACAGAACCCGCATGTGTAGTGCGACCCGTACCCGCATTTCGCCAGGATGTGTAAGTTCCTCTCTCCCAGGAACTTACGCAATCGATTCCAATGGAATGAGGAATTTGGCCAACCGGGGGGCAGGGGACTCCCTCGCCTGCCAGGAAGCAATCACATCGCATGCCTGAAACATTCGACATCATCATCGTTGGCGCTGGGCCAGCTGGAGCAACCGCTGCGCTGCGCCTTGGCCAGCAAGGAGCAAACGTTCTCCTCCTCGACAAAGCCACCAGCTTTCCGCGTGAAAAACCTTGCGGTGGTGGTCTTAGCGCTCGCCTGCTCGACCGTTTCCCTTACGTTCGCGAGTTTCTCAACACAGGCGAAGTTCCAGTTAACCCCGTGTCACGCGTTCACCTTGAATCTCCCGATGGCACCCGTGTTACCTACCAGCAAGGCAGACCGATCCTTCACCTCATTCGCCGCTGGGAATTCGACGCTGCCCTTTTCCGACGCGCCGAGCAGGTTGCAACTGTCCGTCTTGGTGTCATGGTTCGAAAATGCACTGTTCTTCCCAGCCAGGTTGAGCTCGAAACCACCACAGGAGAGGTTCTCACGGCACCGCTCGTCATCGGTGCTGACTCCGCAAATTCCGTCATCGCCCGTCACACCGGTTTGCGCAGCGAGGCAGCTCACAAGGAATATGCCGTCGACATGATGGAAGAAACGACCTACGATCGGCTGCAGGTTGCTGATCGCGAGGCCATCTACCTCTTCCTGACCCTTACTCAGACCTTCGGTTACGGCTACATCTTTCCCAAAACAGAGCACCTGAACCTTGGTTTTGGCTGCAAGCTCGACTGGTACTTGAAGGAACTTCGCGGCAAAGGCAAAGAGCACCATGCCGAATGGGTCGACCTCCTGAAAGCCAAAGGTGACGTAACAGGTCAGACAAACCGCGACTGCTACAAGGCTTTTCCCATCCCGGTCAGCGGTCCGCTTCAGCGCACCGTCACCGATCGCGTGCTCCTCGCAGGTGATGCAGGAGGTTTCGTGAATGCCTTCACGGCAGAAGGCATTTTCTACGCCATGGTCTCCGGTTCGCTTGCAGCGGACGCTGCGCTCGAGGCGATCCGCTCTGGCCGTTGCGACGCACAATCGTTGAACAGCTACGAAAAAGCCTGGGGAAACGAGATTGGCAGCGACCTGCAGCACTCGGTTGAAATACAGCAGCGGTTGTTCAATGGCTCGGGTCGAATGGACTCCCTGGTACGCACTGCATCGCGCGATCCGGAGTTGCTCCGTCTGATTATCGGCTACAGCATGGGTGCAACCACCTATGAGGACCTGCGCAGCCATATGATGCGATCGACAGTGCCAACCTGGGTTTGGGCAAAGGTCAAGGCTGCTGTTGGCTTGCAAAGATCACATGGGCTTTCCGCTTAACGGCGAATACGAATCTGCCTAAGCTTCATCGCATCTCCCGCATTTCTACATGACTTCAGGCAAACTCTGAAGCAGTTCACCAGCAACTCTGACAGCGAACCTCGCACACCATCAATTTGGAATTGATTCGCCATGTCACCCCATGTCTTCTTTGGCGTCAAAGCAGAAGGAGAATGTCCTCATGCATCGCCTGCTCTCGCTGACCCTCATTGCTGCAACGCTCGTCCTGCCTCTGGCTGGCTGCAAAGCCGATGCTGCCACACCCACACGTCGCTTTCCTCTCGCGCAGCACGATACTCACCTCGCCGCAGGTCCACTGCAGACAGCAGTTTTTGCGGGAGGCTGCTTTTGGGGAACACAGTCGGTGTTCGAACGTGTGAAAGGCGTACGCAAAACAGTGGTTGGCTATGCTGGCGGAGCTGCAAACACGGCAAGCTATGACCAGGTAACAACAGAAACGACTGGCCACGCAGAATCTGTTGAGGTGACCTACGATCCGTCCGTGATCACCTACGGTGGTCTACTGCGCATCTTTTTTTCCGTGGCGCACGACCCCACACAACTCAATCGCCAGGGCCCAGACGAGGGCACGTCCTACCGTTCCGCCATCTTTTTCAGCACTCCGCAGCAGCAGCAGTTGGCACAGGCTTACGTGCGTCAACTTGACGCAGCACACCTCTTTGCTCAGCCTATCGTGACGCAAATCGTCCCGCTGAAGGGCTTTTACAAGGGTGAGGACTACCACCAAGACTATGCACTCAGGAACCCAGACAGTCGCTACATCCAGATCTGTGATGTACCGAAGATTGCCGCGCTAAAGGCGACTTACCCTGAGTTGTTTATGGACTACAAAGGCCAGTAGCCGTCGGTGAGACAGCAATCATTGCAAAGGAGTAGGATGTCGCCGCTGCATATTCAGGCGCAGTTGCGCTGCTTGCGTGCGAAGCATCATCCAGGAGTCCTGTGTCATGGCTACTACCCCTGCTCTCACCCCTGCAACCGGCACTCACCCCATTGAACTGCGCAAGCAATATGGCAACTACATCGGTGGCCGCTGGGTGGCACCAACTGCGGGTCGCTACTTCGACAACATCACACCCGTAACCGGCGAAGTTCTATGCCAGATTGCACGCTCCGACGCTGCCGATGTGGAGCGCGCTTTGGACGCTGCTCACGCTGCGCGCGCGGCCTGGGGGCGCACCAGCACGACAGAGCGCGGCCGTATGCTGGAGCGCATTGCCCAGCGTATCGAAGACCACATGGAGCTGCTCGCCACTGTCGAAACGTGGGACAATGGCAAGCCCATTCGGGAAACGATGGCAGCCGACATGCCACTCGCCGCAGATCACTTCCGTTATTTCGGTGGTGTTATTCGTGCGCAGGAGGGTGGCATCAGTGAGATTGATGCCACCACCGTCGCCTATCACTACCATGAGCCGCTGGGCGTCGTCGGTCAGATCATTCCATGGAACTTTCCCATCCTGATGGCGACGTGGAAGATAGCGCCAGCACTGGCCGCCGGCAACTGCATCGTGCTCAAGCCAGCGGAACAAACACCGCTGTCGATTCTGGTGCTCATGGGATTGATTGAAGATATTCTGCCTCCGGGCGTGCTCAACATCGTAAACGGCTTTGGGCTGGAGGCAGGCAAGCCGCTGGCGAGTAGCCCGCGCATAAAAAAGATGGCTTTTACGGGTGAGACAACGACGGGTCGATTAATCATGCAGTATGCGTCGCAAAACCTGATTCCTGTGACTCTGGAGCTTGGTGGCAAGAGTCCGAACATCTTTTTTGAAGATGTAATGCGGGAAGACGACGCGTTCTTCGACAAAGCGTTGGAAGGTTTCGCGATGTTTGCACTCAATCAGGGTGAGGTGTGTACCTGCCCGTCGCGCGCCCTGGTGCAGGAAAGTATCTACGACAGATTTATGGAAAAGGCAGTCACGCGCGTCAAGGCAATCAAACAGGGTAACCCTCTGAATAAGTCGACCATGATTGGTGCGCAGGCGAGCGGAGAGCAGTTAGAAAAAATTCTAAGTTACTTTGACATTGGCCGGCAGGAAGGCGCGAAGGTCCTGACGGGTGGCCACCGCGCGGAGTTAGGGCCGGAACTGGACGGCGGCTTTTATATCGAGCCGACCATTCTGGAAGGACACAACAAGATGCGTGTCTTTCAGGAAGAAATCTTTGGGCCAGTTGTTTCCGTCACTACCTTCAAAGACGAAGCGCAGGCGCTGGAACTCGCAAACGATACCCTGTACGGCCTTGGCGCTGGCGTTTGGACGCGCGACATGAATCGTGCATTCATGTTTGGTCGCGGCATCGAAGCAGGTCGCGTCTGGACAAACTGCTACCACCTGTATCCAGCGCATGCAGCGTTTGGTGGGTATAAGTCGTCCGGTGTAGGTCGTGAAAATCACAAGATGATGCTCGATCATTACCAGCAGACCAAGAATGTTCTGGTAAGTTACAGCCCGAATAAGCTGGGTTTCTTCTAAAGCTTGGCCATTAGCAGGAGAATGTTTATGGCTGGTTCTTTCCGCAGGCCCCCCACTCAGGCCATGCGCATGCTCTTCGCCTGGGTTGGTGCACTTGCCGTGGTGCCAGTGATGGATTGCACGGCGGCAGCTTCGATGCTGTCCAGCACGCAGGTTTGCCTGCCAATCCTGTGCAGCGTAAGCGCCCTCCTCATGCTGATTCTGCGCCGCCACTGCACGCGTGCGCGGCCGGTGTGGCCGTCGCTGTCGGTCTGCGCTGTCCTGGGTGCGCTCTTTACGTCCATCAACATGTCTCTCGCAATGCTGTGTGCCGGAGTTTTCGCGTGAATGAAGTACTAGTGCCGGCTCAGGTGCTGCGTACGCCGGCTGCGGCCGCGCTAATGGAGCAACTGCAGGTACGGCACGGCCCGTTGATGTTTCACCAGAGTGGCGGGTGCTGTGATGGCTCATCGCCCATGTGCTTTCCGCGGGGAGAATTCCTTACCGGCGACCAGGATGTGATGCTGGGTCTGTTGGGAGACACACCGTTCTATATCAGCCGTCCACAATTCGAGTATTGGAAGCACACAGAGCTCACACTCGATGTGGTTCCTGGCAGAGGCGGTATGTTCTCGCTGGAGAACTCTGAAGGCGTGCGCTTCCTGATCCGCTCGCGAGTCTTTTCTGACGATGAGATTCAGCGTCTGCGACAGGCAGGAAAGTTATCTTGACTTCGTCCGCAGTACCGCCGCACTGCTATCGTCAAGGAGTAACAACGATTTAATCGTGCTTATTAGGGTGTATCTCCGAAGTAAGTGGCTTCGTGGCAATGCATGGCAACCATTCCCGCGACGCAAATTGGCAGTGCCGCATTCGTGACACATGCATCGGGAGCAGGCTATGCTTCGTCTTGCGTCGGTACCCGACCAGAAAAGAGAACCACCAATGGCACAGGAAGCACACAAGAAGGCAGCAGCGCACCACGAAGAAGCAGCAAAGGCACACAAGACCGCAGCCGAGCATCATGAGAAGGGCGATCACGAGACAGCGGACACGCATTCGAAGAAAGCTCACGAGAGCTCTGCCAAGGCGCATGAGCACTCCACCGAAGCCCATAGTAAGTCGGCTGCAACCAAGAAGAAGTAGTCGCGTCGGTAATCAATAAGATGTAAAAGCCGCCGTTAGGCGGCTTTTACTTATCTAAGTTAGACCTTAGTCGCAAGGGTCCGTAGAACGTATTGCAAGATGCCGCCATGCTGGTAATACAGAATTTCCTGTGGCGTATCGATGCGCACCGTAGAAGGAATGCAAACGACCTCTCCATCTATGCGCGTAGCTTCCACGGTAATTTGTTTCCCGCTGGCAAAGCGACTCTCAAGCATCGCCGCTAGACCTGGGACGGAGTACGTTTCCTCTCCGGTAAGTCCATACGTCTTGACATCTTCGTCTGCCTGAAACTGCAATGGCAGGATGCCCATGCCGACGAGGTTAGACCGGTGAATGCGCTCGTAGCTTTCTGCCAGGACGAAGCGAATGCCGAGTAGGCGCGGACCCTTGGCGGCCCAGTCCCGCGATGAGCCTGAACCGTACTCCTTGCCCGCCAGGATGGCGAGCGGTGTGCCACGCTTCGCGTATTCAACTGAAGCGTCGTAGATGCTCATGCCTTCGCCTTCCGGTAGCAGTCGAGTGACGCCACCCTCGGTGCCAGGCGCAAGCTTGTTCTTAAGCCGAACATTGGCAAAGGTCCCGCGCACCATCACTTCATGGTTGCCGCGGCGTGAGCCGTAACTGTTAAAGTCGACTGCTTTGACGCCGTGCTCCGTCAGGTAGCGGCCTGCGGGCCCGTTCAGTTTGATGGATCCCGCTGGCGAGATGTGATCGGTGGTAACGGAGTCGCCAAGCAACGCCAGCACGCGAGCGTTGTGAATATCTGCCACGGGGGCAGGCGTTGCAGGCATGCCATCAAAGTAGGGCGCCTTCCGAATGTAGGTCGAATCCGGCTCCCAACCGTAAGTGTTACCGAGTGGAAACTTTAAATTGCGCCAGTTCATGTCGCCGTCGGCAACGGTACTGTACTGCTTGCGAAACATCTCCGCATCAATGGAATTGCGTACGGCGTCAGAAACCTCCTGCTGCGTCGGCCACAGATCACGCAGGTAAACCGGCGTATTTTGTGCGTCAAATCCTAATGGTTCCGTATCGAAGTCAAAGTCAATACGACCTGCAAGTGCATACGCCACCACAAGCGGCGGACTCATCAGGTAGTTGGCACGCACGTCGGAATTGATCCGTCCCTCAAAGTTACGATTACCACTTAGAACACTTACGGCGACTAATCCGTGCTCTTCGATCGCTTTCGAAACGTCGGTAGGCAGCGCCCCGGAGTTGCCAATGCACGTAGTGCAGCCGTAACCCACCGTGTTGAAACGTAACTGGTCGAGATAAGTGGTAAGCCCTGCCTTGTCATAATAATCAGTTACCACGCGCGAGCCTGGTGCGAGCGAAGTCTTGACCCAAGGTGGTGTTTGCAGGCCGCGCTCAACGGCTTTCTTTGCGAGCAGGCCCGCCGCCAGCATGACGAATGGGTTAGAGGTGTTGGTGCACGACGTGATAGCGGCAATGACGATGCTGCCGTGGTGCAGGTATGGTTCGGGGTCAACGCCGGTGCGCGCCTGCACGCTCGGGATCGGCTCATCCAAAACCGCCAGCACGCCATCTTTACCGGGTTCGGGTGCGCCGACTGTGCTCTCAATGGTACCGTTCGCCGACATATGGCCGCCTTCGCCGGTCCAGCGGATAATCTGCCGATCCCCCTTGACGTTGTTGCCGTAGAGCGATGGTAAGGCCTTGGTAAACGACTCCGACGCCTGCTTGAGCGCGATGCGATCCTGCGGCCGCTTGGGGCCGGCGATGCTCGGTTCCACACTGGCCAGGTCAAGTGCGAGCGTGCTGGTGTACATCGCTTCTGGCGTTTCTGCGGTGTGAAACATACCCTGCGCGCGGTAGTAGTCTTCCGTCAATTGCACCAGGCGGTCGGGCCGACCGGTAAGGCGAAGATAATTCAGGGTCTCGGCGTCGACCGGAAAAATGCCGCAGGTCGCACCGTACTCCGGCGCCATATTTGCAATGGTGGCGCGATCGGCGAGTGGCAACTCCGCAACCCCGCTGCCATAAAATTCTACAAACTTGCCAACGACGCCATGCCTGCGCAGCAGCTCGGTCACCGTCAATACCAGGTCGGTAGCGGTGGCGCCCTCCCGCAATTTCCCCATCAACTTAAAGCCGACAACCTGCGGCACCAGCATGCTGACCGGCTGGCCAAGCATGGCGGCCTCTGCCTCAATGCCGCCCACACCCCAGCCCAGCACGCCCAGGCCGTTGACCATCGTGGTGTGTGAGTCGGTGCCGACCAGTGTATCGGGATACGCCATGGACTCCCCATGTGTGTCCACGGTAAAAACAACACGCGCGAGGTACTCCAGATTGACCTGGTGACAGATGCCCATACCCGGCGGCACGGCGCTAAAGTTGCGGAAGGCCGTCTGGCCCCACTTCAGAAAAGCGTAGCGCTCGCGATTGCGTGCGAACTCCAGAAGGCTGTTCATCTCGTAGGCATTGGCGACACCATACTCGTCGACCTGCACGCTGTGGTCGATGACAAGCTCCGCCGGTTGCAGCGGATTGATCTTTTCCGGGTCGCCGCCCAGCGCCTTCATGGCATCGCGCATGGCCGCCAGGTCCACGATTGCGGGCACACCGGTAAAGTCCTGCATCAGTACTCGTGCGGGCATGTAGGCGATCTCGCGGCTGGGCTCCGCCTGCGGCTGCCAGCGCGCCAGGAACTGGATGTCATCGGCCGTAACGGTAACGCCGTCCTCGCGGCGCAGCAGATTCTCCAGGAGGATGCGCAGGGAGAACGGCAGGCGAGTCACGTCGATGCCGTGCTCGGCCAGCGCATGAAGCTGAAAGTAGGTGTAGTCCTTGCCGCCGGAGCGCAGGATGGCTCGCGCGCCGAAGCTGTTGCTCGTCGCCTCCGCAGGAGAGTTTGCGACGTTGACGGAAGTGGTACTCGTAATGCTCATGGGATCCCTCAAACGTGAGGCGCTTTGGCTCACGTGGGCTGGCCGTGCACGGGGCGGCGGGTGAAAAGCAAAGACGCGGAACGGGCTTAGCGGAGCAGCCTGCCGCGGTCGCGACGGCCGCGCCGAAAGCGCTTCAACCGATTGCGGGAGCGGCTCATACCGTTCAGTTTACCGCGCGGCAACGACGCTGTGCTCTGAAATTCACGCAAGCGCGTGCCAGCTTTCATCCTCTGTTGACATCAAGCGGTGGCTCACGGCTTAGTGTCCCATCTATGCACAAAACACGCTTGTCCGGCCTGCGGTTGTCCCCGTGCGCCTTCGCCCTTGCCGTAACCTTGAGTTCCGTCGCAACCACGGCAACCGCCCAGTATGAGAACGGCAGTATTGTTGGAACGATTCGCGATGCGACTGGCGCGCCCATTGCGGGAGCGAACGTTCAGGTAATGAACACGGCTACCAGCAATACGCTACAGGTCACAACCAATGGCGCCGGCGAGTATGACGTGCCGCAGCTGCGCGTGGGCGTGTACACCGTTACAGCATCTGCAGCCGGCTTTTCGGCAGCGGTTGCGCAAAATATCGGGGTGGCGGTGAATGGACGCCAGCACATCGACCTGGCTTTGCAGGTGGGCGGGTCGCAGACAACTGTAGAGGTGAGCGATGTGGCGCTGCAACTTGAAACAGAGTCGAGTCAGCGCGACCAGACGATCACCAACTATCAGTCAGAGGCCTTTCCGCTTGTCACCCGCAATTACAGCGATCTACTTGGCCTGGTCACTGGGTCGCGACAGGCCCCGAGCGCCGCGACAACAAGTTCCATCAACTCGCTGACGCGCGCGGGGTCTTACAACATCAACGGCGAGCGCAGCATGTTCAACAACTTTCTGCTCGACGGCATGGACAACAACGCGTACGGCGAAAGCAACCAGGGCTTCGACAACCAGATCATCGCCGTTCCGCCAGATTCAGTCGCACAGTTCAACGTGGTGACAAACAATGAAAGCGCGGAGTATGGCCGGTCGTCCGGCGCCACCATCAACGTGGCATCGCAGGCTGGCAGCAATGCGTTCCATGGCACTGCCTATGAGTTCTTCCGCAATACCGTTCTGAATGCAACCGGCTTTTTCAAGCCGACGAACACGGGCAGCTCCGGCATCGTGGTGCCGTTTCGCAAACCCACCTTCAACCGCAACCAGTTCGGGTTCAATGTGGGCGGCCCCATCGTCAAGGATAAGCTGTTTTTCTTCCTGGATTACGAAGGCTTTCGCCAGGTGCTGAAGCCGTTGAGCGTCCTGACACTGCCGACGCAGAATGAGCTGAATGGCATCCTGGTTGTGCCGGTAAGGAATGCTCTGACCGGGGCGGTCTATGCTCCGGGAATACCGATTCCTCAGGCAGCCATCAACCCACTGTCACGACAAATCATTGCGGCCTTTCGCAACGTGCCGGGGCTGCCGACGGCGGGCCTTGCCAGCACCGGTCTGGCGCAGTTTGACTATGCCGTGCAGGTGCCCTTTACCGATAACAGCGACAAGGGCGACCTGCGCTTCGATTACCAGCAGAATCCCAACGCGTCGTACTTTCTGCGGATCAGCGACCGCAAGGAGAACGCGCTGAACGCACCCGCACTGCCTCTGCCGCTGGACGGCCAGACCAACGGCCGCATCCGCGTGCTGGACCAGCAGATTGCGCTGGGCCATACCCGACTGTTCGGTGCGGACAAGGTGCTGGATGTGCGGCTTGGCTTGTCGCGCACCAAGGCGGGCAAATTCTCCACCTCGATTGGAAGTACCTCGTTCGCGATCCCCGGTCTGCCGACGGACCCCGCCGTTGCCGGTGGTCTGCCCACCACGTCCATCAGCGGCTTTACCGGCTTCGGCAGGCAGAGCACAAATCCGCAATTCCAAAACCCGGCGCTGCTCGATCCAAAGGTGAATTTCACGCTGGTCAAAGGCAAGCACTCGCTCAAGTTTGGCTATGAGTACGAGAAGGTGTGGATGGGCGTAAGCGACAATAACCCGTTGTTCGGTTCCTTTACCTATGGGGGCGCCTACAGCAACCCTGGTGGCGGCGTCGCTACCGTTAGTGATACCTACTGGGCCGACTTCCTGTTCGGCACCACGAGCGCCTACTCTGCCGCGAATGAGTTTGAAGTGCACCTGCGGCAGACCTTCCACAACGCCTATGCGCAGGACGACTGGAAGGTACTGCCCAACCTGACGCTGAACCTGGGCCTGCGCTGGGAATATGGGTCGCCGTACTCTGAGAAGAATGGCTACATCTCGAACTTCGACCCCATCACTCAAACGGTACTGACGACGACGCCCGGCGCGGTACAAACGGCAAACGTCACGCCCGTGCGAGCGGGTGGGACATATGGCAGCACACTGGTCAATCCAGACTTGAAGGACTTTGCGCCGCGTGTCGGCTTCGCGCTCAGTGCAACACCGAAAACAGCCCTGCGTGGCGGCTTTGGCATGAGCTACGTTCATTACACGCGAGCAGGTTCCGGTGACATCCTGGGCATCAACGCACCACAGGCGCTGTTCGTCGCGGTAAATCAGAACAACCTGAAGCCGACACCGACAAACCACTGCGCGGGGCAGCCCACTGTGACACAGGTGGGCACATGCTACGTCAGCGCCGATCAGGGTTTTCCGACGGGCCTCACAACCACCTTCAATCCTTTGACCGACAACGTAACCTATGTCCCGCGCAATACCCGCGACAGCTATGTGGAGAGCTACTTCCTCAGCGTGCAACAGGAGTTGGGAAAGAACACGCGTTTCGATCTGGCCTATGTCGGCAATCACGGGCTCAAGCTGCAGGGCTTCATCAATGCCAATCAGTTGAACCCCGCCGTTGGCTTTACGCAGGCAAACCGGCCTTTCACCAGGTTCTCCGATGTCACGGAGGCACTGAACGGCTTCTCGTCGAACTACAACTCGCTGCAGGCACGGTACGAGCAGCAGTTTGTCGGCGGCCTCACCTTGCTAAACTCATTTACATGGTCACACGCCCTCGACCAGACGAGCGCCTCGCTTGAGGGCAACACGCCCTCCGTGCAGGACGCGAACCACCTGGCCGCCGATTACGGTCAGTCTGACTACAACCTGCCCATTGAGAACGTGACCAGCCTTATTTACGAACTGCCGGTCGGGCATGGCCGCCGCTTTCTCGCCGGCTCCAGCAGCCTTGCGGATGCAGCCATTGGTGGCTGGCAGGTGTCGGTCATCAACATGGCACAGGCTGGTACGCCCTTCAATCTCACGTACACGCCTTCGTCCAGCAATCAGGTCTCCCCTACGATCGCCAATAGCTTCCGCGGTGCGAACCTTTACCGGCCAAACCGCATCGCGGGTGTAAACCCCATCCTGAACACGAAGCTCGCCAGCGGCTACATTCAGTATGTGAATCCAGCGGCCTTTGCCTTACCCGCCACTGGTACCGCCGCTACCGGCTTCCTGAGCCCGTTTGGCAACCTGTCACGTAATCCGCTGCGCACACCGGCGTTCTATGAGACAGATCTCTCGCTGAACAAACGCTTTGTACTGCCCACGGAAAAGTTCAAGTTGGAATTCCGTACGGAGTTCTACAACCTGTTCAACCACACCAACCTGTATTTGCCCAGCACCATCGGTGGCACGAATGGCGCAACTGCATCGACAGGTGGCCTGGTGACCAGCACCTTTCAACCACGCGTCATTCAGTTCGGGTTAAAAATCCTCTACTGATCAGGGTTGCGCCGCAGGTACAAGCTGCGATGCGGGCCAGTGCGCCGGTTGAGCGTTCGTATTCAGCTCAACCGCGACCGTCGACGTCCCGGGCTGCACATCGACGTTGTAGCCGTCGATGTGCAGCACTGGGTCGCCGGCGATGTCCGAGCTCTTGGCTTCGACGGTCAGCGTGCGGGTCTCACCCGGTACCAGCGACAGGTAGTTGTCGGAGTAGAACACAGGCAGAACACGCTTGCCATCGGACTTGCGGTGCAGTTGCAGGTGCGTCATGAGAGCGATGTGTGGCGTGGGATTGTTGATGGTCACGTCCAGCACTGTGCGGTCGCCCTCGGTGCGCGCCGTTGCTTGCACGTTCAGGGCGACGGTTGCCAGCCCGTTCAACGCCGTGTATTCATCCTGCGCCACGTTCTTCCAGTAAAAATTGGTGGACAGCAGCTTGCCGGCTACGTCCTCAAGATCGAGCTTGATGAAATACACCTCGGAGACGCTTGGATTGACCTCCAGCGTGTAAATAGTCGAAGTCGAGCTGCCGGCCACAGTCTTCACGGCTGTGGTCCGGCTCTGCTCCAGCGATCCGTCCAACCGGTACACGCTCTGCATCACCTTCACGTCGTGCAGGGCTTCTGGATGGTTATTCACAATCTGCACGGTACGCAGCGCCTCGTTCACCTGCACGTGTACCGGCTCGCCTGCCTTGTGTGCGGCAAACAGCGACGCGTTCGGCTCTAGGTCATAGTGGTAGATCTGCCATACAAAGCTGGGCTGCGCCGGGTGGCTCATCCACGTCAGCACGCCGGTGGTGTTCTGAAACATGGTGGCGTTGCGCGATTCGTACATGGCGCGGAATGCCTCGTAGTTGGCGAGCTGTGCCTTTCGGGTGAAGTCTGCCAGATTGCGGATAGGGCCGTAACGTTTCGCCAGTGTCTGCGGGTACTCATGGCCACGTTGCGCGCCTGCTGCCATGTCATGCTGTGCCCAGTCGTCATTGATGGTCTCCCAATCCTTTTGCGGCATCATGCCCTGAATGGACTCGATGGTCGGCACGGAAACGGAGCCAGTTTCGGTCTTGAACGACTCGTTGATCTGGTAGAAGAACTGTGGCGCGCGCCAATAGTACGGGCCATGCGACGAAACACCACGGCCGTCCGTGGAGCTCGACTGATACAGCCGTGTAGGGTCAAGCCGCTTCATCATCTCAGACAGCGACGCATCGAGTGATGCCGGCGGAAATCCCTCATTGCGTGCACACCACACCACAATGGAAGGATGACTCCGATAACGCAGAACCTTGTCCGTGACGTTGGCCAGATAGGTTGGCACATCAGTCACGTCGGGCCCGTCGCTTGGGTTGGGTTGGAAAAATTCGTCCCATAGCATGATGCCGTATTTGTCCGCGCTGTCGTAAAAGTCGGGACTTGTGCTTTGGCCCACCCAGTTGCGCACCATATTCAGGTTCGCCATCCGGTGCATGCGGAACTGCGCATCCAGCCGGTCGCGCGGGATCCGTTTCATGCCCTCGTCCAGGCCCCAGTTACCACCTCGCACCATGATCTTGACGCCGTTGACGACGATCGTCAGGTTCTCAGAATCCTTGACGGCGTACTCCACCCTGCGCACACCGAAGTGCATGGTTGTCGTATCCGAGACGCTTTTCCCAACCTCAAACTGCAGGTCGAGCGTGTACAACGCGGGGTCGCCGTAGCCGTTCGGCCACCACAGCAGCGGGTGGTCGAGATGCAGCTCCGGTGTGGCCGCAGCATCCAGGTGCACGTCTAGGTTGCCGCTCGCATCGACCAGCACGGCTTTGCGAAACGTGACCGGCGTGGCGCCACCGGAGATCGTGCCCACCAGTGTTCCCGCAACCGGCCGCGCCGTATGGTTTTCCACGGTAGCAGTCAGGTTGAGGCTTGCCGCGTCCAGGCTTGGTGTAAGCGTGCTGACGACGTTGGGGTTGCGCAGCACAACCGGACCCGTTGAGGACAGCGTCACCGGCAGCCAGATGCCGGTGTCACGGTCGCGAATCGCCGGCAGCCAGTCCCAGCCGATGGTGGAGAGAAAAGTCGGGCCATCAATCGCCGTCTCACCCCCATTTCTGCCGACGCCACCCGCAACGGTGTGCTCATGCGGAACGCCGGGGTGCGGCTGCGGCGACACCAGCACGGCCAGCACGGCGGGTCTTCCAGGCCGGACAGCGTCTGTGATATCGAAGTCGCCGCGAAGGAACGCGCCCTTGATCGAGCCGACCTCGCGGCCATTCACCCATACCTGTGCCGCATAGTTGATGCCGGCAAAATGCAGCCACGTGTGCCGTCCCTGGTTGGCCGCAGGCACCTGCAGCGTGGTGCGGTACCACCAGCTTGTCTTGTTCAGGCTCTCGGGGATGGCGCGCATGTTTTCGCCGTACAGCGGCTCCGGATAGACGCCGTTGTCGACCAGTGTGGTCAGCACGGTGCCGGGCACTGTTGCCTTGTACCAGTGCTCCGGGCGGTAGGTCGCACTCGCAATTTGTTCGCACGGCGCCGTTACTTTGGCGGCATCCTGCATGGCCCAGTTGCCAACAGGGGCGGGCTGTTGCTGCGCAAAGAAACAAGTGGGCCAGATACTGGCAAAGGCAAGCAGGCAAAGCAACCGCATCGTACACATCCTGGGGAACCGCATAGGCAACGTGCCGAGTGTACGGGTCGCAGGCATGTGCTGCCTAGCTGCGAAAGCAACCGACGCCTGGCTAGTAGGCCACCTTGAGGGAAAACTGGATCTGGCGCGAGCTGCCCGCCGTTCGGTTGATGAGGCCGAAGCCGGAGCCCAGGATCGTATTCGATGGAAGTCCCAGGTTCACGACGTTAAAAATGTTGAAGAACTCCCCGCGAAATTGCACATTCACCAGTTCACTGCCTGACTTGCGGCGTCCAACCGGCGTATCCTTCACCGCGGAGATGTCAAAATTGTAAAACGCAGGACCGCGAAAGGTGTTGCGGCCCAGCGTGCCAAAGCGGCCCTGGTTTGGACCGGTGCCGCCGGGTACATTGACCGGAATCAGGAAGAACGAAGCATTGTTGTCGCCACGGCCGAAATAGTCTTCGCGGCGAGCGCGTGCTGTGGACAGGGTCGGTTGTGCGATCTGGTCTGGCCGGTCGGCATTGGACGCTCCGGCGCCCGTCTGCTGCAAGCCGGAGTACACGGTGAACGGCGTGCCGCTGCTGATGCTCGACACGCTGATCAGCTGCCAACCCTCGGTGATCTTGCGATTCACAGGCTGCAGAAACGTCAACCGCTGGAACGATACCTCCTGCGCCAGGCTGAGCGAAAACGAGTGTGTCGCATCGAACGTGGAGGGCCCGCGCTCCGGGTGGTTGTCGAACGGATTTTGCGGCGCTGCCTGCGCCACCGCGCCTACCGAGCTTGTGGCTGAAGTTCCGGCAACCGTGCTGGTGTCGTCGATCGATTTCGACCAGGTATAGCTGGCTTGCATGCCCGGCCCACCATGGCCGCTTTGGCCCGACGCCGACAGTTGCAGCGCGTTGTAGTTGGAGTGCGAGGTAGGCTCGGTCTCCTGCTCCGTGCCGAAGCCACCCGTTGGCACGCCCCCTGCCGAAAACGTTGTGAACTTCGCAAACTGCGCCGTCGCTCCGGGGTAGGCATTGGGAAAGCCGATACGCGGCAGCTTCCAGTCACTTGTGCCTACATAGGCGGCACTCGCAGTAATGCTGCCGAAGGCATGCTCTACCCCAAGCGTCCAGGTGCCCAGCAGGCCGTTGCCCATGCGGCGGTCGATGGCCTGCACGTTGAACGGAGATGGCTGGCCGGAAAGCGCGCCCAGGTTGCGCTCCAGCCGATCAATGTCGAGCACCGTATTGGCTGGCACATCGTTCGTTCGGCGGCCGGCAAAAATATCGCGGCCAGAGGTGTCGTACACGCGCGGAATCTGCGATGGCTGAATCTGGAAGCCATATGGAATCTGCGCACCCGGTGCCGCTGTCACACGCGGATAGAGCACAAAGGGCAGGCTGCCGGTAAGCAAATTCGTCTGCCAGATATTTTGCGGCAGCGTGGTCAGCGAAGCGCCAAGGTGCGCTACCGTCTTTTGCCGGATCCGGTAGTCGGCTTGCACGCGCGGTCCCCAGTTGTTCATCCATGTGCGGTACACAGGCTGCGGATTGATCAGGAACTGCTGTCCGCCATCGGCCGTGGGGTAAAAGCCGGACCCGCGCCCGCCACGATCCGAAAGTGGCGTGTACACCTCCAGACGGAGGCCGTAGTTCAGCACCAGCCGCGATGTCGCTTTCCACGCATCCTGCACGTAAAACTCGTAAGCGCTACGACTGTCGGCCGCGGGTCCAATGCGCTCACCGTTTGAGAAATACGAGGGCGCCACGGCGCGCGTATAAGCGAACGGGCTACCCGTCAGCAGCGCCGACAGCGTATCTGGCAGCGGGTCGCCCACGTGCACATTGTGCGTCCCGCTTTGTGAACTGATTTCGGACGGCGAGTAGGCGGTACCGCCGCCAAAATCGTATTCGCCATTGGCAGAGATGCCAAAGTACGTGCTGTCGCGCGTCAGGCGAATGTCTGTGCCTGCTTTGAAGGCGTGGCTGGCCGTGGTAAAGGTGACGTTCTCGCGAAGCTGGAAGAGGTTTGCAAACTCCTTGATGACCGACCCGGCAGGCGCATTGAACGGCTCAAATAGGCTGTCATTAAATTTCACTGCAGGGTCGACCGTATTGGGCGTGTTAAAGGACGGCGTCGTGCGGATGGCGCTGAGGGAACTCTCGAACGTGAGCCTTGGAGTTGCCGTATGCAGCCAGGTAAGCACGACGCTGCGCTGCCGGTCGGCGTACTTCACTGCAAAGGTCCTGTCCAGCACGGTTTGATCGGGGTTGGTCGTCGGGCCATCCAGGTTGTCAAAGGTAACCCGGGCAAAGAAGTGCTTCCTGCTGCCGCGCTGCAGGTCCAGCCTCAGCGAAAACTGGTCGGCATCGGTCGCCACTTTCGACGAGGTGGCATAGGTGTTTGCGCCAAACGTACCCTGCGGATCGTTGGGCAGTGGGTAGCGGGCCAGCACGGCGGCAATGGCCGGGTTTACCGGTATCGTTAGCGTGTCGCCCGGGTAGGCTGTGGTATCAATGCCTCGCCGCTGCTGCGCTGTGGGTACAGAGAAGACCTGCGTGGTGCCAAGTACCTGCCGAAACCCCTGGTACTCCAAGAAGTAAAAGGCCTTGCCGCGACCGTTATACACGCCCGGCAGCACCACCGGGCCTCCGTTGGTAAAGCCAAACTCGTTGCGCTTGAAAGGCGGAATGCGGCCCGGGTTTGCCGGCGACGAAAAGTCGAAGTAATTGCGCGCGTCCAACGAAGAGTTACGCAGAAACTCGAACACCGATCCATGAATCGCGTCGGTGCCGCTGCGGGTGACAATGTCCGTGTAGCCGGAGGCGCCCTGGCCGATTTCGGCAGGCATGACGCCTGAGAGCGATTGCAGTTCCAGCACCGCATCGACGTTGAAATTGGTGAACGTGCCGCCGCCCTGTTCCGGGTCGCTGATGTCCGCGCCGTCCAGCGCAAACACGGCTTCGGCTCCCCGCTGACCGTTGATGGCGAACTGCTGCGTGAAGTTGGACGCGCCGCTGGGGTCTGCGGCGGTGCCCGCGGCAAGCAGCAGCAACTGGCTGAAGTCCCGCTTGTTCAAGGGGATCTCACTGACCGTTTTGCTGGTCAGCTGCTCCCCGCCGCCTGCCGCTTTCTCCTGCTCTACGCCAATTACAAGGCTGCCGTCCGCTTTGATGGTCAGTACGGCGACGGCTGCGGACGAGGGGATTAGGACTGCACCGGTACTGCGGTAGGTGTGGCCGTTGCCGCTCACGACGAGTGAGTACGTTTGCGGCAGCAGCATTGGAAAGCTGAAGTGCCCATCCGGCGTGGCAATGACAGACAAGGTCTTGCCGTCTGCCGTGAGCTCCACCTGTGCGGCTGGTACAGCGCGTCCTGCCTCATCGCGCACCGCGCCGGCCCAGGCAGCCGCGGGGGTTTGGGCGAGGAGCCCCACCGCAGAACATGCAAACGCTACGCTCGCGAGAGCAGCCCCGCGGTGCAACAGAAGGCGCGTGTTGAAACAGTACTGTGAATGCATGGAAGGTCTTTTCAGTCCGGCAAGCCATCTTGCGCGGCGCGCTTTCCTCTCACGAACCTGACCCTGCATTGATACAGACTCGGAAGCACGCTTGGAAAGTGGCGCGTGTCTATCGCCGTCGTTGCGGGCCGTCCAGCATGGTCTCGGTGCTACGTCGGTTCTACCACGAAGGATTGAGCGTGACATTGTGCGCAACACAAAGGTGGACGTCCTGGCACGCTGCGCAGCCAATACGGGCGGCATCACACCACGCGACAGGGGACATGGTGTCCCGTCTTAACCGTTGCAGGAGAACCCTATGCCGACCACCAAGTTCAACACCACAATCAAAGCCCTCGAAGATATCCAGAGCCTCTCACCAGAAGCCGCCATCAAGAACATCGACGGCTGGGAAAAGTTCCTGGAAGCGCACGAGGTAGACGGTGCCAAGAAGCTGGTCACCGACCTGAATAAGCTCAAGCAGCTGCTTGGCGAGAAGCCGCTGGATGACGGCAAGATCAAGACTCTGATGACGAAGCTGGGCAAGGAAACAACTGCTCTGGCGGGCGAAGCAAAGGCTGGCGAAGGCGATTCGATCAAGAAGCTGGGCGAGGCGTTGCAGCACTCCCTGTAACTCCGTTGAGCGTTGCTGCGGCAGGTACTCGCAATTTGCCTGCCGCAGACATTATGCCTGCCTCAATCAGCTCTGCCGCAACCCTTGCCCTGCAACCGGGTCCATTCTTCAGGAAACGAACGGCGACATTTATTGAGGCCGTGGCATCAGAGTTCTCCTGAGGAACCGCCTTGAAAAGCAGAAACCGTTTCGTGACAGCGTTGATGAGCCCTCTGTCAGCAAGCAGGACGCTTGTGCTGACAGCAACAGCGACCATTGCCCTTGGCATGGTCTCTGGCTGCCGCAGAGACATGCAGGCCGTGCAGCAGGCGCCCATTGTGGATGGCAACGCTTCGACCGATCCTGCAAACGTCAACATGGCCGCTCCGCTTGCTGCCACGGCGCTTTCTGTAGCCGCAACGCAGCCCGGTTATGACGCCGCACAGGCAATGCGCAACGGCTATGCACTGCAAACGCCGGTAAATGCGTCACCGTCCGCAACGTATGCTCCGCGTACGCGCGTTGCTGGCCAAAGCTACAGTGTCCCACCGCAGGCTTACGCCGAAACTTACCCGGTCCAGAGCGGACAGCAGACGCGTAACGAAGCCTACCAGTACAACACGGAAGCGCCGCAAAGTTACGACAACCCGGCCTCAAATAGTGTCGATGACGACCAGCTTTACAGTGATTTGCTGGACCCGACCGTGCCCACGGTGCAGCAGCCACCACCGCCACTGCCCAGCTACGAGCAGCCCGTCGCGCCCGGGCCGGATTACCTTTGGACACCCGGCTACTGGAACTCCACGAACACGGGATATTTCTACGTGCCGGGGAACTGGGTCTCCGCTCCCTTTTCTGGAGCGCTTTGGACGCCTGGCTGGTGGGGCTACACGGGTCGCGGCTATGGCTGGCACCACGGCTACTGGGGTCGCCACGTGGGCTACTACGGTGGCGTGAATTATGGCTTCGGCTTTCTCGGAGTTGGTTACCAGGGCGGCTACTGGAACAATGACCACTTCTACTACAACCGAGCCGTCAATCACGTGCAGCCGGCGACGGTTAACAACTATGTCTATCAGCGCAACCTGACGGTGACGAACAACACCTACATCAACAACACGCGGGTAAGTTATAACGGCGGTCCAGGCGGCCTGCAGCGAAGACCGTTACCGGCAGAACTTGCAGCCCAGCGCGAAACGCATATCGCCCCCTTGCCCGCGCAGGTCGCGGAGCGGCAGGCGGCGTCGCAAAACCGGCAGCAATTCTTTGGCACCAACCATGGCGCGCCGCAGCTCTTGTACGCGGCGCACCCCGTCATCGAACACAATGTAAATGTGCCGGCGCAACTGGCGCATCCCCAGCAGCCATTCAACCGCGGAAATGGCAGCTTCAATCAGCCGGTGGCGAATGAGCAGACGCGCTTCAACGGCCAGCCGCCGTTCAATGCCGCAAACAAACCGCAGTTTCGGCAAGGGCAGCCAGAGCTTCAGCGGGGCCAGCGGCAGCCGTTCGACCGCCAGCAAGCCGCGCCTCCGCAATATCCGCTGCAGCAGGTGCAGGCAGGGCAAACGCACCTGCAGCAGGAAGCAGTGCGGCAACCAGAGACCCGCATTCTGGCGGAGCAACAGCAACAACAGGCGCGACAGCAGCAGCAAAATACCCAGCAACAGGCCCGCCTCCAGGCAGAACAGGCGCGTACCCAGCAACAGGCTGCGGTAAATGCACAACGTTCGGCACAGCTGTTCAACCAGCAGCGCACCGCGCAGCAGGCCGGCCAGCAACGTGCCGTGCAGCAGCAGAACCAGGCACGTGCAGCAGAACAGCAACAGATCAATCAACAGCGAGAGGCAGAACGGCAGCAGCCTGCGCAGCGCACTTTCCAGCCATCGCAGGAACGGCAGTTGCAGGTGCAGCATGATGTGCCGCAGCAGCGTGCACAGCCACAGCCGCAGCAACGCAACGAAGCGCCACGGACCGCACCCATGCCGGCACCTGCGCAGCATGCCGCAACCCACGCAGAGGGTGGCCATCCCCGCTGACTTGTCCGGACTTGTCAGCAGGGAACACGGTGTTGATCTTCAGTCTTACTGCTCGAAAGCGAACGCGGTCATTGCGATTACGCGTTGCCGGCAAGTACCTGCCAAAGCAGAACGGCATTCAGGCCGATGATCAGCGCTGCGACAGTCCAGCCGGCAATGGCGGTCCCCCTCAGGTTGCTCAGGGTTCCCATTACTCGCTCGCGCCCTGTGAGTACCAGCAATGGCACCAGTGCAAAGGGGATGCCGAACGACAGCACCGCCTGTGACAACAGCAGGATCTTTACCGGAGACAGGCCCATGGCAAGAACGACGATCGCCGGTACCACGGTGATCAGTCTCCGCAGGTAAATCGGAAAGGCGATATTCAGAAAGCCTTCGATCACCACTTGCCCGGCAAGCACACCCACTGTCGAGGACGACAGCCCGCTGCACAGCAGAGCCACGGCAAATGCGAGTGCTGCAAAGCGGCCCAGCAATGGCCCCAGCGTGGCATGCGCGTCTTCCAGAATGGTGTCAGGATTTAGCGCCGGATTGTGCAGAAATGCCGCCGCAGCCATGACGATCATGGCGGAGTTAATGAACCACGCACCGTTCATCGCGACCAGGATGTCGATCCGCTCATACCGCAGGTACTTGTGCTTGAACAACGTCAGTCGGTCAGCGTCGCCGCTCAGGCCACGCTGCACAAAGTTTGCCATGCGTGGCTGCATCAGTGCGCTGTGCAGGTAAATCACGTGCGGCATCACGGTCGCGCCCAGCATCGTCACGGCAAGGTACAGCGAGCTGCGATGCAACTCCGGCACCAGCATGCCGTGCACCACGGAAGGCCATGACGGGTGCACCAGAAACACCTCAATGGAGTAGCACAGGCCAATGATCGAAACGAACGCGATAATCACACCCTCAAAGTGGCGGAAGCCGCGCTGATTCAACGCCAGCAGGGCAAACACAAAGCCCGTGGTGAGCAATGCCGCCAGCAGCAGAACCGTGGTGCGCGACAGGCCATGTGCCAGCAGCGGAGGCCCAAACAGCAGATACGCGCCCAGCGCTGCTCCCAGAAACTCCGCCAGATCCGTGGCAATGGCGCTGATCTCTGCCGCAACCCAAAGGACGATCACCATCGGTTTTGAAAAGTGGTCGCGGCAGTTCTGCGGCAGGCTGCGACTGGTGGCGATGCCCAGCTTGGCGGAAAGGTACTGCACCAGCATCGCCATCAGGTTGGACCACAGCAGCACCCAAAGCAGCGTGTAGCCGAACTGCGCGCCTCCCACGATATTCGCGCCAAAATTGCCGGGGTCGATGTACGCAATGGACGCAACGAATGCAGGACCAAAGTAGGCCCATACGTCGCGGGTACGCGATGGTGCCGCCGGGCTGAGCTGTGCTGGAAAGGGGACGGGCACCTGTTGGAAGTATAAGGACACGGTGCGATCGGCGGCAGATCCCTGCCGCGGAACTTCCGCGCTTGTCGTTTTCTGCCCAACCCGGGCCGGCAAGCATTTTGACCGTCGATGCTAGCCTTCTCCCATGAGAGTTCTCGTTCTGGGTGCCGGCGGTCGCGAGCATGCACTGTGCTGGTCACTGCGGCGATCCCCGCGCGTTACGGAGTTGGTGTGCGCCCCTGGCAACGCCGGCATCGCTACCCTGGCACGTTGCATACTGGTGGACCAGGCCAGCATCCCTGACATGCTGCGCGTCGTCCATGAGACCGAACCGGAACTGGTTGTCGTGGGGCCAGAGGTGCCGTTGGCCGCCGGCATCGTCGATGCACTTCAGGCGCAGGGCATCCGCGTTTTTGGACCGACCAGGGCCGCCGCAAGGCTCGAGAGCTCCAAGGCTTTTGCGAAGAGCTTCATGCAGCGCCACGGCATTGCCACCGCGCGCTATGCCGTCTGTCAGTCGTTCGAAGAAGTCCACACTGCGCTACCGCAGTTCGCGGCTCCCGTGGTGGTCAAAGCCGACGGCTTGGCAGCCGGCAAGGGCGTGGTCATCGCGCCAACTCTGCAGGCTGCGTACGACGCCGCGCGGGACCTGCTGCGGTCCGGTGGGCCGGTTGTTCTTGAGGAGTTTCTTGAAGGGGAAGAGCTGTCGTTCTTTGCGCTGTGCGACGGCACAACAGCTCTGCCCATTGCTGCCGCGCAGGACCACAAGCGCCTGCTCGACGGTGACCTTGGGCCGAACACCGGAGGCATGGGCGCCTACTCCACCGATGAGCTGCTCCCCAACGCCTTACGCGAGGAACTGCTCTGCGACGTGGCGCAACGCACCGTCGATGGCATGCGCGCGGAGGGCACCCCATTTCGTGGCATCCTCTTCTGCGGCATCATGCTGTCGCCGCGCGGGGACAGGACCGTGCCCATGGTGCTGGAGTTCAACACCCGCTGGGGCGACCCGGAGACTGAAGCCATCGTCCTGCGGCTCGAAACCGACATGCTCAGCCTGGTAGACGCGGCGATTGACGGCACAGCTTCGACCCTTGACATTCACCTGCGTCCGGGTGCCGCGGCCTGCGTTATCGCTGCCAGCGACGGATACCCGGCGGCGCCGCGCAAAGGCGATGTCATCCACGGGCTGGAAGCACCACTGCCCTCCGAAACGGTTGTCTTCCACGCAGGCACGGCGCTGCAGCAGGGCCAGGTCGTCACCGCAGGCGGCCGCGTGCTCGCCATTGCCGCTGGCGCGCCGACCTTGTCGCAGGCGCTGGATTGTTGTTATGCCACGCTCAAGGTCATCCACTTTGCCGGCATGCAGTACCGCCACGACATTGGTGCACGCGGTCTCCGCTAAACTCGGCAACAGAGGCTTGGCACATGGCGATACTGCACGTTGTGTTGTGGCTCATTCACGCCGTGATCGCAGCCATGGCTTCAGCGCTGGTCGATGTCTTCAGCCATGTGGCTGGAGCTCTCGCGGCGCTTGTAGTGCTCGCGCTCTGCGGTGCCGGGCTGGCAGCGGCCTTCGGTGTCGGCGGCTTCGGTCTGGTAAGACGCCGACAGCAACGCCGCCGCAAATAGGCCTGCTTGCACGGCTCTAACGCGGAAAGGCATTATTCCCGCGATCGTCGTCGGGCAGCTTGTGGTCCGGGTCGACCAACACCTTTTGCACCGGTATCTTGCCCTCGCCGTGCCAGGCGTAGGTTCCCTTGGTCAGCCAGGCTTCTACCGGAACCGTGAACCGCGTCTTGCTCCCATCGGTAAACGTCACTTCCACTGGTGTCGGCAGTACCAGCTGGCCACGATTGCTGAGCGTAAACGTCGTGCCGCTCACGGCATCCACGGCAACGTCATATCGCCAGTTGTTCAGGTACCAGCCGCGCCAGAACCAGCCCAGATCTTCGCCGCTCTCACTCTCCATCTCTCGAAAAAAATCGGAGGGCGACGGATGCTTGTACGCCCATTCGCGAATGTACTTTCGAAAGGCACGATCGAATCGCTCCGGACCAAGTATTTGCTCACGCAGCAGCACCATGCCGTAAGCACCTTTGAAGTAACTGACTGGATGCCCCAGCTGACCGGTGTAATCGTCAGCGGCGACCATCAGTGTCGGCGCTTCTGGGTTATCCAGCACCTTCAGAATCATCTCCGGTGGTTCGCCCCCGGCGGAGTACTCACCATCGCGCTTTGGACCGTACTTCCCACCTGCATACAGGTCCGATTCCTCGATGTCGATAAACGTGTTGAATCCCTCATCCATAAACGCATGCCGGCGTTCATTGGACCCAACAATCATGGGGAACCAGTCATGACCGATCTCATGCGCTGTGACCCAGAACAGAAAGCTGCCCTTGTCCTCAATGCCGTCGAACACAACGCCGGGATATTCCATGCCGGTGCTGAAGCCGGCCACAGAGATTGCCGCAGGCCACTCATACGGGTACCAGTGTTTGCTGAAATTCTCGACCGTATTCTTGACGTACTCCGTGGACTTGTCCCACGCGTCCGGGCCAACGCTCTCCGGTGGGTACACGCTTTCGGCAAGCGCTGTCTTGCCGTCGGGCAGGTTCATACGCGCTGCGTCCCATACAAATGCCGGCGACGCACTCCACACCACATCCCGCGTGTGATCCATGTGGAAGTGCCACGTCAGCATGCCATCCTGCTTTGGCCTGCTCGCGGGATCGTTGACCTCACCCGGTTTGCGGATATACACCGTGGCGTCGCTCTTTGCGGCTTCCGCAAGGCGTTCCATCTCCACCTTGGTCAACACCTCGTTCGGGTTGACCAGCGCGCCTGATCCCACAACGATCATGTTCCACGGCACCGTCACGGAATAGTCAAAGTTCCCGTATTCCAGGTAAAACTCGCTGCCAAGATAGGGCAGGGTATCCCACCCCCGCAGGTCGTCGTACACGCACATCCGCGGGTACCACTGCGCAATGTCGTAGATCTCGCCCTGCTTGCTCATGCCATACGACGTGCGTCCGCCCCACACGCCGGGAATCGTGTAGTGGTACTGGATGTGGACCTTCAGCTGGCTCTTCGTCGCGAGCGGAACCACCAGCTGAACTTGCAGGCGGGTGTCGTTCACCAGCGTCTGCGGCGTCGTTGTGCCGTGCACGCTCTCCACCGTCACGCTGTCCAGCACAAAGCCTTCCGTTGCATACGCAAACGTGTCGTCCTCGGTCACCGGCTTGCGCCGCCGCTGCGCCCCTCCGCTTGCCAGGCGCGCACGCGAATCCTTGCGATAGATATTCTGGTCCAGCTGCACCCAAAGGCTGGTCAGCGTGTCGGGACTATTGTTGGTGTACGTGATGGTCTCTGTTGTGGCCAGTTGCTTTGCCTTCGTATCCAGGGCGGTGTGCAGGTCGTAACTCGCTTCGTTCTGCCAGTAAGCGGGTCCCGGCGCGCCATTGCTGGACCGGTACACATTTACCGGGTCCGGCAGGCTCAGCGGCGCAAAGGTCAGCCGTGGGTCGTAGGGTGCATGCGCTGGTGCCGCAGCGGTGTTCTGTGTCACAGCGGTGTTCTGTGTCATTACGGGCAGCGCGGCCAGGCCCATCAGCAGCGGTGCAAACCGCACAATCCTCTGCACCGACCGCACAAACGGCACGACCGCACGAAGCGAAAACCATCGCATCACAAAACTCCTTCAGAGAAAGACTGGCCGGGAAACCTGCGGTGAGTATAAAGCGACCACTGCGTCAGCGGCGATGCGCGATCAGCAGGTTGGCTCCCCAGATCACGGCGCACCCGAACAGCACACACGGCAGCAGCAGCCGGCGGGGCACCCTGCCGCGCCGCAGCTCCGGCAAAAAGTCTCCAGTCGCCATCTGCAAAAAAAATCCCGCTGCCAATGACAGCATCCACACGGAGCTGCGCGCCGAAAACACCCAGAAGGCGGTCAGCAAGCCTCCCAGAAACGGCGCCAGCGCATCAGCCAGTAGAAACAGGTAGTCGGTCATGGTTGGATCTTCGCCGTCGGTGGACAGGATCACCGTGTTCATCCCGTCGCCCAGGTCATGCGCCGCAATACCCGCCGCGACAGCATAACCTGCACCATGCGATGCGGCGTATGCCACACCAATGGCCATGCCGTCGCGAAAGCTGTGGAAAATGAGCATGGTTGCCCCGGTGCGGCGGGCAAGGCGCCGGCCCACACGAGGATCGACCTGTCGCTGCTGCAACCATTCCCCCAGTGCATCCAGCGCATGTTCGACACCGTGAAACAGCAGGAACGACAACAGCGTCAGGCCAAGCACGTGTGCGCTGCTCAGCCCGGTGCTTGTGCCCAGCTCCAATGCCTCGGGTAAAAGATCAAGAAACGCCGCGCCCAGCAACAGGCCTGCACCGACCGCAATCAGCAGTGTCAGCGAACGCCGCCATCGCAGCGCCAGCACGCCCCCTAAAAGGGTCGACAGAACTGGCACGGCAAACAGGAAGATCGGCACAATCCTCTTATGCTAACGCATTCGCGATAAAGATTAGGCCCGCGCCGCCGGTCCTCGCTGTGGCATCCTTAAACAGGAGAGAGAAAAGACGATGCCCGCCGAAATTCGAAACACGCGCCAAAAGGCGGCAATTCGCACGGCTTTTACCACCGCCAACCGGCCGCTGTCGCCGGAAGAAGTGCTGGGTTATGCAAAGGCGGAGGTGCCACAGGTCAGCATTGCCACCATCTACCGCAACATCGGTTCGCTGGTCGATGATGCCTGGCTCGTGCGCGTCGATATTCCCGGTGAGCCCGCCCGGTATGAGGTCGCGGGCAAGCAGCACCATCACCACTTCCGCTGTAACGATTGTGGCAAGGTGTACGAGTTGCAAGGCTGCAACCTGACGCCAAAACCGCGGTTGCCGCGAGGCTTTCGCGCCACAGCGCATGAGTTGTTTCTGTATGGCACGTGCGCGACCTGTGCGTGAACGTTTCGTAACAGGCGCATCCTGTCGGCCGGCTTTATCGTCTACCCTGTTGATCCCATGACTCGCTTTTTCAGCAAGCCCGGCAGGGCTGTTCGACCGGGGTGCTCGCTCGCTCTCGCCATGGTACTCGCTACCACGTTGGCGCCCGTGGTTCAGCCACAGAGCACGGTACAGCCTGCTCCGCCCTCCGGCCCCGCCGCACAGCGGTACATGCTCGATGTAACGCGCGAACCGGCGCTCACGGCAGACCGGAAGCTTGCACTCGTTCGCAGCAAAATCAAATACGTATTTGTGCTGTTTCAAGAGAATCGCTCGTTCGATTTCTACTTTGGCACGTACCCCGGCGCGGATGGTCTTTACTCCCAGCCAGCCGCGCAGACACCCGGCCTGACACAACCCATCGTTAACATTGATGGCACGGTTGGCACCGTCTCCGCTTTCCGCATCCCCACCTTCGTCACCGATCGAAACGGCCATGCCGTCCCGCTCTACCCCACGGACACGGCATCGGTAAACCACGCGCACCTGGCCCTTGCCCGCAAGCTCGACTTCGATGAAGCCATGCAGGCGCGAAACGACCGGTATGCCCTGACCGAAGAAGGCATCACGCTGCTGGACGGCAAGCCTTCCAAGCTGCCAACGCTTGAGCGCAAGCAGTTTGGTGAACTCGTCATGGCGCATGTGGACTGCGACGCCGCGCCATTTCTGTGGCGCTATGCCGACCGGTTTGCCTTGTTCGATCGCTTTTTCGATACCGTCATCGGCCCTTCCGGACCGAACGCGGTCGCCATCATTGCGGGTCAAAGCGGCGAAACCCAATGGATGCTGCACCCCGATCTCGCCAATGGCGCGAATGGCACCACGCTTCCCATGGTGTCCAATCCCCATCCGTACTGGTCGCTGCCGCTGGACGCAGCGGGTAACCCTGCGCCGCCCAGGCCCACAACCGACCTGCACCCCGCGCCGAACTTAACATTTGCTACGCTGCCGCTCTCTTTCATGGGCGACACCGTCAAAACAACGACCGCATCGGACTACGACGCCGCGTTCGATCTGCGAGACGTGCAGCAGGACATTGAGAAGATTGCCGGCCATGGCGTTGCCGCGGTGCCGTGGGGCTGGTACCAGCAGGGCTACGGTCATGAGCCGACGGACCCCGACGGTGTCGCGTCGCATAAGGACTACGTCATTCACCACAATGGGCCGCAGTATTTCGGCTACGTGGCAAACAACCCGCTGGCCAGTGCGCACATGCATGGCCTTGGCCGGTTCTTCACCGATGTCGCTGCGCATCGCCTGGGGGAAAAGGGTGTCTTTTACGTACGCGGCGGCTACGGCAACATCGCCGGCATCGCTCCGGCAGACCCCAACCCGAAATTGGCAACGGTCTACAACGGCAACGACGATCATCCGGGATACGCGGACTCCGGCATCAGCGAAACTTTTCTCGCAAAAGAGATCAACGCCATTGCGAGAAGTCCGTACTGGAAGGATTCGCTGATAGTCATCGCCTATGACGAGAGCGACGGTCTGTACGATCATGCCCGGCCGCGGGTACGGTCCTATGATGCAGGCGGCGTCGCGCTCGATCAGGGCCCGCGCATTCCGTTCCTGCTCATTTCACCCTACGGCGAAAGCCACGTGATTTCGCACGAACGGACGGAACATAGCTCGATCATCAAGTTTGTTGACCGGCTCTTTCAACTGATTCCGCTGGCCGACCTGCCAGAGGAAGAGAGAGCGCGCGCACTTGGCCTACAGCGGCTGCACCAAAAGGACCTTGGCCCGGCAGACGACAAGGTTGAAGGCGTGGGTGACCTGCTGAGCGGCTTCAGCAATGCGCGGTTGCTGGGCAAGGCAAGGCCGCTGCCGGCGGAATTCGCGATCATTTCCGAAGCCGAGATGGCCAACACTCGGCGTGTGGACGGCCAGGGTTGCCGGGCGCTCGGCATCGTGCCGACGGATGCCGGCCGGCCCAACCCCATCCCGGACGACTTCAATCCGCGTCCTGACACGACACCGGGTATACCGCGGTCGGGCACATGGGTGCCGTAACTTACCATGCCTGGGTCACTGTCGTGCGTCGCGTAGCGCAGCGAGCGGTCTATACGTTGGCTCGGCGTGGAACTGTGCTGGCCCTGGTAGCCACGCTCCTCGCCTCCCCCCTGCTTTCCACGGCGCAAATAGCACAGGATGCCTCCCCCGGCTTGCGAGACACGGCTTCTCGGTTTCCGGACCTCGCTCGCATCACCTCGCGTGGCACGTTGCTGTGTGGCATCGACCAAACGGAGGCGGAGTACACCATGGACGAGGCGCATGGCGCGCGGGTCGCCTTTGATTCCGCCCTGTGTCGCGCCATGGCAGTCGCGCTGCTCGGCCCCGCGGCACAGGTCAAGGTCGCGGCTTACCCGGACGAGACGACCGCACTGGGTGCGCTGCGCAGGGGTGAGGTGGACGTGGTCGCGACGATAAGCGCCGATCTGACGCGAACATCCGATCCTTCGGTGACGTTGACGGCACCCGTCCTGCACGATCCGGTGACCCTGCTCGCGGCGGTAGCGGCAAAGATTGAGGCTCCTCGTGATCTCGCCGGCCGCAAGATCTGCTTTTTAGCCGAGACGGACACAGAAGCATCGTTGCAGGACTGGGCGCGCGCGCAAGGGGTGGCCTACGTGCCATTTCCGTTTCAGGAGCAGGGTGAGATGGAAGCGGCGTTTGTGACAAACAACTGCGCCGCGCTGGCCGGGGACGCCACACGCTTGGGACATCTGCGCGCTTCGCTTGGAGCCCATGCCGCGCTGTACCGGATGGTGCCCTTCCGCATAGGCGACGACCCGCTTGCGATCGCAGTGCGCCGAGACAACGCAGCGCTGGCTCATGTGGCACAGTGGACTGTCCAGGCGCTCCTGCTGGCGGAGCAGGCGGGCATAACGGCAGCCAACGTGAGGGCCCTTGCGGTGGGGAAAAGTGCGACGGTAGACCGGCTGCTTGGGCGCACACGGGAGATAGGAAGGCCACTCGGCCTGCGGGAGGAGTGGGCACGTGAAGTCGTCGAGGCCGTGGGCAATTACGCCGAGACGTTCGACCGCACCCTGGGTCTGCCGATGGGTTTGATGCGGGGGGAGAACGCGCTTTGTGAGCACGGCGGAGCGCTATGTCCCTTACCCATCAAGTAGATCAAGCCCGTAATCATCTTGTTGACTTTACTTCCGTTAGCTGGTTGCGGGCTGCAATAGTCGGGTAAGAAGCATTTGCTCGTCGGCACTACCAGGGCTGAAGCGTGCCCGCACCAGCGCGGTTGCAGCTTGTTCGCGCGTGTGGCGAAGCGCGTCATTGTGCATCAGGGCGACAACCGCATCAGCAAAATTGGCTGGCTCGTCCGCGACGGTGATGGTGCTGCCAGACCATGCTTCCAGACCCTGCACGCCGACCGAGGTACTCACGACGGCTTTGCCGTGAGCCAGTGCTTCCAGCAGTTTGATCTTGAGTCCACTGCCCACCCGCAGGGGAACGAGGCAGACGGCGGCGCGGTCATGTTCGGCGGCGAGGGACTCGACCGAGCCGAGCAGCGTGACACCGACCGGCGGAGATGCGGTCCAGCATGCACAGACAGTGCCGGCAACGGCCAGCGCGGCCTGGGGGAACTGCGCAAGCACCAGCGGCCACACATCCTGCAGCAGCCAGTGCAGGGCCTGCACGTTTGGCGGCGTGTTGGAGCCGACAAACAGGCAGCGGCCCGGCTCAGGCGCAGCGGAAGCGGAGCGCGCCGCAAGTGCGATGGGCTGCACGACGACCGTTCCACGCACATGGGAGCGCACTGCTTCTGCTTCAGAGGGCTGCATGGCGACAAGCGTGTCCGCGGCGTTCAGCCAGCCAATTTCCTGTTCGGTGCGGATGTCCGGGCAGTCCAGGGACAGGCCATTTGCGTGAAACTGCCGCACGTGCTCGGCCAACAGATCGTGCATGACGATGGTGCGGTGCACACCATACAGACTGCGCAGAACCGGCCCCCAGAAGGCGTAGTTGGTCAGGACGGTTGCGGGCCGGAGGTCATCGACCATCCGGTGCACAAGGTCCTGTTCCCGCGCCGTGGGTTCCGTAAGGTCCCAGATGTTGGCATACAGGCTGCTGCCGCACAGGTGGATGATGGCCTGCTGCAGGTGGCGCAGAACGGGAACCCTTGCAAGTGCGCGCACGGCGAGCCGAGCCCAGGCAAGCGGTGAAAGTGGTCGAACAAAGAAGGTGCCGACGCGAATGTAGCCCGGAACGCGCAGGGTGCAGCCCTGCGGCAGGGCAACGTGCGTGCGAAAGAAGAGACGCGGCGAGCGGCTGGCGGCGGTAGTGACAAGGACAGTGACGGCCGCGCCGTGCGAGCAGAGGAGAGTAAGCAGGTTGCCGATGGCGACGGTGCTGCCGTTCCGCTCGCGGGTGATCGGTTCGCGCGAGACAAGCAGGATGCGGGCGGCGGCGGACATGCGAACTTCCTCCCCCAAAGGGTATCCCAGCGACCCTGTCCGGCTGGAGGTTTGGTGTTGCGCGAAGCAGGGAGGAGAGCCGCTAGATGACCGTTTTGGGCAAGCACGTTCCTGAGCCGCCGACCTCTGTGGCTGCGGCAGCGCAAACGGATGGAATGGGCATGGTCCTCGAAGTGTGTGAGCGGGATGTGGAGCGGAAAGAGTCGTCCTGCTGCGGAGTGACGGGCGAACGTCTGGGACGGAGAAAACGGTGAACGCAAAGCCACGGAGCGCGGCTGGCAACGTCAGAGGTCCGGAGCACGCCAGCGAAACACCTCATCAGGCGCGAGCGCCTTTGTGACGACGCAAGGCGAAGATTCGTTCTTTTTGCACGGTACGCAAGAAATGAGGTGGCACACGTGAACCAGCGTTGGTACGTTCACGGCTTCTTGTGGCAGTGCATGTCGTTCACCGGCTACACTTCGCTCGAACCCATGTTGCAAATCTCTAACCAAGGCGTGTGTCCATGACGGTGACGGCGCCCCGTATTGTGCGGGCACCTGCGCCTGTGCCGACACGTCCGCAACAGGCAAAGCTGCGCAATGTTGTGGTGGAAGCGATCTTTCGCCGCAAGCGGATTTTTGTGCTCGCGATCATCTTTGTTCTGCTGGCGACGGCAGTGCTGACCCTGCTGATGCCACCGGTATACAAGGCCGAGGCCAAACTCATGGTGCAGAACGTGCGTGCCGCAACGCCGTTGAGCGCAACTGTGCCGGAACAGATGAACACGCAGGGCGACGTGTCGCCGGCGGAAATCAACAGCGAAGTGGATCTTTTAGGCAGTAGTATGGTCGCGCGCAAGTCGCTGGGGGTGCCCGCGACCGGTGTGGAAACACGCGCGACGCAGAAGCAGTTGAAGGACCTGAGAAGCCGCCTGAGTGTGGAGGCGGTCCACCAGACCAATCTGATTAACCTGAGCTTTCTTGCACTATCGCCGGAGCAGGCAGATCGCGGCCTGCAGACGATCATCGACTCCTACTTCGAGACGCGTGCGCTGAATGCACGCGCGTCCGGGGCGGAGGACTTTTTCGACCGTCAACTGGAGTCGGCAAGGGAGCAGCTGGACCGGACGGGAAAGGCGCTGACCGACTACGGCCTGGTGCACAGCATTGCCGACCTGGATGACGAGAAGAAGCTGCAACTGCAGCGCGTGAGTACGCTGCAGGACCAGATTGCCCAGGCCGACGCGGCGCTTGCGCTTGAACGCAGTCGCCAGCAGCGGGAAGAGCAGCAACTGATCGGTACGCCGGCGCGGCTGCGCACGGTGGAGCGGTCGATCACGAACCAGTACTCGCAGGAGCGGCTGAATACGTCGCTGGTGGACCTGCAAAATCGCCGAGCGGACCTGGTGCGCCGCTATGCCCCAAGCGATCGGCAGATTCTGGAGCTGGACGACAAGATCGCAAATACCAGGCTGGCGATCAACGACGCGGCGAACCGGCCGGCGACTGAGAGCAGCAGCGACGTGAACCCCGTGTACCAGCAACTGAGCACGGCGGTGACCATGGCAGCCGGTGAGGTGAGCGGGACAACGGCGCAGCGCGGCACGCTGCAGGCGCAGTTTGATCAGGCAGAGCGGCGGCTGGACGAGTTGGAAAAGGCGACCGTCGACGTAAACGCGCTGAAGCGGGCACAGGAGCAGGCACAGCACGAATACACCCTGTATGCCGGTCGCAAGAGTGACGCCCGCATCAGCGCGCAGCTGGACAAGGAGAAGTTGTTCGACGTGTCGCTGGTGCAGCCGCCGTTCAGCACGACGGAACCGGTGCGGCCGCGGCCCGTGCTATATGCCGCGACAGGCTTTGTGTTTGCGCTGTTTGCGGCGACGCTGCTGGCCGTGTATGCGGACACCTCGTCCGGCTTTTTGTATACGCCGGCGCAGCTGGACGGTGTGACCGGCAGCCGCACGCTGGCAACGCTGGCGGTTGCGGAAACGGCCGGTGCAGAGGAATCGAATGCGCTGGAGTACCGCCGGCTGCTGTTCAGCGTTCACCGCGCGCTGCAGCAGGACGCGCCGGAGCCGCTGGCATCGAGCTTCGATGCACCGACGTTCGACAGCAGGGGCGGCGACTGGCCGCGGGGCGCGGGTCCTGTGACGTATGTGCTTGCACTGACGTCGTCCATCAAGGGGGAGGGCGTGACCTATGTGGCGAGTCACCTGGCGCGGGAGGCGTCGCGTCAGTTTGGCAGCAATGTTGCCGTCCTGGACGTGCGGCAGATGCTGCACTGGTTTGAGGCGGAGCGCCGCGCCGAGGCAGGTGCGACGGCAGACATTTCGTTTGGGTACAAATTCTTGGCGGATGAGGGGTACTGGGTACTTTCCGGGGACGCCGAAGCCTCGACGGCATACCGGCCGATCGGCACGCGCGGCGGGTTTGCGGCACGCCTTTGTCCGTGGATCGAGCGATCGCGGGAGGAGATGGATCTGATCCTGCTGGACTGCCCAAGCAACCTGGAATCGACGCTGAGCAGTGAGCTGGAGGCGTGCATTGACGGTTACGTTGCGATTGTGGAGGCGGGACGCGTACGAACACCCGCGGTCGACCAGCTTTCTGCCGTACTGACGGACCGGCGTGCGCCGCTGCTGGGGTACGTACTGAATCGCCGCCGCTACCCCGTTCCCCGCTGGTTGCACCGAGTTCTTTAGGAGAGATGCATGCGCACCTTGCACGAGGCAAACCCGCCTGGAGTACGGCGACGAGCCACCAGCGTTGCCCTTTGGACACTGCTGTTTGCAGGGATCGGCGTGAGCCGCGCACCCGCGCAGGAAGCGGTCAGCGGAAACGGGATGACGCCGGGCACGGCGAGACCCGTGGGGGCTCAGGGAAGTACACCGGGAAGTACGCAGCCGGGGACGACGCCGCCGGGGACGATCCCTCAAGGTCGGGCGGCTGTTCCAGGCAAACCGGATCCGCTCTCTACCACGCTCTATGGCACGGCGGCGCCATATCTGTTGCGGCCCGGCGACTCCGTGGTGGTGAGCTACCGGTTTACACCGGAGTTCGACGACACGGAGACCATTGCGCCGGACGGTCATCTTGCGCTGAAGAACATCGGCCAGATCCAGGCGGCGGGCGCCTCCGTGCTGGAACTGCAGGCGCGTGTGCTCGACCTGTCCAGGGCACAACTGATCAATCCTGAGGTGACGGTTGCGTTGCGGGAGTTCGACAGGCCTCAGATCGTGGTGGCGGGCGAGGTGGTTTACCCGGGGCGGATGGAGCTGCGCCGGCCAACGACGGCCTTGCAGGCCATTCTGTTGGCGGGCGGCCCAAAACAGGACAGCGCGATGGGCCATGTGTATGTCTTTCGCAAGGTCACGAGCGAAACGGCAGAGACACACATTTTGAACCTGCGCATGCTACGAACGGGGGATAGGGCAGCGCATGATCTTTTGCTACAACCGGACGATATGGTATTGGTCCGCCACGACGCATTGTCGACGGTGGAGCGGTACATGAAGTTGGTGAATCTGGGGGTCTACTTCAATCCCCTGGGTAATAACGGTGTTTTCTAGCAAAGAAAACGCCGCCTGGGTGCTGCTTCAATGCCGTTTTTGCTGCCGATGGAACACAAGCAACAGGAAGCACCGAGCGCGAGGCCGGACCCGATGCGGGTGCTGCTGATGGCGTACGAGTGCAGCCCATACCATGGCTCGGAGCGGGCAGTGGGTTGGGGACGTTTGCTGCAGGCTGCGCGCGTTGCGGAAACGCATGTGATTACAAGCGCTGTGAATCTGGTGGAACTTGAGCGTGCGCGGACGGAAGGTCTGCTGCCCGGCAATGTGCATGTGTACACGCCGGCGCTTGAGGGCAAGCTGCGCAGTCTGCTGTCACGGAGCGGCCATTTCGACTACAACTACCGCGCGTATCGGCAGTGGCACCGGTGTGCCTTTGACCTTGCGCGGGAACAGCACGCGTGGCACGCCTTTGATCTGGTCCACCAGACGACGGTGTGCACCTTTCGCGAGCCAGGCGATGCATGGAAGCTGGGCATCCCGTTTTTGTGGGGGCCGTTTGGCGGAACGCAGAACTTCCCGGTGCGCATGTTGCCCGTGCTGCCGGTGCGCGAAGCCATGTTCGAGGCGGTGCGTGGCGTGATCAATGTGGCGACGCTGCGGTATAGCCCGCGGATCCGGTCTGCCGCGCGGCATGCAACGGCGATCCTGGGGGCAAATTCCACGAACGCCCGTGACTGCGAGCGGGGGTTTGGACGGCACGTGGAACAGCTGCTGGAAACCGCGCTGCCCGAGGCGCCCGAGCCGGACCGCAGCCGTTACCGGCGGCGCAAACGGAGCGCCGAGCTTGGCAACAAGCTGCCGCCGCTGCGTTTGTTCTGGAGCGGCCAACTGCGTCCGCGCAAGGCGCTGCCGGTGCTGCTGCGAGCGCTGGCGGAGTTGAAGGGGACGGTGGCCTTCAAGCTGGACGTGGTGGGGAACGGGCCCGAAGCACTGCGCTGGCAGGGCATGGTGCACGCGCTTGGGCTGCACGAATCGGTTCACTTTCATGGCAAGCTGGCCCTTCCGCACGCGGTTGCGACCATGCAGAACGCGGACGTGTTTTGCTTCACCAGCCTGCGCGATACCAGCGGTAACGTGGTGCTGGAAGCGTTGGCGGCGGGTGTTCCGGTTGTCGCCTTCGACCACCAGGGCGCAGCGGACATGGTGAGTGCGCAGAGCGGCATCCTGATCCCGGTGAGCACGCCGCGAGCCGCTGTGACCGCATGGGCCGAAGCCATCCGCGAGCTTGCGCAGGATCCCGGGCTGCTGCTGCGGCTGAGCGAAGGCACCACCGCGCAGGCACAAAAATTCCTGTGGCAAAGCAATGGCGACCGGGTAAACGGGCTCTATCGCGAGCTTGCAGGCCTCGCCCCCTCGCGCAGCTTGCAGCGGCTGTCAACCGCCCACCACGCATCCACGCAACGGCCCGCCTGGTGAGTCTGCCGGCGGCGGTCAGCGCGGCGTCGCGCCTTCAGCTTGCGGCAGAGGAGGCGGGCGAGTTGCCGGTTGCCGTGCTTGAGCCTGCGGCTGACGGAGGCGAGCGCGGCGCGGCGTGCGGCGGGCCTGGCGCGGTTTCCAGCGGGCCAGGGGTAGCCTCCAGCGGGCCTGGTGCCGGTATTGGTATCGGAACGAAGATCCGCAGTGCCTTCTCTGCCGTGTCGAGTCGGCTGACTTATGCACTTGCCGACCAGGTGGTGTACAGCTTTGGCAACATGGTGGTTGCCGCGCTGCTGAGCCGGCACGCTTCCGCGCGGGAGTTCGGCATCTACATCCTGACGCAGCGTACGCTGGATCTGTTGGTGCAGTGCTGCAACACGCTGTCGTGGGCGCCTTTTACGTTTAATCTGGCGGGAACGCCGGCCGGGCGACAGCGGACGTATCGCGGGAGCGTCCTGTTGCAGCAACTGTGCGCCTGTGTGCTTGCCCTGGGCGTGCTGTCGCTGGCGGCAGCGTGGGCAAGCACACCCGCGCGCGGCGTGTACTACGGCACGTTTCATCCGCTCATCGTTCCTTCGGTGCTGCTGCTGTTTCGGGAGTTCAATCGGCGCATGTACTTTGCCGACATGCGCATGCGCGAGGCGTTCTGGACGGAAGCCGCTACCGTCGCTTTGCAGATTGCCGGCGTGGAGTACCTGTACCGCACACATCGGCTGGATGTGCCGCACACCCTGGTCGCGCTATCTGCCGGCGCGACCGTGCTGTCGGCATGGTGGGTTGTTCGCGAGGGCCGGACACTGACGCTACGGGTACGAGACTTTGTGGACGATACGCGGTTGAACCTGCGCCTGGGTCGCTGGTTTCTGGGCAGCAACATGGTGTTTCTTGCGAGTGCGCAGGCGAACCCGTGGCTGCTGAGCGCGACGCTGGGCGGCAGCGGCGTTGGAGCGTACAGCGTGTGCGAGGCCGTGGTGAATATTCCACGCGTGGCGCTGGTGAGCCTGCAGAATGTCTTTGCGCCGATGCTTTCCCGCGCAGTTGCGGAGGGCGGAAGGACGAGGCTACGCGTGGTGGTGCAACGGCTCGACCGGACGCTGTTTCTTGGTTCCGTGGCCTGTGCCGCTGGCATTGTTCTGCTTGGGCCCTGGGTCGCTCACCTGATTTTCAGGAACGTTCCAGGCAACGCGCGCACGGTTCTGTGCGTGCTTGCCCTCAACTTTGTGGCGTTTGCGTCCACGCTGGCACAGAGCTATGCACTCTCGGCGATCGACCGTGCAGGTCCGACATTTTATGCAAATGTTGCGGGACTGGTTACGCAGGCTGCGAGTGCGCTGTGGCTGATTCAAACCATGGCCATTCCCGGCGCGGCGGTTGCCATGCTGCTGGGCAGCATCGTCGTTCTGCTGGTGCGACAGTTCTTCTACCGGCGCGAGATGGGGGCGGCGTGAATACGGTAACCCCAGCCGCGCGCCACGTCGAAAACCAGGCTGCGAGCCAAGCTGCAAGCCGGGCCAGCCAGGCTGCGCCGTCGCGTGCCGTCGGCCGCATGCGGGAAGCAGAGGCCCGCCGCAGAGCCGAAGACTTCGTTGCAGCATCGGGCCGTCTGCGCCGCAGCAAGCTCCTGTTCGGCCTTGTCCTTGGCGTGCTGTTCTGGTTTTCCGTGCCGTACCACGTGCCGGAGCATAAGCCCGGGGCAGCGATCAACATCGCCGTGGCCGACAACGCAGAGCAGTTCGGCGGCAACGCGAGCCGTCAAATTGCCGTCCCGTTAATTGGCCTGGTGTGCCTCTACCTGCTCTGGCGGCTGCCGCGCCGCACCGGCTTTGCGGGACGTTTGCGCTGGGCCGTGGCGGGGTACCTGTTGTGGCTGGCAAGCAGCACGTTGTGGAGCGACGACCCTACCCTTACGGCCAAGCGCCTTGTTGTCTTCGGCACCGACGCACTTTGCGCCTACACGCTGGCCGTCTCCTTTACGGCGATGGAGCTTGCACTGTGGGCGATGCTCACAACGTGCTCCGTCGCGCTGCTGTCGTTGTTTGCGGATATCTTCATTCTGCGGCTGTTTGCGCCGCTCGACCCCGACTATCGCCTAACCGGCGTAATGACAGCCAACTACCAGGCAATGAACCTGCTGGTGTGCTGCCTGTGCACGGCAGCCCTGATGCTGCGGCGGCCGCGATGGATGCCGTGGCTCAGTGTCGTGCTGGTGATGGCGCTGGCGCTTTTGCTGTTGACGCGTTCGCGCGTTGCGGTGCTGCTTGCGCTGGGGCTGGTTGCAATCGTTTTGCTCCGTATCGCCAAGGAACGGCTGGCACCCGCGCCGCGCGCCATGGTGTTTACGGCAGTGCTTGCCGTGCTCGTTCCCACGCTTGTGTATGTGGGTGGCAAAGACCTGCGCGGCGCGGCGCAAGGCGCATTTATGATGGGCCGCAACGACTCCGAGAACACGGGCAGCCTGTCCAACCGGTTGCCGTTATGGACTGAGCTGCTGACCAGCGTGGAGCAGCGGCCGTGGCTCGGCTTTGGCTATGGCGACTTCTGGAACGAGGCGCGCGCCGACCAGATCTCACGCGACCAGGGCTGGGCTGTACCCAACGCGCACAACACCTACCTTGACCAGGTCCTGATTCTGGGCTGGCCGGGAGGTGTGCTGTACACAGGCATCCTGTTCGCGGCGGTGGTGCTGGCGTGGTGGCGGTACCGCGCCGGACGGACACCAGGCGACCTGCTGAACGCGCTTCTGCTCACGTGGATGGCGATGCTCAGCACCGCAGAATCGACCCCGCTGGAGCCACACCTGCCAACGCTGATGGCGTACGTCGCCCTGGTGCGCATGTGCTGCACGCAAACCCTGCCGGGAGCTGAGAGTACAGGCGATGAACCCATCCTGGAGATGCTGGTAGAATCATCGTCCTCCCCGGTGGAGGCGCCGGACGTGCCAAACTCGCCGGCTTGGCGGCGGACCGTGTTTCCCGAATGCAGAGCGAGGCTTCGGCATGGATGATCCGGGGCTGATCAGCGTCATCATTCCCACCTATCGCCGGCCAGCTGGCTTGCGTGCGGCGACACTGAGCGTGCTGGAACAGACGTATGCGCAACTGGAGATTATCGTTGTTGCAGACGGACCGGACCCCGCGGCGCGTGCGGCCGTGGCCGACCTGGGCGAGCGCGTCCGGTACTTTGAGTTGCCGGAAAACGCCGGCCCTGCCGCGGCGCGGACCCATGGCATTCGCCAGAGCCAGGGGGAGTGGATTTCATTTCTGGACGACGACGATGTGATGCTGCCGGAGCGGCTGGCGCGGCAATCCGTAGACCTGGATCTCGCGGCGCCACACATCATGTCCGTGTGCCGGCTGGTTTATCGGCGGCGGCTGCACGAGACCGATCCCGATTCGCCTGTGCGTGAGGATGTCTGGCCGGTGAGGCCCATTGGCCCGGACGAAGACCTGGGCGACTACCTGCTGTACCGGCCGTCGCTGTTTGGCCGGCCGGGTGTGGTGTCGCTGCAGGCGCTGCTCGTCCATCGCTCGCTGGCGCGCCGGGTGCCGATGCCGACCTACCCGGAGCATGAGGACTGGGCCTGGCTGCTGGATGTGTGGCACATTGCCGGTGGTCGCATTCGCTTTTTCTGGGAGCCGCTGGTCGTGTACAACATCGACACGTCGATCCAGTCGCGCAGTCGCCGGGTCAACTGGAAGGATTCGCTCGACTTTATCCTGGATTACCGCCAGTGGGTTTCGCGGTCGGCGTTTACCTCGTTCCTGAGCAGCAAGGTCGCACTCAAGGCGCGGCGTGCGGGCCATTGGACGGCGGTCTTTATCGTGTTCCGGCTGCTGTTGAGCAATCGTGCCATTGTCCGGGATTACCTGTACTTCTTCGGCATCTGCCTGTTGCCGCTCGATCTTGTGCAACGCGTGTGGAAGCGGTCGCTGTATCGCTCACCCGATAAAGCCGCAGCCTCGCAAGCATGAAGGCCGGTCCATCGCGTTTTGCGCTCATGGATTGCCAGAACCCTGCCGAAATAGAGGCCATGCATCGTCGTGCAAGCATGCTCGTGGTCACCACCCTGCTTTGCCTGGGTTCATGGCTCGTGCTTCGGCCCATGGTGGGTCTGCCGATGCTGACCAACCTGGACCTGCCCAGGCCGGGCAATGCCGAAGCGGCGCATCTGGCGGCGTCGGCCTTTGTGCCGCGCGCGTTTTATGGGCGGCGTCTTGAGCCCGCGTACAGCGTGCTGCACGGTGCCGGGCAGTCGGACCGCGCTTCCTTTGATCGGTACAGCGCCGCGACCGGCACACATCCCGCGCTGTTTATGAGCTATGTTGACCTGCGCGATGATTTGCCCACGTACTTCATGCAGCTTGCTGCAAACCTGGCATCTTTTGACGCGCCGGATCGCCAGACATGGCCGCAGATCGGCCTGAGTCTGAATCGCGGTCAGGCAGCCAGCCATTATGAAGCCAGTACCGCGGCGGGCGCCGATGACGGGGCCATTGCGCAGTTCTGCGAGGGCGTGCGTTTGCTGCAGCGGCCGGTGTACCTGCGCGTCGGGTATGAGTTCAACGGGCCGTGGAACGGGTACCAGCCTGCGGCGTACGTGGCTGCTTTTCGCCGCATTGCGAATGCGCTGCACGCCTGCACCGGCAAGGTTGCGCTGGTGTGGGACTGGTCTGTGGATGCGGAGATGGATGCCGTTGCCGGCGGCTACAGTGAGACGAAGTCGTTGGAACGCCTGAGGAGCTTTTATCCCGGTGACGCGGCGGTCGACTGGTGGGCCGTCAATTTCTTTAAGCCAGCCGGCATTACGGCGCCGGAGACACGCAGATTTCTGCACGCCGCGGCCGAGTCGGAGCATCCGGTGATGATCGCGGAGTCGACGCCGGAAGGCGTGGGCACGGCGAACCCCGGTGCACGCGAGCAGTGGTTTGGTCCGTACTTTGGCCTGATGCGTGCGACGCCGGGCATCAAGGCCTTCTGTTACATCGACTGGAACTGGGCGGGGTATCCGCAGTGGGCGGACTGGGGGGACGCACGGCTGGAGGTGGCACCTGGACTGCTGGCGTGGTACCGCCGGCAGCTTACGACGCTGCCCCTGGAGGACGCAATCAGGATCGGCCTGCGGCTGCCGACGAGGCGTCCCGGTCCAAGGCGCTAGGAGACGCGCCGGGCACGATTCCGAAGACGTCGCCGCAGTCGCGACCGTGCCGCACCCGTACCCTTGCAGATACCCTGAACCTTCACGCAGGCGTCACACACGTTCCGGCATAATCGCCGCCATGAGCCCTGCTTGCAGAGTGGTGCGCGTGGTCGTTGGTGCCGTTGTCTTTGCGCTTGGAGTGGTGCTGCCCTGCGTGGCGCAGATGACGACGGCTGTTGCCGCGCCGGCATCTACTGCAGGCATGGCGAATCCATTTCTTGGGTTGATGCAGAAAGCCGCCGCGCATGCTAGGGAACACGGTGCGCGGACGCCGCTGCTCTCGCCCAACGATCACACGGTTGCGCCAGCGGCGTTTGGCCTGCCCGAGACTTCCGCGACCATGGTGCCAGTCGCCGTGTTGCAGAGCATGGGCATTCCGGTAGTGCCATGGACGACGAACGATCCAGAACGGATGCGTGCGGCTCTCCGCACCGGTGTCGACGGCCTGATCAGCGACCGGCCCGACCTGCTGCAGCGGGTACTGGCGGAAGAGCGTGCCGCGCGGCCGAACGATGCGACCTTGAAACGGTTCGTCGTCAGCGCCCACCGTGGAGGCCGTGGCCTGCGGCCGGAGAACACGCTGCCCAGCTTTGAATCGGGTTTGGACCAGCTTGCGACGGAACTTGAGACCGATACCGCGGTGTCGACCGACGGCGTGTCACTGATTTGGCACGATCAGTTTTACAACCCGCAAAGCTGCCGACATGCGGACGGATCGAGCTACACGCTGGCAAACCGGACTTACCTGCGGGATATCAGCGCTGCCGACGCGCGAAAAACGTTTGTATGTGACAAGCTGCATTTCGGCATCGAGCAGAAGAACGACCTGAGCCTGTCTCCCGTCGCCGTTGCCTTCGCCGCGAAAGAGGGCATGCCGAGTCCGTACGCGCCAACCGACGCAGCGCAGCTGTTTCGCTTTGCGCGTTTCTATGTAGACTTTTATACGGCGGGTCCCGGAAGAGCCATGCCACACGCGGCGGAGCGTGCCGGCAATGCACGTACGGTGCACTTTAACCTGGAAACCAAGCTGTATCCCGATGACCTTTCCCTGGAGGAACTACGCGCGATGGAGCCTGGCGTGCCAGACGAGATGCTGCCGAATCATACGGTCGGGCCGCAGAAGTTCGTGAGCACCCTGGCCGGCATCATCACGGAGTACGGCATGGAGGACCGGGCTTCGATCCAAAGCTTCGACTTTCGCACACTGCAACTGGTGGAAGAGCAGTTTCCGCGCATCCAGACGTTCTACCTCACGCAGCAGCCTTCCGCCCTGGCATCGCGCCTGATACCGGCATCGCTTCGTGAGTCGCCGGAAGGTTGGCAGTCGCTCCGACGCGAACGGTAACGTCTGAGCGGTAACAGATCTGAGCCGTAACAGACCTGAGCCGCGACAGATCTAGTCCAGACAGATCTAAGCCGCGGCGGATCGCAGCCACTGCTGCATCTGTGCGCTCTGCACCACGCCGGCCTGCTGGAACACCACTACGCCCTTGTACAGCACGATGAAGTTGGGAATGCCCTGCACGCGGTAGCGGCCGGCAATCTCCGGATACTTCTCCGTATCCACCTTCAGCACAAGCGCCTTGCCGGTCATGGCGCTTGCAGTCTTGGCCACCTCGGGTGCGGCCATGCGGCAGGGGCCACACCAGCCTGCCCAGAAGTCGACCAGTACCGGCACCGTGCTGTGCTGCAGCACGTCGTCGAAGATTGCAGGGTCGGCGTCGATCGGAGCCGACACCGGCGGCAGCTCGGCCTTGCACTGGCCGCACTTTCCCGTGTCCTGCAGATGTGTAGCTGGAATCCGGTTCTTCTGCCCGCACGCCGTACATGCTCGAATCATCGACATCTTCTGCCCCCCATGAACCCAGGCCATTCGATGCAGCATCGGCCGCTGCCGAAGCTGGTACATGCGCCGCGACGGTGGCAGGTTGCCACGGTCATGCAGGGCGACGGTCATGCCGTTCGGTGCTGCGGTCCTCCCCGTTTGGTGCGGGGGCCAGCCCGAGTTCCCGCCGCTCGATCCATGCCGCGGCAAGTACCACAAGCAGCGTGACGGTGGTGACGGCGGCACTGGCAAAGCTGAGTGACTGGTAGCCGTACCCCGCCATCAGGACCAGGCCGCCCAGGCTGGCGCCCATGGCGTTGCCCAGGTTGAACGCGCCCTGGTTCAGCGTGGACGCAAGGTTTGGTGCATCTTTCGCCTGTGCCACGATGCGTGCCTGCAAGGGTGCGCCGGCGGCGAAGTTGATGAGTCCAAACAGGCAAACCATGCCCACCGCAGGCCACACGTGGCCAAGTGACCATGGCAGCAGGAGAAAGACCAGCAGCATGGCACCGTACCCCATGAGCAGCGTCGGGATCTGACGCCAGTCGCTGAGCCGCGCACCCAGCAGGTTGCCCACGGTGATCGCCACACCAAAGCCCACCAGCACCAGTGTGACGGCATGCGGTGTGAGCCTTGTGACAGTTTCCAGCATGGGCGTGACGTACGTGAGGACGCAGAACATGGCGACGCTCGAAAGTGTGCTGGTCGCAAGCACCAGCTGGACCGACGGCCGGAGCACGGCTTTCAGCTCGCTCCGCAGGGCGATCGGCTCCGCGGGTTGCCGTGCCACGTAGCGCAGTAGAAGCGCGCCCGCCAGCAGTGCCACCGGGAGCAGCGCCACAAAGGCGGCCCGCCAGCCAAACCGCTGACCAAGTGCGGTTCCCGCGGGTACACCCAGCACGTTGGCCAGGGTGAGACCGGTAAACATCATCGCAATGGCACGGGACTGCTGTTCTTTCGGCACGCTGTTGGCGGCCACGACACTGCCGATGCCAAAGAAGGCTCCATGGGACAGCGCGGTCAGAATGCGGGCGCCAAGCAGCAGCTCGTACGTCGGTGCAAGCGCACACAGGGCGTTTCCGGCCAGAAACATGCCCATCAGAAAGATGAGCGCGCGTTTGCGTTCCCAGCGCGACACAAGCAGGGCTACCAGGGGCGAACCGAGCGTCACGCTGAGGGCGTACGCCGTAACCAGCGTGCCTGCCTTTGGAATGGACACGTTGAAATCGCGCGCGAGATCCGGCAGCAGGCCAAGGATGATGAACTCCGTCGTGCCAATGCCGAACGCGCAGACGCCGAGAGCAAGCAGTGATTTACGCATGGATAGGCGAAAGAGGAGCGTTCATCGCTTCATTGTCGCCGATGGGCTGCCGGCTTCGCCCTGCAGGACCGGGATGTGCGCGCCATGGGCCAGCGGGCGGAGCGCTCGCCCATCCTGCATCAGCCCCGATGGCCAGTCGGCGGCAGGCCAAGGGTGGTGTCGCTGCGTGGAGGGAGCCTGGCTGGAACGCATATGATCGGGAAGGATCGTCTGCGCACCGATGCAGACACTTTGGAAAGGAACAGCACATGGCGATTGAAAACAAGGGCAACGCCCAGTGGAACGGCGGCCTGAAAGACGGCAACGGCAGCATGAGTACGGGCACGGGCGCTGTGTCAAACCAGCCGTACACCTTTGCGTCGCGCTTTGAGCACGGAAAGGGAACCAACCCGGAAGAACTGATTGCCGCGGCACATGCCGGCTGCTACAGCATGGCACTGTCCGCCGAACTAGAGAAGGCCGGTCACAAGGGCGACCAGGTAAAAACAACAGCCACGCTGACTCTCGACTTCCCTGGTGGCGTTCCAACCGTGACGACGATTGCCTTGGTGACAGATGCGACTGTACCCGGCATCGATGCCGAGGCTTTTGCGACGATTGCGAAGACGGCAAAGGAAAACTGCCCCATCTCGCGTTTGTTGAAGGCGGCGGAAGTTACGCTGGACGCCAGACTCGCCTAGGTTGCCGGCCGGAGGAAGCCAATACTTCCTCCGGCAAATTTCGTGCCACCTAGCACACGTCGCGCGCGTGGAATGACCGGCGGTGCACACAGGGGCGATGACCGGCCGTGATACGGTTATGTCGCATGGGCGACTTTAAAAACACCGTATTAAACGCTCTGCCGCTGGATGCGATCCGGCGCCTGCACGTATCGCCGGTCAATTTTGAGGTGGGCCATGCGCTAGAGGTTCCTGGCATGCCCATCCTTCACCTTTACTTTGTCGAAGATGGCATGGCCTCCCTAACGACCACCTTCAGGGATGGGTCACAGGTGGAAGTGGGCATGTTCGGCTACGAGTCGGTGATTGGCGTTTCTGCCCTGATGGGGACCAAGCAAAGCCTGAACCGCGTGTACACCCAGATCGCGGGAAACGGGTTTCGTTGTTCGATTGCGCATGCCGTTGCCGAGTTCCAGCGGGGAGACATTTTCCAGACGCTTGCCCTTCGCTATGTGCAGGCTCAACTGATCCAGGCGATGCAATCCGGCGGATGCAATGCCAAGCACGAGGCCGAGCAGCGACTGGCGCGATGGCTGCTGCTTTGCGCGGACCGGGTACACCGCAACGACTTCGCCATTTCGCAGGAGTTTTTGGCGCACATGCTGGGAACGCGCAGGACCACGGTCACGATGGCAGCGCTGTCGCTCAAGGATGCCAACATTATTTCGTACAAGCGCGGTCGCCTCAGCATCCTGGATCCTGCCGCTTTGCTGAAGCGATCGTGCGAATGTTACGCCGTGATCAAAGACCATCTGGACAGTTATGAACAGTTTGACTCGGGTATTGTTGCCTGAGGGTGTGCTGCCGAGCTATGCGGCGACGGTGGAGCCGGATCTTGCAGATCCGTGGTCATGATGCAGCACGTCGGGGTTCAAGCTGGCACAGCATGCCGGGACGGCATCGTTCTTGGCTGCCGCTTCGCTAAGCTTCGCTCCGTTTTTTACTGCGCGGGCGCACCTTGAACCAGATGGGTGAGCCGATAAAGCGGAATTGCTCACGGATCAGGTTCTGCAGGAAGCGCTCATAGCTGAAGTGCATCTTGACATCGCGATCGGTGAAGAGCACGAAGGTGGGTGGCGCGACCGCCGCCTGGGTCATGTAGTAGATGCGGACGCGCCTGTTGAACGGAACACCAGCGCGTTCGAAGTCGATGCCGTCCAGGAATTTGTTCATGCGGCCCGTACTGATGCGTTTGCGGCGCTCGCGTGCGACAAGCTGGACCTTTTTGAACACCTCGTCGATGTTGATGTTGTCCCGCGCCGAGATGAAGAGCAGTGGCGCATAGTCCAGATACTTGAGGGCGTGGCGCACCTGTTCCGTGTACAGCTTTTTGTCCGCGGGACCGGCATCGCTGTCCCCTGCGTCTCCCGCGCGGCGCGCATTCTGGCGCTCGGTGGTCACCACATCCCACTTGTTGACCACGATGATGATGCTGCGGCCGCTCTCATGCGCGTAGCCGCCGATGGTGGCGTCGAGCCCGGTAACGCCCTCGGTTGCATCGATGATGAGCAGTGCAACGTCGGCCGCTTCCAGGTGCTTTCGCGCCATGATGACGGACAGTTTTTCCGCCATCATGATGGTTTTGCCCTTGCGCCGGATGCCCGCCGTATCGACAAAGCGGAAGCTGTGGCCTTCGCGTTCCACGACCTCGTCGACCGCGTCGCGGGTGGTGCCGGCGATCGGCGAAACGATGGCGCGGCCGGTGCCGGTAAGTGCGTTCAGCAGGGTGGATTTACCGACATTGGGCCGGCCGATGATGGCAACGCGCGTCTCCGTGCTGACGTGTTCGCCATGGGAGCGTAGTTTGCGCTCGCGCGGCGGCTCCACGCCGTCTTGAGCAGGATCGCCTTCGTCGACCTCGTCCAGGTCGGCGGCCTGTTCGGGCTCAAGGTCGGGCAACGCGGTACTTACGGCATCCAGCAGGTCCCCAACGCCAAGGCCATGCTCGGCACTGACGGCGAACACTTCCTTAAAGCCGAGGGTGCGAAATGTTTCGGCCTGGTGCGCCATCTTTTCCGTGTCCATCTTGTTGACGGCAAGGAAGATCGGCTTGCCGGAGCGAAGCAGTAGCCGGGCAAGTTCAAGGTCGGGCGCGGCGAGTTCGGTACGGCCATCGACGACCATGACGATAGCCCCGGCCTCCTCAAGCGCGACCTGGGCCTGACGAAAGATTTCGCTGGGAATCAGAGCCTCGTCGTCCGGCACCACACCACCAGTGTCAACGATGCGCAGCATGCGACCATCCCAATCGACTTCGCCGTAGATGCGGTCGCGCGTGATGCCAGGCTCGTCGCCGACAATGGAACGGCGCGAACCGGTGAGGCGGTTGAACAGCGTGGATTTGCCGACGTTAGGCCGGCCGCAGATGGCGAACAGCGGCGCTGCTATGGAGTCGGACGGACGGGTTGCTTCTTCGATCAGGGGAAGCATTGCGGCGAACGCATTTTCGTCTTCGGGATCGCTGAGAGCCGCGGCGTGAATGTTGGGGCGCGGCGGCAGGACCTCTTCCGGAGCGTCTTCCGAGCCAAGACCGCGGCTGCCACGCGCCGGGCGATTCGTCGGCTTCTTCGCTTCCGGATTGGGTGCTTCATTGTCGGCCGCTTTGCGTTTGCGAGCCGGAGTCTTGTCGCCGGACGGCTTCCTGGTTGCTCTGGCCTTTTCCGCAGTCTTCCTGGCTGGCTTACTCCCGGCTGGCGTGTCGGGCGTGCCCTTAGGCTCGGGACTGGCGGGAATGGTGTCCGATGGTGCGTTGGCCTCGGCAGCGCGTGCTGCTTCCAGTGCCTCACGCTCTTCCCTGGGTAGAGCATTGGGCGCGAGTTGTGCACCGGTGACGTTGCGGCCCTTGATGCGTTCGGGAGACTGGGTGCGCAGCTTTGATTTAGAAAACGCGGCAGACTTCTTCGCCGATTTCTGCTTGCGGCCCTTGGGCGATGCCTTGCCGAGGGTACTGGCGGATGGCTTTGCGCCCTTGGGCGTGGTGCCCTTGTGCGGCCGCGTCTGCGCAGACCGATGTTTCTTGCCGAGACGTTTTTTGGGCGGAGCCATAAATACCTGCTTTTGTAAGGGTAGCAGTGCGGCCGTACGTAAGAGGAGAGGAGGCATGCTGCAGGGCTATGACGTGCTGGCCAAGTAGTCCTGTGACGGCATTTACTTCGGTCACTGGAAACGAAACGATCGGAGTTCCTGACTCGGAGCGTTTGTCGTGGAATGTTGTACGGATCTCTTGCTGCGGGTGCTGGAAGTCAGTGAAAGCTTTTGTTGCGCGGAGAGTGTCAGGCGCACCGCTCTTCTATCGCGTGGACTTTGCCCGCAGACACCGGGTGGCGTGATGAACGTTGAGCGGCACGACACTCTCCTGATTCATTCCCGCGGCACGATCAGCGGTAAGGGCTACCGATGCGACGCCAAACTACTGCCGACCGTGCTGGTGTGGGCGACGAGGGCGCAATTAGGCGGACTTCTTTGCGGGGCTTTTTCTGGCCGCTTTGGTGCCGGGCTTTGCGCGAGAGACGGGCTGCGGAATCACATTGCGTTTGGGAGCGGCTTTTTTTGCGGCGGCTTTTTCGGCGGAGGACTTCTTCGCCGGAGACTTTTTTGCGGGTTGCTCTTCGGCGATTGCGATGGCGATTTTTGAGCTGGTTTTGCGCCCGGTTTTGCCGCCGAGCTTCGATTCCGGAGCTTCGGTGGTGACTGTCTTCGGGGCCTCTGCAGCAACGTTGCCGGCTGCCTTTTTGGGTGGGTTCTTTTTGCGGATGGCAGTAATGGCCTTGTTAATTTCGGAGTTCAGGTCGGCGGCGCTCATGGTGGTCGCAGATTTGCGGAGCCGCTCCAGGCCGTAGTACTCCCGCTTTTCCGGCATAAAAATGTGCACCACAAAGTCCACATAGTCCATCAGGATCCACTCGCCCTGTCGACGACCCTCCGTTGAATTCGGGTAGGTGCCGAACTCGCGCTTGAGACGGCCCTCGATTTCGTCGGCAATGGCCGCATTCTGGCGCTCGTTGGTCCCGTTGCAGATCAGGAAATAGTCTGTCAGTGCGCTTTCGCTGGGGTCGAGGGCGAGGATGCGAATGTCTTCGGCCTTGCGGCTGTCGGCGGCGTCGACCGCGGCGGCGAGAAGCTGGTTCGTTTCGAGCGAGGGCATGAATCTCCTGTACTCCAGTAGGATAACGGGTTTACCAACGGCTGGGCGGAAGAACTGGCCAGCGCCGACGCTGCATGCAGGCGATGTTCAGAGCACGAAGCATGAGGTTTTCTGCGCCGATCCGCAGACAGGGAAAAGGGCACCCTAACCCGCGGTGCCCTTCAACATAAACCTTACTGCGTCGCGATTACGCGTGCGCCGGTTCCTTGGCCAGTTCGGTGACGCGTTTGGCGAGCAGGTTTTCGAGCTCTTCCAACGCCTTCGAAAAGCCCTCAATGCCTTCTTTCAGCTTGTCGTGGGCCATACGGTCTTCCGCATGCATCTTCTCGAAGATTTCCTTGTTCATCTCGATCTTTTGAAGATCAAGAGTTTTCGCCTTGGCCGGATCAAGCTTTCTTTCAAGCGTGCCTTCTTTACTGTCCAGTTCGCCAAGCAGCTTGGGGGCAATCGTCAAAAGATCGCAGCCGGCGAGTTCTTCGATCTCGCCGATGTTGCGGAACGACGCACCCATGACAACTGTCTTGTACTCGAACTTCTTGTAGTAGTTGTAGATGGTCGTTACCGACTGCACGCCGGGATCTTCAGCGCCCTCGTACTCCTTGCCGGTATCCTTCTTGTACCAGTCAAGAATGCGGCCCACAAAGGGTGAGATCAGAGTGACCTTGGCTTCTGCACAGGCAATTGCCTGGTGCATGCCGAACAGGAGCGTCAGGTTGCAGTGGATGCCTTCCTGCTCCAGCTTCTCCGCTGCCTGAATGCCTTCCCAGGTAGAAGCAATCTTGATCAGTACGCGCTTGCGGTCGATGCCGGCATCCTCGTATTGCTTGATGATGTCGTGCGCCATGTCCATGGTTTTGGCGGTGTCATAGGACAGGCGGGCATCCACCTCGGTTGAGACACGACCGGGAACGATGTCCAGAATTTTGCGGCCAAACGCGACCGCAAGCGTTTTAAAGGCAGCAGCGGCAACGGCCTTGTCATCGGAGTTCGGGCCGGCTTTGTCCTTGGCTTCCTTGAGCACATCGTCGACGATGGAGCTGTACTCCGACATCTGCGCGGCGGCCGTGATCAACGAAGGATTAGTCGTTGCGTCGGTCGGCTTGAACTTCTCCATCGACTTCATGTCGCCAGTGTCGGCAACGACGGTCGTGTACTGCTTGAGCTGTTCCAGAAGGGTAGCCATGGGTGCATCTCCTCGGTGTCTTACAATCGTTGTCTTCAGTTTACTCGCCGTGAGGTACGATGCCGCCCGAATCATCCGGGATACGCGGCGCAGGCCGGTTGGCCGGATCGTGGCCCGATCCGCCGGCCAAGGCTAGGGGCGCAGGCTCTCTGTAGCAGGTGCGCTCCGCGCGCTGCGATTGCCGCTCCCGTCCTGCGCGCGAACCGTGTATCGGTAGGTGTGGCCGAGTATTGCGGTGCGGTCACGGTAACTGACAGCAGCAATGGGAGACGGGGTCAGCAGCACGGCCTGCGCCGGGCGCGCGGCGTCGGTGCGGTCGACCAGGTACCCCGCCAGGTCGGGCTCCGTGTTGGGCTCCCACGAAAGGTCGATCTCCGGCTGTGCCTGCTCAATCTGCACCGCAACGGCGACCAGGCCCAACGGCACGGCAGGTGCAAAGGTATCGGCGGCGCGCGTGATGGTAACAGTGCCAGGTTCACCGCTGAGCGTGGTTGGTGGCGTGCCTGCCAGCGTGTGGCTGCGCAGGACCGTGTAGGTGACGGTGTTGCCGGGTGCCGGTGAAGTGTCGATTACACCGCCGGGGTCTCCGGAGACGGTCAGATTGCGCTGGTGGCTGCCGTCTTTCGCGCCGATTTGAATGCTGACGGAGGGATCGGCAGGTGCGGCGCGCCAGGTGAGCTGCACACCGCGGTCGGTGGTGGTTGCCGCAAGCGCCTGCATGGCGGCAGGCGCGGCTCCCGCGGCAGACACAGCTTCCCGCGCGTTTGCGGCGGAGTTGCCCTGCGCATTCCGAATACGCACGCTGTACTGCAGGCGAACCGCGTTTCCAGCGGTGAGCGCTGATGGCAGGCTGTCCTGGATGTGCGCCGACTCGCCCGGTGCGACAGGTTGGGTGTGGACCGGAAGGCAGGGCGCGGATGCCGTGGCACGACGGCAGAGTTCCGCGGTAAGCGGACCAGCACCATGCCTGCCTGCAAGCGGCTGCCGGTCGGTGGAAAGCGTGGGAACGGTAAAGCTCAGGTCCACGTGATTGCCGATCCGTTGTGCCGCCAGGTCCCGAACAGGCTGGGGCAGGTGGAGCGAAGGCGGGCGGGGTGTTCCGGTGCTGGCACAACCGGCCAGCGCGCCGAGCGCAAGAACTGTGAAGGCCTGCGAACGAGCGAATCTTCCCGCCCGTCGATCCCTCTGTTGTGCATCGCGGGAGCCGGCGAAGCATGCCAGGACGCGGTCGAAGCTGCATTGCCGATGCACCCTCAAAGGCTAGCACCGGTCAGGGATCGTGGGCGGATTGCCGGAAAATTGAGGTGGCAGAATGTGGCGTTTCCAGCGGCCATGAATCTAACAAAACCGGCAAATCTGATTGCAAGGCGCACACGTATATTCTTCGACGGCGCTAAAACATGTGTTTACCTGCTACACATGAAAGTACGCGTGCGCAACGTCCAGGAGATTCGCCAATGGCAGTGGAACAGAGAGTCGAGTTGGTTGCGGGCGAGCCGGATGCGATGCCCGTCGCCGTGACAAGTGCGAACGGTGAGCAGAGCAAGATCGCCGGGGAAGCCGCCGAGGCGTTCATTTCAGAGAAGCGTCTGGGCGAACGCATCAAGGCGCTGCGGCTGAAGAAGAGCATGGGCCTCGTAGAGTTGGGTCGGCATACGGGCCTGTCCGCGAGCTTTCTGTCTCAGCTGGAGACAGGCCGCGTGGTGCCGACGTTGCGAAACCTGGCGCGCATCGCCATCGTGTTTTCGAAGGATCTGAGCTACTTTTTCGAGCCGGAGCCAAAGACCCTGTTCCGTGTGCATCGCAGCAATGAGCGTGTTCGGCTGCCGCAAACGGGTACGGATGAGCCGTCTTACTTTTTCGAGTCACTGGGCTACATGGTCCCGGACCGTCAACTTGATCCCTACTACATTGAATTCTTGCCAGGCGTAAAGCCCCGTCGCGCGCATCAGCATGTTGGTTGTGAATTCCTCTATGTTGTTGAGGGTGCGCTGGATGTACAGCATGGCGCTGTGACGCACCGCATGGAAGTAGGGGACGCGGCCTACTTTGATGCGAACACACCACACAGCTACATCTGCGCGGGTAACACACCGGCAAAGACGCTGCTGGTCACGCTCCAGTCCAATGGGCCCGGCGCGCTGCAGGCAGGTGGTGCGGGTGGCCGGATCAAACCGGTTGCAGGAAGCGGCGGCGTTGTTTCCGCACCGACACCCGTAGCGGGTACAAGTGCAACCATGGCGCCGGCAAGCGCTGGACCGATTCGGCAGAAGCTGGCCACGATGCAACGCGCTTCGTAGGGAGCTTGCGATACCGAGAAGATAAGCGGCCTCTGGGCCGCTTATCTTTTGGTGGCAAGACCGAGCAGGTCGATGTTAGGAGACGGGCAGGTGTACGTGGACGGTGAGTCAAAGGGCAGAGGACGAGCAGGTCAGTCATAAAAAAACTGCTCGACCTCGTTCCAGTCCGCCATGCGCTTCCAGCCGTTTGCTTCGGCGTCGATGGTGCGATTGTGGGTTGCAGAGTAGAGCAGGCCTTGACCGCTGAAGGCACGAAGCTGGCGTGGATTGTCGTCGAGCAGGTAATCCGCACGCAAGATCGACTTGGTTCCGCAAAAGACGTACTGTGAGGGCCCAAGAAAGGGGAAGTGGCGCTGCAGCCAGCTGAACTTCGCATTAAAAGAACGCGGCACCTCCATGGCAGCAGACGCGATGAATACCTCATGGTCGGCCGCGAGTCGTTGCAGGACGCGGATAGCATCGGGCATTAGCGGCAGGTTCGCGAAGAACTCGGGATCATCCAGAAAAGCGGCGAGGCGGTCATGGCGGTCGCTGGGCACTACCTGCCACAGCCACTTCCCGCGCAGGTCCTCTTTGCGGAGCGTTTCACCAAATTCGCGGTTGTAGCGATTCAGGTGCTCCAGAACGGTGTCGGCCATGACCTCGTCCATATCCACTGCGATGATTGCCATGAGCAAGTAGGCTATCAGTTCCTTGCGCGGACAACATAAAGCGCCGTCTGCGGTGGTGTGGGCTGGTGTGGCAGGCAACTTTTCTTGCGACGTGGAGCACGCCGGCTCCGTCCAATACAGTCAATGGCAGCTACAGCGGTTGAGGAAACAGGACAAAGCTCCGGCGTTCAGCACGCCGCAGAGGTGCCGTGGAAGCCGAAGCATAATCCGTGGCTGATTGCGCTTACCGTGACGCTGGCCACGTTTATGGAGGTGCTCGACACCTCCATTGCCAACGTCGCCCTGCCACACATCGCAGGGTCGCTGGGCGCATCGCAGGATGAGGCAACGTGGGTCATCACCAGCTACCTGGTGGCGAACGCGATTATTCTGCCGATGTCGGCGTACCTGACGACGTTTGTGGGCCGCAAGAAGTTCTACATGTCGTGCGTGGTGCTGTTTGGGTTGTCGTCGGCGCTGTGCGGCCTTGCTCCCTCCCTGCCATTGCTGATCGTGTTCCGGTTGATGCAGGGTGCCGGTGGCGGCGGTTTAGGGCCGAGTGAGCAGGCAATCCTTGCCGACACCTTTGAGCCGGCCAAGCGTGGCCAGGCATTTGCCCTGTATGGGCTCGCCGTTGTGGCGGCGCCGGCCATTGGACCAACGCTGGGCGGCTGGATTACCGACAACTACGACTGGCGCTGGATCTTCTTTATCAATGTGCCGATTGCCGTGCTGTCGCTCTTCCTGACAACGCGCATGGTAGAGGACCCACCGCACATTACGGCCGAGGTGGAAGAGAGCAAGCGCAAGGGTCTGAACCTGGACTACATCGGTTTTGGACTGCTGGCCCTGGGCTTTGGGTCGCTGGAGTTTGTGTTGGACAAGGGACAGGAAGATGACTGGTTCGGGTCGGGCCTGATCACCTTCTTTTCCGTCGTGTGCGTTACCTGCCTGATCGGGTTGATTTTGTGGTCGCTGAGTCGGCTCAAGTCGGGCGAGCGGCCCATCCTGAATCTGACCCTGTTCAAGCAGAAAAGCTTTGCGGTCGCGTTCACCCTGCTGTTTGTGCTCGGCTTCAGCCTGTATGCAACCACGGTGCTGATTCCGCAGTATGTGCAAACGCTGCTCGGGTACACGGCAGAACTTGCGGGGCTGGTCATTTCACCGGGTGGCATTACGATCATGCTGATGATGCCGGTAGTCGGCATCCTGATTACGCGAGCGGACCCGCGTGCAATGATCACGTTCGGCTTCCTGGTACAGGGGGTGGCGTTGTTGGCCATGCACCAGTACCTGTCGCTCGATGCCAGCTTCAAGACGATCATGTGGCTGCGTATTTTTCAGTCCATCTCCCTGGCATTCCTGTTTATTCCCATCAACACCATTGCCTATAACAATATTCCGCGATCACAGAATAATGACGTTTCCGGTTTGTCAAACCTGGCTCGGAACATTGGAGGGTCGGTAGGCACGTCCTTTGTGGCGACCATGCTGTCGCGGCGTGCGCAAAACCACCAGACCGCACTGGCGCAACATTTGACGGCGGGCGACAACCGATTCCAACTCCGGATTGACGGGTTAGCGAGCTTTCTGCAGAACAGTGCCGGGCCAGGAAGCGGGAACCACGCCGATGCGATGGCCGCCGCGAACGGGAACATCTACAACATGATGCATAACCAGGCCCAGATGCTGGCGTATCTCGACATCATCGCGGTGTTGGCGGTCTTCTGCCTGGCGATGGTACCGCTGGCATGGATCGTGCCAAAGCCCAAGGGCGGCACGGACGCACCGGCGCACTAGGCAATGTCGGGTGGGTCACGAAACCCGAGCTGCGGTGCGGCTTCCGGTTCCAGGTACTGCCCCACCAACGGGTAGCGTCCGCCTACAAAGTACAAACTGTATGCCTGGACAAACGTCAAGAGATTGCCCACCAGCAAGAGATAGGTCAGCACGGCCCACAGCAGGAGCGCGACGGCACCAAGCCCGCCAATGGTGCCTAGCCAGAACATGCCGCCCAGCCCCGCGTGCCCAGCGTGCCACAGGCGAACCAGCATAAGAACTACGGGAACGGCCGGCAGGGCGAGCAGCAGCATCCAGCAGAACAAGACGACGAAGCTGAGCACCAGCAGCAGCAGCGGCTGGATCACCGCATAGAGCAGCATGGCTGGCGGGTCCGTTTGAAACAGCAGCCACGCCCGCGCGAACACTGCACCAAACGACAGGTCCTCAAGCGCAAGGCCGGGCAGGGCTAGCGTCGAGAACAATCGGAAAGCCATCAGAAACAGCGCAAAAACGCTGAGCGCCTCCGCGATGAGCACAAGCATGGTGCGAACCATCGCGAAGTTGAATCCCGCGGGCGTTCCACCCCGGAAAGCGTTCGACTGCATGAGATGGAAGAAGGCAATGCCAATCGGAATCAGCAGAGGCGACAGCAGCAGCAACAGCGCGAGCCCCATCACGAGACGGACGCCGACCCACCGCCAAGTGTGGCGACTATGCCTCCGCCATGCCGGCGCAACCCGATCGTCACGCAACAGCACGATGTCGAACAAGACGAACTGCAGACGCGAGCCGACGTAGAGCGCGGCAATGCTGAACAGCAAGCCGAACAACGCGAAGACGAGCAGCAGGGTTAGCATTGCCGCGGGCAGATGTTGGCCGCTGCCGCGATAGTTGCCGTTAAACCCGCTGCCAAGCTGCGCGCCAAATGCGACCAGGCAAAGTTTAAGTAGACGGCCAAAACGCCTATCGGCAAAGAGCAGCGCCTTGGTGTGTTCCCAGGCCGGCCCAATGGCTTCGCCGGCGGAGTAGATGCGCATGGGTTCCTCGTGCAGGGTCTGCGCAGCAGCATACTGCATGCCGGCTTACACGAGGACAGATTCGTTCTGGACGACCGCGCTTTCGGAGTCTGGCACGCCGCCCAGCCACGCACGCCAGGCGTCCAGTCCACGCTCGCATTGCAGGCGGTGCCGCTCCTGCTTGTCGCGGATCTTTCGGCGGAGATCCTCTTCCAACGGCGGCAGCAGGTCGAAGGTGATGTTTGCAGGCTGGAAGCGTTTGCTTTCGGCATGGGTGATGTAGTGAAGGAGTGAGCCGTTGGCGCTGAGACGCGGTGCGGGCTGCGGCGATCCACCGCGGGCGACCTCCGCGGCAAATCGGCCGGCAAGCATACCGGCGGCAATGGATTCGGTGTAGCCTTCGACGCCGCTGAGCTGGCCGGCGATGAAGACCTGAGGGTGAGCCTTCAATTGCAGCGTTTCGGTCAGCAGCGACGGCGAGTGAAGGTAGGTATTGCGGTGGATCTGGCCGAAGCGCAGGAATTCCGCATGCTCCAGGCCGGGGATGAGGCGCAGAACGGTTTTCTGGTCCCCGAACCTGAGGTGATTCTGGAAGCCGACGAGGTTGTAGCTGTCGGCACGCAGATTTTCCTGGCGCAGCTGGACAACAGCGTGAGGCGTTTGACCGGTACGAGGATTGCGCAGACCAACCGGTTTCATGCAGCCAAAACGCAGGGTATCGCGACCGCGGCGGGCGAGTTCTTCCAGCGGCAGACAACCCTCGAAGTAATCGAGGCGCTCCCATTCCTTGGCTTCGACTTCGTGGGCGGCGCGCAGCGCGTCGTAAAAGCGGTCGTACTCTTCGCGGGTAAAAGGGCAGTTGATGTAGTCAGCGGTGCCTTTGTCCCAGCGTGCGGCGAAGTAGACACGGTCCATGTCGATGGTGCTGGCGTCGACCACGGGAGCGATGCTGTCGTAAAAGCTGAGGTGGTCGGTGCCGGTCAGGCGCTGGAGCTCTGCCGTTAGCGCGGGTGAGGTGAGTGGGCCGCTGGCAAGCACCGTGAGGTGGTCTGCGCTCGACTCGTGCAGCTGTGTCACTTCTTCCCGCACGATGGTGATGTTCGGTTCGGCTTCCAGGCGGGCAGCGACGCGCCGGGAGAACTCCACGCGGTCCACCGCAAGGGCGTGCCCCGCCGGCACTGCGCAGGCATCCGCCTCCTGAAGAAGGATGCAGCCTGCAGCGCGCATCTCCTGCTTGAGCAGCCAGGGCGCGGTATTTACAGATTCGCTTTTAAGAGAGTTGGAGCAGACAAGCTCGGCAAAGTCGCTGGTCTGGTGTGCCTCGGTGCTGCGGTGCGGCCGCATCTCAAACAGGGTCACAGTGCAGCCGGCACGGGCGGCCTGCAGAGCAGCCTCCGGCCCAGCCAGACCGCCGCCGATGACATGAATCTTCTTCAACACAGAACCTCTTTCGGTGTGGCGAGTCGCGCAATGGCGTCGCCGGACATGCGCAGGTTCAACCATTGGCGCAGCACCTTTGCACCGCTTTGCTCGTAGAAGTCGAGTGCGGGGGTGTTCCAGTCCAGGCATTCCCACTGGAAGCGGGTGCAGTGGCGCTCAACGGCGATGCGGGCGAGGTGTTGAAACAGCGCTTTGCCGATGCCGCGCTTGCGAAAAGCCTCGCGCACAAACAGGTCCTCCAGGTACAGGGCGGGGCGGCCTTCCCATGTGGAGTACTGGAACAGGTAGAGTGCAAATCCGGCGACGCAGCCGTCCCACTCTGCCATGACGCAGCGAAAGTAGGGCTCCGGTCCGAAGCCGTCACGCAGCAGGTCGGCCTCGGTGGTGCGAACGGCGTCGGGCTCCTTTTCGTAGATGGCGAGCTCGTGAATGAGAGCGAGTATTTGTGGGATGTCGTCTGGTGTGGCGAGGCGAAGATGGAGACTCATGGCTTCCTGGTGTCTGCCGCGGGCTTGTCGTCCGGAGCTCCGGCCGCTGCGGCTTCCTTTTCCGCTGCAGCCTGGGCGGCTTTTTTCTTTGCGTCATCCGCGGCATTCTGAACCTGCAGGTATTTGTCGAATGGCACTGTGAAGGCGAACAGCTCGGTGTGTTTCGGATCGGCCGTGTGGATCTGCTTGACGTACAACTCCGCGTGGCGCAGGGTCGGGTCGTCGATGTCCCGAACGTCGTAGAAGAGAAAGCCACTGGCTGTGGTGTGTGGCGCGATGTTTGTCTGGTTGAAGCTGAAGTCCTTGTCGTCGTCCAGGATTTTCTTGTCGACCGGCGTGGAGTGGTATGTAATGGGGGTACCCGGCACGCGCTTCGGTTGCAGGTCCTTGAAGCGGAACAGACGGCGATTCATCTCGTCGGGTGTGGCCGCCGGCAGCTTGGTACCGTCGGCAGCGATGAACTGGATGCGCACGTCATTCAGGTCGATCGGGACATCACTGTCGTTACGGATGAGCAAGCGCACAGGCAGCAGGCTGTGACCGGGGTAGTCGTTGCGAAAAAAGTCGGCCTTGGCTTTGGTTTCAAACGGCTCGGCCGCAATGGTCACATGGTCTTGCGCGTGAGTGTCGCGTGCGGGCACCGTGTTGATATCGGGCGCGGGCGGCGCCTTTTTGGCCGCCAGTGCCGGCACGATTGCCAGCAGGGCCAGGGTCAGCGCAGCAGGTGTATGTCGAAATCGAGGCATAATGAGTTGGACGGCGGTACCGGTTCGGCGTGTCGCATCGGGAATGCCTGCTTCATCTTCTCACCTATGGGGCGTTGGGTGCATCCGGCGTCACGCGCTATCATCCAAAGTAGAGATGCATGGGCTCCTGTCCAATCCGGTAGATCGCCTGGGCGCTGCGGCACCGCGCCGCGATTTTGCCTAGCTGCGCCTACTGCGCCGGTTGTCTCCACAAATTCCAGCTTCAGCGCGCACGCCGCGCATCCCCGTTGATCTGCCGTGGCAGAGGAGTGTTACATGTTTGATCGTTTGGAGCAGTTGGAAGTGCGGTTTATGGAACTGGAGCGCGAGATGAGCGACCCGGCCATTGTGAACGACCAGCAAAGGATGCAGAAAACGGGCAAGCAGCATCGCGACATGCAGCCGGTGATTGAAAAGTATCGCGAGTACAAGCGGGTGCGTGGCGGCGTTGCCGAAGCCAAGGCAATGCTGGCAGAGAACGACGAGGACATGCGCGACATGGCGCAGGAAGAGCTGTCGGCGTTGGAACCGCGGCTGGCGGAGATAGATGAAGAACTCAAGATCATGCTGCTGCCCAAGGACCCGAATGATGAGAAGAACGTTGTTCTGGAAATTCGTGCGGCGACCGGCGGTGACGAAGCTTCCCTGTTTGCCGCGGAGGTCTTCCGCATGTACCTGCGGTATGCGGAACTACACCGCTGGAAGGTGGAGATTCTGAGCGAAACCGAGAGCACCGTAGGCGGCATGAAGGACGTTACGGCGCTGATTGAAGGCGACCGCGTGTACAGCTCGCTGAAGTACGAAAGCGGCGTGCACCGGGTCCAGCGCGTGCCCGCAACGGAGACGCAGGGCCGCGTGCATACCTCTGCCATTACGGTGGCCGTGCTGCCGGAAGCAGAAGAGGTCGATGTGAAGATTGAGCAAAAGGACCTGCGTGTGGACACGTTCTGTTCGTCGGGACCGGGTGGCCAGTCGGTCAACACGACGTACTCGGCCATCCGGATTACGCACCTGCCGACCAATACCGTGGTGAGTTGCCAGGACGAGAAGTCGCAGATCAAGAATCGCGAAAAGGCCATGCGCGTGCTACGGTCGCGGCTGTATGAAGTGGAGATGGAAAAGCAGCACCAGATCCAGGCGACCGCGCGCAAAAGCCAGGTGGGCACGGGAGACCGGTCGGAGAAGATCCGGACCTACAACTTTCCGCAGAACCGGCTCACCGACCACCGCATCGGCCTGACGCTGCACCAGTTGGAGTACGTGATGGAGGGCAAGCTGCAGCCGGTGGTGGATGCGCTGATTGCGCATGACACGGCGGAGCGCCTGAAAGCCGAGGCGGTTGCCGCCTGAGCGGATTCATCGATGTCGCCGTGCGTGACGCTCTGCGCCTTGGCGCGGAGCGTCTTGCCTTGCGTGAAGACCTGCGCGAATACGCGGTGCTGGATGCGCGGCAATTGTTGGAGATGGCCACTGGTGTGGCGCGGGCAGGCATGCTTGCCGCGCCAGAGCGTCGTTTAACCGCGGAGGAAGCCCGCCGCTTTGACGGTCTGCTGGAGCAGCGTTTGCGGGCGGTGCCGCTGCAATACCTGCGCGGCTCGCAGGAGTTTTACGGACGCAGTTTTGCCGTCTCACCCGCGGTGCTTATTCCGCGCCCCGAGACAGAGCAGATCATTGATCGGGCGCTGGATTTGTTTCGCGACCGGAACTGGACGCTGCGCCTTGCCGACGTGGGTACCGGCAGCGGCGTACTTGCGGTTACGCTGGCGTTGCACTACCCCCAGAGCTCGGTAGTCGCACTCGACCTTTCTCGGGAGGCATTGCGTGTGGCACAGCACAACGCCGAGGCACTTGGCTTGAACGACCGGGTCCTTGGTGGATCGGTACGATTTACGGAGTCGGACCTGCTGCGCGCTGTTGCCGGCGAACAGTTCGATCTCATCGTGTCAAACCCACCCTATGTGCCGCTGACCGACCGACCGACGCTGCACCCACAGGTACGCGACCACGAGCCGCATCTGGCTTTGTTTGGCGGCGCGGATGGACACGACGTGCTGCGGCGATTGATTCCGGAGGCGTGGGATTGTCTGGCTCCGGGCGGATGGCTGCTGCTGGAAACCGGCGGACGCAGCACGATCCTGGAAGATCTGCTGGCGGGCTGGGCCAGTGTCGATTTTGCGAAAGACCTGCAAGGGATTGAGCGGATTGCCATCGCGCGTCGCTAGGATTGCCATCGCGCGTCGCTAGGATTCCATCGCGCGTCGCTAGGATTCCATCGCGCGTCGCTAGGATTCCATTGTGCGTCGCTAGGATTTCCATTGTGCGGGCGTTGTGTCGCACCTGTGGCAGCCAGCAAAAGTCTGCCTGCAGGATGCACGGTTTTCAGGCCGGAACGCAGCGCCGTTGTCCACGGAAAATTAAGTTCAGGCCAGAGCAGCGAAAACCATAGCCGTTGCAACTAACCGCCATGAACCGCGAAGCGACTGTGCGGCATCGTCGAGGAGTACTCAATATGGCTACGGATACGACCACTTTCATTTCACTGTTCCACCACGAGGAACAGGCGCAGGGCGTGGTGAAGGATTTGATCGCGGCAGGCGTTCCTGCAAACGTGATCTACACGCTGGACCGGCGGGTGGGCGATACCGGCGACGCCACTCGATTTCGCACGACCCTGGAAGAACTGAAGACGCCGGGCCGGGACATTGATCACCTGTTGGAAGAGATCAGCGAGGGTGCCATCCTTATCGCGGTAGCTTTCGGCTCCGACTTTACGGATAAGGTGGAAGGTATCTTTCAGCGTCACGCGGCCGTCAAGATCGATGAGTCTGTGCTGGCCAATGGTGTTGAACTGGACGCAAGCGACGAGCCTTTGAGTGAAAGCGGCAACATTGCCGGTAGTAATGGCGACGTTGTTGAACGGCCCATTGTGTCCGGTACCGCAGCGCCGAAACAGTAGGCACCCATACACAGCACCCGACAGGAATTTGTGAGGATCGTGCAATGACGGAACGGATCAAGGTGTTTGAAGAGGGTAGGAAGAAGTCAGGCTTTCCACTTTGGGCGTGGCTTTTGCCGCTGCTGGTTCTGCTGGCGCTGCTCGCGTATTTTTTGACGCGCCATAAGAGCGAGAACACGACGCCCGCGGCTACCGCCGTGACACAGCCTGCCGCACTGCCGACACTGGGTGCGATTCACTTTGCTACCGATAAAAGCGATCTGTCGCCCGAAGCAAAGACGACGCTCGATCAGGCAGCGGTGGCGATGAAGCAGGATCCCAAAATCCACCTGCGTGTGGAAGGTTATACCGATTCAACTGGGACAGCACCGCACAATGACAACCTGGCGGGTGCGCGCGCGGCGGCGGTTGTGGAATACCTGAAGGCGAAGGGTGTGGACAACGCACAGCTTACCGGGGAGGGTTTCGGTCCGGAGAAGCCGGTAGACACCAATGCAACCAGCGCCGGTAAAGCGGACAATCGCAGGGTCGAGCTGTTCCGCTCCAACTAAGTTGGTGCAGCAATCGAGGAGCGCCCGCAGGTATTGCGGGCGTCCTTTCTGTCTCCTGTTGTTTGTTGCGGGTGACTTAGCGCACTTCGACGGATTGCAGGTGGAAGATCAGTGTGCCCCAGAAGAGCTTTGCGCGAATCTGGACCGGGAGGTGCCGTGCGTCGTCGGTATACCAGATGGTGATGGTTCCGCGATTTTTAACAACACCGGCATCGGCGGTCGGCTGCACGCGAACCGTTTGAAACGTACCGGCTGGCGTGCGGATCTCTTCCCGGCCTTCCACTTTTACGGTCACGGCAACAGTGCGCATGGCATCGGCAAGCGGCAAATGAAGATCCTGACCGACCTGCAACGGAAGCGACCCGATATAGAAGATGCCCGAGAGCGAATCGATCACGCAAGCGGGAATCTGTCCGTCCTGTTTTTTAGTTGTGTTCCTGACCAGGTTGCGCTCATTCAGCGACTGGTTGCCAAGCGTCGGCGTGCTCCCCGGCCGGAACGACGGTGCTGCAAGGCCGGGAGTAAAGACGAGGTCTGACTGGATTTTGCGGCGGCCTTCCTGCGTCTGCTTGCTGAAGCCGCCGGAGCAGCCGGTGGTAGTGCTGAAGCTGGACTGGAAGCGGTCGATCACCTGGTAGATCATGTTGGTGGCGCCAACCGTATCGGCGGTGGCCTGGACGCGCACCGCGCCCCCCTGGTTGTCGACCTGGAAGACGGCGCGACCCGCGGTAAACACTCGCCAGTCCACCGCAAACGTGAGCGCCTGGTGCGCAGGAAAGACGTAGCTACTGTTTGGCGCAGTTAGTGGTGGCGCCTGCGCGGGCGGCACGCCTTCTTTTTGAGCGGCCGCTGTTGCCATTGCAACGCACGCCAGCAGGGTAGAGGTTGCAAACGCACGCGGCGTGGCTCTCGGGTTCCGGATCAAGATGCGGGTAGGCCCCTTTTCGGCAGGATTGGCGGCGAGTTGCCGGCCGCAGTTGCCCTAGGCCGGAAGTACGCCGTGCTGCCGCAGCCATAGCAGCAGAAGAAGCGTCGCATACATCGCAACAGACCCCATAAGGGCATTGTACTCGCGGTGATGCCTGTAGAGCCGAAAGGCAAAGCTGCCGTTGCTGTTTCCGGATCGCGCTTGTTTTTGCCCACGAACGCCAGGGAAGAGGCGTGGTACCTGCCGCACGTACTCGCCGAAGCCGGGGAACACGCCTGCGAGGAAACGCTCTTCTGACCGGATGACAGCCAGGTAGAGCGCGAAAAAGAGCACCGTGAAAACGGCCACAAGGTATGCGTTGCGCGAGGAAGACACAAAGCCGAGTGCGGCAAGAAAGCTGCCCAGGTAAAGCGGGTTTCGGGTGCGGGCGTACGGGCCAGTTGTGGTCAACTCACTATTTTTCCGGACGTAACCGGCGGCGTACCCGCGCAACGCAATGCCGGGTACAACGAGCACGAGCGATCGTGCCAGCGATCCAAGGGAAGGCCGCGCGAAGACGAGAAAGGCTGCCGTAAAAGCGAAACCGAGGGGAACGCGTGCGCGCCGCAGCAGGTACTCGCCGCGGCCCATCTTTTGCTGAGTCAAACCTGCTCCGTGCGCCTGCGGCTGGTTGCGCCTGGCAGGTTCCATGTTCTCATTTCCGGGCTTGCAGCAAGGCAAGCGCCGCGGCCAGAACCGTGTCGACCCCGATACATGCAAGCCCAGCCTCGGTGGCCGGGTGGCGCCGGTGGTCGGTCGTGCTGGACGGGTCGCGCAAGACGATGCTGTTGGCGGTATGCGGTCCGTTGCGCGCCGGGTCGGTTGGGCCGAAAAGGGCGACGACGGGAACGCCGAGCGCAGCGGCGAGGTGAAGCGGACCGGTGTCCCCGGCAACAACGAGGCTGCAGTGCCGCAGAAGGGCGACCAGCTGCGGTACCGATGCGGCGACGATGCGCAGCCGCTTATGCCTGCCTGGCGGCAGCAGAGCGATTGCGCTGTCGAACACGGCCCCGGTTGTTGCGTCGGGAAACGATGGCGTGCTGTTCAACAACACCTGGCAGCCTTGCTGCACCAGCGAAGCGGCGAGTGCGCCGAACCGTTCCGCAGGCCACTGCTTGGCGCCCCAGCCCGCGGTTGTTGCGAGCAGCACGATTGGTTGGTCGCTGAAGGTGTCGAGGTCCTGTTCGGGCAAAGTCTGCATCGCGGGTGGGTTGCGGTGTTCGCCCGCGGCCTGATCCTGCACCAGCAACGCTGTCACCCAGGCATCGGCGGTGCTGTCCCGCGGCAGTGGTGGAAGGCTTTGCAGCAGGTCTGCCGGTCCGTCAGTCACTTTCATGTTGCCAAGGGCAGCACGCGCCAGCTGAACTCCCTGGTCAATTACGTGGACTGCTGTTGTTGCGACCGGGTCTGTGTACAACAGGCGCGCAGGCCATTCGCGCGGGCGGTTTGCGCCGACCACCGTGGGCGCACCGCTCATTTGTGCAATAACGGCGGAGCGGAACGAGCCCTGCAAATCAACTGCAAGATCGTAACGTCTCTCGCGCAGGTCACGACGCAAGCCGAGGATGCTTTGCAGCGTTGTGGACGAGAACGGACGCTTGGACCACTGCCGCGCTGGAACCTCGTGCACGTGATCCACCAGGGGCATGGCGGCGCTTCCCGGCGTGGCTCCCGGGCTGGCGCGCAGGAGCGAAGCCCAGCGTGGCTCGATTGCCCAACCGATCCACGCCTGAGGAAGCCACGTGCGTAGGGCTGCCACGGCAGGCAAGGCGTGCAGGACGTCGCCCATGGCACCGACACGCACAATGAGCAGCCGTGGTGCGCCCCCACTACGATCGCCGGCCCCTGTGGATAGAGATGCCGCTGAAAAGGTCATTCGGGTCACATTGTCGCAAACGAACGTCGTGCTCCGGCAATTACGGGGCCGCGCGGGCGACGGAGACAGGCGGTTGCAGCACGCGCAGCAGGTCCTGCGACACAGCATCCGCGTCTTCGAATTCCACGATTGCATCGGCGACGGCGATGGGACCGATGTCGCGCAGGATGTCCAGCATCGGTCCGGTGAGCTTGACAGCGTCCTTGGCCGTGGTCAGAAAACCGTCGGCGTGACTGGCGCGCCCGTACCGCCGCAGCGCATCCATCTGTGCCGGGGTGTAGGAGTGGTGATCCGCAAAGCGGCGCACGCCCGCGACCCTGATGCCGGCGCGGTGCGCCATGGCTTCGAACTCTCCTGGCCGGGCAATGCCGCTGAACAGAATCGGAGCGCTGGGCAGATTGGCAGGCAGGAGGACACGCCGCGTAATCGCCCAGACTGGCTTGGCGCTATCGCCCAGCAGCCCCCGTGCAAGCGGCATGAGCATTGCCGCTTCCGGCGCACGCAGCACCAGGACATCGGCGCGGCGCAGGCGACACAGGGGTTCGCGCAGGTTGCCGGCGGGCAGCAACATGTCGTGTGCATCCTCCAGCGTCAGCAGCGCGATGTCGAGGGTGCGGGCGAGGGCGCGGTGGTTGAAGCCGTCGTCCAGCAGGTGCACGCGGCGGGTGGCAGGCTCGCGTTCGGCCAAGCAGCCTGCGGCGTAGCGACTGCTGCCCACGATGATTGGAATGTGGAGTGCGCGCGCAAGCATCAGCGGCTCGTCCCCAAACTGCCGCGCGGTGCCTTCCGGGTGAACACGCAGCACGCCGCGAGAACTGCGGCCATACCCGCGTGAGAGGACGTCCGGAGCGTACCCGAGAGTTTGCAGCAACCGTGCAAGCGCCGCCAGAAACGGCGTTTTCCCAGCGCCGCCGGCGGCAATGCTGCCAATGCTCAGGACGGGATCGTGCAGGATGCGGGGCGTGGCCACGGAGTCGTACCAGCGATTGCGCATGCTTACCGCAGCGCGGTAGATCGGAACCAGCGGCTTTAGCAGGGGGCGGCGAACCGTCATCCGGCTCCCCCGGGCGGGGGCAGCAGGCTGAGCAGGGCTTGCACCGTTCGTTGGGTTGCACCGGCGTGCCCCTGGAAAAATTCCTGTGTCGCCTGCAGGTGTGCCTGTGAAGGACGTACCCGCAGCGCAGTACCCAGGTCCGCGCACAACTCGGTTGTTGAGGTAGTGTGCAGCGCGCCGATTGCCTGCATGCCGCTCACGATCTCCCGGAAGTTCTCGGTCGATGGTCCCGAGAGGACGGGCACGCCGAATCGCGCGGCTTCCAGTGGATTGTGACCGCCGTTGGGCACAAGGCTGCCGCCCACAAAGGCGACGGTGGCCAGAGCATATAAGCCGGCCAGGTCGCCGACCGTGTCGACGAGCAGTACGTCCGCCTCTGTCAGTAGGCGTGGCTGCATGCGCCAATCGCTGAGCCGGACCGGCATAAGGCGCATTGCAGCAATGGTGGCGGCAACCTCCGCCGCACGCTGTGGATGGCGCGGCGCGAGCAGCAGCAGGTGGCGCGGCGTACGACAGGCGAGCAGCAGGCCCTCTTCACCTGGGTGAGTACTGCCGGCCACGAGCACGGGAAGATCGGTCGGCAGATGCCTGCGCAAGAGGTTGACAAGCGGTGTCTCTGCCGCAGGTGGCAGATCGTACTTCAGGTTTCCGGCAGCACGGGTACGGCCGGCCGGTGCGCCAATGCGGAGCCAGCGGTCCCGGTCCTGCGGGCTCTGTGCCAGCAGCAGAGACAAGCGCGCAAGCAGCGGCTTCCACAACGGCCGCAGTGCGAGATAACGCGGCAGGGAACGGTCGCTTACCCGTGCGTTCACCACGGCAACGGGAGTAGCCACACGCCCGCACTCCACCAGCATGTGCGGCCAAAGCTCGCTCTCCATCAACACCAGCAGCGCGGGACGCAAGGCCTTTAACCAGGGACGAACGGCAAAAACAAAATCGAGCGGATAGAAGAAGACGCGGTCGGCACCCAGCCATTCGCGCGCCAGGGCCTGGCCGGTTGGTGTGGTGGTCGACAGGACGACCCACGCATTCGGCCTTGCCCGCTCCAGCGCCGTGATGAGCGGCAGTGCGGCCATCGTCTCACCCACGGAGACGGCGTGAACCCACACGACCTCGCGCCCGGCAGCGGCAGCGGCAACGGAGGAACGCACCCTGCCCAATCGTTCGCCCAGGCCCTGGCGATAGCGGCCCTGTCGCAGCATGCGCCATGACCACAACGGCGCGGTCGCCACAAGCAATGCGGTCAGCGCGGCGCTGTAGAACAGCATCAAGGCATGCGACTTTCGTACGTTCCGGAGACTGTGGAAGCCGGGGTGTCGGGCATGCCGTCATTTTATGTTGGTGGGTGTTCCGATTACGCGGACCAACCGGAGTGGTTGCGCCCCAAGGTGAGTACAGAGCCGCAACGGCCCGAGACAGATAGGGTCGGCAATGGGAACGGAAGCGATTGCGGCGGCTGGGTCTGCAGCCGGGTGCGGAGTTGGATGCGGGCAGCGCGGGCATGGCAACCCCTCGGTTCTCCCGGCATCCTTCTGATTGCCTTTATCCTGTGCCGTACCTGGAGTCCCTTTCGCAATGAGCCTGTTTTTATCGCTTGCGCAACTGGCCGAGGAACTTGCCGCAACTGGCAGCAAGCTGAAGAAGCGTGCCGCGATTGCAGAGGCGCTGCTTGCTGCGAGGACCTCTGGTGTCGAGGAGGACGCGGGCAACACGGGCCTGCGGGATGCCGGCCTGTTTGCCTTGTACCTCGCCGGCATGCCGTTTCCGGAGGCAGACACGCGCAAGCTGAACATTGGCGGTGCAATGATGTCGCGCGCTGTGCAGGTGCTGGCGCAGCCGACGGAAGCGCAGTTTACCGCGGCCTATCGGCGCCACGGCGACATGGGTGCTGCGGCGCAAGATCTGTGGAACGAGGCGGGACGGGCCGTGGAACCCTCCCTGACGTTTGCGGCCATCCAGGCGGCCTTTGGTGCGATCGCGGTGGCAAAGACCACGGCCATTCGCCAGGCACTGCTTGTGGACCTGCTGGAGAAAGCGACGGCAGTCGAAGCCAAGTACCTGATCAAGCTGATGCTGGGAGATATGCGCATTGGCGTAAAACAGGCGCTGATCGAAGAGGCGATCGGCGTGGCAAGTGCGCAGCCGGTGGAGGCCGTACGCCACGCCGTGATGCTGGAGGCGGACCTTGCCGACAGTGTGATCCTGGCGTTTGAGGACCGCCTGGGAAGCGCTCGCATGCGGCTGTTCCATCCGCTGGGGTTCATGCTGGCCTCGCCGGTGGACACGCCGGAAGAAGCCGTCAAGCGGTTTGCGGCGGCACCCGCGGAGGCTGCGCTCGCCGTTGAGACCGGCAGCGTAACAGAGCCGCATGCGAAGGCGCTGGACCAGACATTGGACGAGGTGTTGGACGAGGCACTTGCCACGGCAGAGGTCGAGGGAAGCGGTTTGGAGTCCGTGCACCTGGAGGCGCAGATCGAAGACAAGTTCGATGGCATGCGCGTGCAGTTGCACTGCGGGGACATGTCTCACCCCGGCCGCGTCGCACTGTATTCCCGCAACCGGGAAGATGTCACTGCCAGCTATCCGGAGTTGTGCGAAGCCTTTCGGCGCGCGCAGGAAGCGCTGGGCGACGCTGGCGGCGGCCTGATTTTGGATGGTGAGGTGCTGGCGTGGGACGTGAGGCAGCAGCGCGCGCTGCCGTTTGCAATGCTGAGTCCACGAATCGGCCGCAAGAAAGTCACCAACGAGGTGCGGACCTCAATGCCCGTGGTGTACATGGCTTTTGATGTGCTCTGCATCGATGGCGGGCTGGTGCTGGATCAACCCCTTCGTGATCGCCGTGCCCAGCTGGAAGTCGTTGCGGCGAAGCTGGAGCGGGTGACATGTTCACCGCTTGCGTTGCCTGCGCCGCTGCCCGGCGGCGGCCTGTTTGTAGAAGAAGGCGACGGCAAAGCCACGGGGGAACAGCGCCTGCGGATCAGTGTAGTGAACCTTGCGCGAAGTGCGCAGGATCTGGATCGCGCCTATGTCGCCGCGCGCGACCGGGGCAACGAGGGTGTCATGATCAAGGCTTCTGGCTCGCTGTACCAGCCGGGTCGCCGCGGCATCAGCTGGGTCAAGCTCAAGCGCACCCTGGATACGCTGGATGTGGTGATTACGGGTGCGGAATTTGGCTCTGGCCGCAAGTCGCAGTTCCTGTCGGATTACACCTTTGCCGTGCGCGATGCGGACGGCGAGTTGCGCAACGTGGGCAAGGCATACAGCGGCGTGACCGACGCGGAGATTGCGGAGTTGACGGAGTGGCTGAAGGCCCACACGCTGGTGGATCACGGTCACTTTCGGACGGTCGAGCCGCTGCTAATGCTGGAGGTCGCATTCAACAACATCATGCGCAGCGACAGGCATAGCAGCGGCTTTGCCCTGCGCTTTCCGCGTATCGTCCAGATCCGGCGTGACAAGCCGCTCAGTGAGATCGATACAGTCGCGCGTGTAGAAGAGATCTACCAGTCCCAGCCGGATCGGCCTGCGGAAGTTATTGCGGAGTAGGGGGAGCGGCAGGAGCGAGGATGGCGGCTGCCGCACCTGCAGTCCTGATGGAGAGCAGGCGGCAAAGGGCGCTGGTGCCAGGAGCGACCATCGGGCGATCTGTACTTCCGGCCGCAGTGCAGATGCATCCAACGCGTCATGGAATTTCGACAGCTTGGCAAGAGTGGTTTGCAGGTCCCGGTACTGTGTCTTGGAACCGGCACGTTTGGTGGTGGTACCGAGTTTTTCCAGACGTGGGGCAGCACCGACGTCGCGGAAGCGCGCGAGCTGATCGATACCTGCATGGACGCCGGCGTTAACTTCTTCGACACGGCGGATGTGTACTCGCAGGGGCTGTCGGAAGAAGTGCTGGGCGAAGCTATCAAACACCTGCCCCGGGAAGATGTTCTGCTCTCCACCAAAGCAAGCATTGGGTTTGACGGCAGGCATGCGCAGAATGCGGAAGAGGCCTCGTCCCGCCGCGCCCTGCCGAATGCGGCGAACAGTGTTGGATCGTCTCGCCTGCACTTGGTACGCCAGGTCGAGGGTTCGCTCAAGCGCCTGAAGACCGATTACCTCGACGTGTATCACATGCACATTTTTGACGCGCTAACGCCGGTGGAGGAGGTGTTGCACACGCTTGGCACACTCGTGGCCGCTGGGAAGATCCGCTACATCGCCTGCAGCAACTTCAGTGGATGGCAATTACAGCGCTCGCTGGATGTGAGCGACCGGTATGGCTGGCCGCGATACGTCGCGCAGCAGGTGTACTACTCGCTGGTCGGCCGCGATTACGAGTGGGAATTGATGCCGCTGGGCCTTGCCGAGGGCGTGGGTGCGCTGGTTTGGAGCCCGCTTGGCTGGGGCCGTCTTACCGGCAAGATTCGGCGCGGGCAGCCACCTGCCAAAGGGAGTCGCCTGGGTGAGGGTGGGGACGCCGGAGGACCTGTGGTGGAAGATGAGCTGCTTTACCGGGTAGTGGAGGCGCTGGACAAGCTGGCTCTTGAAACAGGCAAAACCGTTCCGCAGCTTGCGCTGAACTGGCTGTTGCAAAAGCCGACCGTGAGCAGCCTGGTCATTGGAGCGCGTAACAAGGAGCAGCTCCAAGCCAACCTGGGCGCGGCGGACTTTGCGCTCACGCGGGAGCAGGTGCTGTTACTGGATGCCGCGAGTGAGCGGCCGGTGTCATACCCCTACTGGCACCAACGGCAGTTCCAGAACCGCAACCCGCTACCGCCTGCAGTCCGCTCCTGAGCCGGCGGAACTCGCGGACGGAGGACGGCAGTCACCGTCATACAGGGTTGGGAAATTCCAGCGCGTGGAAAACTTTTCCGTCCGATCATATCTCGTCTCATTCGCGCGCCGGCAACGTGCGACGTATCATCGTGCTGTGTTGATGCGGGTCGTTGCCGACCGTGCAGCTACGGTCGGTTCGCTCCTAGGCTGTTCCTCGTTGCTGGTCTGTGTCCGATTCTCGTGCCGCGTGGTGGCTGATGTCCCAAGTGTGTCTGCACTGCAATCGAGCTCTTCTGCGTCGGTCGTCGCGTCACGGCTTTTCAGAGAAGTTCGTGTTTTCCTTGCTGGGCTACTACCCGTGGCGTTGTACCTATTGCAAGGCACGAGCTCTGCTGCGGGATCGTGGCGACACTCGCGACGGTCGTAACAGCCTGCGGGCTTCTCCGACCAAGCACTGAGGTCCCTGAGGACCAGCAAGTGGCCGACACGCCGGCCTGCGGCTATGCTCGATCCATGCCGCAGCTTCTGGTTCAACGCCTTCATCCCAACGCCGTTCTTCCACGTTATGCGCATGACGGCCCCTTCGGCGACCTGGCGGCTGACCTGTTCAGCGTTACGGACGCGGAGCTGCCCGCGGGAGCAACCGTCGTTGTAGCGACTGGCCTGGCACTGGCCCTGCCCGAGGGATTTGGCGCGTTGGTGGAGGATCGCAGCGGCCTGGCGGTGCGTGGAATTACGACGCTCGCAGGTGTGATTGATACCGGATACCGGGGCGAACTCAAGGTGGTTCTGCTCAACACAACGGCCGCTCCGGTGATGCTTGCCGCTGGCAGCCGTGTGGCGCAATTGCGCGTGGTGAAGCGGCTCGAGGCCTCGTTTCTTGAAGTCGACAACCTGGACGAAACGGCGCGAAATCACGGCGGCTTCGGTTCGACCGGGACGTGATCCGGGCGTTGGACGCATAGTTTTCGCGCGGAGACGGTCAGCTGGGTTGGCTGAGAGGCGGGGCCTCTTTGAACTGCTGCACAATGCGCCGAACGCCTTCTGCGCTGATCTCCATAACTACATCAGTACCTGGATTGATGACCAGGCCCAGGTCCGACTCGAGCGGCTCAAGAAAGCTGAGCGTGTCGATCAAGAGGCAGTAACTTGCGAGATTGCGCAAAGCCTGCGCGCGTTCAACCGTGGTGAAGGCCGCGACAAAGCTCTTGCCCTCCTTGTCGAGCACAACAGCACGTAGCTCCTGTAGGTTGGCCGGCTCTGACTTGGAGGGCACGGCGAGTTTGCCGGCTACCAGCGTGCGCACGACTTCAGCGCTGGAAAGGGTACCTGCATGGGCTGCGCGGATGGCACTTTCCAAAAGGCTGCCCTGCGGTGCTTCCGGCAGTTCGGTCACGATTTCGGCCATGCGGTCGGGATGCGGGTTCGTCGCGGACGGCGGTCTGGTGCGGCGCGTCCCGTCTCAGATCGGGTGTCCCGACGCAGAACTGGCGCATCTTAGAACGCATGAAGCTTTCCGATGTGCGTACGCTTGGTTGTTCTGGCCTGGTTGTCAGTCCGCTTTGCCTGGGAACGATGACGTTTGGCAATCCACGCTGGGGCTCGGCCGACGATACCGTCTCCAAGCAGGTGTTCGATGCTTACCTGGAGGCAGGTGGCAATTTCATCGACACGGCCGACGTGTATGCAAAGGGCCGCAGTGAAGAGCTGGTGGGGGAATACATCGCCGACGGCAAGCTGCGTGACAAGCTGGTGCTGGCGACGAAGTTCACCTTCAGTGCGGATCCAGGCAATCCGAACGCGGGTGGCAACGGCCGGAAGAACATGCACCGTGCGCTCGAAGGTTCGCTGCGCCGCTTGCGTACGGATTATGTCGATCTGTACTGGCTGCACGCATGGGACCAGGTAACGCCGGTGGAGGAGGTGCTGCAATCCATGGGCGACCTCGTGCGCGCGGGCAAGATCCGCTACTTCGCTTTGAGCGACGTACCTGCCTGGTACGCGACGCAGATGGCAACCCTTGCTGCTGTACGTGGAATTCCCGGGCCGATCGCGTTGCAGCTACCGTATTCGCTCGCCGAGCGGAGCATCGAGCGGGAGCACGTGCCCATGGCGCTGCAATTCGGTCTGGGGATTGCACCGTGGGGCGCGCTTGCCGCCGGCCTGCTCTCTGGCAAGTATGTGCGTGAGGCGGATGGCACCGTGAAATCCGGCGGTGGCCGTCTGGATCTGAATCTACCCAGTTTTCAGATGTTTACCGAGAAAAACTGGCGTGTGCTGGATGTGCTACGTGGGATTGCTGCTGAGGCGGGCAAGCCGCTGAGCCAGATGGCGCTTGCCTGGGTGCTGTCGCGGCGAGGCATCACGTCGCCCATTCTTGGCGCAAGCAAGCTCGAGCAACTGCATGACCAACTTGCAGCACTAAACCTGCAACTGAGCGCCGATGAGCTTACCCGACTGGAAGAAGGCACGGCACTGGAAGGCGGCGCGATGGACCGGTTTTTCACCGCTGCCATGCGTCCCGCCGTCTTTGGCGGAACAACAGTGCGGGGATGGGCGGAGTAGGCTTCGGCGGAGACCTGCCTGGCGCGTCCTTGTGTGGAGGTTCGGCTGTTGCACACAGGATTCACCGGCAGGCGTGCGACACTAACGAGTGTGAGCCAGCCCACAGCCATCCCCCAAGAGGCAGAGGTCGCAGGCGCGCCTTTTGCTTCTGCCTCGCCTGCCATTCTCGGCGAAAGTGTCGTACCCGCTCCAATTAGTGCAACGGGTGCGCAATTGTCCGCCCTGCTGAAGACGCATAACCTCTCCGACGGGGAGTACGCGCTGATTCTCAAGGCGCTTGGCCGTACACCCTCGCTCACGGAGATGGGGATTTACAGCGTCATGTGGAGCGAGCACTGCTCCTACAAGTCCAGCAAGGTGCACCTGAAGCGACTACCCACCACGGGCACGCGCCTGACCGGGCCGGGGTCTGTGATGCAGGGACCGGGTGAAAATGCCGGCATTATCGACGTGGGAGACGGCTGGGCATGTGCCTTCAAGATCGAGTCGCATAATCATCCCAGCTACATTGAGCCGTACCAGGGTGCAGCAACCGGGGTGGGTGGAATCCTGCGCGACATCTTCACCATGGGTGCACGGCCGATGGCGGTGATGGATTCTCTGAGGTTTGGGCCATTAGCACCGGAGAAGCAGGGAAAAGGGAGCAGGGAGCAGCAAATGGTAGGCGGGGTTTCCCCGGCGGCTTCTTTGTCTCCTGGTCATCAAGGAGACGAATCTGTTTTTGCGGGCGTGACGGAAGATACGTCTGAAGAAGCCGACGCAGCCACGGCGACTGGTGCTGCTGTTCGCTCTACCCCGTTGCCGGTTCCGTCCGAGATGGACTATGCCAAAAACCGGTCAGTGATGGAAGGCGTGGTGCACGGGGTGGCCGGCTACGGGAACTGCTTTGGTGTGCCGAATGTGGGCGGCGAGACGCGGTTTGAGGCCTGCTATGGCGGCAATCCCCTGCTGAACGCGTTTGCGCTGGGCCTGGTGCGGCACGACGAGATCTTCTACGCCAAGGCGACCGGCATCGGCAACCCGGTGATTTACGTTGGCGCGAGAACGGGCCGCGACGGCATTCATGGTGCGACCATGGCCAGCGAGGAGTTCACGGAAGGCAGCGAACAGAAACGCCCCAATGTGCAGATGGGTGATCCTTTTCTGGAAAAGCTGCTGCTGGAGGCCTGCCTGGAGGCGATGAAGACGGGAGCGGTGGCAGGTATCCAGGACATGGGTGCGGCAGGGCTGACGTGTTCGATCTGCGAAATGGGTGCGCGTGGCGGAGTCGGCCTGGATGTGGAGCTTGACCGGGTGCCCCAGCGGGACACAGGCATGACGAGCTACGAGATCATGCTGAGCGAATCGCAGGAGCGCATGCTCTTGGTAGCGTATGCGGGCCGGGAGCAGGAGGTGCTGGAGGTATTCGTGAAGTGGGGCCTGGACGCGGCGGTGGTGGGCACCGTCATTCCGGAGAACCGCATGCGGATTCGGCAGGGGGGCGTGCTTGTGGCCGACCTTTCAAACACCTCGCTGACAGACGACGCGCCCCTGTACCACCGGCCTGTTGGCACGTGGCAAGCGCCTGCCCCAATGGACCCGCCTGCGTGGGTGCTGGAGGAGTTGCAGAAGCCGCGGGACTACACGGCGGATTTAGAAAAGCTGCTGGCGAGCGCCAACATCTGCGAGAAGCGCCACATTTTTGAGCAGTACGACACCATGGTACAGACCAACACGGTGCAGGGACCGGGGTCCGAGGCCGGCGTGATTCGGATCAAGGGCACCGGTAGTAAGGGATCAGGGAACACGGAGCAGGGAACAGCGGGCAGGCAGAAGCCCGAGCGTGGCCTGGCGATGGCACTTGCCGGCAATGGCCGCTGGACCTTCCTGAACCCGAAGCTGGGAGCGATGCACGCTGCGGCGGAGGCTGCGCGCAAGGTGGCCTGCACCGGCGCAACTCCGGTTGCCGCCACCAATTGCCTGAACTTCGGAAACCCGATGAAGCCGGAGATCATGGCGCAGCTTTCTGAGGCGATTGACGGCATAAGCGAAGCCTGCACCGCCCTCGGCACCCCCATCACCGGCGGCAATGTTTCCCTTTATAACGAGACAAAGGGCGAGGGAATTTACCCAACGCCGGTGCTTGGCGTGGTCGGCATTTTGGACGACGTGACCAAGGCTGTGCCGAGCGGATTTCAGCGAATTGGGGACACTGTCGTGTTTCTTTCGGCGTACCGTGGAACGGGACGAGAGTGGATGCGGGATTTGGGATCGACCGCCTTTGCAGCGGCTATCCTTGGCGAACTGTGGGGTACGCCGCCGGTGCTGGATGTTGCGGAAGAAGCAGCGCTGCACCGCGCGCTGATCGCGCTGGCAGATGCCGGATTGCTGCGAAGTGCGGCCGATCTTTCGGATGGTGGATGTCTCACGGCGTTTGCAAAGGGCGCGTTTGCCCACCGCCTGGGTGTGCGGATTGCGATGCGTGTTGGGGAGGACGCGGCGGCAAGGACGGAGCGGCTTTTCAGCGAGATTGGCTCCTCCGTGATCGCGACAATTGCACCGGAGAGGCTGGAAGAGGCGCGCTCATTACTCAAGGAGCACAGTGGTGTCTTTTTGGCGGCACTGGGCGAGGTGATCGCCGATCGTGTCGAGGTCTCGCTGGATGGCGCTCTGGTGGTGAATGAGAGCACGTCGGTACTTGCCGGGGCCTGGGCAGGCTCGTTGGAAGAGCAGCTTGCGGCCGAGGTGGTGCTGGCATGATCGACTTCTCGTCTTTCCGTGATGCCGTTCAGCAGCTAACTGAGGCGATCGACGAACAGGCCAGGGAGCCAGGCCGCAAATTGCTGCGTGCGGGGCTGATCCAGACCTTTGAGTACACCTACGAGCTGTCGCACAAGATGTTGAAGCGCTATCTCGTTTCCGTCTCACCAAGCCCTGCCGTGGTTGAGCGGCTTACGTTTGAAGACCTGATCCGGTTGGGCGCGCAGGATGACCTGCTCCAATCGTCCGTGGTGACATGGAAGGGATTCCGGGAAGCACGCAGCATTACAAGCCATACCTACAATGAAGGAAAGGCTGATGAGGTGCTGCGGACGATCCCGGCATTTCACCAAGAAGTGGCCTACCTGCTGCAGCAACTGCTGCGGCGGACGGAGCAGGAGGCAACGCCATGACTGCCACGTCTATGCAGAGGGAGAAGGGAATGCCAGGCGTCCTCGATCTTTCCCGCGAGGACTTTTGCCTTGTGGATGAGATCCTTGCGGCTTGGGTGCCGGGCCGGCCTGTGTTCATTTTCGGCTCGCGAGTAACCGGCTCAGCACGCTACCGCTCCGACCTTGATTTAGCAATCGGGGGTGACGGCTGTTTGCCCTTCACAACCACTGTCGAATTGAAAGAGGCCTTCAGCACGTCTGATCTGCCGATTTTCGTCGATATCGTCGACCTCGCCGAAGTCACCGAAGTGTTTCGGCAGCGCATTGAAAGCGAATGGATTCCGTTCCATGTCGCAGCACAGCAGCTTGCAGCAAAGGCCGTCGCATGACCGTGTTCCCTGAGTTTCGTTCCAACCTTTCCGCTGAAGAACAGGAAGCCGACGGGCACTTCGACAAGTTGCGCGAAGAGTGCGGGGTAATGGCGATTTACAACCATCCGGATGCGGCGCGCATGACGTACTGGGGGTTGTATTCGCTGCAGCACCGTGGGCAGGAAAGCGGTGGAATCGCGACGGCGGACGGCGAGGAGATTCATGACCTCAAAGGCATGGGCCTGGTTTCCGAGATTTTCACCGACCCGGTGCTTGCCAAGCTGCCGGGGTCCATCGCAATTGGGCATACGCGGTACTCGACGACAGGCGACTCCGCATTGTTGAATGCGCAGCCGATCAAGGTGGAATCGACCAAGGGGCTGATCGCGATTGCGCACAACGGCAACCTTGTAAACCTGGGCACGGCGCGCGAGCGGCTGGAGCGGGATGGCGCGATCTTCCAGACCACCAGCGACAGCGAAATTATCGTGCAGCTGATTGCTCATTCTGAGCACAACACGCTGGTGGACTGCATTGCGGACTCACTGGGCCAGGTCGATGGCGCCTTCAGCATCGTGATGATGACGCGCAACCGAATTTTTGCGGCGCGCGACCCGCATGGGTTTCGGCCCTTGAGCATGGGCCGCATTCCTGGTGTACATGGCGGGCCAGACACGTTTGTGTTTGCCTCCGAGACCTGCGCCTTCGACCTGCTGCATGCAAAGTATGAGCGCGACGTGGAGCCCGGGGAACTGGTGATGGTGAGCGAGGACGGCGTCACGTCGCGCTACTTCAACCGCGAGGTGAAGCAGTCGAGTTGTGTCTTCGAACACGTGTACTTTGCGCGTCCAGATTCGAAAATATTCGGACGCTGGGTGCAGAAGAGCCGGGACGAGATGGGCCGGCAGCTTGCGCGTGAAAGCGGTGTTCCAGCCGACGTTGTCGTACCCGTGCCGGATAGTGGGGTCACGGCGGCTATTGGCTATGCGGCAGAGAGCGGCATCCCCTTCAACTTTGGCCTGATTCGCAATCACTACGTGGGCCGCACGTTTATTCAGCCCGAACAACGGGTGCGCGACTTTGGCGTGCGAATGAAGCTGAACCCGGTACGCGCTCTGCTGGAAGGGAAACGCGTCATTCTGATTGACGATTCCATTATCCGAGGCACTACCAGCCGCAAGATCGTGCGCATGGTGCGCGCGGCGGGTGCGGCAGAGGTGCACCTGCGCATCAGCTGTCCGCCAACCATCTCGCCATGTTTTTATGGGGTGGACACGCCGCACAAGCGCGATCTGATTGCCGCCAACAATTCGCTGGAAGGCATACGGGAGTACATTGAGGCAGATTCGCTTGCATACCTCTCGCTCGATGGTCTGCTGCACAGCTGCACGACCGACGATCCAAAGCCGAACACCTATTGCACGGCCTGCTACACCGGCGTGTATCCCACGCAATGGGTGGATGTGGAAGAGATCCTACCGGTGATGGCCTAGCGGACGAGGACCGATCTGAGCGTGGCTTCAACAAAGTAGAATTCGTTGCGGCATACAGAGCGCAACAGGTCCCACTCAAGGCCTCAAGTGCCGGCTTGCAGGTGGTCCGCCTGATCGCTCCGTTGCCGGAAGGCTGTCGGCATAAGGCTTGTACGCTGCAGTACCTTGCGTGCTAGGCCGGTAAGGGGCAGGCCCGCAAGATGGTTCAACGGTTGCCACAGCAGTGCCAAGTCTGGCTGCACGCCGGTTCCGTTGGTCTGCATGCGGTCGCCCACCTCCGCTTCGGTGTTGATGGAAAACACCTCGACGTAGTAGTTCGTGCCGACGATGGCGTGGCGCAGGCGCAGGCGCGGTGCACCGTTAGGAGCGGTGTGCAGCGGTGGCAGCTCCAGCATGCCGGGCATAAGCGACAGGGTTGATTCGCGCCGGTGCAGCAGGACTTCTACCGCCGTTCCGCCCTCCACGTTGCGAAGGGTGATGGCATACAGCGCAACGGCGCTGCGCATGGCCGCCCGCGGCAGGGTGACGTGTTCCCCGCGCGTGCGGCAATAATCAAAAACGGGGCATTGCAGGCACAGCGGACCGCGCGGCAGGCACACGGTCGCACCCAACTCCATCATGGCTTGATTGCTGTCGCCCGGAGAGCCTTTGTCGAGCACCGCGGTGGCCAGCGACTCTACGAAAGCAGCGGCCTGCGTGCCGGGTTCTGCCGGCCGGCCAGCGACACGTAGCAGCACACGTTCCACGTTGCCATCCACCACAGCTACAGCCTCGCCAAAGGCGATGCTGGCAATGGCGGCGGAGGTGTAGGCGCCAATGCCCGGCAAGGCACGTAATTCTCGCGCCGTGCGCGGCAGGATGCCGGCATGTTCTTCCACCAGGAACTTTGCCGCACGATGCAGCATGCGCGCCCGGCGGTAGTAGCCAAGGCCGCTCCACAGCGCCAACACGTCTTCTTCCGGAGCCAGCGCCAGGGACAACAGTGTTGGAAAACGCTGCAGAAACCGCCGAAAATGGTCGATGACGGCGTCCACGCGCGTTTGCTGCAGCATGATCTCTGAAAGCCAGGTGCGGTATGGATCGTCGACATTGCGCCAGGGCAGCACGCGCGCGTGCAGTCGGTACCAGGCCAGCAGCGCCCGGCGAAATGCTTCCTGCTGCTCCAGAGTCAACGGCAGCGCTGGCTCGGGCCTTTCGGTGCGGCGTGATCTGCGTGCGTGTGCTCGTGTGTCGGCCATTAGGCTCTGTTGCAGTGTATCGCGCTCCCTGTGCGGCGCGTTGAGGGTGCCCTGGTGTCCTGCGTTAGAACACATGTGCCAGGGTGCAACAGCGTGCATGCTGGAAAGTACCTCATCGACGATAAGGGGGAAAGGAACGCTTTCCAGCACAGGTGATTGCAATGCAACTTCGTTTTGAATGGGAGCCGGAAGAGTGGCGTGAAGCCTTACTGCTGGCATCCGCTGGACCGCGACGGCCTCCAAAGCCAGTCATGACCTACGCGATCATCGCTCTGATGTCGATGGGTGCCGTAGGCGAAGTTGTGAATGCCATACGGAGCACCACGGCGGCAGACTACAGCGGATCGCTCGTCCCCATGCTGCTCTTCGCGGGCGCCATTGTTGTGGCAGTGCAGATTTATACGCGCGCGGCTAGCCGCACCCGGCAACTGCGGCCGCTGGTTCCCATGCCCACCGAAGAGCAGGAACTGCTGCTGAGCGAGGGAGGCTGGCGTGCGGCGGCAGCGCGCCAGGAGGCAGAACTGCGTCCGTGGAGCGATTTGTGCGAGCAACGCACCGGCAGGCACAGCCTGATCCTTGTAGGGCGCGGCAACACCTTTGCGGCGCTTCCACTTCGCGCGCTCAAGGGAGCGCAGGGCAACCATCTGCATCGCCTGCTTGTGCGGAAACTGCATCGGTTGGGCTAACCTGGCGGAAAGACAAGCCTCTATTGCAAAAGGGGTAGGTCTACGGGCAAAAATCTCTGATGGAGTGACCGCTACTTTCGCAGGTGCGCAAGGCGCATGCCATCATCCAGAAATTCGTTGAACACAAAACTAAGTGCTGCCCCACCCACCGAGCCGCCATACGACTGAAAGGTTTGCGAGGCGCTGCGGTCGCGCTGTGGGTAGAAGGCATTTGTCGCAGCGGCGGTCACAACGTAGCCAGCAAGAAGCGAGACGTTGACCGCCTGCTTGCCGCTATCGGTGCGTGTGACGACGGCGCGGCTGGCGGCGTAAATGGCGCGAGCCGCGAAGCTATGCTGGGGCCCGAGCTCGTAGAAGCGTGGATCCTGATGGAAGATCGGCGCAAAGATCGAATCGGTCGCGATCGTCTGCATGGTGCCGCGGGCGGCAGCCGCACCATAGCGTTGACCGTAGGGACCCCAACCTTCGCCGTAATGCGGCGCGGAATTGACCGCCTGCGAAAAGGCCGATGGAATCGTCCAGGACAGGATGTTGATGGGTTGGACTGACCGTACAAGTCCGTACTTGATCTTGTCGCTTGCACCGAACGGAAGTGCGGACTGATCAGAGAAAACGACCAGATTGTACTTGGGCGTAATCTGACTGTTTCCCTTTTCGACGGTAACCGTGCCAGCCTGCCCCGCTGGTTCCGCGGTAGGACTCGGAGCTTCCGGAAGCCCGGATATCAAACCGCTGTCGTTGGAAGAGGAGAGCTCGGTAAGCATCGGCTGAGCCGCGATCGACCACGGAAGATGCGTTGTTTGTGCGTGGGATGCCGTGCAGCTTGCAGTTACAGTCAAAACGAGCAGGAACAGCGTGTGGCAAGTAGTTACATCTGGGCGCATCTTTGCGTCTCCTTGAGGCATCCTGCGCAGAACCAAGCGTCGAAGTGTGATCATAGGGTGTAGGCAGTTGCCTTAAGACTAACGGATGCCTGTCGTGCATTGCATTCATTTTGGCGAGACCACACGGACTGGTGCCAAAGTTGGTACCGTACGCGCAGAGGTAATCACGCAGGCGCCCGCGCGCATTTGCCCCTTGCCGCAGGGAATCGCTCGCTCAACAATGATTGCGGCAGGGCGCTGAATCCAACGACGAGGAGAGATAATGGCAGAGCGGAACGCAGGCAAGCCGGGTTTCAGCGAAGAGGTGAATGCTGTCGCCGCCAAAGTCGAACTCGAGCTGGATCGGCTAATCCGTTACCTCAATGACGAGGTCGTGCCCGACGTTCGCCGCCATAGTTCCACGGCACTGCGCACCGCAGCGGAGCGCCTCCGTGAACTTGCAGAGACGTTGGACAACCGGCGTCCTTAAGCGTGCCCGCCAACGCTTGGAAGAGGCCGGCGATGCCTTGCGGCTGCCGGCATTCCAGACACAGTCGCACTCAGCCTGCTTTTCCGGATCCGCTGTCCGTTTGCCAGATTCCAGTCCCACCGCGCGCCGGCGCCGCCATCACTGTGCTGGCACTGCTGCTGCTAGGTCTGGGAACAGGCTGCCGCAAAAAGGTACACACGAGCCGGCAAAGTACGCCTCCTCCGCCTGTCGTCCGCCACACCCCTGCTCCGGCTATCCCTGCTCCGACCACCTCGACACGAACGCCCTCTCTCCCTCCTGTTGCGCCGGGCGACGACAATCTGCCAGCTGTTGGCAGGCTCCATTCCGTGCAAACTGGCCTCGCGAGCTGGTATGCCCCAAGCGGACACCACAGCGCAAATGGAGCTCCGTACGACGGCAACTCTCTAACGGCAGCACACCGCACGTTGCCCATGGGTACCGTGCTCCACGTGACCAATCTCACCACCGGTCTTGCCACAACCGTGACGGTGACGGATCGTGGGCCGTTTGTGACAGGTCGCGTGCTCGACCTGTCGATCGCGGCAGCCAAGGCGACCGGCGTATATCGCATGGGCGTAGCGCAGGTGCGCCTTGAAGTGGTAGAGCAGCGGCCCAATGTAGAGCTGGACGGGAAATGGTGCGTGCAGGTGGGTGCATTTGCGCACGAATCGAACGCGATCGCCTTGAGAGCGGACTTGCAGCGCCGGTACGGCGCGGTTGCACGTGTGATCGAATTTTCGGGGGCCACCGGATTTTGGGTACGGCTAAGCCCGGTAAACGGGGACCGTTCCCGCGCTACAGGCATTGCGCAGACGCTACGACCGAGCGAACCGGCCGCCCGAGCATGGCTGGTCCGACTGGACTAACGGCATGCATCTACACCGCAGACGCTTGGATTTAAGGCGTGGTGGATCCGTTTGCATGCCCATGCTTACGGCTCAGGATGTTCACCAGGTCCGAGTCGAACTCGCGCAGCACATAGCTGCCGGCATCAATGCCGAGACTAAGGCCATATTGTCCGATCACGCTACCGACTGTTTTCTGGCTTGGCGGGTAATACCGGGACGATACGATGGCGGCAATGCCCGCACCGCCAACTTCGCCGATATTGAAGGTTTCCTTGCCGGAATCAGATCGGACGATAAGGATACGCGTCAGCGAGTACACCACGCGCTTGCGGGCGCCGCCCGCACCCAGCGTGTAATAACGCGTGTCTTCGTGCGTCAGAGCGGGCACCAGAAATTCCACGGTCAGGTTCTCAACGGATTGATCCGCAAGTGCATGCCAGTAATACCGTCCAAAGGCAACGCCTCCCGTATGGAACTCGGGCGTGTTGTTTCGGCCATAATTGACAGCGGCAACCAGGCCGGAAAGTGCAAACGACGCTGGATCAATGGTGTCCTGGCCGGCAGTGATGAACTTTTGCCGCACCGTCTGCGGCGGTAGGTTCGCTCCTACCCGAACGGCGCGATAGTTTGGAACGATGCCCAGAATGCGCTTGGAGGGCTGATTCTGCGGAGCCGCCGTACCGGAGGAGGGGGTCTGATCCTCTGTTGCAATGCTCGGCGTCGGTGCCTCGGGAATGGCACTTGTAGACACTGCCGAGTTCCCTTCTGCCAGACCTGTCTTCAGCACGGCAGCGGAGTTGAAGGCCACCGCAGCCTGGCCACCTGCAGCGGTTGAAGCACAAAGAAAGGCAATCGACGCGAGCACGAGACGGTTGATCATGAAGCTCCAAAATAGGGAATGCGCAAAGATCAGAACAAAAGCTCCCATGGCGGCCGCAAGGCTGCAATCAAGGGACGCCCTTTGGATGCGCAATCTTTCCAATAGGCGCACCCGATCTGCACTGCGGTGACGGTCGGAGCACCTGACATCAATCCACCTGCAAGATCAAACACTTAAGATAGCGTGTTTCGGGTAGCGTCATCACCTCAGGATGGTCGGGTGCGGCGCCACGGGTTTCCAGCAGGCGCACGTGGCGGCCGGTGTCGGCGGCGGCTTCGGCCACCATGTTCGTGAAGGCCTCCAGCGAGATGTGGTGCGAGCACGAACACGTGACCAGAAGGCCGCCTTCTGTCAGCATGCGTAACGCACGTAGATTGAGTTCTTTATAGCCGCGCAGCGCGCCTTCCACGGCGCGACGGCTCTTGGCGAACGCAGGTGGGTCAAGCACGACCACGTCGAACTTCGTGCCGTCCGCGTCAAGGGAGCGGAGCTGTTCGAAGGCGTCCACTTCTACCCAGTCGACCTCTGCCAAGAGCGCATCGCGGTTTCGGAGCAGGTTCTGCTCGGCGACTTCGAGGGCGCCGCGGCTTGCGTCGACGCCGGTCACATGACTGCACACCCTTGCCAAGTGCAGCGCGAAACCTCCCTGGTAGGTGCAGATGTCCAGCGCACGGAAAGGCGCATCCGGCTGGTGGCGTGCGTTGCGCGCCGCGGCGGCGTGCTGTGCGGCAGCCGCATAGTTCTGGCGTTGATCGAGAAAAGCCCCGGTTTTTTGACCGCTGTTCGCGTCATACCGCAGGTGAAGGCCGTTCAGCTCGAAGCTGGTTTGCAGGTCTGTCCCCGCTGGAGGGTCGTTCGGCTCAACCGTCGTGCTGTTCCCATCCAGATTTATCTGGGCAAGGTAGAGCGGTGCAGTTGGAGGAAGCGGCAGGTTCTCCAGTTCGCGGATACGCGGGTCGGGCCGCTCCACCACAGCGCGGATGCCGGGCAGAGCGAGTTCGTGGGCGAGTAATTCGCGCAGATCTGCCAGGGCCGTGCCCTGGGTTAACAGCTGCAGGATGACCAGATCGTGGTATCGGTCGGCCACAATGCCAGGCAGGTTGTCGGCTTCGGCAAACAGGAGCCGAACGGAATCGGTGTCACCGTCGGCAAGCATGGGAGCGCGCAGGGCGACAGCGGCACGCACGCTGGAGCGCACAGATTCCAGGTACTCGCCGCGGGTCAGGCGCGGTTCGGCGGAGACTTTGCGGAGCGTTAACTCGCTTGTGTCGCTGAACAGCGCCGTCCCGAGCGGGATCAGGCGGCTATCGACCATTGTGACCAACGCACCCGGCTTGATGGTTTCCGCGCCCAGCGCCGGTACCAGGCCTTCCAACTCTGAGCGATAGACCCACAGGTGCCCGGCACGCAGGCGGTCCGCGGCGCGGCGCGTCAGGATCGCAGCGGGACCAAGCGTGTCGGCCTCACGGTAGGGAAGCGACGCCTGAACCCTGGGTACGAAGATGCGCGCCGACGTGCTGCGAAGAGGCATAACTGATGGTCGCATGACCTCCTCTGATGCCAGGGGTTGCAGCTTACGTAGAGGTGGCGGGAGTTTCCTCCGGGGAGTGCAGCAGATGCTGGAAGCGATCGACAAATTGCGCCACGTGCAGGCCATCCACCAGGCCGTGGTGCACATGGATGGAGACTGGCATGGTTCGCCGTCCGAAGCTTTCGGTCATTTTGCCGAAGGTAATGAGCGGCGCGGAATCCTCCGTTCCCAGGTTGCGGGCGTGCGAGATGGACGTGAAATCGAACCAGGGCAGCGTGGAAAAGCGAAGAAGATTGGGCTCCGCGGGTCGCTCCAGAATTTCGCTGTGGCGCGCGTGCTCGTACTGCTCTGTTGCTTCAGCCACAAACCTGCGCAGGTCCGGTCGGTAGGCATAGTGGGCAAAGCCGATGGTGCCGTTGGGCCTGCCGACTGCGCTTCCACCGTACACCTCGTCGTAGCGCCAGACCTCGCCCGCGGCAAGGCGCAGGCGAAAGTTTTCGACCGACTGGGCGGCGACCAGGCATCGGTGCACCTGGGACAGGAAGATGGAAAATCCATACTGCTTGGCGAACTGGTAGGTCTCGGTGCAGTCCACGCGGAGGCACACACCGTGAAAGGGTTCAGAAAAGGTGCGAAAGAAGGTAAAAAGGTCACGACGCTCCCAGCTGGCGAGGTCAATCCGCTGTTTACGAGAGGGTGCGGGTAAAGCCATGGTGGTTAGCCTAGCGCAGGATCGACCCGCAGATATGAGTCTAGTTGTGTCATATTTTCTGCAACGCACTTGACTACCAAGCATCCAAACCGTACAAGAGTGGGACAGGACAGCGAGCATACTTATGGCAATTAGTTGGGAGAAGTTGACGGTAAAGTCACAGGAAGCGCTGCAGGCGGCAGCGCAGATGGCGACAGAAAACGGGAATCCGGAAATTGCGCCGCTGCATTTGCTTGCGGCGATGCTGGAGGACCGGAACGGGCTGGTGCTGCCCGTGCTGGAAAAGATTCATGCGCCGGTGCAGCAGCTGCTGGCCGGGGCAAATAGCGCGATTGCGAAGCTGCCGAAGATTCAGGGTGCCACGCAGACGCCGAACGCGGGTGGCGCCCTGACCCGCGTGCTGGACCAGGCGGACAAGGAAGCCAGGCATTTCAAGGACGAATTCATCAGCACCGAACACCTGCTGCTGGCGCTGACCGATCAGCGCAATGAGCCGGTCGGCATGGCGTTGGCAGCAGCCGGTGTGACGCACGATGCCGTGCTGAAGGCGCTGGCGGAGCTGCGCGGGTCACAGCGAGTGACCGACCAGACACCCGAGGGCAAGTTCCAGGCACTGGAGAAGTACGCCAAGGACGTGACGGCGCAGGCGCGCGCGGGCAAGCTCGATCCGGTCATTGGCCGCGACGAGGAGATTCGGCGCGTGATCCAGGTGCTGAGCCGCCGCACCAAGAATAACCCGGTGCTGCTGGGCGAGCCTGGCGTGGGCAAGACGGCGATCGTCGAGGGATTGGCGCGTCGCATCGTAAGCGGCGATGTTCCGGAAAGCCTGAAGGAGAAGCGCGTGATCTCGCTGGACCTGGCGAGCATGCTTGCCGGCGCAAAGTTCCGCGGCGAATTCGAAGAGCGGCTGAAAGCTGTGCTCAAGGAGATCGAGGACTCGAACGGCGCCATCATCCTGTTTATCGACGAGTTGCACACGCTGGTGGGCGCGGGTGCAAGCGAGGGTGCGATCGACGCCAGCAACATGCTGAAGCCGGCGCTGGCGCGCGGCGGTCTGCGGGCCATTGGCGCGACGACGCTGGCCGAGTTTCGCAAATATATCGAAAAGGATGCGGCGCTGGAGCGCCGCTTTCAGCAGGTCTTTGTCGGTGAGCCAAATGTCGAGGACACGATTGCGATTCTGCGCGGGCTGAAAGAGAAGTACGAGGCGCACCACAACGTGCGCATTAAGGACGCGGCGATTATGGCTGCAGCGGAGCTGAGTCATCGCTACATCAGCGACCGCTTCCTGCCGGACAAGGCCATCGACCTGGTCGATGAGGCTGCGGCAGCCCTCGCGATCCAGATCGGGTCGGTTCCCGAGGAAATTGATGCCATCGACCGGCGAGCGATGTCGCTGGAGATTGAGCGTACGGCACTGAAGCGGGAGGAAGACGCCAACTCGCAGGAGCGGATGCACGCCGTGGAGCGTGAGCTAGCCGAGTTGCAGGAGCAGGCTGCCGGTCTGCGTGCCAAGTGGCAGCATGAACGCGAGGGCATTGGCCGTGTAACCGAGTTGAAGAAGCAGGTGGAAGCGCTGCGGTTTGAAATGGACGACCAGTCGCGGCGCGGCAACCTGGAGCGAGCGGCAGCGATTCGCTATGGTGATCTGCCCAAGGCCGAGGCAGAACTGCGCTCGCTGGAGGCCGAGCAGGATGCGCTAAAAAATGGAACGGTCGCGCGGATGCTGAAAGAAGAGGTAGACGAGGAGGACATCGCTGAAATCGTGTCCCGGTGGACGGGCATTCCCGTGAGCAAGATGCTGGAGGGCGAGGTGCAGAAGCTGGTGCAGATGGAGGGCCGGCTAACGGAGCGCGTAATCGGCCAGGCAGAGGCAATCGACGCCGTGGCAAACGCGATTCGCCGGAGCCGTGCCGGATTGAGCGATCCGAAAAAGCCCATCGGCAGCTTTATCTTTCTTGGGCCAACCGGTGTGGGGAAGACGGAGACGGCACGCGCGCTGGCAGAGTTCCTCTTCGACGATGAAAATGCGATGATTCGCATCGACATGAGCGAATACATGGAGAAGCATGCGGTGGCGCGGCTAATCGGCGCGCCGCCGGGGTACGTGGGCTTTGATGAAGGTGGTCAGCTAACGGAGGCTGTCCGTCGCCGGCCATATTCTGTAGTGCTTTTCGACGAGATTGAAAAGGCGCATCCGGATGTGTTCAACGTACTGCTGCAGGTGTTGGACGATGGGCGTCTGACTGATTCCAAAGGCCGGACAGTGTCGTTCAAGAACACGGTCATTATCATGACGTCGAACACCGGCGCGCACCTGTTGACGTCAGCCTGGGCCGAGAGCGCCGAGGGGTTTGAGGATGTGAAAGCGCGCGTCATGGAAGAGTTGCGCAAGCAGTTTCGGCCGGAGTTTTTAAATCGCGTCGACGACATCGTCATCTTCCACCCATTGGGAGAAGAGCAGCTGACGCACATCATCGACCTGCGACTCAAGGATCTGGAGCGCCTGCTGGGCGATCGAAAAATCACGCTGCAACTGACGGAGTCGGCACGCAGGCTGCTGTTCACCGCTGGTTACGATCGCGCCTACGGAGCGCGTCCGTTGAAGCGGGCAATCCAGCGAATGCTGCAGGACCCGCTCGCCATGCGCATTTTGGATGGCTCGGTGAAGCATGGCGACCACGTGACGGCTGATGTCGATCACGGCAAGATGGTCTTCCATGCGGATTCACCGGCAGCAGCATAGGGCGTATCACTGCACTGCCGAAGTTGTTCAGGCAGTGGAGCCGTCTCCCACCAAGTCCGTCGAACGGGTTGCGATGCCGGCCACACCGGGCAGGACCGGCGTCCACTTACACGTGACAGGCGCTTAAGGAGGCACGGTTCTTGCCGGCGCCCTTGCTGACGTAGAGCGCGCGGTCAGCCTGTTGCAGCAAGTGCGCATAGCTGAAGCCAGTGCTGGGCGCGGCCACCGCAACCCCGATACTGACGGTCATGTGCCCGAGTGGACTGGCGGTGTGCTCGCGGTTGATCTGTCGCACCGCATGCAGCAGGCGTTCCGCTACACGCATGGACGTGGTATTGCCCGCACCCGGGAGAACAATCGCAAACTCCTCGCCGCCAAGCCTCGCAACGACGTCGTCCTTGCGAGTCAGACTGGAACGAAGCACCTCGGCAAGTTGCTGCAGACAGTTGTCGCCGGCAGCATGGCCGTAGGTGTCGTTGTAAAGCTTGAAGTAGTCCACGTCGACCATCATGACGGTGAGCTTGCGCAGGCCGACTGTGTAGGACCGGTTGCAGGCAAGCACGCGCTCCGCCTGCTTGCGCATGTCGAATTCGTGCTGGCAGAGCAGCTCCTCAAAGGCGCGACGATTGGTTAGCCCGGTAAGGGCGTCCGTGCTGGCAAGGTTGGCAAGGCGCTGCTGTTCGCATGCCAGGGCTGCACGCTCTTCGGCCCACTTGCGTTCCGTCTGGCGCTGCTCGGAGATATCGCGCACTGCGGCAACGTAGCCGTGGACGAGGCCGTCGGCCTGGCTGCCATAAGCCCGTACCGTGCTTTCGACCCAGCGGTAGCCGCCCGCCTTGTGCAACACCCGGAACCGCATGGAGTGCTCCCATTTGCCGCCGCTCAGGCTTGCCAGCAGCGTGGTTGCCAGGTCGCGGTCCTCGGGGTGAATGGTCGCGAGCCGGTCCATCGCCAGGTACTCCTCAGGAGTCCATCCGGTAATGCGTTCAACTGCGGGAGACACATAGCGTTGGTCCGCTTTGATGGAGGAAAGCACGATCATTTCTGCCGCGTTGTTCAGCATGGTCTGGTAGATATTGCGGGCTTCTGCGGCGTTGCGCTCGGACTGCCGACGCTCGTCCAAAAGCGCGCCGACGGGCATGGCCGTTGCAAGGCAGGTCCACTCGAAAACCTGAAGGATAAGCAGGCGATACTCCGGTGAGGTGTACCGCACAAGCATGATGGGACCGTGGCCGTGCACGGTGGCGACCCAGCCGATCACGCTAAGCAGAAGGGAGCTTACGACTGCGCCTTCAAGGCCGAGCATCATGAGCACGACGATCATGGGCGGAAACACAATGAAGAGGAACGGCTCCCTGTCTTGCCAGAACACGCCGCCTGCAACTGCTGTGAAGAAGATGAGTGAAATGAACGCTTTTGGATGCAGCAGGGCGCGGATGCTGCCCGGCTTTGTTGTGACCAGGAACAGGCCGAGCGGATACGTGAGCGCCATTCCCAGGGAATTCGCAAAAAAGGCCTGGATGGCGGTGCGCAGCACGGGCTGGTGCAGAAACGGTGCGAGCGATGGTGCGCCCAGAGCGGCGCTGCACACTGGAACAAAGATCGCCGTGGCGGCAAAGCGCAGAACGGAGGCTCGTTGCTTAAGGGTGCTGAAACTTGCCACGGTGGGCAGCAGGACGACGCTGGTCAGCAACAGATCCACCATGGTGAGTGCGCTGGTTTGAGCGGCCAGCCACACCGGCATCCCCACGGCAAGACCGCCCATTGCGACCCCGGCTGCGGCTGCCCACAGCAGGAGCAGGCGCGAGCGAAGCGTTCCGGTCCATCGCGGCAGGATGAGCGCCATCAGCGCACCGCTTACCGGCCACACGAAGACGAACTCGTGTACGCTCGCGCTGAGTCGCAGCGCGACCATGACCAGGCACATTGCCACCGCAAGAATCATGAAGGCGTGCTGCAGATGCGAGAGCGCACGCGCGGACACGCCATACCGCTGCACTTGCCGAGCTGGCCGTGTTTCCGAGGCTGCGGGCTTCGCAGGAAAGGAGATTTCAGCGGAGGGAAGGATGCAGCTGCCTTGGCTCACCCAGGAGATATCGGCGAAAGCGCTTGCGGACTTTATCCGTGTTCCAGGCCTGAGGCATCGTTACTTCACGGGCAGCCCAAGAGCAGGTCCACCCGCAAGATGGATGAAGCGCCGTAAAATGGTGGCGATTTGATAGTGCTGGAGGAGGTGCGCTTCGCGCGGATGCGTTGAGATGCGGCTTTCGGAATGCGACGGTGACGCAGGTGAGGATACAGATCAAGGGCCCCTGGAAAAGCGGTGTCGTTACGGTACTGTTGGCGGCGGCGGGTATGGGGGCGACTCATGCTCAGGTCGCCGCAACGGCGCGCCAGGCTTTGCGAACTGTCCGTGGGCAGGTGGTGCAAAGCGATGGCAGTGCGGCGACCTGGGCAACGGTGACACTGACCACCGCCGATGGCCAAACGCGGGAGATCGTGACCGATCAGAACGGCGACTTCGTCTTTGCCTTGGATCCTGCGGGATCGTATGTGCTGCGCGCAACAGCTCCGGGGTTCGAGACCAGCACACTTGCGGTCGATAAAAATGCACCAACCGGGCCAAGCCGTCTCCAGCTTCGACGTACCACCGCGAAAGCTGCTGTGTCCACTCAAGCTACCGCGCTGTCCATGGACTTTGCCGACGAACCCAGCTTTACCGTGGCCGGCGTCACCGACTGGACGGCGGTTGGTGGCCACGGGTCCGATGCGACGCTGCGCGCCAGTGAGGATCTTGTGCGCGACACTATCGTGCGGAGCAACGCCGCAGGCCCGGTGGCGCTGGATGAAGCGCAGGAGAAGCGGCTACGGGGCGCGATCGTTGCAGCGCCGCGCAGTTATACAGCCAATCGTGACCTGGGGCTTTTTTACGTGCAGGCTGGCCGCGCCGCGCAGGCAGTCCCGTTCCTGCAACTTGCATCTGCGTTGCATGGCCATGCGCCGCAAGACGAGTACGCCCTGGCGCTGGCCTGCAGCGCTGTGGGTGACTTGACGCAGGCCAGGCAGCATGTCGATCTTGCCCTGGCGCGACAGGACGTTGCAGAGTTTCATCGTCTTGCCGGGGAACTCGATGAGCGTGCCGGCAACGCACTTGCCGCTGTGCAACAACTGCAGCGCGCCGCCAGCATGGATGCAAGCGAGCAGAACTACTTTGCGTGGGGGTCTGAGCTCTTACTGCACCGTGCAATCTGGCAGGCCGCCGAGGTCTTCGCCGACGGCGCGCGGCTCTTTCCAGCTTCTACGCGAATGCGCACCGGATGGGGATCGGCGCTGTTTGCGGGCGCTCGCTACGCCGAAGCGGCGCAACGGTTGTGCGAAGCTTCTGACCTGGATCCAGCAAACCGTACCGCGTACCTTTTGCTGGGCAAAGCAGCACTCGCCTCACCGGAACCACTGCCGTGCGCTTCGTCGACGCTTGACCGCTTTGTTCGGATGCAGCCGCAGGACGCGGATGCGAACTTCTATGCTGCCATGCTGATGCTGCGAGAGGGTGCTGCCGCGATTCAAGCACGCGCCACGTCGATGCTGCACACCACGGTCAGGACTGATCCAAAGTACGCGGAGGCGTGGCTGCAACTTGGCATCCTTGAAGCGGCAGGGCACCACACCCCAGAGGCCATTGCGCTTTATCGTCGTGCCATTGCTGCTGATCCGGAACTTGCGGAAGCGCATTATCGACTGGGGGTGGCGCTTGATCGCAACGGGAAGCAGGATGAAGGGGCGCGTGAACTGCAGGTACATGAGCAGCTTGTGAAGGCACAGGCAGAAGCAGTGGAGCAGCAACGACGGCAGGTCAAACAGTTTCTCGTGACCTTTAAGACCCGTGCTGCGGAAGCGGGCGCGGCGCCGGCCGTTGCAAGGCCGTAGCACTGCCCGGCGTCGCCAAGACGATGCCGGCCCCTTCGCGAATGGTCAGAATCTGGTCGACCTGGACGTGGGTAAAGACCTCTACCTTGCGCGTTGTCGGCCAGGTAATCTCAATGCGGTCCACCGTTTGTGCCGGACCCACGCCAAAGTGCAGGCGCAGATCGCTCTGACTCATCACGCTGGTGCCGCTGTGTACCTCGTCCATCTGCGTGTGCTTGCCCACGGTAACCCGTGCGCGTGCGCCGATGGCTGTGCGATTGCACACCGTGCCAATCAGCTTCAGCTTGATCCAGTGTTGTGCGCTGCCGCCCACGTTGTGCAGCAGCGACGGGGTGTCGTTCATATTTAAAACGAGCATGTCCATGCCGCCGTCATTGTCATAGTCCCCAAAGGCTGCGCCACGGCTGGAGTAGCGCGCCGCAATACCCGGACCCATTTGCGCCGACACGTCCTTGAACTTGCCATTGCCCAGGTTGCGGTATACGAGCCGCGGATTTTTGAACGTCTGGCCGAAATGGTAGCTGTCGATCTCCGGATACACGTGACCGTTCACCTGCACAATGTCCTGCCATCCATCGTTGTCGTAATCGATAAATCCGCAGCCCCAGGCGACATAACCGTCATTGACTCCGGTACCCGCGGGAAAGGTCACGTCGGTGTAGGTGCCGCTTTCGTTGCGGTACAAATTGGAGGTGTCATCGGCGAAGTTCGTTTTAAAGATGTCGAAGTTTCCGTCGCAGTCGTAGTCCGCGACGGCGACACCCATGCCGGCCTGCTCGTGGCCGCCGTCGCTGTACGCACAACCCGCTCCAACTGCTACGTCGGTAAAGGTTCCATCATGATTATTCTGAAACAAGATACTCGGTTGTGAATCGACCGCCACATAAATATCCGGCCATCCGTCGTTATCAAAATCATAGGAAACGGCAGTGATGGAGTAGCGCGGTCCGGGTTTCAGGATGCCGGCTTTTTGCGAAACGTCCGTGAAGGTGCCGTCACCGTTGTTGCGGTAGAGCAGATTCGTATCACCCGGCAGACCACGTGGACCGCACATGATCGGCACCCCCTTCCACTGGCAAAAGTGGGTGTCTGTCGCGGGTGGAATGCTGGCCGGATCCAGTTGCAGGTAGTTACACACAAACAAATCAAGGTGACCGTCGCGGTCATAATCGAGAAAGGTGCAACCAGCGCCCCATCGCACCCTGTTCTGCAGTAGCCCTGCTTGGTGCGTTGCATCGGTAAAAGTACCGTTTCCGTTGTTATGAAATAAACGATTCTGTCCCCAAAAGCAGACAAACAAATCGTCCCAGCCATCATTGTCGTAATCGCCGACGCACACACCGGTCTGCCAACCTGTCAGGCCCAGTCCAGACTTCGCCGTCATATCGGTAAAGGTCCCGTCCCGATTGTTTTTGTACAGGTGTGCGGTGGGTGCTTTCCCCGTGGGCCACTGTGTATCCAGGCGGTCGCCGTTGGTCAGATAAATGTCGAGCCATCCGTCGTGGTCGTAATCAAAAAAGGCAAGACCGCTGCCTTTCGCCTCGATGATGGAGCGCTTGTGATCCACGCCGCCCCATACGTTTGGCACAGTCAGCCCAGCTTGCTGTGCGACGTCGAAAAACTGCACGGGCGGTGTCGCTGCGGAGGTCGGTCCCAATGCTGTCTGCAGCAGCGCGGCATCCTTCCATTGCCACAGCGGCGATGCCAGCGCTTCTGTCAGCGCACTGCCGAGTACGAACAGGGACGAACCAAGAAAGCGACGTCGCGGCAGAAGCATACCGGCAAATTATACGGGCGGTTCCGCCCTGCTGGCCTTGTCTAAGGGGTCGCGTCCAGCGCCTGCAAAGCCTGTTTACCCGCCGCGCTGTCCGGGTGTGCTTGCAGCAGGTGCAGCAGGGTCGCCCGCGCTCTTCCCTTGTCCCGCTGCAAGAGGTAGAGCCGCGCCAGGTTCAAATAGGAACCGTCATAGGTCGGTAAAAGGCGCACACCGGTCTGGAACAGCTCTTCTGCGCGCGCATACTTCTCTTCGCGCACAAACAGTACGCCAAGATTATTCAGAGCTTCCGGATAGTCTGGCCGTAAGTCGATCGCTTGCTGCAAATACCGCTGTGCATCGAGTACCTGGTTCTGCTGCGCGTACAGCATGCCGACGCTGTAGTTTGCCTCAGGGTCATCCGGCTGCAGGTTGAGCGCGTGCATCAGGTACTGCTGCGCCTTTGCAAAATCGTGTTCATGGCGATAAAGATTGCCGAGGTTCAGCAGCGCCGTCGCATAGTTCGGCCGAAGCTCCAGTGATTGTTGAAAGCTGCGCATGGCCTCCTCGGTCTGGCCCTGCTGCGCGGCCATCATGCCCAGATTGTTCCATGCCTCCGGATAGTTCGGCTTCAGCTCCAGCGTGCGCCGCAGGTACTGTCGCGCCTGCTCAAAATTGTTGCGTCGCAGGCTAAGCGTCCCCAGGTTGTAGTGTGCTTCGGCATCGTTCGGACGGGTTGCGAGTACCTGCTGAAAAGAGTCGGCCGCCTGGTCGAGGTAGCCATGCTGAAACATGGCGACGCCGTAGGTGAAGTCGTTTCTTCCGAACGCGCTCAGGTACAGGGTGCCGGGAAACGGCAGCGCCCGCCGGACCCGCTCCTCCGCATTGGACGGTATTGAGCGGGAATCGTGGATGATTTCGTCGGCATGCAACGTGCCCTGGTACACCTTGGCGATCATTCCTTCGGTGTCGAGCAGAAACGATGTGGGTAAAGGCATATTTGCACGACGGTCGAAGAGATAACGGAAGATCAGGTTGTACACGCCCGCCACATCCTGTGTGGCAAAGAGTACCGGGTAGGATCGTCGCATCCGCTGAGCGGCAACACGCGCATCGGTGCCTGATGCGGTGTCGTTCAGGTTTACCGCGAGTACGCTTACATTCGCTGCGGCCAATGCGGCGTGGTCTTGTTCCAATCGCTCCAGTTGCGCGACAGACGCCGGTGATGTCGTTGCCCAAAGGTGCAGCAGCACAACGACCCCGCGCTTCGACTCCAAGGCAACGGTGCTGCCGTCGAGCGCCGGAAGGGTAAATCCCGGTGCTTTGAGCGGATCGATCAACCATGTTGCGATGTCGCTGGGCAAAACCTCGTTGCTGGAAAGAGCCGGACTACGTGCCTGGCTGGCGTAAACTTTCGACGAGGGAGAGAACGGCTTGGCCGTCACGGTTGCTTTACCCTCCAGAACCTCGATCCTGCTGTTCCGCGGTAGGTCCTGCAACTGCTGAACGGCACCACTCGGCCAATAGACGGTCGCATGCACCGCTTCCACGCCCTTCCCGAGCCCGAAAAGAAGCTCTTTGGAGTGCTGTGACAGGAATCCCGTACCGGCCTGCAGCGGCCTTGTCTGCGTAAGATGACCCACCTGCAGCACAACCACGGCGCCAATGGCATCACGATTGCTTTTTGTTCCGCGCAGCCGCAGCGTCAAGCTGTCACCCAGCCCCTGCATGGCATTACGCACAATGCGGAGCTGCGGTGCGTTGCGATTCTTGACCACAACTTCAAGCCGACCATCGCCGTCGAGGTCGGCCAGCGCAAAGGCACGGCTGTCTTCCAGAAAATCCAGCCCGAGCGCTCCGGACACATCGCTGAAAGTACCGTCGCCATTGTTTGCGAACAAGACATTGCGCTCTCTGCCGCTCCAGGAACTGTCCGTCCGAATCAGTTCGTTGAGGGCGTTCCACCCGTGCTCGTATGCGAGTGAGGGAGTTGCGTCGTTTGGCGACCTGGCCACAACCTGCCGCCAGAAAAAGCTACCAAGATCCATGGCCGTGTTCACCCCTGGGGTGGCATCGGTCCGCTGCGCCTCCGCTTGCTGCGGCGCGGTGATGTAGCCGTTGCTGACATACAGGTCCTGCCGACCATCGTGGTCAAAATCGAACGCATCAGAGCACCACGCCCACCGGCCTGTCTCAACGCCAGCAGCGTCACTGACGTTGTCGAACGTGCCATTGCCGGCGTTGCGATAAAGTGCGTTGCCGCGGGCATGGCGTCGGTACTGGTCACGCGTGTCTGCAGAAGCGGCCCGCTGGAATTGCGGCTGCTGCGACACGCGCTGGCCAGCTGCGGACCACATGTTCGCGACATAAAGGTCAGGCTTGCCATCGTTGTTGGTGTCGGTCCAGCACGCGCTCATGCCGGCACCTACGTCCTGCACGTGCGCCTGCTCCGACACTGCGGTAAACGTTCCGTCGCCCTTGCTGCGATAGAGATTGTTTCGGCCAAAATCATTCACAACATACAGGTCAGGTGCCTTGCCGCCCACGGCATCACCCCAGGCACAGGCAAAGCTGTAACGGTCATTTTCTGCGGTAAGCCCCGCGGCAGCGGTACGGTCGATAAAGGTCCCGTCACCCTGGTTCTGCATGAGGAAGTTGGGCGGCCCGTTGCGGGCATCAAAATAGGGCGTCGGGTAGTGATACTGGTCGAGCCCAAGATAGTAGCTATACAGGCAGAAGTACACGTCAAGCCGCCCGTCGCGGTCGTAGTCCGCAATGGCTGCGTGGGTGAACGTGCCCTGCGGCGGCTGTGCGAAACGAAAGGCATCACGCTTCGGCGCGAAAGTGCCATCGCCCCTGTTCTGGAACAGCAGCGGACCGCTGCCGCAGACCACGAGCAGGTCCTGCAGGCCAACATTGCGGAAGTCGGCAAACAGCGCACACGCGGTATTGTCCAGCACCCCCACGCCAGCTTGTTCCGTCACGTCCTCAAAGGTGCCATCACCGCGATTGCGATAGAGGCGGTTCGGCAAACCCGCGGGCTGCGACACGTACAGATCGTCGAATCCATCGTTGTCGTAATCTCCCGCGGCGACGCCATTGTTGCCATACACGTCAATCCCGCAGGCGCCGTCCAGCACAGAGCGCCAGAAGTCCGACCCGTGTTGCAATTGCGCCGCATGGGACGACACGCCGCCAAACGCCTGTTCGGTCACGTCGATGAACCCCGGACCCTGCAGCGTGCAGCGTGTTTCGGTCAGAGGCTGAAAAAACAGGAGGAGCCATGGGTGGGGTGCGCCCTTCTCTCCCTCTGGAGTTCGCCGCCAGCGGGTTCGCCAGGCGCCGGTGCTGTGCGCACGTTCTGACGGACCAGGCTGCAATACCAGGCTGAAACGCAGCGTCGCCTGCACGACCAGTGGCGAAGTGGCGACGACTTCGATGGTCGTCATTTCCAGGTCCGCATGCTCCACGTGTGTGCCGCTGCCGATCCATTCGCGCAATTGCTGCAGCAGGTTGTCCACACCCGGTTGCGCACCAGGGGCAAACTGTCTTCGCACACCCGCAAGGGCGCTGCCCTCTCGAATACGCGTCTCGTGCGCGGCGCGCAACGAGCATGTCTGCACATCCGTTGCGAGCGACGGTCGCAGCTTGCCGACGTCGCCCTGCTGCAGGGAACGGCACCAGTTGTCCAGCACCAGGCCGATTTCAAAGGCGTACTGTTCTGTCGGGTAATCATCCAACCCCGGCGTTACCAGGCGGAGCACGTCCTCCAGCGGGGAGCGCACCGGATAATGCGGTAAGTAACGGCCGTCATGGAGAGGAAATGCAGTGGCATCCTGTGGCAGGGCCTCCTGCATCGCCGAACCCAGACCACGAAGCGAAGCTGACCGCAGAAGGAGCGGTGCGCCCGCCAGGTGCTTCAAGACATGTCGTCGGCTTAACCAGGGGTTGTTCTGTGTGGTACGAGCCATCCGTTCGACTAGGCCTCTGCCGTTTGAGCAGCATCTGGCCCTTCTCCTCCATCACTATAGCCCGCACCCATAAAGTAGCCGGGTACCTACATGGAGTGGATGGCATCGTGAATGCGGTCGTTTCAACCCGTTACCGTATAGGAACAGCGAAGCAGACGCGTCCACCTTTCGATTGACAGAGCTGATTTTCCGTCCTAATCTTCTTTCCGCGAAGTAAGGACAACATTTTATGTAACCGCTTTCTTTCCCTGTGTCACGAAAAGACAGTGAGCGGTACTCACAATCGCGCGTTGGACGGTACTTGCAGTTGGAGGTTTTTGGGATGGCGATGACACACAGAGTATCTCGGCGGTTGCGCGAGTACAGATCCATGTATCTTGCGGTGATTTGTTTCTTCCTGATGGGTGCGTCGTATGCGCTTGCCCAGGTGGATCAAGGATCGATCACCGGCGTGGTGCAGGACTCAACGGGCGCTGTGGTGGCAAACGCAACGGTCACGCTGAAAAATACCGACCAGGGTATTACGCTGACCACCCAGTCCACCAATAGCGGAAACTACACGTTTTCGCCGGTGCGCATTGGCCATTACCAGGTCACGGTCAACGCGCCGGGATTTTCGACGACAACGCAGGAGGCGCTGACCGTTGCCGTCGGTCAAGAGCTGCAGGTGAACGTCGCCCTGCAGGCCGGCGGTGCCAACGAGCAGGTTACGGTGTCCACTGCGCCGCCACAACTGCAGACGGATGAGTCTTCTGTGGGCCAGGTGGTCGATGAGCATACGGTCGTGAGCCTTCCGCTCAACGGCCGGAACTTCACCTTTCTTGCGCAGTTGTCGGCCGGTGTCAATACATCCCAGGCCGATACGCGCGGCAATGCCGCTTCTGGTGCCTTTACCGCCAACGGCCTGCAATCGGCACAGAACAACTACCTGCTCGATGGCATCGACAACAACTCCAACGCTGCCGATTTTCTGAACGGTACCAACTACATCGTTCTGCCTCCGGTGGATGCCATTGCCGAATTCAAGGTGCAGACAGCGGACTTCAGCGCCGAGCTTGGCCGTTCCGCGGGCGCTGTGCTCAATGCCACGATCAAGTCCGGTACCAACCGCATCCACGGCGCTGTGTGGGAGTTCTTCCGTAATGACAAGCTCGATGCTGCGGACTGGTTTGAAGACAATGGCGGTGTCAAAAAGGGCGAGCTTCGGCAAAATCAGTTTGGCGCATCCATCGGTGGCCCAATCCTGAGGGACAAGCTGTTCTACTTTGGAGATTACGAGGGTCTGCGTCGGGTCCAGGGAACCGTGCTGACCGGCACCGTGCCCACCACCACGGAAAAGAGCAGCGGCTTCAGTAACCTTGCCGACCTGATCAGCGGTCAGGGTGGGACCAATCCGGCAAATGACCGAACGGACGCTGTTGGTCGTAAGATCCCGTTTGGCACAATCCTCGATCCGGCGACAACGCGTGCTGTCACTGCGGGCGTCATTGATCGCGTGTCCGGCCGCGCCGCAACGACCACCGGCTTCGTACGTGACCCGATCAATAGCAGCTGTCCCGCCAGTTCCGCCTCCTTCGATGGCTGCACCCTAAACCAGATTCCGGCTGGCCGCCTTGATGCCAATGCGGTGAAGCTGCTGAACCTCTACCCCAACCCTACTACCGGCAGTTTCAGCTCCAATTTCACGACCAGTCCCTCGCTTTATGAACACCGGGATGCGTTCGACACGCGCATCGACTACAACGTGAACGACAAGAACCAGATTTTCGGCCGTTTCAGCTACGTTGACGACCCCAACTTCATCCCCGGGATCTTTGGCGGCATTGCCGACGGTGGTGGCTTTCAGCAAGGCACTCAAACCGCCAGGTCCGATCAGGCGGTGTTGGCCTACACGCATGTTTTCACCGCCAACACGATCAACGTGGCTCGTATCGGCTTTAACCACCTGCACACCACGCGCTTTGGGCCGGCTGGCAATACCGCCGGTGTGCCGGCGCAGTTCGGTATCCAGGGTGTTCCGCAGGGAAATGAGAACGGTGGCCTGCCGCAGATCGGCATTGCCGGACTGTCAACCCTTGGCAGCAACGACTTTCTGCCATCCGACGAAGTCAGCCAAACGCTTCAGGTTGTCGATGACTTCACCAAGATCTACGGCAAGAACAGCTTCAAGGTCGGCTTCGAATTTCAGAACGTCCACTTCAACACGCTGCAGCCGGCATTCTCCCGCGGGGAATTCGACTTTAATGGCAACTTTGAAGGCGTTCCAGGCCAGGGTGGTGACCAGACCGGCCGCGCTCAACTGCTGATCACCCCAGAGGCAACAACGGTTCCTGGAGGCGTGAGCTACGTCGGTGGTGCCAACCAGGTACAGGCGTCCAACATCAGCAAAACCTACGATGCGCGTAAGTATTTTGCTGGCTATCTGCAAGATGACATTAAGCTTTCGCCCCGTTTGACCATCAATGCCGGCGTGCGTTACGACTACTTCAGCCCGATCTCTGAAACAAATGGCGCGCAGGCGAACTTCATCCAGGCGGGTGGCCCGCTGAATGCTCCGACGTTCCTGCTGCCTGCATCGGGAACGGCGCCGCGCCAGCTCAGTTCTACGGCAAACAACCCGTCGCTTGCCGGCAATGGATTTACAGACTTGCTGGCAAAGGACGGCATTGCCCTGCTGTCGACCGATGCTTACGGCAAAGGATTGACCGTTACGTCGAAGAACAATGTTTCTCCACGGGTCGGCCTGGCGTTCGAAGCGACGCCGAAGCTGATTATTCGCAGTGGCGTTGGCCTCTTTTTCAATGCCTTTGAAAATGCCGGATTTGGGCCAAATATCGGTCGCAACTACCCGTTCGCGTACAGCTTCAATTTCCAGAACAACGGTTCGGATGCCGCACCGTTCTCTTCCGGAGCCAATCCTTATAGCGGCTGCGCCACTGCTGGTCCTGGCGGCAGCGCGACCATCGGGTCTGGACTGTCATGCGCTGCATTCACCCCGCTCGCGGTCAACGCCTCCGGCCTAGGTCTGGCGGGTCTCTCGTTCAACTTCAAAACGCCCAGCACGATCAGTTCGAATCTGAGCCTCCAATACGCCGTAACGCGAGACATGTCGGCAACGGTCGCGTACGTCTATACGCACGCCTCGCACCTGCAGGTCTCCGTTGGTAACAATCTGCCATCGGTCATTGTTCCGGCAAATACGTCACTCATTCGGAACAACGCGCTCCCCGTCAGCACGACAAACCAGAACTACTTACCATTCCCCGACTTCGGCGAAAATGGAAACTACCAGCAGACGCTTGGTGCCAGCGTCTACAACGGCCTGCAAACCAAGCTGGAGCAGCGCCTTGCCCACGGCTTCTACTACCTGCTTACCTACACCTACTCCAAGACCATGACGGATGCCCCTGATCTGCTCAACGGTGGAAGTGTCGGCGGCTATCGCGCTCCCTACGTTCTGGGCCTTGGACCACGGTTCGACTGGGGTCTCGCCTCCTTTGACATCCGCAATGTCTCCCACCTGAGCGGCGGCTATGAGGTGCCCTTCGGACGGGGCAAGCGCTTTATGAATAGTGGAAGCAAGCTGCAGGAAGCGGTTTTCGGCGGTTACAGTCTCAATGCGCTTGTCACCCTTCAGGGCGGCCAGCCGGTCACCATCGGGTGCCCGACGGCAACGACGTCAGGCACAAACTGCAATGCATTCCGCGTACCCGGCCAGGACCCTCAACTCGGTGTCCATACGCGACTCATTGCCGGCAAACCGACACCGTTCTTCTTCGGCAATCCTGCGGCTTTCCAGCAGCCCTGCCAGTTGGGTGTCAATGGTGCACCCATCCCTAACTCTCCGACGGGTTGCATTCCCATGACCGGGATTGGCGTCCTGGGCGGCTCACCCTCCACCACGTACGGTCCCGGTTTCCATCGGTTCGACTTTTCCTTCTTCAAGGCCTACCAGATCAACGAGCGGTACTCGCTTCAGTTCCGGTCGGAGTTCTTCAACATTCTGAACCACCCCAACTTCAACGCACCCGGCTTTGGCGGCAATGGTGTTGTTGCGATTGGCAACTCGCTGAACTTCAACAGCTCCACCTTTGGCCAAATTGGCTCAACACGCGATGCTCCCTATGATCCGCGCCAGATCCAGTTTGCGTTGAAGTTGTATTACTAACCAGCACACCGTTCGCAACGCCGTGGGTGCCTCGAGCTTGAGGGCACCCACGGATTCTATCTGTGGAGGTTGCTCCTCCACAGTCGAACGAGTACTCTGCTCACAGCCATCTCGCAGCACTGATCTTCCGGTGCTCGGCGCCTTGGCGCTGGAGTAAGTTTGCGCGGCCTCGTCCTCCTTTCGTCGCTCACGCTGTTGCTGCCGTCCGTAGTCCTACCTGCGGCGTGTCAGCAGCCGCGCCCTCAGGTAGCGGCCCTTGCCTTCTCGCAAGCGTTCCAGGCGGCATACGCGTCTTACGTGGCAGGCAACCTGCCTGATGCTGCAACACGACTGGAGCAGCTGCTGGCAGCATCGCCCGGCAGCTTTGAAGCGCATGAGCTGCTTGGCCTTGTGTATGCCGCGCAAACACGAGACGGCAGTGCCATTACACAGTTGCAGGCTGCCGTAACGTTAAAACCTGAGTCGGTATCGGCGATCAACAATCTGGCAACGGCTCTGGCTCGTAGCGGCGAAACCTCAGGGGCAGAGCTTGCCTGGAAGCGGGCTTTGGCAATTGATCTGCAGGACTACGCGGCCAATCGCAATCTTGCGCGGCTGTACTTACAAAGGAACGAGGTCTCTGCTGCGCTCCCGCTGCTGCATGTTGCCCATCGCATCAAGCCCGACGCCGTTGACAATACGTATGACCTGGCCCTTGCCGACCTGCTCTCGGATCAACTGACAGAGTCGCGGGCACTTGCAGCACAATTGCTGCATGGACGAAACCTCGGCGAGTACCACAACTTGCTCGGCCGCGTCGACGAGAAAGAGGCGAAATACATTGAAGCGGCCAATGAGTTTGCCACCGCCGCACGCACTGACCCAAGCGAGGATAACCTTTTCGTGTGGGCCAGCGAACTCATGGTGCACCGTGCGTACGAATCTGCTATTGCCGTGTTCGACGAGGGTACACGTCGTTTTCCCACATCACCACGGCTGTGGGTTGGCAAAGGCATGGCTCTGTACTCCCGGGGCGACTACGAGCCGGCTCTGAAAGCTTTGCTTACCGCTACAGACCTCAACGCGGTGGACCCACGCTGCTATCTGTTTCTGTCCAAGGCCTACCTGAGTTCACCATCCCAGGCAGACCAGGTGATTGAACGTTTTCGCAAATACGCGGCTCTCGAGCCGAACAACGCACGCGCACAGTTTTATTATGCGATCAGCCTTTGGAAGGGCCGTCGCGCCGCCAGTGCAGAGATTGATTACGCTACCGTTGAACGCCTGCTGTTGCGGTCCGCCGCGCTCGACGACACAAACCCCGAAACACATTTGCAACTGGGCATCCTCTATAACGACCAGCACGCCTACGACAAGGCGCAACAGCAGTATGTGCGAGCGCTGGAGCTGGATCAGAACTTGGCCGACGCACACTTTCGTCTTGGCCGCGCATACCTTCGCACTGGCAACAACAGCCAGGCGCAGGCAGAATTTGACCGCTTCAAAGCGTTGCAGGCACAGCACCAGGCCGAGGTAGACAAAGAACGCGCTGAGGTGCAACAGTTTGTGATCGCAACCAATGCCGCATCCGCGTCTGCGCCCAGCAGCCAACCTTGATCAAGCACTTGCCCGAGCCGCGCCGCCATGTTTCAGTTCAACGCCAAACCGAGTAACGGTGCTGCATCTTTGGCCGATGTCGCGGCGCAGCTTTCCCGCAGCCGCCGAGACTTTCTGCGCGACGCTGCCGGGCTTGCAGCAGGTGCAGCATTGGTCAGTGGTAGTCCGTTCCTGCACGGTCAAGCCCTGCGGAAGAAACGCAAGGTCATTGTCGTTACGTTTGGCGGTGGCGCGCGCGACCAGGAGACCTTTGCGCCCGAAGGTCAGGCGAATATTCCACACATGCTGCGTGAGCTCGCACCGCAGTCTACCTTCTTTACGCATGTGCGAAACGAAGGTATTCTCGGCCACTATGTCGCCACAGCGAGCCTTGCCACCGGTGTGTACGAAACGCTGAACAACTTCTCTGCCGTGCCGCCGGCGCACCCTACTGTTTTTGAGTACTTCCGCAAAGACCTTCACCGTCCTGTATCCAATACGTGGGTAGTGGCGCCCAGTAACGGCTTCAATCGCATCGGCGAGAGCGATGCGCGCGGCTTCGGTGCGGGTACGGGCGCACGCGTCATTTTGCCCAAGCACCTGCTCAAGGCTGCCACTCCAGACAGGCATGTGGGCGACTTGACCCACCTGCTACGGGATAACTATGAAACCCCGCTGTATACCCCCTTCTTAGCCGGCGGCGAGGTTGAGCTGCAGCAACTCGACAGCATCTTGAAGCTGTCGGTTGATGATTTTCTGTCGCATGCGCGAACGCTTAGCAGTCCAGACGAACTCTCGCTTTACGTTGCGCGGCAACTCATGCGCCAGCAATCACCCAGTCTTCTGTGGATTACGATGCACGATGTAGACATCGCCCATTCTGGCGCTTACTCGCTCTACGTTGACGCGATCCGTCGCACTGATCGCCTGTGTGGGGAACTGTGGGCCACCGTGCAGGCCGACCCGGAATATGCAGGCAACACAACGATGTTCATTCTCCCCGACTTCGGTCGCGACGCCGACATGGAAGCGGGCGGCAATGGCTTCCAGCACCACCGCACCGGCGATGCGGCTTCACGGACCACGTGGTTAATGGCGCTCGGCGCCGGCGTTCGCCGAGGCGTTGTCTACGATCGGCCGATCGAGTCGATCGACCTGGTACCGACGCTTGGCTCGCTGATGGGCTTCGATGCTCGACTGTCACAGGGCCACCCGATTGCGGAGTTGCTGTAACCATGCTGCCCGCCAAGCTTTCCGCTGCCCAGTTCGCGGGGTATCCACCTGCGGCGCAACTCGTCGCACTGGCCTATCTGCCCTTGTTTCGTCAGCTTCCACTTTCGTTTACGCCCAGCCTGTTGCGTGAGCTTGTGGAATACGACTACAAATTTCCCGCGGAGCGCACGCAACTTGACCGGCAGCTGGCATACCTGTCAGCACTGTCGGCGACAGAACTTGCAGACTGGTTCGCCGCCTTTGCCCGGATCCGAATCGCCCCAGAGCAGGCTGACCAGGATTGGTGCGGCCAACCCATGGAGTTTACAGAAGCCCTGTCCGCAAGCCTTTGGCGAACGCACCAGATGACCTCATTTCGAGCCGCTGCCACCGCCTACGGCGACCGCATGCAGGCCGCTGTTCCCCAGGCAGAGCCGGTAGTTCGCAGGTTCGGCATCGCTGTTGTGGGGCAGGGTGCCGCTCACGACACAGGCTTACCGCTCTTCCAAAAGTTGCGGCCCCATGGCACCTTTTTCACCAATGTCGATCCGACGGACGGGCTTGCTCATCTTCTTCATGCTGCGGAGGCACGCGCTCGCAAGCACCCCGCACCCTACGCTCACTGGTATATCGATGGCGGTACGCTCGCGGGGAATACAGGGGTACTCACGTCCGTATCGTATGGCCAGCTTGCACCTGTGCGCAGTTTGTTGCTCGACAACATTCAACGAGAAGTGAGCAAGGCCGGGATGGGTCCTGAAGAGTTGCGCAATTACCTGAACCATCTCACGCCTGCTGCCCTCGGCATGCATGGCGATGTAGTCCTTGACCGCTTTCAGTTGAAAGTTCTCACGGAGGGTTCGGGCACCCAGATTTTCAGCACAACCTTCGCCCAGTGGTCTACGCGTGAAGTCCTGCGCCGCGCCGAGGCAGGGACCGTGCTTGTGCGCTTCGCTCCGCGCCAGCGCCAGCGCCCAATGAACGAGCTGCTATCCAGCGACGTCGCCCCGACGGAGGTGGATGTGCAAGGCTCCCTCCTTGATGCAGACATGGCAGCGTACTACCACTGGATCAATCAGCAACGACTACCCGGCTCGCAGAACAGCGCTTTCCTTGTGTGGTTTGAGGGGCAGCGTCAGGCACTTGCGATCAGCCCTGCACTGCCTCGCAACACGTCCTCCGGCACCGTACTTACGCTGCAGACTCTGGTGACGCTAATCGACGACTGACATAGTCGATCATGCGGGCAGGAAAGAGTAAGACTCTTTACCGCTCCTACTGCAGCCGTCTGCGAGAGGTTCGTGCGTCTGTGACCGGCTGTGCCATTTGCTGGATCCGCTTTAGGCGAAAGTACCACACGGCTAATCAAGGCCCTTAAGCTTACATGGAACCAAGCTAAAACGTGTGAAGTGAGGCCTATCGCCACAGTCGACCAAACAACAACTAAGTTGTCGAAGTTTTCATCGTGCGTGTGCCACACATATTTCTATCGTCAGCCAAAAAGCCGAGCTATTCCAAAATACGATACAACGTGCCACGTGCAGGCCGCACCTTAATTTCAAGCGCGCCGCTGCAGGTACAGACCCGAATGCGAGCTAGTGCTCACTCCCCCCCTGACCTTCTGTCCCACTGCCATGAACTCACTGCACGCCGAACGCGCGGACGGATGTCTCGTCCAACGGGCCTTGCACCGTGTTCTGCATCAATTACCCCAGGAGAACCTATGGCTACCAACGAGCTAACCAAGTACATCGCGCTTTTCCACCATCGTGACAATGCCCAGTCGGCCATTCAAGACCTTGAGAAAATTGGCTACAAGGGAAACGCACTTACTATCATTGGCGGCGGTAACGGCTCTACTTACTCCGATTCGAAAGATACCTATGGCAGCGAGTACGGCCATGGTTCAGAAAGTGACCTGTCGAGTATTGGAGTGCCAGAGAAAGATCGCAAGCATCTGCAGGATGGTCTTCAGCAGGGGGGAACCTTGCTGGTCTTAGAAGGCTCGGGCGATGAGGCGGAGCAGATCGAAAGCATTTTCCATAAGCACTCGACAAAAAAGATTGACGAGGTTGATCAGCAACTGGCTGACCCGGAACCTGTGGTTGCAGCAGCAGCGCCGATTGCCACAGTTGCGAGCGATTCCACGGTAATCCCTGTAACACAGGAAGATCTTGTCGTCGGCAAGCGCGAGGTTGACCGCGGAGGTGTCCGCGTGTTTCGACGCATTGTCGAGACGCCAGTAAGTGAGTCCATCAATCTGCGTGAGGAGCATGTCATCTTAGATCGCAAGCCGGTTGATCGTGCGGTGACAGAAGCTGACTATCGCAAGGGCGACCAGGTAATTGAATTGACCGAAACTGCTGAGGAGGCTGTCGTTGGCAAGACGGCCCGCGTTGTGGAAGAAGTGCATATCGGCAAGGAAGCTACCAGTCACATCGAGACCATTCACGACACTCTGCGACACACAGAAGTCGACGTGGAAGAAGTTCCTGCGACCGATACATCAGCCACGAAGTCCACAAAGTACTAGCTTATCCAACTCAGGAGAACGATTTTATGGCCACGGAACATGTAAAAGTTTTCGAAGAGAAAAAGGGACTTCCCATTTGGGCCTGGCTCCTGCCCCTGCTTCTTTTGCTTGCAGTACTTGCGTGGTTTTTGTTACATCGCAACCATGCGGCAACTGCTGCCACACCCATCACAACGCCTGCTGTCGCACAGAGCAACAACCCTTCTGCCCCTAGTCTAGGCGGTGTTCACTTTGACACCGACAAGGCAACCCTGACGCCGGAAGGTACGGCTACACTGACGCGTGCAGCAGAGTATATGAAACAGAATCCAGGCAGCCATCTTCGGATTGAGGGTTTCACCGACTCCACTGGGACCGATCCCCATAACAATGACCTTTCTACCCAGCGTGCAATGACGGCCGGCCATTTTCTGGAAAGCCAGGGCATTGACAAGTCCCGACTTACCGGTGGAGGCTTCGGTGCGGCCAATCCGGCTGATACCAACGGTACGGCTGCCGGTAAAGCAGACAATCGTAGAGTAGAGCTTTTTACCCAGCAATAAATCGCCGAGAGTGGGATGACGCGCGATAGTACAACCTGTTCACGTCTCTAAACCATACCGATAGCCATATTGGAGATCACCATGAAGACCGTTGTTGGACTGTATAACACCGTCGCTGATGCAAACAAAGTTAAAGAAACGCTTCGCACAGAAGGTTACGATGCCAGCCACATCACCGTGATTGATCAGAGTGAAGGGGCAACCGGTGGCAGCACAGCTGGTAACGCCACAAGCACCGGCCAAACTACGATGGAAAAGGTGAAGGGTTTCTTCACGAGTTTTTCTGATCATGAGGATGCACACGAACACTATGCCGCACGCGTAGAGAGCGGTGGCGCCCTCCTTGCAGTAACGGTTCCAGATGAAGAAGCCGAGGAAACCGCGGACATGCTCTATGAGCATGGAGCTACTGGCATTCAGGGAGATTACAAGGGCAACAGCACAGCGGGCGCCGAAGATGTTGCGGTGCTCGAGAGCAGCAAGGATCAATACTCCGCAACCGGCAACACGATTGCAGCCAGCGGTGAGCAGGTTATTCCGGTCGTGGAGGAGTCACTTGTAGTTGGTAAACGTCAGGTAGATCGTGGCGGTGTACGGATCTACTCGCACGTAGTAGAAAAGCCGGTGAGTGCAGACGTGACACTGCATGATGAGCGGATCGTGCTTGATCGGCGTCCAGTCGATCGTAGTGCCACCGAGGCGGACTTTTCGACAGGGACCGGAGCGATTGAGCTTACTGCTACAGGTGAAGAGGCTGTGGTTGGAAAAACCAGCCGGGTCATCGAAGAGATCCGTTTGGGCAAAACCAGCAGCGAGCGGACGGAGCAGGTTACGGATACTGTGCGACATACAGAGGTCGAGGTCGAACCGGTTGCAGGTAGCACAACATCGACGACCAAAGCGAACGACCGTTTCTAGCATCGTTGGTGCTAAGAGATCGTTCATTCAAAGCGGGCCGCACTCATGTGGCCCGCTTTTCCTGCTACATACTTAGAGGTGTTAGACATTATGATTTCGAATGACTTTTCCATGGATCCTGTCGATACAACAGAGCTCCCGCCAAACGAAACAACAGATTTGGACACACAGGTCATTCCTCTTCTCGAAGAGCAGCTTCAAGTTGGAAAGCGGATAGTAGAAACCGGTACAGTCCGTCTTTACAAGCAGGTTGAGGAGCGCTCCGAGGTTGTGGATATGTCCTTGGAGCGCGTGCACTATGAGGTGTCTCATGTGCCTTGCAATATCGTTGTGGCCGAAGCACCGTTAGTCCGCCAAGAAGGTGACACGATAATCTATCCCGTGCTGGAGGAACGTCTCGTCGTGAGCCGGCAATGGGTGCTGGTAGAGGAGGTACACGTCACACGATCTTCAACCATAACGCAACAACCCGCTACTTACACGCTTAAACGGGAGCGGTTGGTGGAAGAGCGTTCCTGACCATGTTTATCTCTTTACACGAATGGTGAGCACCTCGCGACAAACTGAAGAGTAGTACCTTTGTTGGATTACAACACCGGACATGCTCGCCAGACGACGCGAAGCACGAGGTTTGTTCAGGCAGGCACAAGGCTATACATGCCGGAGCCCCTCGAGCATGCTCCAATTCTTCTGAAGATGAATATTGAGGGAGGAATCAGCCCTTCTCTCGTTGCGTATTCCTAAATTTCCTATACTGACGACCTGCTTTGTAGGTGCGCAGGACCATCACAATCTTCTCAATCCACTGTGAGACTCGAAGACTCAGGGCCTTTCTCCCCGGCACCTCGCGTGCGTCCGTACCGGTGACTTGGTAGGTCAGGTCCCGTGATAGTTCCGTGGAGAACTGCATTCCCGTCCCTCGATGCAGGGCGTTGCCAGAAGTTGTGCGCGACGTCGATTGCGAAGTGATAACTGGCGACAAACGTGACATTGCGTCACCCATCCCAGGCCGTTGCTGCAGCTTAGAAAAGTAAGTAATACTCGACCACAGCCTCGCTGAGGCCACTATTCCAAACACCGTCGACGGGATCCGAGGTTCTTCCGGCTTCTACGCCCTTGCTGACTAGCCGGTTCTCTACTCAGCAGCCTACTACAGGCAATCCATCGTGGCGCCCGTGCAGGCAATCAATCGCCTACCTGCACGGGTTCTGTCACCAACTCTACTGTTATAAGTTGAGCACCGGCAAATGCTAGTCGTTGCAAGCTACCGAACAGTGAGGATATTTGCTGCCTGGCTCCGTGCTTCGTTCGCGAGAAGGAATCTGACCACAGTAGCCAAATCACGCGATGCAGAGAGTCACTGTTTGCTCATGGACGATACCCGAAGAGGAGCGAACTCGCTGAAGTCAGCCACCTAGTGCGTTGCGTTGCTTTCGCAGTTTGGACAGGCCACGTCAAACTGGGAAGGCGAAACGTCATGGGTCATATCACTCGCCGAGAGGGCACCATACTTGATGTACGGAGATGCCGTATTTACCATCATCGTGTTGCCCTGCATCGTCAAACCGCCCGCCAGGGATGTGTCCCGGATATAAAAGGGATAAACTCTGATTGTTTGAGATGGAGCCCCACCGATGTAGCTCACATTCTGAGAAGCATCGAACGTGTTATTGAGAACGGTTGCGTTTCGCGATGGACCGGCATCCGCTTCCAGTGTCAGGCAATCATTGGCGACGGCAGAGCAATTATTTCCAACCACCATCAAGTTACTCGCAAAGTTCACGTCGATGCCGTTATACAACATGTTCAGATACGCGGGCTTTAGCCTTGAGAAGGTGTTGTACTTTACCTGCACATCAGAGTCGAGGTTGTTAGGGTTGATGCCGTAACCGAGCTGTAGGAAATTACCAAAGGAATCGTGGGCGTAGTTATATGCGACCACGCCGCTGGGGCATCCTCCAACAGCAACATTCCCCTCGCTGTTCACTGTTTCATTACTGGCAATTAACGGCTTGAGACACGGGTTATTTGTGAACCAATCCTGAACGCGAATTCCCCAGCCATTTACCGTAGAGATTCTGTTCCCAACAATCAGGGCAGAATCCATTCCGTCGGCTTGGATGCCAGCCCAGGTGAAGTTTGTATTGGCAGGGATAACGTCCATGCGGCCAATCCAGTTTCCAGACGCGACAAAGCCGGTTGGCGGGGCTTGGCCTGCACCGGCGATGGACAGGATAGCAGATTCGATCGGACCTCCAAGTGGCGGATCAGAAAGCGTATCTCCGGTGTTAAAGGTGACTGAATCCTGAATAAGATTACCCGACCCAGTACCTGAATACGCGTAGTTTAAATAGCCACTCTTCGCGGTTCGAACAATCTCGACGCCACTGACGCTCACGTGACTGAACCCACTCACCCAGATGCCATACTTCCGGGACCCGGAAACTTCGATGGTATGACTCGCCGGCGTGGATCCGTCCAACAAATGTACATAGACATTCTTGCCATCGGCATAGATGCTTCCAGGCGTCGAATTGACTGCGCCAAGATTGGCGACTAGGGTCAGCGGCTCTGCCTGAGCGTACACTGCATCCACAAAGCCTTTGCTCGCCAAAGATGTGTAAGCAGCTTGGTAGGTGGCGCCACTCTGTAGATTCCACCCGGTCACGATATCTGCGCCATCAAGAATGGGCATGTTGGCACATGTTGCGACAAGTCCTGCGTTCAAGGTACAGGTACGCTGCAATCCGTACGCCCCAATTGTAAGATTGCTGCTCGGCACGTCGAGTTCTTCGTGCCAGATTCCTGAGGAGGAAAGAAGCACCGTGTCACCGGACTTAAGACCAAACGAGTTCACTTTGGCGATCGACTTCCATGGTGTGAGCGCGCTGGTCCCGGGATTGGAGTCATCTCCGGTATTGGAAACGTAATACGTGGTTCCTGGAACTCCTCCCTGAATGGTGATTGGCTGGGAGTTGGCGGTCCCATAACCACCTGCGACAGCCGCAATCGAAAAATTTCCAGAACTGTTCCCTCGTACGGTAAACATCCCGGTCGTCTGTCCAGGAGCAATCAAGAGGCTCGAGGGTGAAACCGATCCCTGGCTGCTCGACGACGTAAGCGAAACGATCACCCCTCCTGCTCCAGCAGCCTGAGTCAGAGTCAGTGTTCCAGTAATGACCTGCCCCGCTGCGACCGAGGAACCTGACACTGCCAATGCCATTCCTCCTGCAGTCAACTTGACGACGGCGCTAGATTGCTTGGACGTGTCCGCAATGCTGGTAGCAGTAAGGGTAACTACCTGCGCCGCGGTGATGGATGCCGGAGCTGCGTAGACACCCGCAGCTGAAATTGCTCCAACAGCAGGACTAAGCGACCAAGTCACGCCTGAGTTACTTGTTCCCGTGACTGAAGCTGCAAAGGTCTGCACTTGCGATGCGGAAAGCGAGATTGCGCTGGGGGCAACCGTTACGCTCACTGGCGGAGCAACGAACTGCAAAGAAGCGATCGAACTCAGGACGCCAGCGTTCACCGCTACTGCCGTCACAGGCTGAGAAGTCGTCAGTGCCAAAGGGCCGGAATACAACTTGAAATCAGCGGCGGATTGAACCTTACCGACGGCGTAGTACACAACAGCACCTGGGGTGCTCTCCGCAATCGAGATTGCCTGACCAGCGGCAAGAATACCCGATCGGGGTGTAAAGGTCGGAGTCGCCGGCTTGTTTACCATTGTAGGAATCCAATCGCGTGAAACAGAAGCCAACGAAAATTGGTCAGCAGCTAGCGTTGGCCTTGGTTCGACCATACTCTTCTCAGACTCTAAAGGTCGCTGAACAAGAGCCAGCGTCGCCGCAAAGGTGTTGGCAATTGGCGTCGTGCTGTCAACCCCTAGATCCTTTAGAAAATCCGTGCACGCGTCCGATCTGTTCAACAGGTATACCGGAGACAAGATACACTCCGACAGAGTGCTTGCGAGCATGTTTAACTCAGCATGCATTTTGCCCTCACTGGCGCTCGGTCCTGATGCGGAAGCCTGACCCGTCTCTACATTGATTAACGCAGGTATCCGCTCGATTGCCGTTAAAAATTCTTGATCGGTTCCGAACCACGGCCCTATCTCTTTATAAGATCTGGCATACCGTGCTAGCGGCCAAATTGATCCGACAGTGGTGACCTCGTTCACCGTCAGAACTGAGAGTTTGGTTAGCCGATTGCATGCGCCTAACCCACTCATCAGAACGAGACTGGCCGATGAGGCCGGAGTCTCAGCAGGTTGCCCACCCGTTGCTACTAGGTACGCCTCTCCGGCGTTTAGAGGGCACGCTACCATCTCGGAAAGCATGAAGCTACCATCTCTGTCGCTTTTCACTGGATGCTTTAACAATGCCGTGGAAAATGGGTTCTCGTCTTTCATCCCCGTTATGTACAGCTGTACGTCAGCGCCAACGATGGCCTGCGAGCCATTGCGAACGACGCCTCGAAGTTGCACGCTCACTTGAGGATCGGCACTTAATCCTGGATCACCACAGCCTGTCACCAAGAAGCCACAACTTGTGATCGCCAGGATGATCATGGCGTTCAGAAGATTGTTCAGTGATAGAGAGTTTTCCTGACCGTAGGTTCTGCTCATAAATTCGCGCCCCGAAGTTGGTGTTCACGCAAACTCATTCTTCGATAAATTCATGCCGAATGGCATCTGTATTACTTGCAGATGATATTTCGCATGTTCCATAACGGGACGGCGGATGAAGGCGCTATGAGCGTGAGACAGGGCAGAGACACCTACTTAATAAGTCAGGCCTGCATGGTGGTGTGACATTTGGGAGACGCTCGAAGGCTAAAATCTCTTTCGCAACCCAACCATTGGTGGAGCCGTTCAGAGGAGTGATGTTGCTGAGAATCAGCTTATAGAACACCCTTACAAATTCATCCTGACCTTTCTCAACCCTCCCTGCATCATTTACGTCTCAAGACGACATTTCCTAGTCCAACCTATGGTGAACTTGACGTGCAGTTGTCGTTTTCGAAGTATCGCAGTGCATCTGTTTTCCATCAACACGAGTTCCATAACATCCGGACGTAATTACAGAATTAACCCTCTAACCCGGCGGGTTTACCTTGAAACGAGGAGCATGCCGTTGACCCCTCAAGTAAGAGAGGCCATCCGTGTTATTACTTAGAACTTGCCAGCTTACCCGTCTAGCGCCAGTAGCTGAAAGCTACATTCATCATGCAACAACAGTTCCAATCGTTTGTCCTTTTACTGATTGATAACAGCCATAGCACATTCACTTGTTCATGAGAGAAAAGCAAGCGTGAGGCCATATATGAGACGTGACCGCATTGGATACTTACTGAGCAGCTACAAGAATGCGTGGTACCTCGCCGGCATGATTGTGACGTCGATTGTATTTTCAATGATTGCGCTTACGATTTCCATGCGTACTCGTCATGTGACCTCAGCCTATGACTTGCTCTATTTTGTGGGACCAACGGTGCGGAGCGTGCTTTCCGGACGGGGCTTACTGGTTTGCACGGAAGCAATGGGGACTCCGGGAAACCCTATCTGTTTCCAAAGTAGCCGGATGCCCATTGCTACGATGACGATTGCTGAAGGTGTCCGTCTATTTGGTGATCATCTGTATAAGATCGCTCTTTTCAAAAGCTTGCTCTTTCTCATACCCCTTTGGAGCGTTTACGCTTTGGCTCTGCGAGCTTTGCCTAGAAAGCTATCGTCGTCCCTGTTCTTTGTTGCTCTCCTCAGTGCGCCACTCTTCATGCTTAACTACCTGCACCTTGTAGTGAACCTAGAGACAGAAGAAGGCTATCTTTTTGGGTTGGTTGCGCTTGCTTTGGCTCTCCTCTTATTCCCCTTACCTCAAAGCATAGGTTCTGTTCTACTTATTAGCATCACCCTTGACCTGCTTTTCTTCACAAAAAGCTCAATGCTGCTTGCTGTGCTTGTACTAGCTTGCTTATTCATGATTCGCTTAAGATCTCCTCTCTACAAAATCGTGCTGGCCTGTCTGGTCCTTACTGCCCCAGTTAGCTGGGCTCTGATACAACATCACGTGAGTGGAAGGTTCTCCGTAGGCACAAGCCTGGACGGCATCAACTTTCATAAAGGAAATAACTCTGGATTCCTCGCACACTACCCACCACGGTTCAACAATCTTGATCAATATGATTGGCAATTGAACCAAGGTCATTACAGCGGTTCGGAATGGTCCTTTAACGACTTTCACATGCAGGCCGCGGAAAGCTTTATCCGAAGTCAACCGAAACTAACGCTGCGGGCCGCGGAAGAAAAATTCGCGGTAATGCTGTTATCGCTAAAGCAATACGGAACGACGTCCTATGGTTCGAAGATCGAGTTCATCACCACGCTTGGAATGATCCTGTTCCGAGGTTTATTGTGGACCGCAATTGGGATCAGTGCGTATTCATTGAGCAGTCGCTTAGGTGTGGGCCGTTTCAACGGCGCCGCTTTTCTCGCTTTTATCGCGGCATATCTCGCGCCCTATATCGTAGGCTTCGGTCTAACACGGCACGCAGTTATGCTCGCATATCCCGCAACTCTGCTGTGTCTACGAGCCCTAAGTAACCGTGACAAAATCGCCGAGGCAACAATGCACAGCGTGTTTAAGAGGAGGCAGACACTTGAGGAGCTTCAGAGATTTTAAAGTCAGCCAGATGACCTCCGACAGGTGTCGTCGATTCGACACCTACCGCTGAAAGAACAACAAACAACCAGACGAAACCTGGCGGCCCGAGATACACACTTCCGAGTGGGAGTTGTAGCAAGAGGGCAACGCCAATGACGTTTGCCCGCAAGCGGTCCTCGCGATCAGAACCGCGCCCAGCTTTACGGAACACTAGTGCCACTAACGCACCAAGGTATGCAATCCCACCCAGCCACCCTAATGTCACCAATGCTTCTATGATTCCATTGTCGTGCAAGCTGAAGCTGCCATCGTCTGAAATTACTCCCTCTTTGACGCCAAGCCCAAGTCCGGCCGGGTGGTCGAGAATGAGTTGGATGGCGTCGGAGAACCCTCTCCTTCGCTCCAAGGCGCTTGTATCGTTGCCCAGATTGGATACAGAGTTCAGGCGTGCTTCCAACATGCTGCTGCCGGGCCCGCTTAGTCCTACAAATACTGTAAGCAGCCCGGTAAGGACGACGATTCCGCCCATTCTTAACAGTCCGCGTGGCATTCGGATCATGAGCAGGAGTGCACCAATTCCAAAGCAAAGCCAGCCTGATCGCACTTGGGTGAGCAGTAAGCATGCAAACCCGGCGATGGCACTGCAAGTCGCGAGTTTTCCTTTAATAGAAGTCACAAAAAGCAGCAAGGGTGCTAGGACAAGCGCTAACGCGCCCGGGGAGTTAAAGGTGCTAAACACCCTCAGCTGAAAGGGCTCTGGTTTCCCCATACTCGCAATGTCAGAGATCGCGTTGAGCTCCGTCAGCCAATAGCGATCCCACGCGGGAAGAAAAGCGAATTGCAGGCACCCATAGACGCCGACCACCAGCAAAATCGGCGCAACGGAACGCGAGATGCTGTGCTTGACAAAGCCTTTATCTTCATCGGTGGAGCTTGCGTACCACCACGCAAAAAGGACCGGAGTTGCCCAAATTAAGAATGCTGAAACAGCGGCCGTAGGAACCTGAGAACCCAATCCGGTCAGCAGCCCTAGTGTGATACCAATCAGCGCAAGAACGATCGGCAGAACCGGTCGCAGTGGTGACGACAGCATCGTCTTCCAACTGATACAAGGCGCGATCAGAGTAAGAAGATAAGGCGTGAGTAAGACGATGCTGGGGTCCTTCCAACCTGCCTGATAATCCATTAACCTGCGGAGCAAAGGGCTCAAAAACCAGCACCACAATACTGCGTCCATGTACAGATCGCGACGGCGCCGAAAAATATAGATCCCCACCAGCACCGCCGCTGGCGGAAACAGGATGCGGGCAATGCCTCCTGCTCCGACTAACAGCATCGCCGTCAAAACCAACGGAAACCAATAAAGCCTAGATTTCATTTGGTGGAGCCTCCCGGCTCAAGCATGCATTATCGGTTACAGTGCAAAGAAGACTGTGGCTGCGCTGAGTCTATCAGCGGTTAAGCACTCACAAATCTCATTTGTTCAGCAATCGCTGGCTAGAAGCCTCAATGAGGGTTGTAACTCTGCCTAATTGCGCCTTACAAAGGTACTGTGGGTAAAAAGTGCCAGTAAAAAATACTGTGCTCTCCAGTAGGTTCTAGCAATTCGATGACGGAATACTTGTTAGATATCTTCGAACACGACCTGTGGGATGCTTTGTAACTTTGCACGTGATGCGTTCCACAAATAGCACAATTAGCCGCCATTATAGAAAGTGGGCCGGAGTAGAGCATCCGTAATTAGAGGTCCCTGCAAGGCCTGTGTTCCTCGATGTAAGAGTTACGGGTGCATTAAAGTTAGGTGAAGAACCTGAGTGACAATGTCTCAGTAAGCGGCGTTACTGACGCCTGTCGCCAATCGACGATTCGGTAAGGACTTAGGACTGTTATCGTCAGGGCAATTGAATTACTTCACAGCCCCATATGGTTCCGAGTGTCAGTCGGGCGCGCCTACGGCGCATCACAAGGCTGGAGTACAGCGCCCTAACACGGAGCGTCTGCCGAGACATCTGCGAAAGGCTCTATGTTCACTACCAGAAATGACAGGCCGGTTTCGGTGCTGACGATCGGTCAATTGCACTGGAAGCTTATTGTTCTTTGCGCACTTCTAACAGGCTTAGTGACAGCTGTATATACGCTGCTGCAGCCGAAGATCTACAGAGCCGAATCTAAGTTGCTGGTTCGTACCGGGCGGCAGCAGATGGTAATGGGTTCCGACGCTGGAGACGGCCATGGCGCTCCGCCCGCTGTGACTGAAGAAGATGTCAACTCAGAAATCGAGTTGCTGCGCAGCCAGGCCGTACTGAATCAGGTCGCAGATGATTGTGGGCTCACAGACAGCTCGCCTTCGGTAAGCCCTAAAGTCAAGCAACTCGCAATCTTGAAACTCTTCAAGCATCTCGATGTGTCAGCCGTGCGAAAGACGAATGTAATTGCGGTCTCTTACTTTGCAAACTCACCAGAAGCGGCGGTCTCTGTAGTTCGTAGCCTGAACGCAAGGTATTTAACGGCAAGCTTAGCCGCGCATGAGTCGCCAAACTCTTACTCCTTTTTTGCGAACGAGATGGTGGACGCCCAGCGCAAGATGGATTCGGCGCAGCAGCAGGCAAGTGCTTTTCATGTGAAAACGCAGATCTATTCCGCCGAGGAGCAAAGAACGGCGTTGATTAAGTCACTCTCTGATATACGGACGGAACTCTACCAGGCTGAAGCGAGATTGCAAGAGTTACGAAGCCGCGATCAGGCTCTCAATACGGAGCTGGCAAAAGTACCAGACCGTACATCAACGCAGGAAAGAACGGTTGTAAATCTGCCGTTAGTTGAAAAGCTGCAATCCAACCTGAATGATCTGGAAAGTTCTCGCATCGTGTTGTTGGCTAAGTATAAATCCACCGACAGCTTGGTGAAGGTCGTGGATGCGCAGATTGCATCCACGCGTGCTGAACTGGCGACGACGGGGCGAATGGCACCCTCCGAGCGGACTACGGACGCGAACCCCCTCTACCAGGTTGTGATACAGCAAATTGGGCAAAACCGCGTCGACCTACAAGGCTTGACAACGCGTGAGCAGGCTCTTAAGGCAATTGAGACTGAAACACTCAACAGCTTGGAGCAACTTAACCGAAATTCTGTCGTGCTGGCCAACCTAGATCGAAACCAGCAAAGTACTCAAGAAAATTACACTCTTTATGAAAAGCGGCTGGAACAGGCACGTATCTCGCGCCAGATGGACCAAGACCGGATTGCGAATGTCGCGGTAATCGAATCACCGCTTTCGTCGCCGGTTCCGGTTGGACCTTCCGTTCCGCTGAACTTGCTTGTTGGCCTTAGTGTGGGTACTCTGCTCGGCTTCTGTGCGGGCTGGCTGAGGGACGTCAGATCAGCTTCGACCGCACAGAAGATAAGGCGAGACCTGTTTGTGTCAACAATGGCAAGTCAGGAGGTTTCCGCATGAATCGTTTCTGCTGTGCAATCGCAATAAGCTTTGGCCTTTGGGTTCCCGCTCTCTCCGCACAGCATGAGGTGCTTGGAGTCATTCGTTACCACCTTCGCGCAAATGATGTGTTGAAGGTGACTTACCACCTTACTCCGGAGCTGGATGCAAATGTATCGGTTCAACCGGATGGTTACGTCATTCTGCCCCGCATCGGAGAAGTGAAAGTGGCTGGGTTGGATCTCAAGGATGCGACTCGGGCAATCACTCAAAGGGCCACAGACCAGCTGAACAATCCAGAGGTAACCGTAGAGATTACTCAGTTTGAGAAGCCTCACTTCTTCGTAGGCGGCCGTGTGACCAAGCCTGGTCAATATACCTTGAATGGCCCTTTGACGGCATTGCAGGCTATACAGATTGCCGAAGGCTTCGAAGAGTCTGCCAACGAAAAACAGGTACTACTGATTCGTCCTATTGGCGATGGCATCGGGGAAACCCATATTTTGAATTTGAAGCGGGATCGCAGGACGGTTCGTTCGGTTGAGTTTTTCATTCAGGATGGGGACACGTTGGTGGTGTCGCAGAGCAAGTTTAATGTGGTGGCGAAGTACTTGAAGTTGATCAACCCTGGAGTTTATGTTCCGCTCTCCTAGTGACATTCGGCAGGCAGATGTAGATCGTTCCGGCGGTGGGCCGGGGACGGTGGATCGTGCCTTGAAGAATGTGGTGGTGATCAACGATAACGCCCATGTGACGGGAGGTGCGGACAAGATTGCGCTGACAAGTGCGATTGGTCTTGCGGAGCGCGGCAGAAACGTATTTCTTTTGACAGCGGTTGGCCCGGTTGCGGAGGAGTTGCGGAGCCAGCCGAATTTGAAGGTGGTGTGCACGGAGCAGTACGAGATTCTTCATGATCCGAACCGGCTGCGCGCGGCGGTGCAGGGTTTGTGGAACTTCAAGAGCGGGCAGGTTGCGGCGGATCTGCTGGACACGCTGTCGCCGTCGGACACGGTGGTTCATCTTCATCTCTGGGCAAAGTCGCTGTCGTCCAGCGTGGTGCGGTCAGCGGTGAATCGCGGCTTTCGGGTGGTTTGCACCCTGCACGATTACCTGCTTGCCTGTCCCAACGGCACCCTGTTCGACCATTCGCTGCAACAGATCTGCCAGCGTGATCCGATGAGCCTGAACTGCATCCAGGCCCGCTGCGACCGGCGCGGGTACACCGACAAGGTCTGGCGGGTGGCACGCGGCACGGTGCAGGCCAGCGTCGGACGACTGCCGTCCGGCCTGACCGACATCATCTCCATCTCCGACCTGGTTCTCTCCATCATGACCCCCTACCTGGAACCATCCACACGCATCCACACCCTCGCCAATTTCATCGAAGTCCCAAGAAACGAACCAGCAAACATCAAGGTACAAACTTCTTTCTCATTTGTCGGCAGGCTTGTACAAGAGAAGGGACCGCTGCTGTTCGCGAAAGCTGCATACCGCACTCAGGTGCAGGCTGTCTTCCTGGGTGAAGGTGAGTGCCGCGAAGCGATTCTGTCCATTAATCCCAACGCCACAATCTCCGGCTGGCTTGACTCGGAAGAGACATTTCGGCGGCTGCGCTCCTCTCGCGCCATGGTCTTTCCTTCCCTCTGGTACGAAGCTCAGGGACTGGTAGTGCTGGAAGCGATGGCGAGCGGCGTTCCATGCGTGGTCGCCGACACCTCCGCGGCGCGAGAAATGATCGTCGATGGTGAAACCGGCCTCCTGTTCAAGGGAGGAGACCTGCTCGACCTGGAAAGAAAAATGACGGCACTCAAAGATGCCGAGTTCGCGTCCCGGCTTGGTCGCAACGCCTACGACTGTTACTGGGACCGTCCCAAAACCATCGCCAACCACCTGGACGGTCTCGAACACATCTACGAAGCCATGCTACAGAACCGCGCAAAGGACACAACACTATGACCCACGTCGACCCATATTTTGAATTTGAAGCGGGATCGCAGGACGGTTCGTTCGGTTGAGTTTTTCATTCAGGATGGGGACACGTTGGTGGTGTCGCAGAGCAAGTTTAATGTGGTGGCGAAGTACTTGAAGTTGATCAACCCTGGAGTTTATGTTCCGCTCTCCTAGTGACATTCGGCAGGCAGATGTAGATCGTTCCGGCGGTGGGCCGGGGACGGTGGATCGTGCCTTGAAGAATGTGGTGGTGATCAACGATAACGCCCATGTGACGGGAGGTGCGGACAAGATTGCGCTGACAAGTGCGATTGGTCTTGCGGAGCGCGGCAGAAACGTATTTCTTTTGACAGCGGTTGGCCCGGTTGCGGAGGAGTTGCGGAGCCAGCCGAATTTGAAGGTGGTGTGCACGGAGCAGTACGAGATTCTTCATGATCCGAACCGGCTGCGCGCGGCGGTGCAGGGTTTGTGGAACTTCAAGAGCGGGCAGGTTGCGGCGGATCTGCTGGACACGCTGTCGCCGTCGGACACGGTGGTTCATCTTCATCTCTGGGCAAAGTCGCTGTCGTCCAGCGTGGTGCGGTCAGCGGTGAATCGCGGCTTTCGGGTGGTTTGCACCCTGCACGATTACCTGCTTGCCTGTCCCAACGGCACCCTGTTCGACCATTCGCTGCAACAGATCTGCCAGCGTGATCCGATGAGCCTGAACTGCATCCAGGCCCGCTGCGACCGGCGCGGGTACACCGACAAGGTCTGGCGGGTGGCACGCGGCACGGTGCAGGCCAGCGTCGGACGACTGCCGTCCGGCCTGACCGACATCATCTCCATCTCCGACCTGGTTCTCTCCATCATGACCCCCTACCTGGAACCATCCACACGCATCCACACCCTCGCCAATTTCATCGAAGTCCCAAGAAACGAACCAGCAAACATCAAGGTACAAACTTCTTTCTCATTTGTCGGCAGGCTTGTACAAGAGAAGGGACCGCTGCTGTTCGCGAAAGCTGCATACCGCACTCAGGTGCAGGCTGTCTTCCTGGGTGAAGGTGAGTGCCGCGAAGCGATTCTGTCCATTAATCCCAACGCCACAATCTCCGGCTGGCTTGACTCGGAAGAGACATTTCGGCGGCTGCGCTCCTCTCGCGCCATGGTCTTTCCTTCCCTCTGGTACGAAGCTCAGGGACTGGTAGTGCTGGAAGCGATGGCGAGCGGCGTTCCATGCGTGGTCGCCGACACCTCCGCGGCGCGAGAAATGATCGTCGATGGTGAAACCGGCCTCCTGTTCAAGGGAGGAGACCTGCTCGACCTGGAAAGAAAAATGACGGCACTCAAAGATGCCGAGTTCGCGTCCCGGCTTGGTCGCAACGCCTACGACTGTTACTGGGACCGTCCCAAAACCATCGCCAACCACCTGGACGGTCTCGAACACATCTACGAAGCCATGCTACAGAACCGCGCAAAGGACACAACACTATGACCCACGTCGACCAAAGCATCGCGCCTAGTCCGAAATGTCATACAGAGACGCCGCCCCTGCGAATTCTGCATATTTTAGAAGCGACGCTGGGTGGAACTCTCCGGTATTTGGAAAACATAGCAGAGAGCATGAAGCTCAGCCCATTTCACTTTGGTTTTGCTTTCGCGCAGGAGCGTGCTGACTCCCGCCTGCTTCCGTTCCTCGAACTGATCGCAACTCAAGGCTGGACGGCATACCCGGTTGATATGCGTCGCGAAGTGTCGCTCCAGAACGACTGGCGTGCGTTCTCGGATCTTCGAAAAATCATCAAGGCCTTTGATGCTGACATCGTGCATTGCCATAGTTCCAAGGCTGGCGTCCTCGGTCGCTTTGCAGCACATACGGTTTTACCTCGCCCCGCAGTTCTCTACAGCCCCCATGCTCTTGCGGCGCCGCTTGGCAAGAAGTATCTCTATGTCGAGAGGGCTCTCAAGGGACTCGTCGACAAATTTTTAGCGGTGTCCAAGGGTGAAGCGGAAGACATTGTGCGCTACGGCGTCGGTACTCAGGAACAAATCCACGTTGCGTATCCCGCGATCGATCCTACGTACTTCAGCCCTCGCAAACGGCAGGACGCGAAACTCGCCCTTGGCATGGATGAAGCGCCCCTGATCCTTGGATTGGGTCGACTTACAAGTCAAAAGAATCCCCTGTCATTCCTCAACATCGTTCGCCAAATCCGGTGCTCTGTTCCTCACGTCCGCGCCATCTGGATTGGTGCGGGCGACTTAACAGCAGAGTTCATGAACAAGAGAACAGAACTCGATCTCGCTCAAACGGTTGAATTGATTTCATGGCAGCACGATGTTCGACCCTACCTTGCTGCCGCAGATGTTTTGTTGAGCACATCGCTCTACGAGTCGTTTGGCTACATGGTCGCGGAGGCCCTCGCGATGGAGGTCCCGGTGGTAGCACCTGCTGTAAGTGGACCGCAGGATATTCTGACAGACGGTTTAGCCAATCATTTGTACCGTCCTGCGGATGACGAAACGGCCGCAACGCTTGTCACAGAGCTTCTTACGAATTCCGTGTACGCGCATGAAAGAGGGCGACTTGGTCGGGACGTCATTATGGCTCGCTTCAGCTCCTTGGCGATGCATAACGCCCTGAGCGCTTGCTACCAGACGATGGCCCCCTAACCTGCGTCACGAGGTCCCATGATGCTCAACAGACTTCTTCATGTTGGAAGACGTGATTCGTACCTCCCCATTCTTCAGGGATGGTATGAGAACGTGGGCGGCCAAAATCGAATGCTCGCCATGGAAGGTTTGCGCGGTCTTGCAATTCTTCTCGTGTTTCTTTGCCATTTCCAAATGGTTATTCTTGCAAAGCTTGGTGTTTTCCAGGGCGAAGTCGCGGCCTCTGTCGCCGAGATAGGCGGCACCGGTGTAGACCTGTTCTTCCTGCTTAGCGGGATGCTGATTTACCGCGCAGCCATGCGTCCAGGGCTACACTACGGGCGGTTTCTCCTTCGACGGATTCAACGCATTTATCCGACTTTTCTTGTCGTTCTTACGTTTTACCTTGTGCTCTCACTGGTGTTCCACATCGGCGAGCACTATCAGGCTGTGGACCTCTCGCATCGCTTACGGTACATCGGGGCTAATTTGCTGCTCTTGCCGGGCATCGTTGACATGCCTCCCGTGATCTCCGCGGCGTGGTCACTGAGCTATGAATTCTCCTTCTACCTGACACTACCAATCCTTGTGCGCGTGTTCCGCATGACAGATTGGGGAAGAGCGCACAGAACTTTCTTCTGGCTCGCCATTACGATCGGCTATTTAATCTTTGCGTTCATGAATCCAAATCATCTGCTTGGTCCCTCGCACTTTCAAGATCGATCCTTCGTTCGGTTCAGCCTGTTCCTGTCGGGCATGATGCTGCAGGAAATTCTTCAAACGCAACGAGGTCGTCAACTTCTCTCGCACCAATTCCAGTATTGCCTCTTTGGGATCGCTGCCGTTGCACTAGCGTCTTTTGCGATCAGTGAGCTACACACCGTCCATACAGCATCCCACCATTCCGTGGCCCATGCGGTAACGCGGGCGTGTTTGGTATTAGTGCTTTACAGCGCAATCTCCTTGATGACCCTGCAGCCCAAAGGCCTCTTGGAGCAGCTGTTTAGTTACAGCCCCCTCCGCTGGGTGGGTAACATTAGTTACTCCTTTTACCTGATCCATGGATTTACCCTGAATGTTACGGCCACGCTGTTTGGCCATCTGTCTTGGTCAAGGCACCACCCTGTAGCATCGGGCGTGCTTCTTCTCTTCCCGACCTTCCTGCTCACATTTAGTGTGGCGACTGCAGTCTACTTGGCAGTCGAACGGCCATATTCCCTGAGTCGTAAAAAGGAATCAAAGTACAATCTGCCTGCAGAACAATTCGCGACGAATAACGCCTGACACGAGATGTTCTGATTAAAGAAACGGCCAAAGATTAACGGCAGGTGTACGAGCCAACAGGACCTTCGTGAAAACGGTGCTTCTGAACCCAGTAGATTTGCTATGAGGCCTCGATACTTTGCAAACTGTTTCTCACGAATCCCCTGTTGCTGTCCAGCATCGATCAGGTGGCGTCGTAGCTGTTCTCCAATCTACGGGAGGGCGCGCGATCTTCATTCTTATTAATGCGCTCACCGGCATGATTACGGCGCGGGCGCTTCACCCGAACGGTCGCGGGGAACTGGCGGCAATTGCAGTATGGCCGAACTTTCTGCCGAATCTCGTGACCATCGGCATTCCTAGTGCTCTGATCTACCGCATTCGGCAGAACCCTTTACAAAGTGTTGGCTTAGCTCGAGCAGCCCTCTATCTTACGTTCATCTTAGGCGGTGTTTCGACTGTGCTCGGCATCGTTGCGATGCCTTTTTGGCTAAGTCGCTACTCGCCGCATATTATTCACCTTGCGCAGCTCTTCATGCTTAACAGCACGGTGGTTTTGTTGATCGCGCTGCTGAGAGCGCTTTGTGAATCTCGTGCCGACTTCTTTGCTTCCGCGGTTTCGTTTGCCTTGACCCCGCTCATCACTCTGGCAATGTTGATCGGCTTACGAACGGCAAATTTACTCACACCAGGAACCGCCGCACTCGGGTACGTAGCCGGCGGCATTCCTACTCTCTTCTACCTGGGGCGGCGCACCTGGAAGGATTTCCATGGAGCACTGTATGAACTGAAGACATCCGCATCTCTACTGCTTAGTTACGGCATTCGCTCCTACGGAGTTGACTTCTGTGGAACTCTGTCCCTCTACGCGGACCAGGCACTCGTGGTGCGCCTGCTGACACCATCGGCTATGGGAATCTACGTCGTAGCTCTGAGTCTCTCAAGAATGCTGAACATCATTCAGGCATCCGTCGCAAGCATCCTGTTCCCCCGGGCTGTCAAGCTGGACGTCGAAGATCTGGTGGCGCTCACCGCCCGCGCTGCGCGGGTAAGCACCCTATTATCCGTTCTTGCCGGCATCGCCGTAGCGCTTGCCAGCCCCGTGGTCCTGCCACTGCTGTACGGCTCTGACTATCGTTCAGCTTCCGTTATCCTTGACGTACTAATCGCAGAAGCTATCCTGACCGGTCTTACACTGGTCTTAACCCAGGCTTACATGGCGGTTGGGCGCCCTGGCCTAGTGACGGTTCTTCAGTCCGTTGGCGTCGTGCTCAGCATTCCCTTGCTGATCGTTCTAATCCCGAAGTTCGGGCTGATGGGAGCGAGTGCTGCACTTCTAATCGCGAGTGCCATCCGATTACTGCTGACGATTGGCAGCTTGCGAGTCCTGCTGCACATGCAGATCTCTAGCCTGCTTCCGCGATTTGGTGAACTAAAGCAGCTTCAAAGCGCCCTCTTAAGAACATGAACACCAGGGTTGGAGTTTAGCGGATCAACTTCGGGTGCACTGATAATTCTTATGCGCATATTACACATCCTCAATGATCTTACGAACAGGGGTAACGGCATTGTCAATGTAGCCGTCGACCTTGCGATCGAACAGGCCAAACGTGGCCATGAAGTGTGGATGGTTGCGGCCAAAGGCGAATACGGGCAGCTGGTACAAACATTTGGCATCTCTCATTGTGTCTTAGACCAGACACGTCGTCCGCTTACGCTGGTGTTTGCTACGGTTCGTCTTGGCGCGATCCTACGAAAAGTCAAGCCTGATGTCATCCATGCGCATATGCGAACGGGACTGCTGCTTGCATGGCTTTTGTCTCGTGTGCCTCGTATACCTCTGGTTGCGCATCTACATAATGTTCATGATTCTGAGTCGGCGATCATGCGCATCGCAGACCGCGTGATCGCCGTAAGTAGTTCGGTCATGCAGACAATGTCTTCTGGACAGATACCGCGCGAAAAGTTTCGGATCGTACTCAATGGTCCAATCGGCAACGTCCGTACGCCACCTGTCACAAACCTCAAGGCGGTGCCTCTTCAGCATCCTGCAATCGTGACCGTAGCAGGTATGAATGATCGCAAAGGGATCAGTGAACTGATCCATGCGTTCACTTTGCTTGCAGAGGAGTTTCCACAGGGCCAACTGTATCTTGTGGGCGACGGGCCGGAGCGACAGATATTCGAAGCACAGGCTGGCGCTAGTCATTTCTCCAACCGCATCCACTTTGTGGGGTGGCAAGCAAACCCACAGGCTTGGATGCTCTCGTGCGATATTTTTGTCCTCGCATCTCGTCGCGAGTCCATTGGATTAGCGCTGCTGGAAGCCCGACAGGTTGGCTGCGCGATTGTTGCAAGCGACGTAGACGGGATACCCGAAGCTCTGGCAGGCGGCAAGGCCGGGATGCTGGTGCCACCCAGGCAGCCGGAGGCTCTGGCCGACGCACTCCGATACCTGTTGAACAGCAAAGCTTATCGGGAAAGCCTGGGACGTCATGCGCAGGAAGGACTCGAGGTCTTTACCGTGACTCACATGGCAGCCAAAGTAGAAGATATCTATGACGAACTGATCGTAAGTCTGAAGAAGTTACGACCGTCAGAGATTACCGCTTACGCCAAGACTTCTGAATAGAGAACTTCAAGTCGATCAATGACGCGATCCCAATCGTACTCGTTGACGGCGGTCGCACGATTCAGGGTTCCCATTGTTTGTCTTAGGTCTTCTGAGGACAGCAGACGATGCAATACCGAAGCAAGGCCAACGCGGTCGCCTGGCTCAACAACAAAAGCAGCGTCGGGTAAGAGGTAGCCTAAGCCACTTACGTTTGTGCCAATTACAGGCCTGCCGCAGGCCATCGCTTCCAGGGCGGTCATGCCAAAGGGCTCGCTATACGAGGGTAGACAGTACACGGTAGCATTGTTCAACACAGACGGTACTTGTTCCCGCGGAATGTTGCCCAAAAAGCGAATCCGATGTGCAACTTTGCTCAGGGACGATCTTTCCCGCAGACTCTGCTCCTCCGGGCCGCTGCCAGCAATCAATAGAATGCATTCGGAGTGTTGAGCGGCAACTAGTTCGAAAGCCTCCAGCAGAAGAAGTGCTCCTTTTCTGCGTACAAGGTTTGCGAGAAACAGGATTGAGCAACCTTCCGCTACAGGTGGTTCTGCGGGACAGAATACCTTGGTGTCAATGCCGTAGTGTAATTCTCGAACCTTGGATCGTGTCTCGGGATCCTTTGGGAGCAGCGTCAGACTTGCCAGACTTGGCACAAGGATTGCCGCCGCAGATCGGATTTGCCGGTGTAATGCCAGCAATTTCAGCGTTGTTCCCACACCGGCCGGCAAGGTCCCGGTTCCCGGGGCAGGAAGGGGGCCGAGTACGATCGGGAGACCACAGCCTGAAAGGAATAAACCGACGCCGGGGACAACAGGGTTCAACTGATGGATCAGATCAAACTGAATGAGTGTCTGAAGCCTCCTCAGGAGATGCCTAACGCGCACGGCATATTCAAGACGGTTGATCGCAGACGGATTTACCTGTGAGACGGCGGTCCATGAAGGTACGGGGTGCAAGTGAACCGTATCTGGCAGGGGATTCTGAACACTCATCAGTGGCACAGCTACGTGTAACTCATGACCACGAAGTGCCAGGCGTCGAATGTACTCGAGCGCGAGCAGGCCGTCACCGTGCGGCTCGCAGTCCGTCATGTAGTGAGATGGATGCGAGACAAAGATACGAAGTCGGCGAGAATGGCTCAAATGACTCTCCGAAATGTGCAAAACTCCGCCCAAGACCTTCCATCAATGCTTATGCCTAAGTTAATGATCGAGGTGCAGTCGAAGCAGACGCGTGAGGAATCATGGGAACTCACCGCATCAAGACTAATTGGATTCTGAGCTGTAAGTATAAATCAAGATTGGCAAGTTTACGCTGTAACTAACCCGCTCCAGTTGGCATTCTACTGAATTGAAGTAGATTGGTGCGCCCACCACCTGAGTTCATTGTGCTTCATGTGCTTCGTCTCAGTCTGTAAGAAAACTTTCTTGTTTAAAGATGGAGAGAGCCGCATTGAGCAACGAAGCGACTTAGGGCTTCCATGCTGTGCACCTTGGGTAGGTACGCTCAGCATCAACGGGATGGTCTGCTGCAACGCATCGGCATTAGCAGCGTCGTACTTTTGTCTCGGTCTGAGAGTCGATGTGAATGCTCAATTGCTGCAACCATCGAATTTGTACTGGTCAAGAAACCAAACCGTGAGTGCTGGCGGCACAACAGAGTCGGTCTAGCCATAGCTACTGTCAATAGCTGACACAAATATAGTTTAAGTACCCTATCGTGTGTTACTTACAAGAGACGATAAAGTCCTCTTCAAGTAATTGACTCTCACCCCTGGAGTCCTCGATGAGGAAAAGTATTCGTTCCATCATGGCAGGTACATGTGCTCTGCTCATGTGCACGCCCATGGGTGCAACGGCTGTGACTTCGCCGCGTGTCGATGTGTCGCTCAGCGCATTCGTTCTGGATTCAATCACAGTCAGTGTCGCAAACCCGACTGTTGCATGGGGTGCGGTTGCGACCGGTACGAGCAATCCTGCGCCGCTTGCGCAGTCCATTTCCATTGTGTCCGCATGGAATCTCGGCGAAGGAATCACGGTACGGCTTTATGCCTACTTTGACAGCGCCTCGAACGCGATGACAGGTGCAGTTACCGGCCAGTTGATTCCGACATCTGCAATTACCGGCTCAGTAAACGGCGGCTCAGCCCAGAACTTTTCGGCAACCAGCCCATTTACCAGCGGTGCGACCGCGATGCAGTTGTACTCCGTTCCCATCACCACGGCCAACCTGGTGGTGACGCGCACTGATACGCTTGCGCTCACCTTGAACCTGGTCGGCTTGACTCCGCAGGCGGATACCTATGCTGGCGTAATGCACCTGCAGGCACAGGCGCTATGATGCTTCGAGCGCTCCTCTTGCGATGCCTTCTTTGCGCAGTCGCACCGTCGGTCCTTCCCAGCAGCGCCACAACTCAGACCGTCAGTCCCGCTGTAATCGAGTACACCGGACCCGCAGAATCCAGCTTCGAGGTCGTAAACGACACCTTGCTGCCGTTGATTGCCACCATCGAGCCAAAGAGTTTTACGATCGACGTGAATGGTACAGCGGTATTTCAAGCTTTGGATCCCAAGGTGCACCTGGAATTAAGTCAGACCAGCCTGCGGTTGCCTCCACAGCAGCACCGCACCATCTATTACAAAGTGAGCGCAGACAGCTACCCTGCCTGGTTCACCGTCTATGTCAACTTTTCAGGGCTACCCCGGCGCAATGGGATGAACGTCAAACTGAGCCTGCCGCACACTGTTTACTTATTGGCGAAGCGACCGGTGAACAAAAGCGACTTGCAGTTCCAGTCCCTTCAGGTAAACGGACTGACCCTGGACGGCGTCTTGCGCAACAATGGCGCGGATATGATTCGCGTCCTGGAAGTGGAAGCCGCGCAGGGTAAGGATAAGATCTCTCTTGCCGGTTTCCCGCTGTTGCCGAACGGCGAGCGCCGGTTCCAGATCGCATTACACAGCACTCTCCCGGTGACACGGCTGCGTGCACGTGGAAAAAGCGTGACGCTTGAACAGACTCTGCCATGAACTCGCTGCAACGGCTGTGGATGTTGATTGCCGTTCTCTGCGGACTGCAAACACCTGCAATGCGTGCTCAGGTAGTGCAGGTCTCCGTTGGCAGCAGCAGTACGGCTGACACGCAGGGCGGCGGCGTCGCCGTTTATAGTGCTGGCGCCATCTCACGTCTTAGTGTGGGGTCCGCGGCAGGTCTACATGTTGGGTTCAGTCGCGAAATCCAGACAGAGGCAACACGTGTGGTGGTAGGGGACACAGCACTGCCGCTCACCCTGATTACCGATGGCCCGCAGGACCAACGCCCCGCTTACGGCCGCGGCTTGCTCGTTCAGACCCGCACGGGTGCACGCACGGCAGACCTCTTTGTCGGGCGCAGCGGCGAGCAGCGAGGTAACTCGCTATTCTCCGCGGTCCTTCCAGACAAGCCGATACTGACGATGAACCTAACGGATCACGTTGGGGACTTCACCCTGCAAACCTTCTTCACTCGCGGCGATGCAACTGCGATGCTCATGTCCATCCAGAGGAGCATGGGCTTACGTGCCCGGGTTGCCGTGACCGCCGGCATGGCGAATGGCAAGCCAATCGTGCGCGGTCGTCTGCATGCGGATGGCTCCTCGTGGAGCCTGGAAGCGAGTGACACGAGCGGCGACCTGCAGTTGCAACCAGAGCCTCAGTTGCAACAGTTCACCGCAGAGCAGATCGGTTGGAACGCGGCGGTCACGAAGCAGTTTGGCCGACTGTTGATCTTGGACGGCGCGCGCCACGAATCTGCGACGCACTCGCAGGACCTCCAACGCGCCACCGTACTCTCCGGCGCGCGTTCGGTCCTTCTGGAGGGCGGTGCAGCACTTCATCTGGGCAACTTGCACACTGGTCTTCGGGCATTGGCCTCGCACACAGGGAGTTCGCAGGACAGCGGACTGGCGTGGATCACTGGCTGGCGCAGACCGCAATGGGATCTACAGACAACCATCCTTCATCGTGGCACGCAGAATGCAGCAAACTCGACCACGCTCGAGGTGGAAAGCGGCAAGCACTTGGACCGCTATTTCAGAGTGGAAGGAGGTCTTCAACTCGGTACCGGAGCGCCGACCTTTGACGTGGGCGGAGTGGTGGAGGGCAACTTCGGATCGGTGCGGGTGTCACACGGGGAGACTTATGTACCCTACGGACCCACAACCGGCTTCCGACGCGTCCTGTCCGTAGCGGTGCAACTGCATGTTAAGAATGCCGTCATGCGTCTGACGCGGATAAGCGCCACAGGCATTCACAGCGAGTACGACGGCAGCATGACCGACTATGAGGGCAGCGATCTCGGATCAGGACCTGCATCGTACAACTCCTCCGCAGCCCGCATGGCGAAATATCGCGTACAGGGTGTGGTCCAGGGAGACGATAATGTGCCGGTAGAGGGCGCGGCGGTCGCCCTGGGAGACCAGACGGTATACACGGATTCCGAAGGTCGATGGATGGCGCGGTTCACCAGGGCCAGCGAGGTTCGTGTCTCCGTGCAGCCGGATAGTTTTCTGACCCCCGAGAATTACCGGGCCGTGTCGGAAGCATCCATGGTACTGCCGGAAGTTCAACCCAGAATGCTGCAGCTACGCGTGGCAAAATGCCGGTCCGCAGTTGTACGGGCTGACCCATTGCCAGCACCGGCCGCGACCTCGGCACAGGTCACCACATTCAAGCCAGGTCGCTACCACGCAATCAAGTCCGTGTTATCAAAGCTTGTGCGCTTCTGGGTCCGGTAGACCGGCGCACCTGCAGCCTCTCCTTACAACCAAGACTCATGACCGAGATGAGGACTCGCCTCACGGAAACATCTTGGGTAGTCGCCAACCTGTTCTGTGTGGGAGATGGTAGGCACGTCCGGATTCGAACCGGAGACCTCTACCGTGTCAAGGTAGCGCTCTAACCAACTGAGCTACGCGCCTGCGTGGAGCCTGCATCACGTCACACAAGGTGCAACGGCACTGCGGTGGCAGCGGACTGTCCAAGTGTACGGCCTTCGACGCGGCTGGGCAAGTTGTCTCGTTCGACCTGCCATGGACAAGCGCTCCACCATCCAAGGTGCACGGACCACCTGCCCGGGGAGCGGAAGCGGTATGCTGCGGCCATGCGCCCTCTCATGTGCCTGCGTTCCTTTGCGATCGTCCTGCCGCTCGTGGTGGGCAGAGCTTTCGGTGCGCCCGCTCCAGCGCAGGGCTTCTCGTTGCCGCAGGCCTTGTCTGCTCCGTTCTCCAACGATCTCACTCCATCTCCCGCAAGGGACCGCGTCGCATGGGTCACGGATGCGGAGGGCCGGCGTAACGTCTGGGTTGCTGGTGCACACGAGCCTGCGCGGCAGGTGACCCACTACACCGAAGACGACGGGCAGGACATCGACGGCATCGCGTGGGCGCCTGAGGGCGACCGCGTGGCATGGACGCGCGGCACCGGGGCGCAAGGGCCTGAACATCCCGTTGCCAATCCTGCGGAACTGCCAGGCCCTGTGCACCAGGTCGTTGCCTTTGCCGATCTAAGCTCAGGCAGGGTCCATGTCGTCGCAGAAGGCCATGCGGTCCTCTTTGCCCGTGACGGACAAAGCCTCTACTTCTTGCGGCACGGCAGCGTGTGGGTTGCGCCGTTGCAGGTGGCGCTGCCTGCTCTCCCTCAACAGCAGCCCTCTCCCAATCTCAATCATTCCCTTATTTCGTCGGAGGATGCCGAGCCAGGCGAGAGTGCTGCCCCGCAGGATCATGCAGGCGTGCACCAACTCCTCTTTGTTCGTGGCACCGCCAGTGGCCTGCGGCTCTCGCCCGATGGCACACGTCTGCTGTTCGTTTCCGAACGGGGTGACCATAACCTGATTGGCGTCTACACCATTGCAACGGCAACGCTGCAGTGGATCGACCCTGGCGTCGACCTGGATCACGATGCCATCTGGTCGCCGGACGGTCAAAGCGTCGCATTCGTGCGCGAAGTCCCCATCCTTTCGCCAATCGCGGATCGATGGCTACGTGAGGGTGCGCCCTGGTCGATCCGCGTGGCGAGTGTTGCGACCGGCCGGGGTAGGGAAGTCTGGCATGCCGATCCTGGCCCCGGCTCCCTGTTTCATGCTGCTGGCGCATCCGATCAACTCATTTGGACGGCCGATGACCGCCTTGTCTTTCCTTGGGAAAAGGGCGGCTGGACACGGCTGTATGTCCTCCCTGCAAGTGCAGGGCAGGCTGGCAACCCGGCGGCAACTCTCCTGACGCCGGGCGACTTTGAGGTGCAGGACTTCGTCGTCTCCGGTTCCATGCTCCTGTTCAGCGCCAACAACGGTGCGCGCGACCCAGCAGACACGGATCGTCTTCACCTCTGGTCGCTTTCCCTCCCTGGCGACGCCCGGCCCGTGACGTTGACGCACGGATCGGGAATCGAAACCAAACCCTCGTTCCTGAGTAGTGGTGGCGTCGCTCTGATGGCGGGCAGCGCAACCCGTCCTCTAACGCCCATGCTGCTCGATAACAACGGCGGCATGCAGCCATTCGCGCCCATGCTGATTCCTTCAGGGTTTCCCGCGACGGCATTTGTTACGCCACAGCAGGTTGTGTTTCCTGCGGCGGACGGCCTCCCCATCCACGGCCAACTTTTCCTGCCGCCCGGCACCGCCCCCGGTATACGTCTGCCCGCAGTCGTCTTCTTCCACGGCGGTTCACGGCGACAGATGCTGCTTGGCTTCCACCCCATGCAGTACTACGCGCAGGCGTACGAGTTTAACCAGTACCTGGTCAGCCGAGGTTTTGCCGTGCTCAGCGTGAACTACCGCAGCGGCACCGGCTACGGCCTCGATTTTCGTCAGGCGCTCAACTACGGCGCGAACGGTGCCAGCGAATACAACGACGTGGTGGGTGCCGCCACTTATCTGGCCAGGCGTTCTGACGTGGATGCGAAGCGCATCGGTGCCTGGGGTGGCAGTTATGGCGGCTATCTCACGGCGCTGGCGCTTGCCCGATCCAGTGACCTGTATGCCGCAGGCGTCGACCTGCACGGTGTGCATGACTGGTCGCTCGAACTTGACCTGTGGAAGCCTACAAACGAGCCAAATGTCGATCAGGCCGCCATGGCGCGTCGCGCCTTTGCAGCATCTCCGCTGGCCGACGTCGACCGCTGGAAGAGCCCCGTTCTGCTCATCCAGGGCGACGACGACCGCAACGTGCTGTTTGCGCAGACCGTGCGCCTGGCGGCTGCCCTGCGTGCGCGCCATGTTTCCGTAGAAGTCACCGTGCTGCCGGACGAAGTGCACGATTTTTTACTGCATCGTAACTGGTTACAGGTGTACGACCAGAGTCAACAGTTTTTGCGCAACAAACTAGTCGCGCCATATTGAGTCAGTTAGGATCGTTTTTCAGAGGATTCTAATGTTTCTCTTCATGCGACGCGTTTGCGTCACTGTTGTACTCTCTGCTGCCTGTTTTTCCGCCGTCGGTTGCGGCAAGCCCGTGCAGGTCATTGTGCCTGACGATTTCCACGGTGATCTCGTGGTCCACTGCACCAGCACCGGCACCAACAGCCTCGTACTGCATGCGGATAGCAATGGCGTCGCGGATGGCGTATGCCCGTCGGTGGAAACCGGCGTGCAGGTGTTTCGTGCTGGACAGCAGGTGTTGATCAGTGGATCGCCTGGATGGACGCTGACGCGCGATGGAATTCCCACCGCAGTCCGCATTGACGTCAACTAGAGCGCTCTACCTCCGCCTTAGCCCGAGCAGGCTCAGAAAAAAGCTGGCGAAGCACACCTCCGTTCCCAGCATCAGGCAGAGCATGCTCGGCAGCGTGTGACGCATCATCTTCACGGGCGGCAAAGGTCCGTAGCCCGCGTGCGCCCAGTCCAGCACCGACGATAAGCCAATGCTCACGCCGGTAAGAACCAGCAGCGCTCCCACAAGAAGCCCCGTTTCCAGCGTCACGTAGCGGTACAGGCGCTCAAACGTCTCGTCTTCCGGAAGAAGGCCTTCGGTGATGGCGAACGTCTTCGCCGCTACCCCGAAAAAGACCAGCTGAAACCCCAGCAGGATCGCCGCTGCGGCGTATGCCAGCGTGTCCACGCCTAAATTCACATGGCCCAGCGGTCGTTCGGCCGGCAAGAGCCACGCGGTCAGGAGTCCACCCAGGGTCATGAGCAGCAGTCCCGGCGCCAGGAAAAGCCAGCGCGGCGAGTACATGAGCAAGAAGCGCAAGTGCCGCCATCCATCGCGCCACGTCTTCAGGTGCGGCGGTCGCGACCGCCCATCTTTCTGCAGGGTCGTTGGCACCTCGGCAATACGCTGCCGCATCAGGGATGACTTCACCACCATCTCGCTCGCAAACTCCATCCCGGTGGTGCGCAGCGCCAAGGCCTCGTATCCCTCGCGTGAAAATGCGCGCATGCCACAGTGAAAGTCACTGATCGGTGCATGAAACAGCGTGCGGCCCACAAAACTGAGCACCGGATTGCCCAGGTAGCGGTGCAACGGCGGCATTGCGCCGGGACCGATGCCGCCGGCAAAGCGATTACCCATGACCAGGTCATTACCCTCGCGCAGCTTCTCCACAAAGCGGGGAATGTGCGCCAGGTTATAGCTGTCGTCGGCATCGGCCATCAGGATGTATCGACCGTGTGCCGCAGCAATTCCCGCGTTTAAGGCAGCGCCATACCCGCGCACCGGCACTGGCACCAGGCGTGCTCCATGGTCGCATGCAATCTGCTGCGAGCCGTCCGTGGACCCATTGTCTGCAATGACGACCTCGCCGGCAATGCCACTCTCACGCAACGCGGCATGTGCCTTGTCGATGCACACGGCCAGCGTTTCTGCCTCGTTCAGGCAAGGCATCACGACCGTCACTTCCACGGGAGACACAACGTCCAGCAACATTGGTTTGGGTATCGTCATGGCTGCTCCGTGGTCTTTGTCTTCTGAAGATTGAGTGGAAGAGCAAAATAGCCGGTCTCACCCAGGCGCACCCATCCGGCAGCTGCCGCGCCGGTAAAATGCGATGGGTCAAACTGCCCGATCAGCGCGCGCGCTCCTTCGCCCTGCACCACGCGATAAACCTGGTCACGATTCGGCATCATCTCCAGGTCCTCGGCAAGGTGCGTATCGTTCAAAAACACCTCTGTGGTAGTGCGCACGCCCGCTACGCGCATCCAGTACGGGTCGTTCACGCAGGCGGTTGAGCCGATGCATGCCACCTCATCACCCGCGTGCACCCCAAGCGCCTGCAACTCCAGCGCCGCATCGAAAATCGCCGGGTTGCGCCACGCCGGCTGCACGCCCTGCAGCGAGAGTTCTCGCCGGTTCTCCGCGGCGATTCGCACGGATTCGCCCATCGCCAGCAGCACCAGCAGGCAGGTCATTGCGCCCGCCATTGCCGGCAGCATGCTGGCGTGCCCGGCAAGGGAATCGTGACCTTCACGCCCTTGCCGGCGACCCACCGCGTGTTCCGCGTGGAGGGCCGCGAACAGTGGCAGCAGCAGCGTCAGGTGCCCCACGGTCACGTAGCGTTCCTCCACGTTCACAATGCTGTAAATTGCCCAGATTGCCACACCCATCACCACCGGCAGCATCCAGAACGCGCGGCGCCAGTGCGGTGCCACGCGCGCGCCAAGCGCCAGCAGCAGGCCCATCAGGAGCCATGCCTCCGGGTGGTTCACCAGGTAGCGCACGATGAGCACGACATTGCGTGCGTCGCGGCGCAGCAACTGGCTCACACGCAGGTGCGTTACGATTCGTTCGTTAAAAAATGTCGTGTCGAACCACGGTGGAATCGTGCCGTACGGCATGGCCTTGTAGCTGTACACCCCCGGTTTCGCCAGCAACTGCCGCTCCGGGTGCAGCAGGTGTACCTCCGAGCTGCCGAATCGCTCTGTCTGCCACGGTTCCAGGTGAAACTTCTCCGTGCCGCCGACGTACCAGGCATAGTTCAGGCTGCCGGAATCCCCAAAATCGAGCCGGTGTTTCTGGTGGGACAGCGCCGCCATGTAAGGGCCGGCAAGCAGCGCGAACACCAAAAAGCCAACTCCACCGGGCAGCAGCGCTTCAACCGTCGTCCGCCGCAGGCAAAGTCGCAGAAACAGCCCAACCGCGGCAAAGCTCATCAACGCCACCAGAAACGCAAATGACTTTGTAAGGTATGCCAGACCGAAGCTGAGTCCCATCAACGCGCCGTAACCCACCTGTGCCCGCAATCGCAAACCGCTCGGTGGGACCCCTTCGTGTGTCACGTTTCCGTGCGTCACGTCCCCGTGCGTCACGTCCCCGTGCGTCACGTCCCCGTGCGTCACGTCCCCGTGCATGCCCTCCCTCTCCGCAGGCTCGCGTACGTGCACACTCTCCGCAACCGCCGCCAGCATGGCTGCAAAGCCGAACAGCAGCAGCGCCTGCAGCATCCCGTCAGGCCGCACCTTTCCAAGGGTCAGCTCCCGCTGCGCCGCAAACACCAGCAGCGCCAGCCCAGCAGCCGCACGCCATCAACTGGGAAGAGGTACGCCCGCGCCGGACCACCTCGCTCGGCCATTCCCATGCGGTCGCGCAAACGACAGACGGCCGTTGTAAACGTAAGCACAGCAACCACTTGTAGCAAAAACAAAAAGTAATTTACCCGGTAGTACGCGCCCAGCTCCGTTGCTCGGGTTGGGTGAAGAACGGTCTGCCCGAGGAGCAGCATCGCCGGGTACAGCGGGTGCCAGTACCCATTCACCACGCCAGCCCATTGATGCGCGTGCATTAAATCGGCGATGTCCATGTACGACACTGCATCGCCATCAATCGCATAGGGGTCGTACCGCATGCTGAACCAGGCCACAAACGGCAGCGTGGCGACCACGGTCCACAGCACGCGCCGCAGCAGCCTTCCGTTCATCGACGCTCTCCTGGGGAGGTGGGCTCCGGCATCCTGCGCAGCGTGTCGCCTTCAGACTACACGTTAAGGTCCAGACACAAAAGCTTCTCGCCGCAAGCGATCAATGTCGCGCAGCAAAAAGAAAGGGCCAGCCGATGCCGGCTGACCTTCCTTTCCATGCTCTTGAAGAGATTCGGCGACCGCTTGGTTCCGTCCAACACACCCGGCTTGCATCTTGCGGCGTGGAGTCGCCGCCCTGAAGCCTGTACCGGCCATCTACCTGGCCAACTCTGGCTACCCTCGTGCTGCACGTTCGGGAGGAGTGCTGCAGCAGAACGGGAATGCAGTCCTGAACGGGAATGCAGTCCTGATGTTCTTTGCAACCGGCGCTGCCGCTACAGGATGTAGCGGCTCAGATCCTGGTTCTTTACGATGCTCGCAACCTGCTGCCGTACATAATCCGCATCCACAACCACGACCTTCTCCACCAGGTCGCCTGTACGTCGCTCGATCACGGGTAGAGGACTCTGGTTCGCCGACCGCACCTCGCCAGGGCGCAGCATTGCCGTGCTCGCCTCCACCTGCGCGATCACACCGCCATTCGCCTCTGCCGCTGTGGCGTTTTTCACCAGGTCCGGTGCCTGAAAGCTGATCTCGTCCAGGACTCGTTCCATAATGGTGTGGAGTCGCCGTGCGCCGATGTTCTCCGTCGTCTCGTTCACACTAAAGGCGAAAGTCGCCATCTCTTCCAGCGCTTCCGGCTGAAACTCCAGCCTAAGCCCCTCTGTCTCCAGCAACGCAATGCTTTGCTTCACCAATGAAGACTTCGGCTCTGTCAGGATGCGCAGAAAGTCCTCCACTGTCAGCGGAAGTAGCTCCACGCGAATCGGAAAGCGCCCTTGCAGTTCCGGGATCAGGTCGCTCGGCTTTGACACGTGAAACGCACCGGCGGCGATAAAAAGAATGTGATCGGTACTGACGAAACCGTACTTGGTGTTTACAGTTGTGCCTTCGACGATCGGCAAAATGTCCCGCTGCACACCTTCGCGGCTTACGTCGGGTCCATGGCCACCCTCACGCCCCGCAATTTTGTCGATCTCGTCCAGAAACACAATGCCCGAATCTTCAACCCGGTCAATGGCCGTCCGCGTTACTTGGTCCATGTCGATCAGTCGCGACTCTTCCTCGTCAATCAGGTAGTCGAACGCCTCCGACACCTTCATCTTCTTTTTGCGGGACCGGGGCCCAAACAGGCCTGGCAAAATATCCTTCAGGTTCACGTCACTGTCTTCGCCGCCCACTCCCACCACTTCAATGTTCGGCATCGTCCGTTCACGCGTTTCCAGCTCGACCGTATTGTCGTCAAGCTTGCCCTCACGGAACTGCTCGCGCATCTGGTCACGGGTCGGACCGGTGGTAGCTGGCGGCTCCGGCGGCGCAATCACCGGCGCATCGACGTCGACCGACTTGGTCGCCGCAGCCGACAAGGCATCCTCATCCGGCGTTCCAGGTTCGGCTTTGCTAGGCACCTTTTTTTCCGGTGGAGGCGTACTCAGCAGCAGGTCCAGAATGCGTTCTTCCGCGTTCCGTTCCGCTTTGTCTTCCACCTCTTCCAACTTCTCCTCGCGGACCATCTCGATTGACGTTTCCACCAGGTCGCGCACGATCGACTCGACGTCGCGGCCCACATAGCCAACCTCGGTAAACTTGCTCGCCTCAACCTTCAGAAACGGTGAATTCGTCAGCTTTGCCAGCCTGCGCGCGATCTCCGTCTTGCCCACACCAGTTGCGCCAATCATGATGATGTTCTTTGGCATGATTTCGTCGGCAATTTCCGGCGGCAGTTTCTGCCGGCGCTGCCGGTTGCGGAGCGCAATGGCCACGGCACGCTTGGCCGCATGCTGTCCCACAACATACTTGTCCAGCTCCGCAACAATCTCCCGAGGGGTGAGTTCTTCCAGCGCAACAGACTGGGATTCTGCAATGCCGGGTAAATAAATGGCCATGAAAACACTCCTAGCTGCTGCTTTAGCTCTTTTGCTCTTTGCAGAAAGCCGCTGTCTCGACGGCAGCGATGACTGAAACCAACTGGCCGCAACCTCTCAGCTCGAGGAGCTGACAGACGCCGTCAATTCCTCCACAAGAATATGTTCGTTGGTGTAAATACAGATCTCTGCGGCAATCTTCATGCTCTTCTCGACGATTCCACGTGCCGGCAGGTCGGTATTCTCCAGCAACGCCTGCGCCGCACTTTGCGCAAACGTGCCGCCGGAGCCGATCGTCATGATGGAACCGCCCTCATTTGCATCCGGCTCAATCACGTCCCCATTGCCGCCCAGCAGAAAGATGTGCTGTGCATCGGCAACCAGCAGCAGCGCGTCCAGCTGCCGCAGGAGCTTGTCGGTGCGCCAGTCCTTCGCGAGCTCCACCGCCGCGCGCGGCAGGTTGCCGGCAAATTGCTCGAGCTTGCTCTCAAACCGTGCAAACAGGCTGAAGGCATCGGCAGTAGACCCTGCGAACCCGGCCAGCACCTTGTCGTTATACAACCGACGCAGCTTGCGGGCGCCCTGCTTCATCACGGCCGAACCCATGGTCACCTGGCCGTCTGCCGCCATCACCGTCTGCCCGTGGCGCCGAACACACAGCACCGTCGTCGAACGGATGCGCTGCCGCACATGGTCCCCTTCCGTCCCCAGAACGTGGGAATGCTGCTTGCTGAAGGTTGGACCTGGGCGCTTTTCGACGTTCCGCATGATCTTTCAGTATACGCGGATCAGGCCGGCGGCAGCTCATTCCATCGGCTGATTACGCGGGTATCGCGCTCAAAGCCAAGCACACTGACGCTCGCCGTGGACAGCCCAAGATGCTCTCCAAATGCACCGGACCGCGCCAGCGCTTCCGGCGTTACATCCAGTGCGCCACACCACACACCGGCCAGAATCCGAAAAATATGGGCATGGGCAAACAGCGCGCAGCGGCCCCCGCGTGCAAGACAGCGTTCTATGACGCACTGCGCGCGCAGGGCAACCTGTGTCAGCGTCTCACCGCCGGTAATCGGGTCTTTCCACACATTCCAGCCCGGGTGCTCTTTGCGGATCTCCGGCGTTGACTTGCCCTCGTACACGCCGTAATTCCATTCCTGCAGGTCGCCATCCACCTGCGCTCCCACACCCAGACCGGCAAGCTGGGCTGTCACGCGCGCACGTGTTCGCGGACTTGTCAGCACCAGGCCGAAGCTCGTCTTTCCCAAAATCGGTTGCAGCCGCATCGCCTGTTCGCGTCCATGCTCCGTGAGTGGAAGATCGGTAAAGCTGGTGTGCGCACCGCTTAGGCTCCACTCGGTTTCACCATGGCGAATCAACCACAACTCGGACTTTTGCTTCTCGTCAGCCATGGCATGTGGGATGGCGTCACGCCCGCTTTGGTTCGCCCGCACGGAGATTGGTCGCACGGCGATAACCCAGCCGCGCCGGAAACAGCAGGCTAACCCCGCATCGGTCGGCGCCGGCCAACTCAGCAGACCGTTGCACGACATCCGTTCTGTGTAGCGACTATCCTCGCCCCGCACACCCGACGCTCCGTTGCCAACCTCGCAAGCCTTGCCTGCGACGCACGGCCTCGCGGGGACTGACGCAATCACCAGAAAACCGGCATCACGCAGCAACTCTACGGAAGAGGAATGCATGCAGCAGCTTCGGTCCAGGTGGTGCGCGCAATCAAGGCGCTCACAGCGTTCGCAGCGCGCGATGCACCTGCATCATTTCGGCAGCCAGCATGGCCAGTGTCCCGGTGTCGCCCTTGCGCTCTGCCTCTGCCGTGCTGGCACGCAGGTCACGCTGCCGTCGCTCCAGGCGTCGTCGCTCCATCGTGTGCAGGGCGCCACCCACATCGGCCGCCAGCATCGCCGGGTCTTCATGGTGATCTTCCGCCAGAACGCGCGCCAGCATCTCGCGGCTGCTATCGTCCGGTGCCAGCGCCATGGGGTCCAGCACTTCGTCCAGCGGCGCATGCGCCAGCGCTTCCATCAACTCCGCGGCAGCCATGCCGTCCAGCCATTCGGGGTGTGCCGCAATCTCTGACGCCGCACGTTGCCGCGATCGGTTTTCCGGCGGCAGCACCAGCGCCCGCAGCAGGATGCGCTCGGTCTCGCCCATGGCCGGCGCCGCCATTTGCGGCACGCTGCCCAGCCGCTGCGCCGCTGCCTGCTTTACCTCCTGCCGCAGCATCGCACTGTCAATCGCCAGCTTCTGCGCCGCATCGTCCACAAACTGGTCGCGCACAATCGCCGAGTGGATGCGCCGGATGTGAGGCAGCAGAAAATTCATCGCCTTCACCTTTGCCTCGGCCGTGCGCAGCGGAAACAGCAGCCGCGCTCGCTCGATCAGGTATTCGCTGTGCGGCTTCGCGGTGCGCAATGCCTCGGCATACGCCGCCACACCGTGCTCCCGCACAAAGCGGTCCGGATCCAGCCCGCCGGCCAGCGTCACCACCCGCACCTCGAATCCCTCTTCCGTCAGCAGGCCAAGCGTCTTTTCCGCGGCGTTTGCGCCAGCAGTATCCGGGTCGAAGTTCACGATCACCCGCTTGGTAAAACGCCCCAGAAGCCGCACCTGGTGCTCGGTAAACGCCGTTCCGCTCGTCGCGAGCACCGGCTGCACCCCGGCCGTAAAGACGCGGATGCAGTCCATCTGCCCTTCCACCAGAAGCGCGTAGTCCTGCGTGCGAATTGCCGCCTTCGCCTTGTCCAGATTGAACAAGACCTGGCCCTTGGTATACAGCGGCGTCTCCGGGCTGTTCAGGTACTTCGGCCCGCTCTTGTCGTCGCTGTCCAGTGCGCGTGCCGTAAAAGCAATCGTCTTGCCCTGTTCGCCACAAATGGGAAAGGTGATGCGCTTGCGGAACCGCGCGTACAGGTTGCCAACCGGCCGTCCCTCGTCCCCCTGCTCCTTCGATGAAAAGAGTCCCGAGGCGCGCACAACCTCGTCGCTGAAGTGCTTGGCCAGCGCGTCACGCATTGCGTTGAAATCGTCTGGCGCATAGCCGATGCGGAACAGCTTTTGCGTCTCTGGCGGCAGCTCCCGGCTGGTCAGGTACTCGCGCGCGCGCGCCGCCTCTGGCTGCAGCAGCGCCTGCTCAAAATACTGCGTGGCCGCTTCGTGGATGTCCATAAGTTGCCGCCGCAAACCAGCCTGCTGCGCCTCCTGCGGCGAGCTGAACTCCCGCCGCGGCATGGGTACGCCCATCTTGCCGGCAACCGCCTTCACCGCCTCTGGAAAGCTGACATTCTCCAGCTTCATCACAAAGCTGAACACATCACCCGTCTGGTGGCAGCCAAAGCAGTAAAAGTAGTGATCGACGGCGTTGACGCTGAACGACGGCGACTTTTCCGAGTGAAAGGGACAGAGCCCCGTCCAGTTGCGCGCGCCCGCTTTGCGCAGCTTCACATATTCGCCAATGATTTTGACGATGTCGGTTTGCTGCTTCAGCGTCTGCGCAAAGTTGTCGGCCACAGCTCTCAGTTTAGAGCGGCACTGTTTCCGCCGGATGCGGGATTCTCCACACCTCGCCACCTGTTTTGCACCGGGTGCACACGTTGTGCCCGGTTTGCTATTGGGATACCTGCGTCACACACCGCAGAATCGAACAGAATGCGTCTTGGACAAGCTCTGACCCTGATCCTCGTTACCGTGCTGCTGACGCTTGCTGTCCAGTCACGTACCGGCTGCAACACACCGGAACCCACACCCAATCGCGACCGCAACGAAAGCCGCGAGCGCAACCCACGCACCCGAGCCGGCCGCACCCCAGAAAGCACCGTCGACACCATCCGTTTCGACGACACCCTTGTCACCCATTACGCTCCGGACGAGAACCTAGAGCGGCTCGACACCGACCTTCTCGCCACCTCCACACGCACGCTCGACATGGCTGCTTACTCGCTCACCGACTTCGCACTGCGCGACGCGCTTACCGCGGCCGCACAGCGCGGCGTCACGGTGCGCATCTACGTCGACAGGGTGCAAAGCGCCGAAGAAGACAAGCGCGACGACAGCGTGCTGCAGGCGCTCGCCGCGACACCGCACATCCATGTGGTCATCAAGCACTCGGCCGTGTTGATGCATCTCAAGAGTTACGTCATCGACAACGCCACCCTGCGCTCGGGTTCCGCCAACTTCAGCCCCACCGGCGAAAAGCGGCAGGATAACGATCTCTCTGTCACCCACAATCCCATTGCCGTTCGCGCATTCGAACAGCACTTCGAGGAGATGTGGGCGCGCTCTGACAATGATCCACTGCACTGATCTTGGCGCCGCTTCCGGCACCGCTCCGGCACAACCCGCTCACTACGGTTCCGGCCGGGTCGCCGCCAGTCCCTTCCGGATCGGCGGCCCAAGCTCGTCCTCCTCCAGCTCCGGCCGGTTCGCCTTTAGCCATTGCAGGGCCTCGGTGTAATGCATGTGCGCTTCGGTTCGGCGACCTTGCTGCGCCAGCAACGCCGCCAGTGTTCCCTGCGTGCGTGCCTGGTCCGGCGCAAGCCGCACGGCTTCGTTTGCCATCTCCAGCGCCGCCGCCTGCTGCCCCGCCTTTGCCAGATCTTCGGACCGCCGCACGTCTCCCCACGCTGCGGCCAGCGGCATCGGGAAGCGGCCCTGGTACACGTACACCCCATCCTGCAAAATGGCGACCGGCGTCCTCATCCGGAAGGCGTCATACGGGTTCAGCGGCCCGTCGCCGCTTTCCACGCCGTCCAGGTCGCTCTCGCTGATCAGCACCGTCCCGTCAATCACGGGTGGCACGTCCATGGGCAGCCGCATCCACCACAGGCCGCTCGGTGTGGGCAGCCGTTTGCAGTCCACACCGTAATCGCGCGGCTCAACCGCACCATCAGGAAAGTAGGCAAACCAGCAGTTGGCGATGTGATTCGTCGCAAGATACTGCTTGACCGTCTTCAACTGCTGACCCCAGTCCACATTGGCATCGCTCAGGTACTGCCGAACCCGCAGCGGCCCGCCCCATGCCTCGTTTCCATAGGCCATGTACGCCGGCGCCACACGGACCGACGTTCCTGCCTGCCACACCAGTAAAAACACCGAAGCCGCCCTCCATGGCAGCCCGCTCCGCAGTGCCAATGCCACGACCCCGCCGGCAAGGGCATACAGAAACGGGTACACCGGCATCAGGTGACGCGCGCCAATGTCGAAGTGCGATGTCGTGATCACCGCGCCGTAGACGCCCACCGGCAGCAGCAGAAACAGCATCGATCGCCCACGTTCTTCGGTGTTGCTGCGCCAAAGCAGCGGCGCTGCCACCAACAGGAAAAGCAGGGGCAAGGTGGACTTGATCAGAAATGCCGCCGGAAAATACTGCCACGGTCCATGCCGGTACACTCTGCCAAAGAAATAGGCCGTGTATTCCCACTCGGTATGCTTCGTGTTTGCAAGGCCCCACACATAGGCTTCCGGCAGCAGGTGGAAGCGCGCAATCCGCGCCAGCATCGCACCCTGGCTTGGCACCGGCATCGTGGCCAGATATTCCGGCATCGCCGGCGAAAGCTCCAGGCCACGGGGTGCCGCCGCATACCGGAATCCGTAAAAGGCCCAAAGCACAACCCACCCCATCGCGAACGCTCCCATGCAGGCCATCAGACCTCGCCCGGTGGCGCGCCAACTGCGCACACGAACTCCTTCCCCAACGCACAGCAGCAACAGCACCGGCACAATCAAAATGCCCGTAAACTTTGCCAGGAGTGCAAGTCCCACCACCACACCCAGCAGGGCGAATCGCTCCACCGTTGGCGCCTCGCTGTAGCTGTAAAACGCAAACACCGCCGCAAAGAGGAACAACGCGCTTGCCACATCGGTCGACACCAGTGCTCCGTGAGCCAACAGCAACGGATCGAAGACCAGCAGCGCCAGTGCGGCCAGCCCCGCGGTATCGCCAAACAGCCGCCTGGTCACCCGGTACACCATGCACGCCAGCGCCAGTGCAAACACCAAACACGCCAGCCGCGCCGGAAAGAGCACGCGGTCCCCGCCATTGCCGAACACAAACGCACGTCCTTCCCGAAACGCATTTACCGGCTGCGCTGGATCTGGCACGGGTAGGGGTGCGATCCGCATGGGGAGCAGTGGCAGAGCCGCCGTCAGCTTCACAAGCGGTGGAACCTCGGCGTTCAGGCGGTAGTCGCCCTGTGTCCAGATGTTGTAGCCGTCGTACAGGTGGTGCGCCTCATCCCAATTGGCCGAATACACCCGCGCCACGTGCACCAGCTGCCCTGCAAAGACCAGCAGCAGCAAAGCGGCGCACACGCGCCTCCACCGTGTTGGCAGTGGAATAACGATATTGTTCCAGGCTTGCCTCAACCGCTCCTGATGCTAGCCGCGTATGCGCACAAACGCCAGAAAGACCGCAACCATCGCAATCACGATCAGCAGCAGCAGGCTCCCAATAAAGAACGCGGCCCGTCGTTCGCTCGCCGGAGCAGGCCTGGTAATGCCGAAGAAATTCACAAAGGCGTGCAGCAGCATCAGCAGAATGGGCATGTGGCTACGCTTCGGCTCGGCCGTTTAATTTAGAACCCGGCTTAGCTTTCGGCTTGGATTCCGCCTTTGCCCCCGTCTTTGCCCTCGCCCTGGCCCTCGGTGTCCGGTCTTTCTCACCCGGCATGGTCGCCGGCACCACCTGTGGCTTCACCAGGTCGCACGCACGCCAAAGGTACCAGCTCGCGACGCTGCACCATGGGTGCCACTTCTTTGCCCGCTTCTCCATCACGTCCGGCTTGGGCAGCTCCGCCGCCGTCACCTTGTCCGCCGGCTTGAGCGTGCCAAAGGTCAGCGCAAAGCCCTTACGCACGCCGTAGTCACTCACCGGCAGCACATCCGGCCGTCCCAGTCGAAATATGAGGAACATCTCCACCGTCCATCGGCCAATGCCACGGACCTGCGTCAGGTGCTCGATGATCGCTTCATCGTCCATGCGCTGAATCCGCGCCAGCGTCGGCACGGTGCCGTCCAGTGTCTTGGCGGGCCAGGTCACGCAGCGCCAGTGTCTTGTTGTGGCTCAGCCCGGCCTCGCGCAGCTGTGTTGTCGGGCAATCCAGCAGGTTCTGCGCCGAAGGGTGCACGCCCACGCCGCACGTGTCCGCGAAACCCTCCACCATGCGCGTGTGGATCGCTCGTGCTGCCTTGCCGTGCAACTGCTGAAAGACGATCGATTCCGCCAGCGCCTCAAACGGCGATTGCGCTCCCGAGATGCGCAGCGTACACGGCCCAGCCCGCTCCATCAGTCGCCTCAACTTCGCATCCGCCGCGCCCAGCAGCTCCACTGCCGCGGCGGCATCGTAGGGGGGCGGTCGGTCTGCGGAGGCTCGGGGCATATGTCTACCTTGTCATAACTTTCAGCCATCCAGAACCATGCAGTTCAAGTGACGCGAAGTCAGCGTCGCGAACCACGTTCTTCTTGTACATTGCTTTAATCCAATACCTGAAGCGCCATCCCGGAAGCGGAATTTGACGCATCGCTTACGAACTCGGACCAGAGTGGCCGCAATTTACAACTATGGTGCTCTGCGAGACTGTAGAACCATCTTGCATTGTGGTAAGTCCCGCTGGCTTGCCCAGCATCTTGTACAGGCTCCCAGGCTCCACCACCGATTATCGAAAGTGCAACAAACGAAGAGGCAATCACCGCACAGGCAGGCAGAATGCAGTACCGCCCCACTGCTATAGTTTGTGGTGATAGAGAAGGTTTCAAGCTGCCAGGCAACCATTACCGGCGGGGAGAACACGGGGGAAACACCACCCCAAAACGCTCGAGCAATCGGGTGGCATTGCAGGAATCCAGAGCCGAGCAAGGCATGGATTCTTCGGACGGACTAGAGGAAGCAGGACGCACCGATGGCGCAAGTATTTGACCGCAGTTCAAACGCCCTGGCCCGCGCAGGCCTGGTCCTTACCGGACTAATCGTCATCGCGCTGGGCGTGGCACTTAATAGTTTGCAGCGCTCCCCCTGGGTCACCAGGCAGGGACAGCGCGCGGATCAGCCGGTGCCGTTCAGCCACCGGCACCACGTAGAAGGTCTCGGCATTCAGTGCCAGTATTGCCACACATCGGTTGAAAAAGCCGCTTACTCCGGCATTCCACCGACGAAAACCTGCATGAACTGCCACTCACAGATCTGGACAAACGCCGCCATGCTGGAGCCTGTGCGTCAGAGCTGGGCGACCGGTCAGTCCATCAAGTGGCTCCGTGTGCACGACCTGCCGGATTACGTCTACTTCAATCACGCCATTCACGTCAATAAGGGCATCGGCTGCGCCAGCTGTCATGGCCGCGTCGACGAAATGCCCATCATGTACATGGAAAACTCCTTGCAGATGGAGTGGTGTCTCAACTGCCATCGCAACCCGGTCAAGAACCTGCGGCCGACCACCGAAATCTACAACATGGCATGGAGCGGTCCTTCGCCTTCCAAGCCGGTCTGGTGTGCCGAAACCGGCAAGGGTTCCACAACCGCCCAGCAGATCAACTGCGTGACCAAGGATCCCGGCAACCAGAATCCCGAAATGGCCCAGCTTGACTCGCTCACCACGCTTGGCGGCAATGGCCGCTCCAACGGGGGCAGCGGTACCCATCTCCAACCGGTACCGATCCATGGCTCCGGCGCGACCTACTCTGATACGCAGACTGGATCAATTCTGCCGGCCCGCTACCAGAAGTTCACGTCGCAGCAGGGACTTGGCACCTACCTGGATGACAAGTACCGCATCCGCACACCCCACGAGCTGCAGAGCTGCGAGGTATGCCACCGATGACATCTCCGACAGGCTCTGGACACGACGGCACCATCTTGAGGAACGGAAAGACCATGGACGACGGCACATCGGCGGGAGCAACGGTGGTTACCTCCATCACTCCCGCCAAACTTACCCTCGAAGAGGTACGCGCACGGCTTGACGGCAAGCGCGGCAAAAAGTACTGGCAGAGCCTCGACGACCTCGTCGATGCTCCCGGCTTTGTGGAAATGGTCAAGGAGGAGTTTCCGCGTCAGGCTTCTGAAATGACTGACGGCTTCAGTCGTCGTGGTTTTATGAAGGTCATGGGCGCATCCCTGGCTCTGGCTGGCGTCACTGGCTGCACCAAGCAGCCGGATGAGCAGATCTACCCGTACATCAAGCAGCCGGAAAACCTGATCGTCGGTGTTCCCAACTACTTCGCCACCGCACATCCGTTCCCGACGGGTGCGGTTCCCGTGCTGGTCAAAAGCATGGAATACCGCCCGGTAAAGGTCGACGGCAATCCCGAACATCCCATGTCGAAGGGCAAGTCGGACCTGTTCACCCAGGGAACACTGCTCGACCTGTACGACCCGGATCGCTCCAAGCATGTCATCGACCGCACGCGCAGCCAAAGCCTGAACTCTGACTTCGGCACGTTTCAGACTGCATTTCTGGAGCAGATTCAGAAGTCCCAGGGCGGCCAGGGTGTTGCCTTTCTCACGGAAACCATCCTTTCTCCCACGCTCGCAGCGCAGTGGAAGGCCGTGCAGGCAAAGTATCCCGCGATGAAGCTGGTGCAGTGGGAGCCGCTCAACCGGGACAACTCCCGTGTCGCCTCCAAGGCTGCCTTCGGCGAGTACACGGACGCACAGTACAAGCTTGAGAATGCTGACGTCATCCTTGCGCTGGACGCTGACTTTCTTCAGTCGAACGCCTTCCCCGGCTTCCTTCCCTTGAGCGCGGCGTATGCGCAGCGGCATGCGTACGAACCGGGCAAGACGATGAACCGGCTCTACACGGTCGAGAGCATGCCGACCGTCACCGGCGCAAAAGCCGAGCATCGGCTTGGCCTCAAGCCGTCCGACATCGATAGGTTTGCAGCAGCCCTTGCGAGCGGTGGCAGCTTCGCCGGCGACGAGCAGGCGCAGAAGTTCTTTACCGCGCTGGTTGCGGATCTCAAAAAGGCCGGCAGCAGAGCTGTGGTCATCCCCGGCGAGCAGGCGTCGCCCGCCGTCCATGCCGCGGCCTATGCGCTCAATGCGCAGCTTGGCGCGGTCGGCTCCACGGTCATCTACACGCAGCCCATTGCGGAAATTCCCACCGAGCAGATGGCCGACTTCCGCAATCTCGTGGGAGCCATGAAGGCCGGCCAGGTGCAGGCGCTCCTTATTCTTGGCGGCAACCCCATCTACAACGCGCCACTCGACCTCGGCTTCGGCGAGGGCATGTCCAAGGTGCCCTTCACCGTCCACATGGGCCAGCATCCAGACGAAACCGGCGGGCGCACCACCTGGCATATCCCACAGGCCCACTACCTCGAAAGCTGGGGCGACACGCGCAGCTACGACGGCTCCATCACCATCATGCAGCCCATGATCGAGCCGCTTTATGGCGGTCAGACCACGTATGACGTTTTCCAGACGCTGCTCGACAATACGGGCCTGTCCACCTACGAAGTCGTTCAGGAAAATGCCAAAACCTACCTCAAGGACGACACCGGCAATGCGTGGCGCAAGGCTCTGCATGATGGCTGGGTCGAAGGTTCGGCGTTCCCTGCAAAGTCGGTGCCCAGCGCCGGTTCCTCTCGCCCCCTGGTGGATCCGCCCACGTCAAACAGCGGGTACGAGATCGCCTTTCGCGGCGACACCGGTGTGTACGACGGTCGCTTCTCAAATAATGGCTGGCTGCAGGAGATGCCTCGACAGATCACGCACTTGAGCTGGGACAACGCCGCGCTCATGAGCATGAACACCATGGCAGACCTCAAAATCAACGAGGACGAGCTCATCGAGCTCGAGGTCAACGGTCAGAAGGTCAAGTTTCCACCGCTCATGGTCCCCGGACACCCGGATGGCGTCATTACCGTCACCTTTGGTCAGGGTCGTTGGTATGGCCGGCAGGCCCAGTTTGTCGGCTCCAATGCCTACAAGTTGCAGAGTTCCACCTCGCCCTACCGCTCTTCTGGTCTCAAAGTCACAAAGACCGGGGAACGGCATGATCTGTGCGTCACCAGCGTGCACAGCATGGATCAGCGCGGCAAGATGGCGCAGAGTGATCTGGACCACAAGGCACCGAGCGGCAATGAGTCCTTGCCCGGGCACGAGGCAATGGAGCGTCAGATCATTCGGACCGCCACACTCGCCGAGGTGGCGAAAGAGCCGGAGTACGCCCACGAGGGCAACCTTCTGAAGGAGACTCCAGGTACGGAAGACAGCTTCTTCCCCCACGCCTGGGATTATCAGAAGCACGATAAAAGCTCTGGCACGATCCAGAATGCCTGGGGCATGACGATCGACCTGAACAGCTGCGTCGGTTGCAATGCCTGTGTGGTCGCCTGCTACGCCGAAAACAACGTCGCCGTCATCGGCCGCGAACAGGTCAAAATCGGCCGGAACATGCAGTGGCTCCGCATCGATACCTACTTTGAAGGGGATCTGCACGCGCCCAAAGCTCACTTTCAGCCAATGATGTGTCAGCACTGCGAAAACGCGGGTTGTGAGCAGGTTTGCCCTGTGGGTGCCACGGTCCATACGCCGGAAGGCCTGAACACCATGGTCTACAACCGTTGTGTCGGCACCCGTTACTGCTCCAACAACTGCCCCTACAAGGTACGTCGCTTCAACTTCCTGCTGTATGCCGATTACGATACGGAATCGCTCAAGTTCATGCGTAACCCGGAAGTGACCGTTCGGTCGCGCGGTGTGATGGAAAAATGCACGTACTGCGTGCAGCGCATTGAGTATGCCAAGCTCGAGGCAGACAAGGAAGCTCGGCCGGTACGTGATGGTGAAATCGTTGTTGCCTGCCAGGAAGCCTGCCCGACGGATGCCATCATCTTCGGCAACATCAACGACAAGACCAGTCGGGTTGCAAAACTCAAAGCTCAGGAACGCAGCTATCAGGTTCTCGCCGATACCAATTACCGCCCGCGAACCAGCTATATCGCCGGTGTGACCAATCCGAACCCTGAACTAGAACCAGCGGAGACGGCATAATGGCAACCAAGCCACTCAGCGAACCCTACCGGCACGCCGTAAACGATCCCATGATTGACCCGCGCACGGGTGAATTCGCGGTGATCGCACCGGGCCACAACTACACCTCCGTCACCCAGAAGATTGCGAACGTGGTGCTCACCTCGCACACGCCGCTTGGCTGGTTCTTCGGCTTGATCGCGGCCGGTGGCGTTGCGTCCCTGGTGGTCGTCGCAGTCACTTGGCTGGTGTTGCGTGGTGTCGGCATCTGGGGTGTCACCATCCCCGGTGCATGGGGCTTTGCCATCATCAACTTCGTCTGGTGGATCGGTATCGGCCATGCTGGTACTCTCATTTCCGCCATTCTGTTGCTGTTCAAGCAGGGGTGGCGCAATTCCATCAATCGCTTTGCCGAAGCTATGACCATCTTTGCCGTCGTCTGCGCCGGCATGTTTCCCGTCCTCCACATCGGCCGCCCGTGGCTTGGGTACTGGCTCCTGCCGCTGCCCAACACCATGAACATCTGGCCGCAGTTCCGGTCGCCGCTTTGCTGGGACGTGTTTGCCGTCTCCACCTACGCCACCATCTCGGTCGTGTTCTGGTACATCGGTATGGTGCCCGACTTTGGCACCCTTCGCGACAAGGCGTCGCTGCCCTTTGCCAAATGGTTTTACGGTCTCCTGTCACTCGGCTGGCGCGGCTCCACCCGCCACTGGATGCGCTACGAAACCGCGTCCCTGCTGCTCGCCGGTCTGTCCACGCCGCTGGTTCTTTCGGTGCACACCGTCATCAGCTTCGACTTTGCGGTGGCCGCGCTCCCCGGATGGCACACCACTGTCTTCCCGCCTTATTTCGTCGCTGGCGCCATCTACTCCGGCTTTGCCATGGTGCTTACCCTGGCCATTCCGATCCGCAAGTTCTACCACATGGAAGATCTGGTCACGCTCCGTCACCTCGACAACATGGCGAAAGTCATGCTTGGCACGGGCCTGATCGTCGCGTACGGCTACGGCCTCGAAGTCTTCATGGCCTGGTACTCCGCATCGCACTGGGAATGGTTCATGATGTGGAACCGCATGTTCGGACCAATGGGCTGGGCATACTGGTTGCTGATTCTGTTCAACATCGCCCTGCCGCTCGGTACCCTGTGGTGGCGTAAGCTCCGCATCCAGGTCTGGTACCTGTTCACGATCTCGATCGTAATCAATATCGGGATGTGGTTCGAGCGATTCGTGATTGTGGTCACGTCGTTGTACCGGGATTTTCTGCCCTCCAGCTGGGGCACCTACCGCGCCACCAAGTGGGACTACATGCTCTACGTCGGAACCATGGGCCTGTTCACGACCTTGTTCCTCCTTTTTGTTCGCTTCGCACCCATGATTCCCATGAGCGAAATCAAGATGATGCTTCCGCAGACCAAGATCGACGGGATCAATGCGGAAGAAACTGTGGATGAGGTGGCCTGATGCCAGTAGAAGAGGGTTTGTACGGCCTTTTGGCTGAATTCAACTCGCCCCAGGCGCTCGTTCATGCAACAGAAAAGGCGCGCGATGCCGGCTACCGCCGCATGGAGTGTTACACCCCTTACCCGGTGGAGGAAGCGGCGAATGCTCTCGATGTCCATCGCAACCGCGTTCCCCTCCTGACGCTTCTCGGCGGCATCATGGGCCTCACCACTGCCGGCCTTATGCAGGTCTGGATGTCGCAGATCTCTTACAACGTCAACATCGCCGGACGTCCCCTCTTTTCATGGCCCGCGTTCATCATTCCGGCGTACGAATGGACCATTTTGTTTGCTGGGCTGTCTGCCGCCTTCTCGATGCTGGCGCTGAATGGGCTGCCCCAGCCGTATCATCCGCTGTTCAATGCGCCTAATTTTCGTTCGGGTGCCACGGATGACAAATTCTTTCTCTGTCTGGAAGCGCACGACCCTCGCTTTGAGGCGTCCGAATCGCGTGCCTTTCTGGAACAGTTCAACGCAGTGAGTGTGGTCGAGGTGGACCTGTAATGTCGAACACTGCACAGAACGCACGTCACCGCACCCCGCAGCAGCGCTTCGCTGCGGCCGGGCTTGCGTGCATTAGCATACTGTCCCTTGCCGGTTGCCGACAGGACATGCACAATCAGCCGAAATTCAATCAGCAGCGTGGTACCAGCTTCTATGCCGATGGTCGTTCCGTGCGCCCCCAGGTACAGAACTCCGTCGCCCGTGGCCAGCAGGATGCCACCTCGTATTTAATGACCGGCTTTGACAATGGCAAAGAGGGCGATGGAATGCCGATGCCCGTTGATGCTGCCCTCCTGGAGCGTGGGCAGCAGACATACAACGTCTTCTGCACGCCCTGCCACTCGCGTGTTGGCAACGGTGCCGGGATCGTCGTTCAGCGTGGCTACCGGCCCGCCGGTAACTTCCACACCGACCGCCTGCGCGCCGCTCCACTCGGGCACTTCTACAACGTCATCACCAACGGTTACGGTTCCATGCCCGACTATGCCGGCCAGTTAAGCGTTGCGGAACGTTGGGCGATCGTGGCCTACGTGCGTGCGCTCCAACTCAGTCAGAGCGCTACGCCGGCCGACGCGGAGGGCAACAAAATCGAGAAACTCGGCGATGTTGCAGAGCGTTCCGGTCTGCCTCGCAACTTTGCATCCGAGTGGGCTTTGCCCGCCACGGCTGTCTGGGGTACGCCCGGCAACATCGACAAGGGCATTCCCGGCGACTCCGGCAATGGTACCTATAATGGCGGCGCCAATAGCCCGGCAAATCGAGCCGGAAGCTCCACCCAAAATACCAGCGCCTCTCCTCGCGGCACAACGGCCCCCATCTATGGGGATGCCGGAACCGCAGAGAACCCCACGAACATGAGCGGTCCGCAGTAGGACCGCGACCGTTCCAGGAACGCGCAATACGAAACCGCACCAATGTCGTTATGCCCAGGTCTGACGACAAGATCCATCGGAACGAGAGAGCGAATGGCCCACGGACACGAACTTCACGCACACGCAATGCACGACAGTCAGGCACTGCCATTGATCAGCCATGGTCCGCGCGTCCTCCCAAAGGACCTCAGCGCGCCACCGCTCGTCGCCATGTGGCGTACCCGTGCCTTGCTGGTTGGCGGTGCATTTCTCGTCCTCTCCCTTCTCTTTCTGATTCCGGCAGAGGGTCGGCAACATTTCCTGCGCGCTTGGCTGCTCAGCTGGTTTCTGATGTTCTCCCTTTGCGGTGGCGGTCTCTGCATGCTCATGCTGCAGTACGTGTCCGGCGGAAAGTGGGGCCTAGTCATCCGCCGTCCGCTGGAGGCCATGGTCAATACCCTGCCTCTGCTCATCCTGGGCGTGCTGCCGATCTTTATCTTCGGCAAAAACCTCTTCCTCTGGATGCGATATCCAACGCACAACGCGGTCACGCAGGCGTTCAAGAATCACCTGCTCACGCCCGGCGAAGCCCACTCACTGGACTGGAAGCGCCTCATGCTTTCACCGGTCAGTGTGGCCATTCAGTTCGCCGTGGTGTTCGCCTTCATCTACATCTGGGGCTATACGCTAACGCGCTGGTCTTTGCAGCGCGACGCAGACCCTGCCGCTGGCACCCAGCGCAGCTTCGAGTTTTGGCGCATCCGCTCTGAGAATCTCTCCGGCATCGGCATTCTCTTCTACGTGGTCCTCCTGTCCATTGTGGCGATCGACTTCATCATGTCGCTCGACATTACCTGGTATTCCACCATGTGGGGCCTGCAATTTCTCGTAGGTCAGGGGTATCTTGTACTCGCCGTCTCCATCTTCACCATCCTCCGTCTCTCCACGGAGCGGCCGTTCAATGCGGCGTTGCGGGTCACGGAACAGCACGACCTTGGCAAGTTCCTGTTCGGCTTCGTCATGCTGAACATCTATTTGACCTTTGCCCAGTTCCTCATTATCTGGTCCGCCAACTCTCCGGAAGAGATTGGCTTCTACCTGCACCGCATCCGTGGTGGCTGGTGGGCAATCTGCTCGCTCGACTTCATCTTCCACTGGGTCATTCCCTTTACCCTTCTGCTTAGCCGCCCCTTTAAGCGGACCCGCAGCAAAATGCTGGCGCTCACCGCCTTTATGATTTTTGCGCGCGCCTTCGATCTTTTCTGGCTGATCGAGCCAAATTTCTCCGAGTCCATGAATCACTTCGGTCGTGCCGGAATCACCATGCTGGCCTACCTCACCGTGCCGCTTGGCGTCATGGGATTGTGGACGTGGTACTACCTAACGAACCTGTCGCAGCGGCCTTTGATCGTGCTGAACGATCCTCATACCGCAGAAATCCTGGAGCCGGAACATGGCCATTAATTCTGGGCAGTTCAACACAGAGCATCATGACGAGATCGGCATTGAAAAGCCACAGCCGCATCCGTCCCCCAAAACCGACGCGGAGCATCCTGGTTACGAGGTGACCGATGTCAATGCCAAGGGTATCGTCGTGTTCCTCGGCGGGCTCGTCAGCTTCCTTGTCGTCTTCTTTGTTCTTTGCTACGCCATGGGCAAAGCCATTAACTTCGGCCTTCTCAAGCAGGACGGCGACGAGGCCAGCACCAACCCGCAGGCTGCATCAGCCAGCGGCTCTCCAATCGGTCTTCACCGTGGGGAGAGTCTGGAATCGAGTACCGCGATGGAGCAGAGTGAAGCTGCCGTCATTACCCGGGCATTTCCGACACCCCGTCTGGATGCGGATGACTCCAACCAGTCCACCTCTGATCTCCATGCCCGTGAGGACCTTCTCCTTAGCCACTACACCGCCATCGAACCCGGCCAGGGCACCCCGGGTGGCGTGCGGATACCGATTGACGTCGCCATGCAGTTGGTTGTAAAGCGCGGCCTACCAGCGAACAATGGAACAAGTACGGCAATGCAACTCGCCACAATGACCGGCGATTCGCGACCCGTAGCCACCGTTCCATTGACCAATGGCTTTGCCCGCACCAGCTACGAGCTTGAGCAGATCGAGCAGCGTGGACAGAAGATGGCGCTGGAACACCCCGAAAGCGAGCAACACGCCAAGCTCGAAAAGCAACCGTAGCACGTACTTGGTCTGGAGACCTAGCATGCAGTTTCGCAGCACATTTCGAATGCGTAACCGCCTTGTATCGGCAGGGGCGTCCGTATGTCTGGCGGCACTGCTTGCAGTTTTTGCGACCGCGCAGGTCGCTGCACCCGGTGACAAGCAGACCGGTGATCAGTACGGCAATGAGTTGCCCACCGTCCTTAACAGCGCCAAGGTGGAGCAGCGTTTGAACACGCAGATTCCCCTTGGCGCTGCCTTTACCGACGAGACCGGCAAGCAGGTTCATCTGGGAGACTATTTCCAAAACAGCCATCCCGCGGTGCTGGCGCTGGTGTATTACCAGTGCCCCATGCTTTGTTCGGAAGAACTGGATGGACTCACGCAGGCACTTGCCATGGTTCACCTTAGCCCTGGCAAGGACTTTCAGGTCATCATCGCTTCGATCGACCCGAGCGACACTCCGGCCATGGCGGCAAAGAAAAAGGCCCTGTATACCAAGCGCTATGCCCGCCCAGGTACAGAGGACGGCTGGCACTTCCTCGTCGGCGCGCAGCCCTCGATCGACGCACTCAGCAAGGCTGTCGGTTTCGGCTACATCCGTGTCCCAGGACCAGATGGCAAGCTGACGCAGTTTGCGCACGCCAGCTCCATTCAGATCCTTACCCCGGAAGGCAAAGTCGCTCAATACTACCTGGGTGTCGAGTATTCGCCAAAGGATCTGCTCCTCGGCCTGGTGGAGGCCTCAGGCAACAAGATTGGCTCGCCGGTCGCAAACATTCTCACCTATTGCTACCATTACGATCCACATCGCAACAAGCACAGCATCATTGTCGCTCGCGTCGTTCAGCTTGGTGGCATGCTCACCATGGCATGTCTCGGTGGTTTCATGTTTGTGATGTTCCGCCGGGATCACCAGATTGCCGATGGACGCTCTCTTACGCTCGGTCCCGAAGATTCCAGTGATGAAATGTAGGAACAGCTTCATGAACTTTGGTGGTACCAGCAGGTAAGTGGTGTGTACAACGTAGAGAGACTTTAGGAAGAGATAAAGGTCAAGATGTCCCATTTCATCAGTCCGGTATTATGGCAGTTCCTTACCAAGTGGTTGACCAGCTCTGCCATCTGGCCTCAGCAGGCCTCGACGATTGCACCCTGGACGGATACCCTGTATCTGTTTCTCTGTGCCATGTCTGTCGTTGCCCTCATTCTTGTGGGCGCTCTTCTTGTTGTCTTTTCCATCAAGTATCGCGCGGAAAAGCATCCGGTCGCCATCCAGATTGAGGGTTCCACGCTCCTCGAAGCGACATGGACCATTATTCCGCTCGGTGTCTTCCTCTTCGTTTTTGTCTGGGGCGCCTGGCTGTATTTCCGCATCTACAATCCACCTGCGAACGCAATGCAGATCTACATTGTTGGCAAACAGTGGATGTGGAAGGCAGAGCACCCTGGCGGCCAGCACGAAATCAACGCACTCCACGTACCCATCGGCCAGCCCGTCCAGCTCACTATGATCTCGCAGGATGTGTTCCACTCGTATTCCATCCCGGCATTCCGCGTCAAGCGGGAAGTCATCCCCGGCCGCTACAGCACCGTCTGGTTCAATGCAACCCAGGCCGGCACGTACCACCTGTTCTGCACTCAGTACTGCGGCACCCTGCACAGCGGTATGATCGGTGAAATCGTTGCCATGACTCCTGAGGATTACCAGAAGTGGACGGAGCAGTCCACCAGCGGTATGAGCCTGGCGCAGAATGGAGAGCGTGTCTTCAGCTCGCTGGGTTGCAATAGCTGCCACAACGGAACCGCAGCAGCACGGGGACCAAATCTCTCCGGTGTCTATGGCGCGAAGATCACCATGGATGACGGTTCAACGCAGATTGCCACCAGCGGCTGGTTGCGCGACACTATCCTTAACCCGTCACAGCACGTTCCTGCCGGATATAAGCCCATTATGCCTACGTACCAGGGCCAGGTGTCGGAAGAGGGTCTCATCGACCTCGTCGAATACATTAAGACCCTGAAGAGCAACTACCGCAACCAGCAGACGCTGGTTACCACATCCTCCAGTGATGCAGCGCCAACCTCGACCGAAACGGTGAAGCCATGAGCACGATCGTCTCCCTGCCCGATCAGAGCACAGCGACGCTACCCAAGCGGAACTATCTGAACAATGAACATGGCCTGTTGTCGTGGCTCTTGACCGGTGACCACAAACGCATCGCCATGCTTTACCTGGTTTCCATCACCTTCTTTTTCTTTCTAGGTGGCTTTTTTGCAGGCATGATCCGGCTTGAACTGCTCACGCCGGCCGGCGATCTGATGGCCGCGGACACGTATAACAAGATGTTCACGATGCACGGCATCATCATGATCTTCTTGTTCCTGGTCCCGTCGGTACCGGCAACGCTTGGCAACTTCTTGATCCCGATCATGATCGGTGCCAAGGATCTTGCCTTTCCGAAGATCAATTTGCTCAGCTGGTACCTTTACCTGATCGGCGGCACCTTTGTTCTAGCATCGCTGGTTCTCGGCGGTGTGGACACGGGCTGGACATTCACCACCCCGCTGTCGACGCATTACCTCAATACGCACGTCATTACGACGGCAACAGCCATCTTTATTGCTGGCTTCTCCTCCATCTTTACCGGGTTGAACTTCATCGTGACCGTCCACCGCATGCGTGCGCCGGGCATGACTTGGTTCAAGATGCCCCTCTTTGTCTGGTCGAACTATGCCGCAGCCATCATGATGGTTCTGGGTACCCCCGTACTCGCCATCGCACTCACGCTTGTTGCACTTGAGCGGCTGGTAGGCATTGGCGTGTTTGATCCAGCCAAGGGTGGCGATCCGCTATTGTTCCAGCATCTGTTCTGGTTTTACTCTCACCCGGCCGTTTACATCATGATTCTGCCTGGGTTCGGCGTCATCTCAGAAGTCATCTCCACCTTCAGCCGCAAGCGGGTATTTGGGTACACGGCAGTCGCTTTCTCCTCCGTTGCGATCGCACTGTTCGGATTCTTTGTCTGGGCCCACCACATGTTCATCATGGGTGTTTCCAACTACTCCGTCCTTGTATTCAGCCTGCTCACCATGCTGGTTGCGGTACCCTCCGCAATCAAGATCTTCAATTGGGCATTTACGCTGCAAAAGGGTTCCATCACCTTTGAAACGCCCATGCTTTACGCCTTTGGCTTTATCGGCCTGTTCACCATTGGCGGTCTGACCGGCGTCTTCCTGGGCTCGCTCGGCATGGACATCCACCTTACCGAGACATACTTCATCGTGGCGCACTTTCACTTCGTGATGGTGGGCGGCATGCTCATGGCGTTCCTCGCGGGTATCCACTTCTGGTGGCCCAAGATGACCGGCCGCATGTATCCGGAATCCGTGTCAAAGCTTGCCGCAATCGTTACCTTTATTGGATTCATCCTCACCTTCTTCCCGCAGTTTGTCGTCGGCTACCTGGGCATGCCACGCCGCTATCATGCGTATCCGGCAGAGTTCCAGGTCCTCAATGTGCTCTCCACTGCAGGCGCAACCATTCTCGGCGTTGGCTACCTGCTGCCGCTCCTCTACCTCGGATGGTCGTTGAAGTATGGTGCCATTGCTGGGAATAACCCTTGGCAGGCAACTGGTCTTGAGTGGCAGATTCAGTCGCCCCCGCTGACCGAGAACTTCCTAATAACCCCAATCGTGGAACAGGAAGCGTACGATTATGAGTGGTTGGCTCACAAGACGGAGCGGGAACGCCATACCGTCATCGCCTAAACTGTTGTTGAAATTGTGCGGTGGGAGGGTTTCTATCTTCGACCGCACAATTTCAGTTTTGTCCTGTTTCTGCAAACCTGTATAACTCGTAGTGGATGGTTCCCTGCCTATCCTTGTGGGACCTGAAAAGGAACAGACCTAATGTCGGTAAGTACGGCCATATCCGAACTGACGCATCCGCCGGAGCCATCGGTCGAACCCTCCCTCGGGGTGCACGACCATCCTTTTTATCAAAAGCATCATTTTGAAACAGCGGAGCAGCAGAGGGAAGCAGCCAGTTTTGGTATGTGGTTGTTTCTTCTGACAGAAATCATGTTCTTCGGTGGCCTGTTCATGGCCTACCTGCTCTACCGTAACTGGTATTACGACGCCTTTGTGTCTGCGTCCAACACCATTTCGATGCCGCTCGGCCTTATCAACACGATTGTTCTCATCAGCTCTTCCTTCACCATGGCCATGGGCGTCTGGTCGGCAGAAGTCCGCAATAAGAAACTGCTGCAGGTCTTCCTCGGTCTCACGATCCTGCTCGGTTTCGTCTTTCTGGGCATCAAGTCCATCGAGTACGGTCAGAAGTTTGAGGAGCATCACGTCCCTGGCGCCAACTTCGATATCCGTGACTTCGTCAATCCTCCGGCCGGCAGCAAGGAAAAAGCGCTTCCAGTCGACATGGCGGAACGGACACAGATCTTTTTTAGCTTGTACTTTGCCATGACCGGCGTCCATGCCGTGCACATGATCATCGGCATCGCCATCCTTTTCGTCCTGCTCTACAAGTCTCGAAGTGGCCTCTATACGGGTGGATACGTCCAGCCCATTGAAAACTTTGGCCTGTACTGGCACTTTGTAGACATCGTCTGGATCTTCCTCTTTCCGCTGCTTTACCTTATCAATCGCCACTAATTCGGATCTCACCCGCAACGTGGGTGCTCCATCTCAGGCATCCATCACCGCACAGGCAGGCTATGAGCGATTACACCAGCAACCGAAATGGCGACCAGGCCACCGAGCACAATTTGATCCCGGTGACTGCTTCCGGAGAGAACCTGAACGCGATCGATGCGCCCAATGTCAATAATCCGGAACACGTCGCGCACCACATTGTCAGCCCGGTCATGTACCTCGCCATCTTTGGCGTTCTCCTGATTGGGACACTGCTCACGGTCGGCGCTGCATACATTCCACTCGGCCGGCTCAATGCACCCATCGCCATCGCAATCGCCTGCACCAAGGCGGTGTTCGTGGTCCTGTTCTTTATGCACGTAAAGTACAGTTCGCGCTTGGTAAAGCTAACCGTCGCCTCCGGCTTCTTTACTTTTCTAATCCTTGTGTTTATGAGCATGAGCGACTACATCTCACGCGCATGGGGTCAGTGGTAAAACCAGGCCGAACCATCACCTGCTCCGGCGCAGCTTCGGCTGCGCCGTTTCTCTTGTTCCTTTCGCCGGTGTTCTGTCCCGGAGGACACGAGACGACGCGACGACATCGCTCGTTCATTTAAATGGATTGGGCCTTCCCGCAAAGCAATCGCAAGTTCTATCCGCAAATTCCGTCTGCAGAGTTGCCTCAGGGGCACGGCAGGGGACGCATCAGCTTCTGCACCCGGGGACGCTGACGGGATCTTGTCCAGTCTCCCTTCCTCCTCCGATCGTTAGCGCCACGTATCAGCAAGGGTACGAAGCTGACCAGGACCACGACGGCCGTACTCGGCGCGCCACAGGTCCATCGGTGCCGCTCCTATTGCGCCGTCACGATCAGCGTGAGTGGCACCTGTCTGGTCAGACCGGCACCCGTCACGCTTACCACCACGTTGTAGGATCCGGTCGGTGTCGTAGCGGTTGAACCACCGGAACCCCCTCCAGTTCCGATTCCTGTTCCAGCATCCGCCGTCTTTCGTCCGGAGCCACAGCCGCTCCCAAAAACGAACACCAGCAACAGCGCAAGCAGGCAGCTGAATTGCTGCAATCCGCCACGTCGGTGCGCCACCCCTGCAAGTCCCAAAGGCAGCAGCAACGCCCACCATACCTTCCCCAGCAGGTCCGAGCCAGCCTTTGGCTGTTCGCCAATGCGCGGGCGGTCCTCTGGACGAATCACCGCGATGGTAATGCCTGTCTGAATCACAGCACTGACCGTGCTCGTTGCGGAAAGGTCACCATACTGCGAGGTGACCGTGCACTTCGCATTGGTGGGTGCGCCCGTACACGTGTACGTCACCGGCAGGGAACTACTGACTGCCGGTGTGAGTAGGAGCGGAAAGGTGGCGCTCTTGCCACTCACCACGGTCACGCTTGCCGGCCCATTTGATGCAAAGCTGAAATCAATGCCCTGGCCACCCAGCATCACAGTCTGTGCTGGAGCGTTGCTGGTCAGGCTTAAGGTCCCGGTACGCGCGCCGGCAGACCTGGGCGCGAACGCCACCTGCAACGTGCAGCTTGCCTGCACAGGGAGGGTCACCCCAAGAGCACAGCCTCCTCCGCTGTTACCCGCAATCAGGCCGAAATCGCCGCTGACCGTCACTCCCGAGAGGGTCAGTGGGCTGGTTCCATTGTTCGTCAGCGTGACGGATTGCGCACTCGTCGCATTTCCGACACCCGTTGCAGCAAAGCTCAGGCTCGTCGGCGACACGGACACACCCACACCCGCCGTCGATGTTCCGGTAAGCGGCACAAGCTGTGCTCGCTGCACGTCGTCCACCTCCAGTGTGCCCGTCAGCGACCCCACCGCTTTCGGAGAAAACACCACCGAAATACCGCAGGAGCTATGCGCCGGCAACGATGGCCCACAGCCATTTACCGCGCTAAAGTCGCCCGCCGTAATCTTCGCCGCAACCAGCGTCAAGGCAACGTCGCCGTTGTTCGTCAGCGAGACCGTTTGTGGTGTGCTGCTTGTACTCACCACGGTCGGTCCAAAGCTCAGGGACAACGGCGTCAGTGTGTCCGTCGCCGCAGCCGTTCCTACACCGGTCAGCACCGCGGTTTGTACGCCGTCATCGTCGGTAAGCGAGAACGTGCCCGTCCGTGTGCCGGTCGCCGTCGGCGCAAACGCGATCGAAACCGTGCAGCCGGTCTGGCTGGCAAGCGTCGCGCCGCAGGTATTCGCCTTCAGCACAAAGTCTCCCGACACGGTGGCTGCGCCGAGCTTGCCGATACTCACGCCAGTGTTCGAGATGGAGATGTTCTGGACCGCCGTTGTTGCAGACACAAACGCCGTCCCAAAGTCCAGCATGACGGGTGTCAGGACCACGTCGAATGCACCCTGCCCGTTACCGCTCAAGGCAATGGTCGTCGTGCTGCCGGCAGTGCCGTTTGCATTCGACGCAATCACCATGGTTCCCGTACGCGTGCCGGCCGACGTCGGCACAAACGTCACTGTAATGTTGCAACTCCTGCCGGCGGCAAGCGTCGTGTTTGCACAACTGTCACTCTCGGTAAAGTCGCCGCTTACTGTCAGGCTTCCAAGCTGCAACGGTCCGTTGCCGTTGTTCAGGACGGCAATCGTCTTGCTCGCGCTTGCCTGGTGCACTGGCGTGTCCGCAAACTGCAGGGCCGTCGGCGACGCGGTCAGCACGCCGGCGATGCCGTTGCCGCTCAGCGGAACCGTGTGTGTTCCGGTGTTGTCGATGACCTGCAGTAATCCTGTCCTCAGGCCGGATGCCGTTGGCGCAAACGTTACACTCAGCGCGCAGCTTGCGGCCGGCGCCAGGGTTGAGGCGCAGGTGCTGGCGGCAAGCTGAAAGTCTCCCGTCACCATTGGCATCTGCAGCGTTGCCGCCAGACTGCCGTTGTTGGTCACGGTGACGGTCTGTGCTGCCGAATTTGCCTTCACCACGGTGTCGGCAAAGGTCACCGACGCCGGGGACAGCAGCACCGTCGCCATGCCTGTCCCGTTGCCGGTCAAAGCGACAGACGCGTAGCCGCCCAGCACATTGCCATACACCTGCAGCGTCCCCGTCTGCGCGCCCGCCGTGGAAGGTGCAAACAGCACCTGCACGGTGCAGGTCGCGCCCGGGGCCACCATCACGCCGGCACACACGTCCGTCTCCACCCAGCCTGTGCTCGCACTCACGCGTGACACGGCCAGCGCGGCATTCCCCGTGTTGGTCACCGTCACGGTCTGCGCTGCGCTCGTTGTTCCTACTGTTTGCGTGCCAAAGCTCAGCGATGTCGGGGACACGGTTGCGACTGGCCGCGCGGACTGGCCCGCCGTGATCAGTGGGATCTGCCAGATGCCTCGCCCATAGGTGCCCGCCCGCAGCACCCCGACGCCGGCGCTGCCCGGCAGGGCAAATGCCACGGACGCCACGAGCTTCGTCACCGGCGCGTTCGGCAACGCCGTGCCATAAATGCTCCAGCACTGCGCGTTTGCGGTGGCGCAGGCCATAACATTAGTCGTCACGTATACGCCGGTGTCCATGGCCACGTACACCACATTGCTGTCATTCGGATCCACAACGACCGCGTTTGCCGGCGCGTTTGGCAGGTTTGCCGTCACGCTCACCCAACTCGCCGCACCATCGGTCGATCGGTACACCGTGGGGGAGTTGAATCCCATGATCGTCGCATACACCGTTCGCCCGGTCGGATCGTTTGGATCCAGCGAAATGCCCGAGACATCGAACCCGCCGGGATTGAACCGGCCTACGTTTGCGGTGTCGTTCGTCACCGTGCCCGCCGTCACGTCGGTCCATGGCGTGGCACCGCTGGCCAGGTTTCCCTGGGTCGTTTTGTAAAAGTGTCCGCCAAAGGCGTTGCTGCCGCCGTCGTTGGTCCCCGCCAGGCCGGCGTACAGCACAGGCGATCCGCTGGTCGCGGCGTTGCTGGTCAACACTGTCTGGCCACCGGCGCCAATGGACCGGATCAGCCCGTTTGTCCCCCCGCACACCGCGCCGGCAGGACCGGACAACGGCGTGCTCAGCTCGTTTGCGCTCGACCAGCTTGTGCCACCCGTCGTCGGCCCTCGATACACACGGCAGGTGCCCACGATCACGTTCGTGTTCAGCGCCGGATCCAGCAAAACCGGCGCATCCGCAAGTTCCGCATCGCCGTTGACCTGCGTCACCCCAATCGCGGGCGGTCCGGTAAAGTCCGCGGCCGTGCAGGCCGCGCCCTTGGTGCAGAGATACAGCGATACTCCCGCGCCCGACTGCAACAGCCAGTTTGCCGGGTTTGCCTGGTCAATCGCCACGTTGCCGCTCTCGCCCGTACCCATCTGCGCCCACACGCTCTGGAACGCACCGGTCGACGACGACGTTGTCGAAGCCGCGCTCCCCAGTGCCCCCAGCGCCACCAGGCCAATGCCACCGTCCGTTGGGTGCGTGCTCAGGCCGTCAACCTCGGCCAGCGACCCAAGCGCGCCATTCAGGTTGTCAAAGTGGGTGGCATCGTCCGCGCTGCAGGACGTTGCCTGCTGGTTTACTCCATCGCTCGACCGCCAGAGGCCGCCGTCGTTGCCAAAAAATAGCAGCGGCGCCGCCGTATCCGCCAGGTTTACCTGGTACGCAATCGCATGCTGGTAGGGCGCGACCTTGGCTGGCGCCGCGCAGCCCGTGGTGGCGTTTGTGGTGTTGCGCAGGCTGCATCCGCCGACGTCTGAAAGTGTGCAGCGGAACAGATCGCCCACACCGGCAAACACCAGCGTGTCCGTCATGCTGCGTGCTGTTGCTGCTGGCACCACGCTTAGCGCCAGGTTGTAGTCGCCCTGCGCAATGGCGCCGGAGCCGTTCTCCAGCGGCGTACTGTTCAGCTTGCCCGCCCACAGCACCGTTCCGCTCGCGCACGCCGACCCGGTATTGGTGCACAGGTCCTGGTACAGCCCGACGTCGTTGTTGTTTCCATCGACGGTCAGCGCAAACATATCTCCGGAAACGGGTTGCGCCGCGACCGCACCACGAAAGATCGGGCAGTTCGTCAGTCCCGTTGTGCCCGGCCGCGCTGGGCAGGCGGCCGCAGTCAGGCTCGCACCTGGCTGTACCGCCTCCCTTGTCCACGTTTGGCCGTCGGTCGATTCGTAATATCCGTGGAACCGAACCGCCGCCACAAATGTCCGCCGCACCGGGTTCCACGTCACGGCGGTGGCGGCATTCCCCTGGTACGCCGCGCTGAAGTTGTCCGCCGGCGACTGCACCGTCTGCGCCCCGTCCCGGATCGTCGCCATCTGCCACGTGACACCGGCATCGGTGCTGAAGTACAGTCCCCGGGCGCTCGCACCCGCAAGGCTCCCGCCCACAAATGCATCCTCGGCCGAGGACGACACCGCCGCCACGACCAGGCCCGTATTCGTCGTGCTCCACGCAAAGCCGGCAAAGCCCTCGCCCTGGAACGAGTGATTCCCCGCCGCGCCGTCATTCGATTGCTGCACCAGCGTCCACGTTGTCCCACCGTCGGCGGACCGCAGAATACCCTCGCCGTAGTAGCTGTCGGTTGCGTCGTTCGGGTCGCCCGTCCCCGCCAGCAGCACACCCGTTCCACCCGGTTGCACGCTCATCGCGCCGATGGAAATCGACGTGGTGGCGCTCGATGCCGCATTGGGCGAAAACACCTGCAGCGTATCCGTCAGCGGGGTAAATGACACCGAACTCGCCGCGCCATTCGCGTTTGTACTCTTCCACACACCGCCGCCCGTTGTGCCCAGGTACACGGTGTTGCCGGTGGTGTCCGCGGGATCAATGGCAACCGCTGTCACTCGTCCCGTCACCAGCCCATACATGGCGGTCGACACCTGCATCGGACCCACCGCCTGCCACGCCGTGGACAGGGAAGTGGCATTCGCCGTTGGTCCGGAACCGGCAAGCTCCGCCCCCACCCGCGCGGCATCCGTGGCGCGCCGGGCAGCCTCGTTCGCCATGCCCGCATGGTGCAGGCGGGCCGCCTGCAATGCCGCTGCGCCGAAGTTCTGCCGATTGTTTGCCGATGCCGGGGGAACTACCCGGCCCCGCGCAAACCGCGCCGCCCGCCGCTGTGCTGCCGCCTGCTGTACCGCCGCCTGTGTTGCTGTCTGCTGCGTCACCGCCGCTTGTGTTGCTCCGTCCCGCGCTGCAGCCCCTGTGCTGTCCGCCGCTTCCGCCGCGGCGCCATTTGCGGCAGCACTTGCAGAGAGGCTTGCGGCCGTACCCGTGGCAGTGCTCGCCGCACGCTCCGCCTGTTCAAGCCCGCTCAGGTGTAGCGGCAGCAACGTCGTTGCGACGGCCAGCACCACACGGACTCCCCGCCGCCGCGCTACGCTGCAGTGCCGCCATCCGAGTTGGTATCGAAGCTGGGCCAAGCCAAACCAGGTGCCGCTGCAAGCGCACCCCGTGCGCTGATGCAATCCGGCGTCCGCTCTAGAGTTGCCTGGTTAAGAAAAACCTCAGCGTGGCACAACCGTTGCGACTCTCAGGGTCGCTTCCGCCGCAGAACGTTCCAACAAAAAACTGCTCGCTAGCAGCGCACAATCTTGTCTGAAACGATGTCCCGCGTTGCGTTCCTCGAATCTACCACCAGCCGCGACTCCGCAACAATCCGTTCAAACTCATAACTGGAGTGGTTCGTCGCGATCAACACGCAATCGTACTGGGCTAAATCATCCAGCGGCGTCGAATGCATGTTCAAAAAATATTTGCGCCCCTTGCCCACAAACGGAAAGAACGGGTCGTTGAACCGCACATCACAGCCCAGCGCCTGCATCTGCTCCATCAGCACCAGCGAGGGCGACTCGCGCAGATCGTCCACGTCCGGCTTGTACGCAACACCCAGTACCAGCACCTTGGCGCCGTTCATGGCAGTCTTGTTGCGATTCAACGCCGCCGCCACCTGCTGCACAATAAAGCCCGGCATCGCCTCGTTGATCTCCCCCGCAAGCTGGATGAACCGGGTGGTAAATCCAAATTCCTTCGCCTTCCACGTCAGGTAAAACGGATCGATCGGGATGCAGTGGCCTCCAATGCCCGGCCCCGGATAGAACGCCTGGAAACCAAACGGCTTCGTCGCCGCCGCGTCGATCACCTCGTAGATATCGATGCCCATGTGCATGCACAGCTGCTTCAGCTCATTCACCAGCGCGATGTTCACCGACCGGTAGATGTTCTCCAGCAGCTTTGTCATCTCCGCCGTCGCCGGTGAGCTTACCGGTACGGTGCGGTCGAAGATGGCGCCATACAGCGCGCATGCCGCGCCTGTTGCCGCCTCATCCATCCCGCCCACCACCTTGGGAATGCTGCGCCGCGGCGTAATCATGTTGCCCGGGTCTTCACGCTCCGGCGAAAACGCAATCAGCAAGCCATCGATCAGCAAGTCTTCCGCCCGCCCGGAAACCTGCCCGGAAGGCGGCGCAATCTGCACCGTTACCCCGCGCGCCGCGCCGCTTTCCATCAACTGCCGCACCAGGATGTCTTCGGTCGTGCCCGGGTAGGTCGTACTCTCCAGCACAATCAGTTGCCCCTCGCGCGTATACGGCGCAATGGCTCGAACCGTCGCCTCCACGTAACTCAGGTCCGGCTCATGGTGTTCACTCAGCGGTGTCGGCACGCAGATCAGCACGGCATCCATCTCCGCAATCGACGCAAATTCGGTCGTCGCGGTAAAGCCCTTTTTCTGTGCGCCCGCAATGTGCTCCGGCTCAATGCGCCACAGGTAGCTCTCCCCCGCGTTCAGCGTTTCCACCTTCTCCACATCCACGTCAAAGCCGGTTACCTGAAAGCCCTCACCCGCAAACAGCAGCGTCAGCGGCAGGCCCACATACCCTAGGCCGATGATGCCGACCTTTGCCTCGCGTCGTCGCACCAGGTCCTGCCAATCCGCCAGGGTACGCGGTGCTTCGGCAACAACACGTTGCGCTTCCAGCGTCGGTGTTGCGCGCAGGGTACCGGGGGGCAATGGTCTCCCGTGGTCTTGCATGGGCCTCATCGTGTCGCTCTCCTGCACGTCCTGCGTCGTGTCTGTGCTGCGCGTCGCGAGCCCGTCGCAACCGCGCTCCTGCGAAAGACTTACCGCTATAGACGCCTTTGTTTCGCGGGAAGATTCACTCCGGCCGACCCCACAACACTATTGGCTGCCATGGTTCTCCCGGTACCACGCGACCGTACGCCGCAAACCTTCCTCCAGGCCCACGCCCACCCTATACCCAAATGCCTCAAATGCCGCGTCGATACTGGCTTCGGAGTCCTTCACATCTCCTAGCCGTGCCTCTGCATGCAGCGCCGGTGCGCCGCCACCCATCAGTTCGCGCAGCACGGTATCCACGGCATTCAACGTATGTCGCCCACCGCACGCAACGTTGAACACACGCCCCGCGACCCTCTCCGCCGGTGCCTCGCTCGCAAGCAGGTTCGCGCTTACGGCATTGTCCACATAGGTAAAGTCTCGCCCCTGCTCGCCGTCGCCAAAGATCACCGGCTGCTCGCCTCGCATGCGCTGCAGAATCCACTTCGCCATCACGCCGCTGTAGGGCGAGTCCGGCACCTGTCGCGGCCCAAAGATGTTGAAGTACCGCAGGGACACAGTCTCCATGCCATACACCCGCCAGTAGCTCTGCATGTACAGTTCGCCCGTCAGCTTCTGCACCGGGTACGGCGCAATCGGCTCGGGCTTCATCGTCTCCACCCGCGGCAGCCCCGGCTGGTTGCCATATGCGCTGCTCGATGCCGCATACACCACACGCTTGACCCCCGCCGCGCGCGCCGCCTCCAGCAGGTTAAAGGTTCCATCGACGTTCGCCACGTGCGACGTCCGCGGATCCTTGACGCTGCGCGGCACACTCGGCAGCGCGGCTTCGTGGAAGATCACATCCACGCCCGCGCAGGCCTTCTCCAGCGCATCCACCTCCAGCAGCGACGCCTCCACCAACTGCAGCGCGTCCTCCATGCCTGCAAGGTTCTCTCGCCGCCCCGTCGCAAAGTTGTCCAGCCCGCGTACCGCATCCCCGCGGCGCAAACAGGCGTCCGCAAGGTGCGACCCGATAAATCCCGCCACTCCCGTAATCAATACCTGTCTCACCGCTCCAGTATCGCAGCGCTCCTTTGCTGACCCGCATGTCGCATTTTTCTCTCGCTATTGCCGCCGGGAATCGCTATGGTACTGCCGATGCTCCAACGATCGCACCGTGCCGCGTTCCTGCTTCTTGCCATGTGCCTGCCGTTGGCTGGGTGTGCGCTCCGTGTCATCGCCCCCTACGACGCGACCCTCGACAGCACCATGACGCAGGTGCAGCAGCAAACCGAGGTCTTCTTCACCGATCTTCAGTTTGCCGCCGGCACGGACGCTGCCAGCTACAACGCCAGCAAGGCCTTCTACCAGCGCACCGAACCCACCCTGCGCACGCTGCTTACCCGCGCGCAGGCCACCCCTCGGGGTCACGCCGTTGCCGACCAGATTGCCAACATCCTTGCCGGCGTCGAGAAGCTGCAGGCCACACACCAGCGGGATGGCACGCTCAATCCAGCGCTCCTCGCTCTGGAGCGGTCCGCCTTTGAGAGCCAGTTCCGCTCCTTCTTCGCCCTCGAGCTCGCTCTCAAATCCGGCCCCGCTCCGTCCACCTCCGCACTCGCACCGGCCATCCAGCCGTAACCGTCAGGGGCCTCGTCATGAATCTGGATCTGCACGCAATGGTCGAAGCGATGGTGCAAGCCGCCGCCGGGGCCCTGGCCTCCTACGGCAAAGAGGCGCACAGCACGGCGGCAAACGAGCTTACCGCCATTGCAGAACTCATCCGACAGATCGGCATCGCGCGCGAAAATCAAACCATCACCCCGCAGGACGCGACTGACCTGCTGGACCAGGCCAAACTCGCCGCCCGGACCGCGATGGATACGCAGGCGGGCATCGCCGCCATCGCGGCGCAAACCGCTATCGACCTTGCATTGCGCGCCGTCGCCAGCGTTGTAAACGGCTATCTGGGATTTCAGCTCATCTAGGCCCGCCGCTCCCAGCCTGTCTGCCATTGGCCCGTTGCACGCCGGGCTTCGGCTGTGCCGCCGCGGGAGCCGCCGCCGCTGTACTGCTGTCGTTCAGGGGCGGTTGCTGCGCCATGTACAGCTTCGAATTAAACTTCTTCCCCGTACTTGCGCCGCTCATGTAGCGGATCTTTCCAAACACCTTCCGCTCTCCCCACGGCCGGTCGAATTTCCCATACATCGCCCACGCAATCCCGCCATATCCGCCCGGATCGCGCCCGTCGATAAAGTATTTGTCGTTCAGGTAAATCGCCGTCTGCATGGCTTCCCGGTTACTGGGCGACCACTCCAGAATCTTTTTTGCCCAGTACATCCGCATAAAGTTGTGCATCCATCCATGCCGAATGCCCTGCCGCTGCGCCGCGTTCCATAACGCGTCCTCTGTTGCGCAGGCCTCCATCTCTGCCACCGTGTAGGTCGTTTCCCGCACGTCCTGCGCATGCTTTTCCACGGTGGTCACCGCCCACGGCTCCGCGCATTCCGGGTCGTCATAATGCGCGTTGTATTTCACATAGTTCACGCACAGCTCGCGCCACGTCACCATCTCGTCCAGAAAGCTGTCCGCACTCTCCCGCAGCGACTTGTCGTTCGCCACCGCCTCTTCCAGCGTCAGCAAAATGCGGATCGGGCTGATATGCCCGTAGTGCAGGTACGGGCTCAGGATCGACGTTCCATCCGTCTCCGGATGATTCCGCGTCTCGGCATAGGCGCCCAGCATCTTGTCTGCGAACAGCTTCAGCCGGGCCTCTGCCGCATGCGCTCCGCCCACCAGCTCCGGCACTGCGCCCACACTCCGGTCCAGGTCCTTCCATCCCGCGGTCATGTCGCCCGCCGGGTCATCCGCCACAAAGCCCCTGGGCTTCTTCCACGCGTGCAGTGCCTTCGGGTTCTCGTACGCTTCCAGGTACTCCGGCAACATCTTCCACAGCCGTGGCCGCATCGTGTACGCCGCATACTGGGCCTTGTCGAAGCGCTTTGTCGGCACAATCACATCGGCATCCACCGTCCAAAAGGGCACACGGATGTTCTTCGCCACATGCTGCCGCCATCCCTCCGGCACACGCATCGGGTTCTCATCGCCAATCACGATGGCCGCTTCGGCGTCCTCGAACATTGTCAGCCAGTCTTCACGCGGCGCATTCCGCAACACAAAACTTACGTTGCGCGTTGCCAGGTCCTGCTCCACATCCCGCAGACCCTGGTTCAAAAACACGTAGTGGCGCAGGTTCGCATGCGGAAAATTACTGACCCCGGCAAAGTAAACCACCACGGGCAGCCCAAGCGCGTTGCCCACCGCAATGGCGCAGTCCAGCGCATGGTTGTCGACACCACGCTCAGCCCGCTGCATCCAATACACTACCGTCTTGCCCGTCGCCGCCGGTGCACCATCCCGTCGCACGGTCACCCGATCGTTGCCCGCAAGCACGCGCAACGCCTCCGGCAGTTCCGACGAAAGCGCCGCTCCCGCGGCCTTCTCGCGCGCCGCGCGCTCCTCGTCAGCCGGTGTGTTCCCGGCCCGCGCTGCGGCTTTCCCGGAGATCGCCTTTTTGCCGCGCACCGTTGCCTTCGCCGCCGCCGCGGTCTTCTCCTTGGCCTCAACAGGGATGCGAGCCGCGTCCGGTTCGCTCATGCCCGGCGCTGCGGCATCGCTGGCCTCCTCCTGCGGTGGCGCCGCGGCGGTGCGGTCCTTCTGCTGTGGCTCTTTCTGCTGTCGTTCCACGCGCTGTGGTTGCACGCGCTGTGGCTCCACGTCCTTGCGTTTCATGCTCATGCCTCCAATGGATGCCCACACAGCCATGCCGGTCTACCCGGCCGTTCCCGCGAACCCGGCAGCCGTGCTTGCCAACGCTCACCGTACCGCAACCGCGCCTGCCCGCTGTGCGTCTCGCGGTAGCGCCCGACCCGTGCGCGCCCGACCACGCGCTCCAGACCACGCGCCCCCGGTGCGGCCTCGCAAAACCACCCGGCCTGCGCAACCCACCGGCCTCCACAACCCACGACCGGCTCGTTGGTATGCTGTCTGTCTATGCCCAGCTTTCGCCTCCGCGACTGCCAGCCCGGCGATGAGGCCATGCTCTCCCTGGTGGGCGGAGCCAGCTTTCTCGAAGCCTTCGCCGACACCCTCGACGTCGCGGACATCCTTGCCCATTGTGAGAAAAACCACTCCCAGGCTGCCTACCAACGCTATCTTGCCGCGCCGGAAAACCGCACGTGGGTCGCTGAAATGACGCCCGGCAACGCCCCCGCCGGGTACGCCGTGTGCACATTGCCCGACCTTCCCCTGCCCGATCTCACACCCGCGGACTATGAGCTTCGCCGCATCTACCTGCTCTATCGCTTTCAGGGCACCGGCATCGGCCGCGCCCTCATGCAGCAGGCCATTGCCAGCGCCACGCAACAGGGTTTCCGTCGCCTCCTGCTCGGCGTCTACGGCAAAAACTTCGACGCCATTCGCTTCTACGAAAAAGCCGGCTTCACCACCGTCGGCGAGCGCCTGTTTACCGTGGGCAGCACCACGCACCACGACCTCGTCATGGCCCGCTCTCTCTAGGGTTGCGGTCACCGCTCCTGCCTTCTCCCTGCCCGGCCCGGCAGGCAGCAAGGTCCGCCCGCTGTGCCAGCATGATCCGGTGAAACACCATCCGCGCCCACCCACACCCATGCCGCGCACAAAGCGGAAGGCTTTGTAACAGCCGGCCTTTCACCGGCCTGTCGGCTGGCCCCTGGCAGGTACCATCCAGACATGCCCCAAGCCAACCCGCCACCGCATCGGCCAGCGCTGGCGGCCTTCCGGGCAGAGCTTCCGGCCTACCTGGCGGAGCTGCCCGTCATGGTGCGGCTTGCCCTCCCCGTCGCACTCGCAGAACTTGGCTGGATGCTCCAGGGCGTCGTCGACATCATCATGGTTGGCCGCCTCGGCCCGGCTGCCATCGGTGCCGTCGCCCTTGGCAACGCACTCTATTACGCTCCCTCGCTGTTCGGCCTCGGTCTCCTGCTCGGTCTCGATACCGTCATCGCTCGCAGCCACGGAGAAGGCGATTTCGACGGCTGCCATCGCTGGCTCGCGCAGGGCATCTACGTCGCGCTCGCTGCTTCGCCCCTGCTCATGGCGCTGCTCTTCGCGCTGGCCGCAGGCACCGGCCATCTTGGCGTCCAGCCGGAGCTCGTCGCACCTTCCGCCGGCTATCTGCGCGTTCTGCTCTGGGGAACGCTTCCCCTGTTGCTCTACGCCGCCGCGCGCCGCTACCTGCAGGCCGTCGGCCAGGTCCGTGTCATCACGCTCACCTTTGTCTTTGCCAACCTGACGAACTGGGGCGCCAACTACGTGCTCATCAACGGCAAGCTCGGCCTGCCCGCCATGGGCGTGCGCGGCTCCGCGCTGTCCACCGTCCTGTCGCGCGTTCTCATGGCGCTCCTGCTTCTCGGCTTTGCCTGGCACCACGAGCGCCGCCGCGGCCACCCGCTCTTCGCGCACTGGGCCCCACCACGCCTCCGCCAGATTCGCCAGCTCCTGCGGCTTGGCCTGCCCATCGCCTTTCAACTCCTGCTGGAAGTTGGTGCGTTTGCCGTCACCGATATCCTGGCTGGCCGCATCGGCACGCACGCCCTCGCCGCGCACCAGATTGCGCTCAATTACGGCGCAATGGCCTACATGGTGCCCCTTGGCATTTCCGCGGCGGCGGCAGTTTCTGTCGGCCACGCACTGGGCGCGGGCAATCCCGCCAGGGCTCGCCGCGCCGCTGTGCTTGCACTCGCGTTGGGCATCGGCTTCATGGTCTGCACGGCCACCCTGTTTCTCGCCATTCCGCGCGCGCTGACCATGGTCTACACCCACGACGCGGCCATCGTCGCTCTGGTTCCGCCACTGCTCCGACTCGCCGCACTCTTTGCCATCTTCGACGCCGCACAAATCATCCTCACCGGTGCCTTGCGCGGCATGGGTCTCACCCGCGTCCCCATGTTCGCCAGCCTTCTCGGCTACTGGGCCATCGGTCTGCCGCTCGGCATCCTGCTCGCCTTCCATGGCCTCACCGTTCATCGCACGCCGTCCTCGCCCTACGGTGTCGTCGGGATATGGTCGGGCCTTACCGTTGCCCTTGTGCTCATCGCCTGCATGCTTCTCACCTACTGGGCCGACCGCTCACGCAGGCTGGTCGCGCCTCCCTCTGCTTGAGCGCTGCCCAAAGCTCCCGGCGCACCCAGGGACATGCGGCACGGACACTACAGCGCCCGCGCCGCCGCCACCCCGCTAGCCCACGCCCACTGGAAATTGTGGCCGCCCAGGTGCCCCGTCACGTCCACCACTTCGCCAACAAACGCGAGCCCCGGCACCGCCTTCGCCTGCATCGTTCCGCTGTCCAGTTCTGCCGTGCTCACACCACCCGCGGTCACCTCTGCCTTGCTGAAACCTTCATCGCCGCCTGGCTGCACCGTCCACGCATGCAGGGCGGACTCCAGCTTCGCGATCGACGCATTTTTCCAGTTATCCGGCAGGTTCAGCCGCAGCCAGCGCTCGGCCATGCGCGCCGGCAGCCGCTCCCGCAGCAGACCGTATGCCGTGTTCCCATCCCGCACCGCGCGCGCCTCCAGCATGGGCGCAAAGACCTCAGCCTCCGGCACCAGATCGAACTGCACCTTCTCCCCCGAGCGCCAGTACGACGACACCTGCAGCACCGCCGGTCCCGACAGCCCGCGATGCGTAATCAGCATCTTTTCGCGAAACACCGGTCCGGCCCGCCTGCCCTTCGCACTCCCGGCCCCTTCGACTGAAGCCACCACCTCCGCCGACAACCCCGACAGGTCCGCCCACCGCTCGGCATCCTCGCCATGGAAGGTCAGCGGCACCAGCGCCGCCCGCGGCTCCACCACGCGCAACCCAAACTCCCGCGCAACGTCGTACCCCACCCCCGTCGCGCCCATCTTAGGAATCGACAATCCCCCGGGCGCCACTACCACTGCCCCCCCCTGCCCCCCACCCAGCACCTGTGTGCGCATGCGCGTCTCCACGCCCGCTTCACGGCACTCCGCTTCCAGCATCGTCACAATCGCCTGCGCCGACCCGTCGCAAAACAGCTGCCCCAGCGTCTTTTCATGAAATGGAATCCGGTACTTCTGGACCAGCCCGATAAAGTCCTGCGGTGTGTACCGCGCCAGCGCGCTCTTCGCAAAGTGCGGGTTCTCCGACACAAAGTTCGCCGGCGTGCAGTGCATGTTGGTAAAGTTGCAGCGACCGCCACCACTGATCAGGATCTTCCGCCCGGCCCGCTCGCCCGCGTCGATCAGCACCACGCGCCGCCCGCGTTTTGCCGCCTCCGCCGCGCACAACAGGCCCGCCGCGCCCGCACCCAGTACGGCAACATCAAATACTTGATTCATCCCGCCAGACCGCATGACTTCATCATAGGGAATCAGGGGCGCGCTGAGGTCCTCCCTTCAGTGTCCTCGGTCAGAACAGGAGCTCGCCGTGCATCTATCCCTCGCTGTCCTGGTTGGTCTCACGTTCCTCGGCCTGCTCGCAGGTGCCGAGCTCGCCGTCCACCACGGCATCGGCGCTCCGCCCGCAGCATTGCCGCAACAGGCGCAGCTCCTGCTGCGGCAGGCGCAGGTCCGCCGTTTGCGCGTCCTTATGCCCGCGCTCTTCTTTCCCTCGTTCCTGTTTGCCGTGGGCGACCTCGCCTGGGCAATCCATCGGCAGCCGCTCTGGCCGCGTTGCCTTGCGGTCGCCGCCCTGCTGGTTTGGATCGTCCTGCGTATTGTGCGGACCGTGCCCGTCAACAGTGCGACCCTCGAGTGGAATCCGGAAGCTCCGCCAGCCGATTGGCGCGATCGGGTAGCCCGGTCAGAGCGCTCGCATGTGGTTGCGGCATGGGCCACGGTCATGGCCTTTGTCTTGCTGCTCGCGGTTCATCTGGCGTCTCCCCACGCCGGGGAGTAGCCTCAAAGGTAGCCATGAGCAGGCGCATCCTTCCCGAAGCACAATCCACCCGCCCCGGCACGATAAACCGCCAGCGGCAAAAGGTCCTGCGTCGCGTGGACTGGATCGACGGCGGCATGGACGGCCAGAACGTCTATGTCCTCCAGTGCCAGCGCCCCGGCTGCGGCTTCGAATACAGCGAAGAAGGCATCCGCGTCCACCAGCGCAAGTGCCCGCGCTGCGACAACGGCAAGCCCGGCCTCCCCGTGCCGGCAGCAGCACCCAGCCTCTTCGGCTAGCGGCGTTGTCTCTGCCGGGCAGCCAGTGCATCTCCGCCGCTGCATGGCGCACCCGCTCCCGTTCACCAATCCGAACACGACCATCTAAGCTAGGGACGTGAACACCGGACGCCTCGCTCTCGTCGCCCTGTCCCTCGCCACCCTTGGCCGCGCTTCCACCCAGGCGCAAAAGCCGCCTGTGTACGGCTACCAGGTCGTCAACAAGTTCCCGCATTCCACCCAGAGCTACACCGAAGGTTTCTTGTTCCTCGACGGCCTCTTCTACGAGGGCACCGGCCTTGAAGGTCACAGCGCTCTTCTCGCCGACGCGCCCTCGACCGGCAACCCTGTCCAGAAGCACGAGATCCCGCCGCAATATTTCGGCGAGGGCATTGTCGACTGGGGCCCCAATCTCTACCAGTGGACCTGGCAAACCCACACCGGCTTCGTCTACGACCGCTTCACCTTCCGCCCCATCCGCCAGTTCACCTACACCGGCGAGGGCTGGGGCATGACCCACGACAAAACCTCCATCATCACCAGCGACGGCTCCAGCACGCTCCGTTTTCGCGATCCCGTCACGTTCCGGGAAACGCGCCACATCGTCGTTCACAACGGCCCGGCTCCCATCGAGCAGCTCAACGAGCTGGAGTACGTCAAGGGCGAAATCTACGCCAACGTCTGGCACGACGACCGCATCGCCCGCATCTCCCCCCGCGATGGAAAGCTCCTCGGCTGGATCGACCTGCATGGCATTCTGCCCGACAACCAGCGCGTCAATGCAGAGTCTGTGCTCAACGGCATCGCCTACGACGCTGCCCATGACCGCCTCTTCGTCACCGGCAAGCAATGGCCTTCCATCTTTGAAATCAGGCTGGTCCCGCCCAGGTAAGCGCACGCGCCTCCAAGCCGCTCGACCCGGATCTGGACCCTGGATCTAAACCCTGAACGTAGACCCTGATCCAAACGCTGATTTCGGCCCTGCGCACCGGTCCAGCAACGGGGGTCGGGGCAGCGGAACAGGCTGCGCCGTCCGCATCGTCTTCGCCGTTGCCTTCCTTCCCGCGGCCATGCACACCACGGCGCGCCTCTGTTTCGGCACGCGACTAGTCTCCCGCCCGTATGCCCTGTACACTGCCTGAGTGCCTTGCGGCTAGCAATGCCGCTGCAATCCCGCTCGTAGCCACGCCTTTCGCACCCGGCGTCTTACGCGCAAGCTCACGGCACACACATTCAGGTTCAGGAGAACGGATAGACATGGCAGCAGTGGACGAGAAGGTCAAAAGCATCATCGTGGAACAACTCCAGGTAGACGAGGCGGAAGTCACGCCAGGCGCCTCTTTTCAGGAAGACCTCGGCGCCGACTCGCTCGATGTCGTTGAACTCGTCATGCAGTTTGAAGAAGCTTTCGATCTCCAGATTCCCGATGAAGACGCAGAAAAGATCAAAACGGTGAAGGACGCCACCGACTACATCGAAGCGCACGCAAAGGCAAAGTAAACCGTGGCAGAGGTTCGTACAATCCCGGCGCGACGCGTCGTGGTCACCGGCATCGGACTGATTTGTGGCATCGGCAACACCGCTCCTGTCATCTGGGACAACCTGATGAAGGGAACCAGCGGTATGGCCAAAATCACCCATTTCGAGCTGGAAGGTCACCCCGTTCGCTTTGCCGCAGAGGTCAAGGACTTCGACGTTCATCAGTTCGTGGACAAGAAGGAAGCCCGCAAAATGGGCCGCTTCATCCATTTCGCCATGGCGGCCAGCGCCGAAGCCATGCAGCACGCCGGCCTCGTCATCACCGAGGACAATGCGGAGCGCATCGGCGTCCACATCGGCTCTGGCATCGGTGGCTTCGACATCATCGAGCGCGAGCACACCAACCTGATGAACGGCGGTCCGCGCAAAATCTCCCCGTTCTTTATCCCGGCGTCTATCGTCAATCTCGCCGCTGGCCACGTCAGCATCCGCTACAACGCCAAAGGCCCCAACGAGGCCACGGCAACAGCATGCACCACCTCCGCTCATGCCATCGGCGACGCCTTTCGCACGATTCAGCGCGGCGATGCCGAAGCCATGATCGCCGGTGGCGCCGAAGCTACCATCACCCCGCTCTGCGTGGGCGGTTTTGCCGCCATGAAGGCCCTCAGCACCCGTAACGACGATCCCACGCACGCCTCTCGCCCCTGGGATCGCGACCGTGACGGCTTTGTCATCGGTGAAGGTGCCGGCATCCTCATCCTGGAAGAGCTTGAGTTTGCCCAGGCGCGCGGCGCCAACATCCTTGGCGAAATCGTCGGCTACGGCATGAGCTCCGACGCCTTCCACATGACCGGCATGGCCCCTGAAGGCGAGGGTTGCCGCCGTGCCATGGTCAACGCGCTCAAATCCGCCAGTCTGCACCCCGACAGCATCGACTATGTCAATGCCCACGCCACGTCGACGCCCCTCGGCGACGCCATGGAGTCCAAGGCCATGGAAAATGTCTTCGGCGACCGTGCACTCAATCACGACCTGCTCGTTTCCTCCACCAAGTCCATGACCGGCCACCTGCTTGGCGGTGCCGGCGGCTTGGAAGCCGGCATCACCCTCATCGCCATGCAAAAGGGCATCGTCCCCCCCACCGTCAACCTCCAGAACGTCGACCCGGAGTGCCGCCTCAACTACGTTCCACATACCCCCGTTGCCCACCAGGTCCGGTACGCGCTTTCCAACTCCTTCGGCTTCGGCGGTACCAACGGGTCGCTCATCTTCAAGCGCTGGGACGGCGACTGATCCCCTCCACCCACCGGTGACCTCTGTGCCCATGTCCGGAATCCTGGACATGGGTCTTGTTTTTGTTCGACTTCCGCATCCCCGGAATACGCTATTCTCCGGTTTGGCCCTCCATGAAGTCGCTCCTCCTCCAGTTCCGTGCCGCACCCAACCTGCTCACGCTGCTGCGGCTGTTCATCATCCCCTTTCTGGTCATCAATCTGCTCGACCATCACAACGGCATCGCCGTCCTGCTCTTCATCCTGGCCGGCATCTCCGACGCTCTGGACGGCACCATCGCCCGCAAACTCGGCCAGAGCACCCGGCTCGGTCAGTACCTCGATCCCATCGCCGACAAGCTTCTGCTCAGCACGCTCTTTCTCACCGTCACCCACATGGGCCTGGTCCCGCGCTACGTGACCGTGCTTGTCTTTGCGCGTGACTTCGGCATCCTGCTCATCGCCACCCTGCTCTTTGCCACCAATACCCTGCGCGACTTTCGCCCCAGCATCCTCGGCAAGCTCAACACGCTCCTGCAGGTCGCCACCGTCTTCCTCGTTCTGGTCGAATCCGTCTACCCGCGCCAGCCCTGGCTCCTGGTCCGCCACGGCCTGCTGATCGCCGTCGCCTGGGTCGCCCCGCTTTCCGCTGCGCAATATGCCTGGATCGTCACCCAGCGCGTCAGCAGCACACCGGCCGCCCGTACCGCCGCTGCCTAACGCCGCCTCTTCAATAATCCCTATCAAACAGCCTTGCCACGTCCCACCTCGCGGGCCTACACTAAACAAGCTGGCACAACTCCGCGCAAGCGGTCCGCGCCCGCACCCACCGCATGCTGCGACTGACCAAAAAAGCGGATTACGGCCTCATGGCCCTGAAATATCTTGCGGAGCAGGCGCTCGTCACCGGCCACCCTGTCGCTCAGTCCGCAAAAGACATTGCAGACGCCTACCACATCCCGCCACAACTGCTTGCCAAGATCCTGCAAACGCTCACCCGCGGCGGCATCCTCGTTTCCACTGCCGGCACCAATGGCGGCTACGTCCTGTCCCGTCCGGCATCTGAAATCAACGCATTTGAAGTGATCCGGGCCATCGACGGTCCCTTGTTTATCACCAGTTGCATCACCATCCATGGCACCTGCGACCTTGCCGGCCATTGCACCATCAAAGAACCATTGCGCAAAGTCAATGACAGCATCCGCGACCTGCTTTCCGACATCCGTATCGCCGACCTTGCAGAACCTCAGGACGAGGTAGCCCACGCACCGCTTGCGGGTGGCCTCGTCAGCATCGCCATGTAGCGCAAAGCTTCGCCCGTGTACCACTTTCGCTCGCACCACAGCCGCCCGCCCGTGCAGGCGCAGCAAGACAGGGAGATTACCAGCATGAGTACCGCCGCCGTAGAACTCCTCCAGTCCACGCCCGTCCACACCGGCGTCCAGCTTCCCATCTACATGGACAACCATGCCACCACGCCCCTTGATCCCCGCGTGCTGGACGCCATGCTCCCCTACATGACCAAAATCTTCGGCAACTCCGCCAGCCGCAACCATGCCTTTGGCTGGGAAGCCGAGCAGGGCGTGGACAAGGCTCGCGAGCAGATTGCCAAACTCATCGGTGCAACCGCCAAGGAGATCATATTCACCTCCGGCTCTACCGAATCGAACAACCTTGCCCTCAAGGGCGTCGCGGAGATGTACCGCGAAAAGGGCAATCACATCATCACCCAGGTCACCGAGCACAAGGCCGTCCTCGACGCGTGCAAGCGCCTTGAGAAGCACGGCTTCCAGGTCACCTACCTGCCCGTTCAGCCCGACGGACTCGTCTCCGTTGCCGACGTCGAGAAGGCCATCACGGACAAGACCATTCTTGTCAGCATCATGTACGCCAACAATGAAATCGGCACCATCAACCCGATTCGCGAGATCGGCAAGCTTTGCCACTCGAAAGGCGTCCTCTTCCACACGGACGCGGTGCAGGCTGTCGGCAAAATCCCCGTCAACGTTATCGACGACAACATCGACCTGCTCAGCCTGACGGCGCACAAGCTTTACGGCCCCAAGGGTGTCGGCGCACTGTATGTTCGTCGCCGCAACCCCCGCGTGCAGCTCAACGCCCAGATCGATGGCGGCGGCCACGAGCGCGGCATGCGTTCCGGCACGCTCAACGTTCCCGGCATCGTCGGTCTTGGCGCTGCCTGCGAATTCGCCATGAACGAGATGGAGTCGGAAGGCAAGCGCCTGCGCGAACTTCGCGACCACATGAAGCAGAAGTTTGAGGCGGCGCTCGATTACGTCCACGTCAACGGCAACATGGACCACCATCTCCCCAACAACCTCAACATCAGCTTCGTGTATGTGGAAGGCGAGTCGCTGCTCATGGGCATCAACGACATCGCGGTCTCTTCCGGCTCCGCCTGCACTTCGGCTACCCTGGAGCCAAGTTATGTCCTCAAGGCTCTCGGTCTTGGAGACGATGTTGCTCATAGCTCCATCCGCTTCGGTCTTGGCCGTTTCAACACCAGGGAAGAAGTGGACTACGTGTCCGACAAGCTGATCGACACCGTTCTCAAGCTGCGCGAACTATCGCCGCTTTATGAAATGGTGAAGGAAGGCATCGACCTCGAGAAGGTCGAGTGGACCGCGCACTAAGGGGCGGACACTCTGGCTGAAGTCCTTGCCCCGCTTGCAGACATTGCCTGAAATGCAGCAGGGGAACGACTTCTGTTCTGGACGTGGCACAAAGCCCACAGGGCAGTTCAGGTGGTAAAGACTTCAGCACTGGCACAGACTTCGACGGTTAGCCGGCAAGCAGATCATTCAAGACCGGCCCGCATCTAACCACTCACGTTTTGCTCGGCAACACAGGAGAATCACCATGGCATACAGCGATAAGGTCGTTGACCACTACGAGAACCCCCGCAACGTCGGTACCCTCGACAAGTCCTCCGACGAAGTCGGCACCGGCCTTGTCGGCGCGCCGGAGTGTGGCGACGTCATGCGCCTGCAGATTAAGGTCAATCCGACCACCCAGGTCATTGAAGATGCAAAGTTTAAGACCTTTGGCTGTGGCTCCGCTATCGCCAGCTCTTCACTTGCGACGGAGTGGGTCAAGGGCAAAACCGTAGCTGAGGCCCTTGCCATCTCCAACACCGAGATCGTGAAGGAGCTTGCGCTGCCCCCGGTCAAGATTCACTGCTCGGTGCTCGCGGAAGATGCCATTCGCGCCGCCATCGGCGATTGGAAAAAGAAGAACAATCTGCCGGAACAGGCTGCGCCGCAGCATGATCTGGTAGGCGCAACCAACTAGGTCTCTGCGCAGCATGTCACGGACATGCACCGGCTTCCGTCAGGAAGGCCGTTGTATGTCCGTGCGTTCATTCCACCCTTCTGCAGACTTCACCAGCGCGCCCAGCTCCCGCCGCAGCGCATCATCGCTGGTTCGCCGCAGCCGTCGTTCATAACGCCACACCCGCACAACGTAGGTCAGCATAAATCCTCCGATGCCCAGCAGAATGCCGTCCATCACCCCCACCACAATCGCCGCCGACAGCAGTTCCACGTGGCCGAAATAGGTTCGCTGCAGGTACCATCGCGCCAGCCACCAGCTTGTCACGCCCAGCACCACCGCCGAGATCATCCCGGCACGCAGCGACGCCATCAAGTCTCCGGGAAATCGATCGATTGCATCCGGCACGGTCTGCCACATGCTCCACATCCTAGCGTGATCGCTCGTGCGTTGGCGGCGCCCGTTGAAGCTTTCCATCGCACTTGTCATCTCATAGCGAGGCGGAGGGATCCGCTTTCGTCCCAGGCACGCCGCTCGCCCAGACGCTTACACTAGGGGAAGCGGTCGCCTCCAACGGAAAGGGAATACACGCATGGCAATGGTCGGCATCAGCACCACCACCAGCACGGAGAGGAGCGCACCCGCGCCCGCCGCCGGTGCCCCGGTCTACAGCAGCCCCATCGTCCTGCCCGTCTCCCAGCCCGAGGCAAATGCCAAGGCTCAAAACATCCAGGTGACTGAAAAGGCGCTCAAGCGTATCCATGCCGCCATGCAGAAGGAAGGCGTCTCCGCCGACCAGGGTGGTCTGCGTCTCGGTATCACCGGCGGCGGCTGCTCCGGGCTCAGCTACAACATCCGCTTCGATTCTAGGCCACGCGAGCGCGACCGTGTCTACCGCTACGAGTACGCCGCAACGCCGGTGCAGATCTTCGTCGATCCCAAGAGCTTCCTCTATCTCAGCGGCATGGTTCTTGACTTCGAAGAGACGCTGATGCGACAGGGCTTCAACTTCATCAACCCCCACAGCACCAAGAGCTGCGGCTGCGGCAGCAGCTTCACCGCCTGACCCCGTGCATCATACTACCAGCATCGCTCCGGTATGCAATGCGGTCGAATCGCAGACCACCCGTATCCTGCGCTTGGCTTCCTCCATCGCGGCATGTGGCCTTGCCTCCGCGGTCTCTCTTGTGGCAATCGCCGCGTCCTTCCTGCTGCTGACCGCGCCCAAGTCCGGCCAAACTGCCCCCGGTCTCCGCGCCATCTTCTGCTTCTGTCTTGCCTCGCTTGGCCTCACGGCTCTGTGCGCCGTCATGGTGAGGCGCCCGCTCGCGGCGCAGCTTTCCCTCTGGGTCATCCCCGCGTTGCTGCTGTGTTTCGTTGCGCTTGCCTTCACAGGCGACGCACTGCGCCTCGTCACGGTGGCTCCCGCTGCCGCCTCCCCAAATCTTCTGCTGTACGTCCTCGTCGCGCTCGGCCTCGTCCTGGTCTCCACGCAGATTGCCAGCCGCCTGGCTCGCGCAAGCTCCTGTTCCTGCACGTAGGCGTACGCACCTCAGCCCATCCAACGACCCCACCCGCGCAGGCGCGACACGCCCGTCCGCCTTCCCATCCACCAAACACCACCGTTCCCCGTTTGCTCGACGCACCCCACGCAGCCCAGCGACTTCGGAGGACAGACGGCGCGCGGCTCCGGACCAAGATCGCTCTCAACCCAGAGCCGCGTACCATGCAGCCCTGCCAGCAGCGGCGTCGTTACACCCCCGTGTGCAACAACTCAGCCGCCGTCACAAAGCCGTGCGAAGCCGCCACAGAGCCTGGCCGGTGGAGAAACTGCGCAACCCGGTATCCGGCAGTTTCAGCCCTCGTCAGCAGCGAACCGTTGGTCTCGCGCTCGTCGCCCACCAGCCGCAGAGTCTCAGGATCCAGCTCCAGCCATGGCAGCAGCGCGGCAAATCTTTCGCGGTTGAAGTAGGTCGTGTCTCCGGCCTGGTTCACCCCCAGCAGCCAGCGCACATCCCCGTCTGCCCAAAAACCCTCCGTGTTCACCGAACCGATGTTATGCGCCAGCATAATCCGCGCCACTGCGGCGACCCGCCACGCACCATCGCCCTCCACGCCCAGCGATAAGGCCGCCTCCGCCACCGCATGCCTTCCCTGCAATTGGTCGAACAGGGCTGCATATGCGTGCGGATTGCTGCGCACATCCAGAGGCACCGCCCGCAGCAGGGCCCATGCCAGCGCAGGCAGGGTGCGCTGCACAATCTTCAGCGGCGCCACCCCCGGCACAGTCGGCACACTTGGCGCATCCGGCATCTCGTCCTCGCTGAAGTGCTCTCGCACCTCTGCCAGCAGCGTCTCCAGCGACGTGTGGTACTGGCTTCCAACCGTTGCACCTCCCGCGGCAGCCGACACCGCCTCATGCGTCCGCACCGGCTCCTGCACAGCCACATCTCCCGTCGCCGTTGCAGAGCCCGTACCGTCCGCCATCGCCGTCTCCGGGAGGCCTTCCAGCGAAACAGGAATCCCCGCCGTCATGGCACCGCCGTTCACCACGCGCGTCTCCGCGGGCGTCTCAATAGGCTTTTCCGCAGCCGCAACAGCAGGCGTGTCGACGGACACCGGTACCAACCCAGAGGCATGCAGCGCAATCGTCTCCGGAATGCCAACCTCGGCATACCGTTGTGGCCGTTCGGACGCACCATTGTTCGCGATCGCCGTCCTGTCCAGCCCGGGCTCAGCCAGTGTCTCCATGGACCGCACGCCCCCTGCAGGGTTGCTCCCCCCTGCCGTCCAAGTGGAATCGTCTGCTCCGGAAGCCCCTGTTGCCTCCCTGCCAATCGCGACGACCTCCTCGACCCCATCCGCAACGGACATCACGTCCGCGGCAGCCAGCTTGGCCCTTACCGGATGCAGCGGCTCGCCCTCCTGGTCAAAGTAGGCGGTCACCTGCTGCAGCAGCTGGTCGGCATCCTGCAGCAGCATTTCCTGGGGTCCGCCCGTCACCAGCGCTTTCAGGTTCGCCCCGCTCAGTGCCCGGCGCAGTGCCTCATGCAGCGGCCGCAGCCGCAGCCGCGACACCGACTCTTCCAGCGAAGACACACCGCCGCCGTTCAGCATGTCGAACAGCCGGTCCCACGGCTTCTCCACCGTCGACCGCAGCTCGCGCCAGTTCAACAGCACCACATACTGAAAGCCTCGCAGGTCCAGCGTCAGGCCGTCCCGATGAAGATCGTTGGCGCGCCGCAGGTATTCCAGGTTGCTCGTCACATCGCGGTAGGCCACAAACAGGCTGTCGTCCCACGACAGCTCCAGGCCATCCGCCAGCGGCCGCTGCCGCATCTCGCCCGAACCCTTGTCCATGTAGCCGGCACTGTGGTGCACCGTTCCACGCGTTGACCCGTACGTGTTGTTGTACGCGACCAGCGAACGCTGCCCATCGAAATGGTTCGAATAAGCAAAAACGTTCTCATCCATCGAGCCGTCCGCCTTCCAAAAGTCGTACAGCACAAAATTTGCGCTCTCGGCAAAAATCCGACGGTTGCGCAGCAGCGGCGCAATTTCCTGCTCAAAGCGTGCAATCAGCCCGTCGTTGGGCGTTTCCTGCATCTTCGCGGCCTTGTACTCCATGCCGTACTGCTCGGTAAACCCTTCAATCTGGCCATGGCCAAACATCGGCAATCCCGGCAACGTCGCCATCAGGGTGCTCACGCCGAAGAATTTGTCGCCCGAACCAAACTGCGCAATTGCCGTCTTTTCATCGGGATTAGACATAAAGTTCACGTAGCGTTTCAAAATGTCGGGGTCGAACTCCAGTGTTTTCTTCAGATAGCTGCGATACTTCGCGTTCTCCTCGTCGCGCAGCATCACCATAAACGCGGAGTTGTACACGCGGTGCATGCCCAGTGTCCGCACAAAATACCCTTCCAGCATCCAGAACGCCTCGGCGAGCAGCAGCGTTCCCGGCACCTCTACCGCCACGCGGTCGACCACCTCGCGCCAGAACTCCACCGGCATCAGCGCGTTGAACTCCTCGTCGCTCATCGCGTCTTCCGCGCGCGACGGGATGGACCCGCCCGCACCCGGCAGGGGAAACCACAGCCGCTGCACGTGCCGTTTCGCAAGCACCATCGCCGCATCGAACCGGATAATCGGGAACAGCCGGGCCACGTGCAGAATCACCTGCATCACGTGCTCGCGCACTGCCGCCTTGCTGTAGTCCAGCTGCGCCGTGTCGTTCCAGGCAAAGGTGGTGCCGTCGTTGCCGTGGTACACATAGCGCGTGTCGCCGTGGCTGTGCCGCAGCCGGAAGGTCACGGCAGCATCCGTCTGGTCGTAGTAGTGATCTTCAATCTTGATCTCGACCCGCGGGTCCATCGACAAATCGGGACCGTTGTAGGTGTAACTCGGAAACGGCGATTCCGACCGCGACAGAAACCACTCGGGGTGCTCGATCACCCACGGCGAGTCGATGCCCATGTGGTTCGGCACCATGTCCGACGCCAGCCGCAGGCCAAAGCGCGCCGCGCGGTCCCGCAGATTTTCGTACGCTCCGTTGCCACCCAGATCTTCGGCGATCTGGTAATCCTTCAGCGAATATGCCGAGGCCACCGCATCCGTATTGCCCCGCAGATGCTTGATCGTCCGCGACGCCACGGAGCGCTCCCACAGTCCGATCAGCCACAGCCCCGTGATGCCGCGCCGCGCCATCACCCCAAGCTCTTTGTCCGGCACCTGGTCCAGCCGGTAAATATGACGCAGGTACTTTTGCGACAGCTGCTCCAGCCACACGTAGGTGCTCTTCGCCAGCAGGACGACATTCGGCATCCATGCCTGGTCCGCGCTGAATGCCTCGTATTCGTCCAACGGTGCCTGGTACCCCTGCGCATACCGCCGCCGCACACGCTTGCCATCCGGCCCAATTACCCACTCGCCAAACTCGTCGAAGCCGATGTATTCGTCGCCTTCAAAACCCTCGTGCGCCGTTCCAAAGGCGCCGTGCCGGTGGTGATCCGGGCCTGCCGGATTAAAGCGCATCCAGATGGCGATATCTTCCTCGCGCAGAATATCGATGGCCAGCAGGGCGCGCTTCAACTCCGGTCCCAGGTGCTCGCCCCAGTGCGTGCGAATGTAATCCAGCTGTCCCGTCAGCGAATCCGGCGATGCCTTGATCGGCGCAATCAAGGCATCCAGCAGCGTTCCAATCTCCGCCGACAGCTTTGGCCGCGTTTCGAAAAACGTCGGGAACGCCGTCGTAACCGCCTTGTACGCGGGCACCGCTTTCTGCAGCGGCGTATCTTCAAACAACTCGCGAAAAGGCTGGAACGCGGGATTGGCATTCGCCAGCCAAAGCAGCAGTAGTTCCTCAAACGCCGCCTCGCGGTTCGGCAGCTCCGCGGTCGTTCCCGCCAGCCACTCCGCCGGTGTCAGCTCGCCGCGGTAAATGGCGCTGTTTGGAAACGCCGTCGTAAATTCCAGCAGCAGCGCTTCCAGGTTTTGCGGACCGACCGCGCCCTCAAACCACTGCAGCGCCGCAGACAGTACGGCCGGGTCGACCTGCCGGCGATACACCGCCACCAGCGCGTGCTGCAATTCGTCGATCAGGCCCATGGCAAACAGGGCGCCGCCATGCATGGTGCGCTTTGGATCGTTTTCCGCACCGCGCGCGACATTCAACCGCTGCGCCAGCTGGCGGCTCGCCGCCACATTGGCAAAGACCACATTGCCGGTATAGCTGAACAACGCGTCATCGATCCCGGTCAAATCCCGAACAGCTCGCGAAATGTGAAATTCCATGGTTGGGCGCATAGGGCCGTGCTTTCTCGCTTCCTGCGTGCAGAAGCGTTGCGAGAGAACAGAAATGAGGTCGCCCCTGCGCGACGGAGCCGTCGGCACAAAGGATGTGCCCAATAGATGCAACTTACCCCGGTCTGGTGGCGTGAACGGTTGGTCCCTGGGCTGTCGCGGCTCCATCGGCAGCTGCACGCGCCCATGCTAACCCGCCCACGCTCGACGCGCCATGCCGCATGTGCCCCACGGCTGTGCGGTCATGCTGCATCCGTCCACGCTGCATATGCCCGCGCTGCACACAGGACGCTGCGCGGCATTCGCTGGAGGTGATATTCTCCCGCCCTATGAAGAAGCGGCCCATTCTCTGCATCGCGACGGCTCTCCTGTTCGCGAGCTCGCTCCACACCCAGGCGGAACCCTCCGCCAACGTTGCAGACAGGACCGCCCGCGCCGTGCCTGCCTGGGCGCGCTCCGGCGTCGTCTACCAGATCTGGCCGCGCGCCTTCACGGCCCAGGGCAACTTTGCCGGCATCGTCAGCCGCATGGACAGCATGCAGAAGCTGGACATCAACATCCTTTGGCTCATGCCCATTCAGCCCGACGGCAAGGTCAAAAGCAAGGGCTCGCTCGGCAGTCCGTATGCCATCCAGGACTATCTCGCCATTGATCCCGCGCTTGGCAGCAAAGACGACCTGCACGCGCTGGTCACCGAAGCGCATCGCCGCGGCATGAAGGTGATCCTCGACTTTGTCGCCAACCACACCGCGTGGGACAGCGTGATGATGGCGCACCCCGACTGGTACAAGCACGACAAGGCCGGCAACATCACCTATCCCTATGACTGGAGCGACGTTGCCGCGCTCGACTACAAGAACCCCGCCCTGCGCCAGTACATGACCGACGCCCTGCTGTACTGGGTCAAGACCTTCGACATCGACGGTTACCGCTGCGACGCCGCCGGCGAGGTGCCCACATCGTTCTGGAACGAGGCCAGCGCGGCCTTGCGCTCCGCCAAGCCCGACCTGCTGATGCTTGCCGAGGCGGAAAAACCCGACCTGATGGCCAGCGCCTTCGACCTGGATTACGGCTGGGCCGGCATGCACGCGCTGAACGACGTGGTGATGAACGGCGCACCCGCCACCGCCAGTATTCACGGCTCGCTTGAGGCCCAGCGCAAGCTCTTCCCCCGCGGCACGCTGCACATGCGCATGACCGACGACCACGACGAGTTGCGCGCCATTGCCCGCTACGGTTATCCCGGCGCCCTTGCCGCGTGGACGGTTGCCGCCACGCTCGAGGGCGTGCCGCTCATCTGGAACGGCATGGAGGTGGGCGACACGACGAATTCCGCCGCGCCCGCCTTGTTTGAGCCGGAGAAAATCTACTGGCAGGCCGTCGACTGGCACAAAGACTACCCGGCCTACTTCAGCGCCGTCGACCACCTGCGCCGCGAACACACCGCCTTCCAGACCGGTGACGCCCACTGGGTCAACAACTCCGACGAGCCGCACGTCGTCACCTACACCCGCACCGACGGCCGGGAAACCTACCTGGTTGCCGTCAACCTGTCTAATACGCCGTTTCGCGGCACCATTGAAGGCAATCCCACCACCACCGGCGGTGCCGCCACAGGCCAATGGACCGAGGTTCCGTTGCCCGGGTTCACCACCAGCGCCGGCTCCCTTACCGCCAACGCAACTACCTCGACCTCGACCGTACCCATCGCCACACCAGTCCTGTCGGCCTTCGGCGTCCGCATCTTCCAGCGCACCAACTAGCCCTGGGTGCCCCATGTCTCGCGTTTGAGACACGGGTAGCACGAACTTCGCGACACAGCCGGCAAAGCCGCAAGGACGACCGCCGCACCCATCCTTCCCGGGAGACCCAGCATGGCCGCACCCACCGTCGTCCGCTCCACCAGCACGATCAGCAAGCCGACCAGGACCTCCGCCCAGATCTTCAACATGAGCTTCGGCTTTCTCGGCATCCAGTTCGGCTGGGGCCTGCAGCAGGCCAACATGAGCGCCATCTATGAGTACCTGGGCGCGCGCCCCGACCAGATTCCCATCCTCTGGCTTGCCGCGCCGCTTACCGGCCTGCTTATTCAGCCGCTCATCGGCCACATGAGCGACCGCACGTGGGGTCCGCTTGGCCGCCGTCGCCCCTACTTTCTTGTCGGCGCGGTACTCAGTACCATCGCCCTTCTGGCCATGCCCTCGGCCAAAACGCTGCTGTTCGCCGCCGCCATGCTGTGGATTCTGGACGCCTCGATCAACATCAGCATGGAGCCGTTCCGCGCCTTTGTCGCCGACCTGCTGCCGGAAGGTCAGCGCACCCGTGGCTTCGCCATGCAGAGCCTCTTCATCGGCCTTGGCGCGGTAGTCGCGTCGGCCCTGCCGTGGCTCATGACGAATGTGTTCCACGTCGGCACCGGCGGCGATACGACTCACGCCATCCCGCTCACCGTCCGCATCAGCTTTTACGTCGGCGCGGGTGCCTTTCTGGGGGCGGTGCTCTACACCATCCTCACGACAAAGGAGTACCCGCCCGAAGACCTGGCGAGCTTCCGCGCGCAAAAAGCGATCAGCAGGGGCCCCGGCGCTGCGGTTCGAGAAATCTTCGGCGCCATCCGTACCATGCCGCTCACCATGCGGCGCCTGGGCGGGGTGCAACTGCTCACCTGGCTTGGCCTGTTCTGCATGTGGCTCTACTTTCCCGTGGCCGTGGCCCACAACGTCTTTGGCGCCAGCGACACGGCCAGCCCGCTCTACAAGGCCGGCGTCGAGTGGGGCGGCATCTGCTTTGCCGCCTACTCCGCCGTTTGCTTCGCCTTTTCCTTCGCGCTGCCCACACTTGCGCGTCGGCTCGGCCGCAAGCACACCCATTCGCTCTGCCTGGCGTGCGGTGGTGTGGGTCTGCTCGGCGTTCTTTTGATGCACAACCGGTACCTGCTCCTGCTCAGCATGGTGGGTGTCGGCATCGCCTGGGCAAGCACGCTTTCCATGCCCTATGCCATGCTGGCTGCCGTTCTGCCGCCGCGCCAGACCGGCGTGTACATGGGCATTTTCAACTTTTTTGTCGTCCTGCCGGAGATTCTGGCGTCGTTGTTCTTTGGCCTGATCATGATCCATCTGCTCCACAACAACCGCATCTACGCCATTGCCGCCGGCGGTGTCTGCATGCTGCTGGCTGCCCTGCTCATGCAGCGTGTGGACGACCCGCAAAGCCTGAGCGTCACCAACGTCTAGGCCCGTCGCGGGGGTTTTTCGGACAGAGGGGGTGCCGGAACAGGACAACGGCCTTGAAACACAAACAATCGTTGTCCCGGCCCGCGCATCCAAAGGTACATAGCAGGTGCAGGGCATGGGTTGGGCAGGTTGGTTTGCAGCGCACGGCTACCTTGCCGTTGGTGGGGTGTTATTTGTTTCGGCGCTTGGCCTGCCCATGCCGACAGTTCTGGCCCTGCTTCTGGGCGGGGCCGCGGCGGCCCACGGATCGCTCAATCTCGGACTCATTTTTCTGGTCGCCGTTCTGGGGGAAAACCTGGGGGCGACGGTCATGTTTTTCGCCGGCCGCAAGTCCGGTTGGTGGCTGCTGGGCAAGCTGTGCCGCGTTTCCATGGACCCGGAAACCTGTATCTTCCGATCCGCCGACTTCTTCTACAAGCGCGGCGCGCGCACCCTTGTCTTCGCCCGCTTCATCCCGGGGCTGGCAAGCATGGCTCCGCCGCTAGCCGGCAGCCTTAACATGCGGCCCGGCCGCTTCTGGCGCTACGACGTTGCCGGCGCCATGCTCCACTGCCTCGCCTGGCTTTCCATCGGCTTTTTCTTCAGCCCACTGATTCGCCGCATCACCCAGGCGCTCGCCGTCGTTGGTCATGTGGTGCTCGGCTTTGTCGCGATCATCGCGTTCGGCTACTTTGTCACCTGGGTGGTGACCCGCGTTCGCGACCGCAAATTCCGCGACGTGGAAAAGGTTACGCCAGCCGATCTCGTGGCGCGCCTGGAAAATCCCGACCCCACGCATCCCATCGTCATCGCCGACGTCCGCTCCCACGGCTATTACGACCCCGGCATGCAGCGCATCAAGAACTCGATCCGCGTCGAGCCAAACCGCCTTCTCCCGGAGCTTGACGCGCTGCGCGACACCCTCGCCACCGAGTGTGACATCTACGTGTACTGTTCCTGCCTGCGCGACGCCACCTCCGTCCGCATCGCCCACCACCTGTCGGAACACGGCCACAATGTCCGCGTCATTGAGGGTGGCCTGCGTCAGTGGCTGCACGCCGGTAACCCCACCGAACCAGTCCCTGAAAATGAAATGCACCACCTGCCACGCTTTGAATAAGCCCACAGCAACCCCGTGCCACGGCGTAAACTTGAACCATGACGATCCGCATGCAGGAAGCCGAGTTCTTCAGCAACCGCGACCAGGTGATGCAGCACCTCGCAGCTGGAGATGAGGTGCAGCTTGAACGCGACGGCGTCCTGACAGCGACAGTTGTCCCAGAAGTCGCAGCTGAGCCTCGGCACATCGATGAGGTGCTGGACCGGTTGCGTGCACGAGCTGCCGAGCATGGACCAGCCGTTATGGACGAATGGTTTGCGAAAGACGTCAGGGATGCGCACGAGCGGCTAAGCCGCAGAACGAAGTAGCATGGCGCTTCTCATCGACACCAATGTCCTGGTGCGTACCGAACGAGCAAGTTTTGATATTCTCGATCTGCTCGTTGCCATCCGCAATCAGACGAATGAAGTACGTCTGGGCGTCTCCGTCATCACGCTCATGGAACTCGCTCAGGGGCAGCAAGCCGCTGAACACGGTCACTGGCAGGATGCTCGCGGCCTCTTCATCTCTGACATTGCCACGAGCGTCAGTGTGTACGAGGTGGACAGTGAGATCGCGATTCGGGCCGGTAAGCTCGACGGCCTCATGGCAAGGAACGGCCTCCACATGGGCTTTCCAGATCTTCTGATTGCAGCAACAGCCCTCGACCACGGGTTTGGTGTACTGACCTATAACCTCAAGGACTTCACACCCATCCGAGGATTGCGTGTTGTGGATGCCTCAGCCCTGACTCTGCCATAAGATGATGACCAACTTCGACCTCCTCATCGTCGGCGCAGGACACGCCGGTTGCGAAGCCGCCGCCGCCGCCGCGCGCATGGGCCTCCAGACCGCGCTGCTCACCCTTTCGCTCGACAAGATCGCCCAGATGAGCTGCAATCCGGCCATCGGCGGTGTGGCCAAGGGCCACCTTGTCCGTGAAATTGACGCCCTCGGCGGCCTTATGGGCCTCGTCGCCGACGCCACCGGCATCCAGTTTCGGCTGCTCAACACTTCTCGCGGCCCCGCCGTCTGGTCCCCCCGCGCCCAGTGCGATAAGGCGCAATACCGCGTCGTCATGCGGGCTATGCTCGAGCGGATGCCCAACCTGCAGGTACTTGAGGCCGAAGTCGCCGAGATTCTTATCGACACCACCCAGGCCGGTACCCGATCCTGCACCGGCCTTCGCCTCGCCGACGGCTCCACGCTCCACGCCCGTGCCGTCATCCTCACCACCGGCACGTTTCTGAACGGCCTCATCCACTGTGGGGAAGAGCAGACCAGCGCCGGTCGCACCCCCACCGAGGCCGCCTCTGTCCTGCTTGGTGAATCCCTCAAGAGCCTCGGCCTGCGCGCCTGCCGTCTCAAGACCGGCACACCGCCGCGCCTGGACGGCCGCACCATCGACTGGTCCAGGTTTACCGAACAGCCGGGTGACACCGAACCCACACCGTTCTCCTTTCGCAGCCCCAACTTCCCGGCGCTGCCGCAGATTTGCTGCCACATCGCCACCACCACGCCCGAAACCATGCGGCTTATCCAGGGCAACGTCCACCGTTCGCCCATGTACACCGGCGCCATCGAGGCAATCGGCCCGCGCTACTGCCCCTCCATCGAAGACAAGATCGTCCGCTTTCCCGACAAGCCGAGTCACCAGTTCTACCTCGAACCCGAGGGCCTGGACACCGATGAAGTCTATGTCAACGGCATGTCCACCTCGTTGCCGCGCGACGTCCAGCTCGCCATGGTCCACAGCATCCCCGGGCTGGAGCACGCCACCATGCTGCGCCCCGGCTATGCCATCGAGTACGACAGCATCGACCCCACCGAACTCGATCGCACCCTGCAGGTCAAGAGCATCCGCAACCTCTTCCTCGCCGGCCAGATCAACGGCACCAGCGGCTACGAAGAGGCAGCCTGCCAGGGTCTCATGGCCGGCATCAACGCGGCCCTGCAGCTCAGGGGTGAACCACCCTTCACCCTCGACCGCAGCGAGGCCTACACCGGCATCCTCATCGACGACCTCATCAGCAAGGGCACCAACGAGCCCTATCGCATGTTCACCTCGCGCGCGGAGTTCCGCCTGCACCTGCGCATCGACAACGCCGACACCCGCCTTACCCCGCACGGCCGTGCCCTCGGCCTCATCGACGGCACCGCCTGGACCGACTTCCAAGCCCGCCAGCGCCGTTCCGCCGCGCTCACCCACCTGCTCGAAACCACTCGCGCCGACATGACCCTTGCGCAAGCCCTTCAGGCTCGGCTGCACCCGTCATCAACCGCGCCCACCAACGCACCGGGTGCCCTATGTCTCGCTCCTGAGACATGGGCCCAAACCCCCCACGCACCGGGTGCCCCATGTCTCGCTCTTGAGATATGGGCTCAAACGCCGCACGAACCGGGTGCCCCATGTCTCGCTCCTGAGACATGGGCCCAAACCTCCCGCGAACCCCACGGCGGCACCTCAGCCCCGGCCGCATCCTCGTCTCCTTCAGCGCCGGTGAGCCCAAACCCGCACGAAGGGCAGGCCCCCGCCTCCCAACCCTGGCTCGCGGAAACCGTTCACGGCCAGCTCCTGTCCGATCTGCTCAAGCGTCCCGACCTCCGCCTTGAACACCTCACGCCGCTGCTCCGCGACCGGCTTTGCGGCAGCCCGGCCACGGCGGCTTACGCGCAGGACCCACTGCCGGCAACCCTGCGCAACGAGCTTCGCGCGGTCGAAACCGAGATCAAGTACGCCGGCTATCTCGACCAGCAGCGCCGCCAGATTGCCAAGCTCAAGCGCGCGGAACAGCGTCGCATCCCTGCCAGCTTCCGCTACACCGGCCTCAGCGGACTCAGCCGCGAGCTGCAGGAGAAACTCGAACGAATCCGCCCCTCCACCATCGGCCAGGCTGGCCGCATCCCCGGCGTCACCCCCGCCGCCATGACCCTGCTCAATGTCCTCCTTGAGGT
>CAXUHM010000003.1:0-31565 GCA_964250935.1 uncultured Terriglobus sp.
CTGCAGGCAGCGGACAAGTCCCGCGCGCCTGCGAAGCACAGCCTGTAAACACGTACCAAACGCAAGGGCCGCATCCACGAGATGCGGCCCTTGCGGCGTCCGGGACGAGGTTGGTCGGCATGCATGTTTGTTCTGAGGCCAACTTCAAGCCATGCGGTCGAACGGATCGCCGGATAAGAACAGCGTACGATGGTGCTCATTGCTGAGGCCCTTAGCTGCCTTCATGGCCAACGACTCGGCAAGCGCTGCGGACGAGGTGGGAAGATGACCATTCCGGATCGCCTGCAGACCGCGGCGAGACTGACTGCGGAGTTTTTTCAGGATCAATGGTTTGATCGAACGCGAAACGTTCGCACCTCAGGTGAGGTCTCCCTGCGCAGTGCCGGCGCAGACCTGGCGGTAGCCGCAGACAGCGAGGCCTACCAGCCGGCACGGCCGGCGCACATCCGGCAGGCCCTGCGAGACCTGCCAGTGAGCGATGTGTCAAAATTCACGTACATCGACCTTGGTTCAGGCAAGGGGCGGACACTTTTCATTGCGGCGGAGCAGCTGTTCCATCACATTGTCGGCGTGGAGCTGACGCCGGTTCTTCATGCGCAGGCGTGTGCAAATGTCCGCCGCTTCCGTTGGCAAAAGGGTGGCTGCAGACGGATCGATCCGGTACAGCAGAATGCCACGGACTTTGTCTTTCCCGCAGGCAAGATCGTGCTGTATATGTTTAATCCATTCGGCGTCGCGACGGTGCGACAGGTGCTGCAACACCTGATGCAGGACCTACAGCAGCACCCGCGCCACGTGGTCATCGTCCTGTTCTGGCCGCAATGGGAGAACGAAGTGGCCACGCTACCGGGGATGCAGCTTTGGCGCAGAACAGAGGCGTACTGCATTTACGAGGCCTACCACAATGTGGAGTAAGCTCTACCGAGCAGATCCGGTTCCCGCGGTGCGACGCAGGTGACCAGGTACGCGCGAATAAGCGTGAGCAGTTCTTCTCGAAATGCAGGCGTATGCCGTTCGGGATTCTCCGCTTTCAATAGGCGTCGCGCAACGCAGTTCGTGGTAGCGCAGGCCATGGTTGCCATCCTGTCTGCATCCTCGGTCAGGCACTGCGTTGCGGTGGCAAACAGGTTCGCGACGACCTGCTGCGACTGCTGGGTGCTGACGGCCTTTGCAATGGCGGCCCCATCGACATCCGCGAAGGCGGACGCATTATGGGCACCGGCACCATCACCGAAATCATTCAGTAAGCACGGCAGGCAGCGGGTGCGCTCCGCGCGCCTTTGAAGCACGGTCTGCGAACATGCACAGGGGCGCCCTCTTTCGAGAACGCCCCTGCTGTTTACCGGAGAGTATTTTGACGGCTGGTCTCCAGTCATCAAGCGTGTGCCCTTGACCGCTACCAGGTCGTCGAGGCACCGGGTGGACCGATGTCAATCCGGTGACTCTGAGAGACATCGGAGACACCGGGCAGCGCCTGCAACGAAGCGATCTCGTCCGGATTGCCGACACCGGAAATCACGCCGATTTCGTTCATCACGTTCTGCACCTGAAAGCCGTGTTGTTGAAGTTGTTTTGCGACTTCGCCAGCGGGGTGGGTCCCGGAAAGCGTAACGATCAGGTCCGTTGTTGAATCTGCCATGGGAGACGCCTTTCATGACCTGCGCCGGCAGGGAACCGGTAAGGCACCGCACTGCAGGTGGCGCGATACCTTTCTACGCGAGCTAAGGAGCCTGCACCAGACCCGCGCCGACGTCAGAAGCAGGGTAGGGCAGGTGCCGTGCTGTCGCGAGCAACTTTGCACGCAGGGCAGCACCACGGTAGGCCGGGTTTACCTGCGCCCAGAGCGCCGCGCAGCCGGCGACGTGCGGTGTCGCCATACTTGTGCCGCTGATGGTATTGTGCAGGCGCGGACGGGGCCAGGACGAGAACACACTCACGCCCGGGCCGGCAATATCCACCTTGCCGCCACTGGAGAACGGAGCCACATGGAGCGCGTTATCCAGTGCCGCGACCGAGACTACGGTGGGCGAGTTTGCGGGCGCACCTGTGGGTGCGATGCTGGCCGGCCGATTGCTGGCATTCCCCGCAGCAGCGATGATCAGACAACCGGCGTTCAACGCAGCCTGGCCGGCGGCGGTGTAGGACGGCTGCGGGGGAGCCTGTGCGCCGAGCGACATGGAGATGGCGACGCATCGGTTTGCGATCGCCCAGTTCATGCCAGCGAGCACCTGCGCCTGCGCTGCGCTGCCAGTGTTGCTTAGGACCTTGCCCACATAGATCGAGGAGCCGTAGGCGATGCCGTAACGTTGTACGAACCCCGGAGGTGCATCGGGTCCGGTAGCCGTGCCGCAGGTGTGGGTTCCGTGCCCGTGCAGGTCCTGCACCGGTTGTCCGACAAAGGAGGTGTTCACGATGGGTCGGCCGGCAAACTCCGGATGACCAAGGTCGAACCCTGTGTCGAGCACGGCCACCCTGATGTCATGCCCGTTGTACCGGCTGATGTTTGCCCGCGTAGCAGCTAAGCCCCACGTGGCGCCCAGTACCTCGGGCGAGACGGCATTCTCCATCTGTTCTTCAGACATGCCAAGGTCCTGGTAGATGGTCTGCGCCGTATGCATGACCCCCTTCAAATAATCTGTTGCGTTTACCTGGTTGGCGAACATGAAGTACTCGGGATCGACGGAGAAGATCGGGCTGTCTGCAGCAACGGTTGCAGTGTTCATCAAGCTGCGCGACTGCGCAGCCTGGCTGCCGAGCAGGGCAACGCCGATTTCTGGAAAGAACACCGCGTCGGCATCGCCTGCATGATCCAGTGTCAGGGCCTGATCAGCGAAGTCCCGTGCATCGATGACCGCCATGCCGTGTTGTGTGGTGAGGCTTTTGATTGCTGCGTCGATTGCACCTTGCTTGTACGTGACGAGGTATCGTCCAGTCCTGGCTGGGTCGACCCCCTCTTCGAGAGCTTTCAGAATCAGCTCGTCGGCCGTTGAAGAAATGCCTTTGGGATCCATGGTGGTCCACGCTTTCCATTGCTATCCTGCATGCCCGGTGCAGACCAGGGGTGCAAGCGGAGAAGCACGGCGACGCACAGGCGTAGCCGGACGCGAAGCGAGGCAGATAGAAAGACGTCAAAGTGGGCCTGTCACGCGCATATCGCCCGATTTGCGGCGATGAGATTGGCAGGTGGATGGCACTCCGAACCTCTGGCCCGACAGAAGGGGAGAACCCTGACGCAGATCATTATCAGACTTTCTGTCCGCTGTGCTGTCGGTAGATGGCAACAGGCTCGGCTTCCAGGCGACCGCGCGTTCACTACGGGAAACACTGAAGTGGGACCTGGACTTTCCCGGCATCGGTGCTGGGTCTCGTGATGCCTCTAGTTGTATTTTCTTGTCCGCGCCAGTATATTCAAAAGGTTGGCCAAAACGGCCCGCGACACACTGCTCTTTGAGAGAAGACCCATGGCTGGACAGCAAAGAATTCGCATTCGCCTGAAGGCGTATGACTACCGCGTGCTTGACACGTCAACCGGCGAAATTGTGGAGACAGCGAAACGTACAGGCGCACAGGTAGCCGGTCCGATTCCACTTCCTACGATCAAGAACAAGTACTGCGTTCTGCGTTCTCCGCACGTGGATAAAAAATCGCGTGAAGCTTTCGAGATTCGTACACACAAGCGGTTAATTGACATTTTAGAGCCGACGCAGCAGACCGTGGATGCCCTCATGAAGCTCGATCTTCCCGCTGGTGTGGATGTAGAGATTAAAACTGTTACGAAATAGCTTTGCTGGCCCTGGGTTAGCTTAGTTCAGCCGGCAGTGCCCGTCGTGTGGGCATGATGAGGAGTAGTTCAATGGCAGTTACCGGAATTCTCGGCAAGAAGATTGGCATGACGCAGGTTTTTGATGACAAGGGTGAGGTTCACCCTATCACAGTCATCAAGGCTGGACCATGTGTAATTACGCAGCTGAAAACGATGACCAAGGACGGCTACGACGCTGCCCAGATCGGTCTCGTTGAATTCGTCAAGGCAAGCAAGGTCAACAAGGCGATGACGGGTCATTTTGCAAAGAATGACGTGCCGCCAGTTCGCACCATTCGTGAAGTCGGCATCGAATCTGCAACTGGCTCCAATGTAGATGGTGGAGACACCGTAAAAGCTGGAGACCGTGTAATGGTCGACATTTTTGCGGAAGAAAAGTTTGTCGACGTAATTGGCACCAGTAAGGGCCGAGGCTTTGCGGGTGTTGTGCGCCGGCACAGTTTTGCCGGTGGCCCCAAGTCGCACGGCCACATGTTCCAGATTCAGGGTTCCATCGGCGCATCTTCTTTTCCCTCTCGCGTGTTCCCGGGTCAGCGAATGCCTGGTCACTTCGGTGACGCCCAGATCACGGTGCGGAACCTGCGTATCCGGGGTATCGACCTGGAAGAAAATCTGATTATGGTCGAGGGTGCGATTCCCGGCGCGCGTGACGGCGTTGTCCTGGTATCGAAGGCAAAAGCTCCGCCACGTGAACGTCGCGGATTTGCCGGCGCGGGAACGGTCGATCCGTTGAAGGCGTCGAAGAAGGCATCTGCAGGCAAAGCACCCGCGAAGAAGAAATAACGCAATCCCATGCAGTTCCGGCATGGGATTCGATCTAAAAAGAAGCACCTGTAAGAACTCGCATTGTGTGGCATCGCTTCGCGACAGCATCATGCAATGACGTACCGATAGAAGGGCCGCCGCAATGGTACGGGGCCAAAAGGAATTGACATGGCAAAGATCGATGTGATGGATCTCGGCGGAAACAAGGTTCGCGAGCTTGAGCTTGCGGATGAGGTATTCGGCGTCGAGGTGAATGAGGCGTTGCTCTGGGAAGCGGTAAAGCACTACCGTGCCGCGTTGCGCCAGGGTACGGCCGCCACCAAGAACAAGAAGCTTGTTTCCGGTTCAGGCAAGAAGCTTTGGAAGCAAAAGGGTACAGGACGGGCGCGTGTGGGTTCGGTGCGTTCCCCCATTTGGCGGCACGGTGGCACCGTGCACGGACCACAGCCCCGCAGCTACGAATATGCCTTTCCGAAAAAGAAGTTACTTGGCGCACTTCGTTCTGCACTGGCGTCAAAGCTGGCGGACGGCAAGCTAACTGTGGTTTCCACCCTGGAAACAACAGAGCCGAAAACCAAGCTGTATCGCCAGATGTTGGACAAGTTCGAAGCAAAGAAAACTGCTTTGTTGGTCGAGAGTGGCAATAAGCTGAGCGACAACCTCTTCTATGGCTCTCGGAATTTGGACGGCGTAGAGCTTGTTTTGAGCTCGGAAGTTCACCCGTATGATCTGCTCCGTTACGAGCATGCAATCTTCTCGCAGGATGCGATCGAAGCATTGCAGGAGACCCTGAAAAAGAATGTGTCCAGGCGGAAGCTTGCGGCCCAAAAGGAGGCTGCGTAATGCCGACACTCTACACCGTTATTCGCCGTCCGCTGATCACCGAAAAAGGTATCGGCGTGAAGGAGACGGAAGGCACGCTGGTCTTTGAAGTCGCCTGCGACGCTTCCAAAACTGAGGTCAAGCAGGCAGTCGAAACCCTGTTCAAGGTCAAAGTTGCAACAATCCGGACGGCGATGATGCCCGGAAAAGAGCGTCGGCGAGGCAAGTTTTCCGGCTACCGTCCTGATTGGAAGAAAGCTTACGTACGACTCCGGTCAGGCGAAAAAATGCCCGAATACGTGAATAGCCTGTAGTTCAGGGTAACGATAACAGACCAGGTTAGGTCTGATCTGTTCCATCCGCTTTTGGTTCGTGTTCAAGTAAGAACTCCGCGCGCCTCAGACGCTATGCGGGACAAGGAAATAAGTTATGCCAATTCGCACCTTCCGACCAATTACGCCGACGTTGCGATTTCAATCGCGGTTGATGACGTCGGACATCACGACCAGTGAACCCTATAAACCCTTACTGACGGTAAAGCCGCGTACGGGTGGCAGAAATTCTGCCGGTAAATTGACCATGCGTCATCATGGCGGCGGTCACAAGCAGAAGCTTCGTTTGATTGACTTCAAGCGGGATAAGTTCGGCATCCCCGGCACCGTTGCAACAATCGAGTACGATCCCAACCGCAGTTCTCGCATTGCGCTGGTGAGCTACCGTGACGGCGAAAAGCGCTACATCATCCAACCAGTCGGCCTCAAAGTCGGTCAGCAGATCATGAGCGGCCCGGAAGCGGACATCCTGGTCGGAAATGCTTTGCCACTCAAAAACATTCCTGCAGGTACCACAGTGCACAACGTGGAACTTCGCCCAGGTAAGGGCGCGCAGATGGTGCGCTCTGCTGGATCGAGCGCGCAGCTGGTCGCGAAAGAGGGCGAGTACGCTTTGTTGAAGTTGCCCTCTGGCGAAACCCGTCGAGTGGTCGTGGAGTGCATGGCCACGATCGGCCAGGTTGGAAATGTCGAGCATGAGAATATCTCGCTTGGCAAGGCCGGTGCGAGTCGGTGGCGTGGGATTCGTCCTGCGAACCGCGGTGTTTCCATGAACCCGGTCGATCACCCTCACGGTGGTGGTGAGGGCAAGACCTCGGGTGGTCGCCATCCCGTCACGCCGTGGGGACAGCCAACTCGCGGATACAAGACCCGCAACAATAAGCGTACTGACGTCTTTATCGTGAATCGCCGCAGCAAGTAACGACGAACCTGAGGTTTGAGAGGATTTTCATATGGCACGTTCTACAAAAAAGGGTCCCTTCGTCGATGCCCACCTGATGGTGAAGGTCGAGGTGCTGAATACGGCGAATAAGAAGGAAGTGGTGAAGACCTGGTCTCGCCGGTCCACAATTTTTCCTGAGTTCGTCGGTCACACCTTTGCCGTACATAACGGTCGCAAGTTCATCCCGGTTTACGTAACGGAAAACATGGTCGGTCATAAACTGGGTGAGTTTTCTGCCACGCGTACCTTCAAGGGTCATGCGGCCAAGTCGGAAAGCACCGCAAAGGGCAAGTAACGTTCACTACGTAGGCTGTGTATTGGCCTGGCGAGCGACAGTTTCTCCATAAGTGCAGGTCTGTAACAGAGAGAACGGTAGAGCTTTAATTCAGGCTCCCCAGGTAAAGGAAATCTATGGCGAAGACAGCCGAGAAGAGTATGACGGATGCAGCGCGTGAGTTTCGTGCGGAAGCACGATTTCAGCGCACCAGCCCGCAAAAGGCGAAGCTGGTACTCGACACCATCAAGGGCCAGCGGGTAGAGCAGGCACTGAACACCCTGATGTTTACCCGCAAACGGATTGCGCCGGTTGTAGAGAAGGCGTTGCGGTCCGCCGTTCAGAACGCAAACTATCTCAGCCAGGAACAGGGATTTGACCTGGATCTGGATCGGTTGTTTGTGAAGATGGCCGTTGCAAACGAAGGTCCGCGCTTGAAGAGGATTCGACCTGCGCCGATGGGTCGGGCATTCCGCTATCAGCGACGGCTCGCGCACATCATTGTCGTGGTTGCGGAAAAAGCTAATGGTGGCAGCGAAGGTGTCGATAGCACCAAGGGCACTATGGCAAAAGGTAAGTCGAAGCCAGTGAAGCAGGCTGCCGAGCGTCGCCCGGCCAGGCTTACCGCTTAAAGTTCCCTACGGGGTGAATGGGTTCGCGTAGTGACTGGCCAGTATGGCGGGGAGAAGGTTAGGAACATGGGTCAGAAAGTTCATCCGTATGGGTTTCGTCTCGGCATTAACAAGCCGTGGAAATCACGTTGGTTTGTCGAGAAGGATTATGACAAGCTGCTGGTGGAAGACGTAAAGCTGAAAGCCGAGCTGCGCGAGAAGCTGAAAGCAGCGGGTGTGTCATCGGTTGAAGTTGAGCGTCCTGGGAACAAGCTGCGTTTGATCATTCGTACGGCGCGCCCGGGTATCATCATCGGCCGCAAAGGTGCGGAGATCGACAAGCTTAAGGCAGACATCCAGAAGCGCACGAACCGGGAAGTCTTTATCGATATTCTGGAAGTGAACAAGCCTGAGCTCGATGCGCAATTGGTGAGCGAAAACATTGCCCTGCAACTGGAAAAGCGAGTTTCCTTTCGTCGCGCCATGCGAAAGAGCGTTGATTCTGCGTTGCGTTTTGGATGCAAAGGTATCAAGGTGCGTGTCTCGGGTCGTTTGAACGGCAATGAGATTGCGCGGTCCGAATGGTACCTGCAGGGGCGGCTACCGCTGCACACCCTGCGCGCCGATATCGATTACGGCTTTTCTGAAGCAAAGACGACGTATGGCATTATCGGCGTGAAAACGTGGGTCTACCGCGGCGACATCTACGAGCAGAAGAAGCGTCGTGATACCCGTACATCCACTGGGGCCTTTTAAGGTCTGTGTAGCGACGCGTGGCGGCTTTGAAGCCATCGCGATGAATTAAGAACAGGAATCGCGAAGAGACTGGCAGCAAGTGCTGACCAAGGCTTCGCAGGGGATATGTACTATGTTGATGCCAAAAAAAGTAAAGTACCGAAAACAGCAAAAGGGCAAAATGCGTGGAAAGGCATGGCGCGGCTCTGAGCTGGCATTTGGGGACTTCGGTCTGAAGGTGGTGGAGTGCGGCTACATCACCGATCGACAGATCGAAGCCAGCCGTATTGCGATGACGCGTTACATCAAGCGCGGCGGTAAAGTATGGCTGCGAATTTTTCCGGATAAGCCTATCACCAAGAAGCCTGCGGAAGTGCGAATGGGTTCTGGCAAGGGTGCGCTCGACCACTGGGTTGCCGTTGTTCGTCCGGGCAAGCTGCTGTTTGAGATGGAAGGCGTGTCGGTCGAGATTGCAAAAGAGGCCATGCGTTTGGCTTCGAACAAGCTGCCGTTGCGGACCGTCTTTGTGCAGCGCCCCAACCTGCAGGCTGCGCCTACCGGCAAGGCAGCTGTTGCAGCCTAAGCAGTCGCACGGGTCAACCTGCGGCAGAGCCCAATGACCGAGAGAAATCTATGAAATTTACTGAAGTAAGTGCATTGACAGAGCCCGAACTCAAGACACACGAAACCCAGGCTGGCGAGCAATTATTCCGCCTGCGCTTTCAAAAAAGTTTGGGTAACACAGAAGGTACAAGCAAGCTGCGCACACTGCGGAAAGATATCGCACGCATCAAGACGGCGGCACGTCAGCGCACTTTGGGCTTGACGACCACGCCGAGCGAGAGTGTTGCGTCGACAAAGAAATCGCGTAAGACAAAGAAGGACGCGTAATTATGGCTGACACTCTAGAGCAAAGCACAACACCCGTGGAGGGGAAAGTCGGGCACCGTACCGAAAAGATCGGCCTCGTCACCTCAACCAAGATGGACAAGACAATCGTCGTGTCGGTGGAAATGCGGAAGGCGCACCCAAAGTATCGGCGCGTCGTGAAATCGAATAAGAAGTTTTACGCACATGACGAACAGAACTCTGCCCGTGTGGGGGATCAGGTTCGCATTCGTGAGAGCCGACCGCTCAGCAAGCTAAAGCGTTGGAATTTGGAAGAGATCGTCCGTCGTTCCTCGTTGTCCGCTCTGAATGACACCATTCCTGCTGTCGGAAAGCCGCGCTAAGTTTGTGGCTGGCGGTGTAACCGGGTCAACGCGGCTTGGTAAGTTGAAACACTCGAGATATGGGGCCACGGCCCCGACCTCCGCTGGAGGTCAGGAGAAACAAAATGTCCGTTCAAATGAGAACGATCCTGGACGTGGCCGATAACTCGGGTGCGCGCCGTCTGCAGGTGATTCTGCCCCTGGGTGGAGGCCTCGGCAAGAAGGCCGGCCTGGGCGATGTCGTCACAGCTGCCGTGAAAGAAGCAGCACCGGACGGTACGGTAAAGAAGGGCAAGGTCGTGAAGGCGGTGATTGTGCGCATGAGGAAAGAAGCACGGCGCCGTGACGGGACGTACATCCGCTTCGATCAAAATGCGGCGGTCGTCATTAATGATGCGGGTGAGCCAGTGGGAACCCGTGTGTTCGGGCCAGTCGCACGAGAACTGCGCGAAAAAAAATTCCTTAAAATTGTCTCGCTCGCACCAGAAGTGATTTAGTTCATCGAAAGACTCCTGTCTTCGCACTCAACGCATTTCCGCTGGACGGAATGCGTTGAATCGCGTAACCTAGATTAGTTTGGTCGTAAGTGCCTTGGCACGAACGATCACCGTCCGGCGCGGTGTACGTCGAGGCATTACGAGGACCCTCGTAAGCTAAGGATCAAGTTATGGCCAATATTCTTCGCAACGATCTCGTGATTGTTCTTGCCGGCAAAAACAAAGGTAAGACCGGTCGTGTGCTCCGTGTGATTAAAGACAAAGATCGTGTCTTAATTGAGGGCGTGGGCATGATCAAAAAACATGTCAAGCCAAATCCCCAGGCGAACATCAAGGGTGGCATCGCCGAGCAGGAAAGCCCGGTGCATGTGTCGAATGTCGCGCTGGTAGATGGCAAGGGAAACGCGACACGGGTTGGCGTTCGTGTGGTGGACGGCAAGCGCGAGCGTTACGCGAAGACGACAGGCGAAGCGCTGGTCGTGCCTAAGCGTAAGTAAGTCGTTGTCGGCAGTTTGGTAGTAGCGGAGCACCCCACGAAACGGTATACGGACTGGCGTCCACCCCGGCACCGTGGAGAAAGAGACAAAGCACATGGCAGCACGGCTGAAGGATAAGTTTAATGGCGAGCTGAAGTCCGCAGTTCAGAAGGAACTTGGCATCGAAAATACGATGGCCGTTCCGCGTATCGACAAGATCATCATCAACATGGGTCTTGGTGAGGCAACGCAAAACAACAAGATCCTTGACCCGCTGGTCAGCGACTTGGCGCAGATTACCGGTCAAAAGCCGGTGTTGACGAAAGCTAAAAAGTCCATCGCCCAGTTTAAAGTGCGTGCCGGTCAATCGATCGGTGCAATGGTCACCCTGCGTGGGGACACCATGTATGAGTTTCTGGACCGGCTGATCTCGGTTGCGTTACCCCGTGTGCGCGATTTCAAAGGGGTCTCCGGCAAGAGCTTCGATGGTCGCGGAAACTACACGCTTGGCTTGCGGGATCAGCTGATTTTTCCGGAAATCGACTATTCCAAGGTCGAGAAACTAAAAGGGATGAATGTGACCATTGTCACGACAGCTGCAGACGATAACGCCGCGCGAGTGTTGTTGAAGCACTTTGGTATGCCGTTTCGCGCATAAGATCGTATCCGTTTACATGCAGCTTGAGCTGCCCATTTAGCAAAGGAAGAAGATGTCAACGACCGCAAAAGCAGTCAAAGATGCAAAGAAGCCGAAATTCAAAAGCCGTCAGCACAACCGTTGTCAGCTGTGCGGACGTCCCCGGGCCTTTCTTCGTAAGTTTGGTATCTGCCGACTCTGCTTCAGGGGCCTGGCGCTCAAAGGTGAGATTCCAGGCGTCGTGAAATCAAGCTGGTAGTTCGGTTTCTAATGGGTCTCAAGTAAGTCCACGTAGTGAGCAAGACCTTTCCGTCCGGTTCTCCCGGCTTTAGACCATCGGGCACGGAGCAAACGGGAGAGGTAGGAGAGACAAGATGAATTTAACTGATCCGGTTGCGGATTTTCTTACACGTGTTCGCAACTCTATCCGCGCGCGCCACCAGAAGCTGGATATTCCGTCCTCAAACCTTAAGTCCGAGATTGCCCGCATTCTGAAAGAAGAGGGCTATATCTCCAACTACAAGATGATGGAAGAAGACGGTAAGCGCGTGCTTCGGGTGTACCTGAAGTACTCCGCCGAGAACGAGCCTGTGATCACAGACTTGAAGCGCATCTCGAAGCCAGGTTCACGCGTGTATATCGGCCGCGATGAGATTCGTCGTGTGCAGGGTGGCCTTGGAATCTCCATTCTAACGACCCCCAAGGGTGTGATGACGGGCCGCACCGCCCGCAAGGAGAACGTTGGCGGCGAAGTTCTCGCCCACGTTTGGTAACGCCCGACTACAACTTCAAGGTTAAATGTTTTGCCATTGCGGGGTGCCGCAGGCTGCAGTGGAACGGTGAAAGCCGCGACTCGCAAGCCGCAGGAAAAGAGTATACATGTCACGTATTGGATTAAAACCGATCCCTAAGCCTGCAGGAGTCAGCTACACCGTGAACGGAAATGTCGTTCTGGTCGAAGGTCCCAAGGGTAAGGTAAACGCGCTGCTGCCGACCGGCATTCGATTGGTTGAAAAAGACGGTCAGATCTTGGCAGAACGTGACAACGATTCGCACAAGGCAATGCATGGTCTCGCACGGTCGCTGATGTTTAACGCCGTAGAGGGAGTGACGAATGGTTGGAAGAAGGAGCTGGATATCGTCGGCATTGGATATCGTGCCGAGATGAAGGGAAAGGAGATGGTCGTATTTACACTCGGCTACTCCCATCCCATCGAGTTTCCGCTACCGCTCGGCATCGAAGTTGCGATCGACCCAAAACAAACACATGTGACCGTCACCGGCATCGACCGCCAGAAGGTAGGCCAGGTCGCCGCTGATATGCGCTCGCTTCGCAAGCCTGATCCCTACAAGAACAAGGGCGTTCGCTACTCTGACGAAAAACTGAAGAAGAAGGTCGGCAAGACAGGTTCCAAGTAAGTTCACCTTACAATGGTTGGTCGTTGCCACAGGAACCAACCTTCGCGGTACCGGACATGCTGCCGGTGCTCACCCAATCCGAACGCGACTGCAGTGCAGTTGCGCCGCTAGGAAGGAACGACCATGATCACACCCACCAAGCGCAGTGTTGTACGCAAGCGTGTACACAAGCGAGTTCGTAATAAGGTTGAAGGAACAACCGCGCGTCCACGCCTGAATGTGTTTCGATCGCTGAACCATATTTACGCGCAGATCATTGACGACGCAACTTCCAGCACCCTGGTCTCGGCCTCGACCCTGAACAAGAAGGGTGAAACCAAACTGATCGGCGGCAATATCGAGGCTGCACGAACAGTGGGTAAGCTGGTTGCCGAGCGTGCCCATGAAAAAGGTATTCAGCGGGTGGTCTTCGATCGTGGTGGCTACCTCTACCATGGTCGCGTCAAGGCCCTGGCGGATGCAGCACGTGAAGCAGGACTTGAGTTTTAACAGGTTGGCAGGGTTGTGATGACCCAGAAGGAACCATGTATGGCAATGAAGAAGAAGATCGATGCCAACCGGCTCAATTTAAAGGATCAGGTTGTTGCAATTAATCGCGTGACCAAGGTTGTTAAGGGCGGCAAGAATATGTCCTTTGCAGCCCTTGTCGTGATTGGTGATCCCGCGGAAGGTATTGTGGGCTACGGCTCAGGCAAGGCGAAGGAAGTGCCACAGGCAATTCGCAAGGGGATTGAGGCCGCCAAGAAGAATCTATACCGGATCAACCTGACAGAAACGACGATTCCGCACCAGGTTCTGGGTCGCTTTGGTTCAGGGCACGTTCTGCTCAAGCCTGCTCCGGAAGGCACTGGAGTCATTGCGGGTGGCGCTGTACGTGCGGTGATGACCTCTGCCGGTGTTCAGAACGTTCTGACGAAGTCTCTCGGCACGGCAAACCCACACAACGTGATCAAGGCGACGTTTGATGCACTGACACAGTTGCGTGACAAGGCCCAGGTTGCGGCACTTCGCGGTAAGTCTGTTGGGGAGCTTTAAAAGAGAGGGCAGCGAGGTAGCTGCCCTTTGAGGGTAAGAGAATGGCAGAAGCAACGGGCAAGATCAAAATCCAATACTACCGTTCCAAGATTGCTACACCGGTGAAACACAAGCTCGTGGTCAAGGGCTTGGGTTTTACGCGACTGAACCAGATTGTCGAGCGCGAAGATACGCCGTCCATCCGTGGAATGGTTCTCACGATTCCACACCTGGTCCGCATTCTTTCTTAGGATCCATGATGTCGCGAGATGCGGCATCGATGCAGCCGGAAACATCCGGCCTTATTTGCGAGTCGGCACGATCCCATGCCGGCGTGAGCGAGGAACTACATGGCACTGAATCTTTCGAACCTTGGTGCACCCAAGGGGGCAAACTCCAATAAAAAGCGCGTGGGCCGCGGTATGGGCTCGGGCATGGGTAAGACCTCGACACGCGGTCACGACGGGCAACGCGCTCGCTCTGGTTCACGCATGATGCGTGGGTTCGAGGGCGGCCAGATGCCGCTGCACCGCCGCCTTCCCAAACGCGGTTTCACCAACATCTTTCGACAGGAATACCTTGTTCTTGGCCTTGATCGAATTGCGCTGATCGCGTCGACCTCCGGGCAGACCGAGTTGACGCTCGAGAACCTGCAGGCATTGGGTATTTTGAAAAAGAAGAACGGCCTGGTGAAGGTATTGGCCAATGGTGAGATCAACACTGCCGTCACCGTGCACGCGCACAAATTCAGCAAGCAGGCACAGCAGAAGATCGAAGCTGCCGGGGGCAAAGCTCTTGTTCTGGGTGCGGCGACGGACAAAGAAGCAGCGTAACCGAGGACTGGATGCGGGGGATGCAGGTTGTCCTTAGCTTAGGAGCCGGACCGGGTGGTCCGGCATTCTGCGTCTAGTGTGTCCAAGGTGTTTCGCTGTACCCTAAAAGTGCAATCTTACAGTTTTGGTCAGAGGTGCCTTCAGCCTCGGATGGGTGTACCGCCTGATGTTCGACAAGATCGCCAATATCTTTCGTATTCCTGATCTACGCAAGCGTGTGCTCTTTACGCTCGGGCTGCTTGCGGTGTACCGCATTGGCGGTCATATCCCAACGCCTGGCATCAACGCTGACCTGCTTGCGCAATATTTTTCCCAGAATGCCGGCTCGTCGCTCGGTCTGGTCGATCTGTTTACGGGCGGATCACTCCGTCGGCTTACGATCTTCGCCTTGGGCATCATGCCGTACATTACGGCGTCGATTATCTTCCAGCTACTTACCGTGATCTACGAGCCGCTTGCCAAATTGCAAAAAGAGGGTGAAGTCGGACGGCGCAAGATCACCCAATGGACGCGGTATGTCACCGTGCTCTTGGCCATCGTGCAATCCTTTGCCATTGCGCTTACCCTGACGAAAAGTTCGACGGGCGCACCGATGGTCACAATGACCTCAGGAAAGTTCATCTTTCTTTGCGTGTTGACCCTGACTACTGGCACCGCATTCATCATGTGGCTGGGTGAGCAGATCACTGAGCGTGGCATCGGCAATGGTATGTCGCTGTTGATCTTTACCGGCATTGTTGCAGGACTACCAGCTGGCATCAACGACCTGTACGAGAAGGCGAAGGACGGAACGTGGGGCGCGTTTACGCCCGTGGCGATTGTGCTATTGGTCGTCGTCATGGTGGCAGTAGTTGCCTTCATCGTGTATGTGGAACGCTCCGAGCGCAAGATCCCGGTGCAGTACGCCAAGCGAATCATTGGACGGAAGATGCTGGGCGGTCAGGCGACGTTTCTGCCGTTGAAGGTGAACTCCGGCGGGGTAATGCCCGTGATCTTCGCGAGTTCCATCCTCTCGGCGCCGCTTCTCTTCGCGAATGTTGGCTTCGTACAAAATACAAGTTGGCTGCGACGCATCACCGAGGGTTTGCGTCCTGGCGAGCCCTGGTACGAGTTGCTCTACATTGCGGCAATCATTTTCTTTGCCTACTTTTACATCTCCATCGTGTTTCGGCCAGACGATATCGCAGACAACATGCGGAAGTATGGCGGTTTCATCCCAGGTATCCGGCCTGGACGACGCACGAGCGACTTCATCAACGACATCCTGACACGGATCACCTTGGTCGGCGCGCTCTACCTCATTGTGATCTCGATCATTCCTCAGCTCTTCTATTCCGGCATTCACTTCAATCACCTGTGGCTGCTTGGGAGTGTCTTCGATCGCATGCCGACCTGGGTCAACAACGGCCTGGGCTTAAATTTCTACTTCGGCGGTACCTCGCTGTTGATCGTAGTGGGCGTGGCAATGGATACGGTCCAGCAGGTCGAATCGCAACTGATCATGCGCCACTACGAGGGATTCACGCCCAAGAGCGGTCGTATCCGCGGCCGGCGGAGCTGGTAGCGGCTGTGAGCAACTTGGAACGTCACTGGACACCGGGCCCTGTTCTGCTTTTGGGAGCGCCGGGTGTTGGCAAGGGAACTCAGGCAAAGGTGCTGATGGAGCGCTGCAGTATTCCGCAGATCTCCACTGGCGACATCATTCGCTTGAATATCCAGCAACAGACCACAATCGGCCAGCGGTTTCAGCAAATGGTTGCGGAAGGTCAGTACGTCCCAGACGAAGTCGTGAATGCCATGGTGGCTACTCGCCTGGATGAGCCAGACTGTGTTCCCGGTTTCATTCTTGATGGTTTTCCTCGGACGTTGCCACAGGCAAACTGGCTGGATGGTTTTTTGGCGAAAGGTGACTCTGCAGTCGAGGAGCCGAAGCCTGACGCCGTGCCGCAATTTCAGTCAGAGGGAGTAGCTCATCAGCGGCTTCCCTTAGTTGCAGTATCGATTCAGGTTCGATATGATGAGTTGTTACGTCGTATCACCGGGCGACGCACCGGTTCGGTGTCCAAGCGGATCTATAACATCTACACCAATCCGCCAATTGCTCCGGGAATGTGCGATATCGACGGGGAGCCGTTGGTGCAGCGTCCTGACGATACCGAGGAAGTTTTTACCGAGCGCATGCGGGTCTTTGAGGCACAAACCGCACCGGTGATTGCTCATTACCGGCAGCTTGGCAGGTTTCAAGAAGTCGACGGCGAGCGTTCAGTCGACGATGTTACAGAACAGGTCCTCACGGCACTCAGGTGTTTGCGGGGAAATTAGCGCGATGTGAGTTCGCGCAGAAATGATCTTTGTCGAACGAGATGGCAATTGTACTGAAGACGTTGCAGGAGATTGAGAAAATGCGCCGTAGCGGCTCGCTTCTCCGGCAGGTGCATCAGGCCATCAGTGAGGCAATAAAGCCCGGTGTGACGACCATGGATCTCGAGGAATTGGCTGCGGCGAAGATTACGGATCTGGGGGCCAAGGCGGCGTTCAAGGGTGTGAAGAATCCCGGATTTCCCGATTTCCCGGCAGTCTTGTGCACGTCAGTGAACGATGAGGTCATCCATGGGATTCCGTCAACAAAGCGCTTGTTGAGCGAGGGCGATATCATCTCTGTCGACTGCGGCCTGATTCTCGATGGCTACTATTCTGACTCCGCAGTAACCTACCCCGTTGGGAAGTTAAGCCTGGACGCGCGGAAACTGTTGGACGTCACAAAAGCGTCCCTGCATCAGGCCATTCAGGAAGTGCAGGTCGGTCAAACGCTGGGCGACATTGGCGCTGCAGTGCAGGAAATGTGTGAGGGTGCTGGGTTCGGCGTGGTTCGCGAGTTCGTCGGGCATGGCATCGGGAAACATATGCATGAGGATCCGCAGGTGCCCAATTATGGCAAGCGCGGCAAGGGTACAAAGTTGAAGGCGGGCATGGTGCTGGCGATTGAGCCCATGATTAATGCCGGTGCTGCTGGGGTCAAAGTTTTGAAAGATGGTTGGACTGCCGTGACGGTGGATGGCAGCTTGTCCGCCCACTTCGAACATACGGTTGCGGTGACGAAAGATGGTCCGTTAGTACTTACACGGTAAGTTTGCGGTAAAGGTTTGTGGTCGAGGTTATAAAGGAGACGGTTTGTCGAAGGAAGACGCGATTGAGGCAATGGCGGTAGTCGTGGAGACGCTGCCAAATGCGATGTTTAAAGTCGAGATGGAAAACAAGCACCAGGTGCTTGCCCATGTCTCCGGTCGCATGCGCAAGAACTTCATCCGCATTCTTCCGGGCGACCGGGTCGCGATTGAATTGAGCCCCTATGACCTAAGTCGTGGGCGCATTGTGTACCGGTACAAGTAAGCTGCCGGCAGTCTGTGTGATCGGAAGCGGATCGTTCTTAGGTCCGGCGAAGGAAGGAAGTCTTATGAAGGTACGAGCAAGCGTCAAGCGTATTTGCGACAAATGCAAAATCGTCCACCGCCACGGTGTGGTGCGGGTGATCTGCGAAATCGCAAAACATAAACAGCGCCAGGGATAAGTACCTGGTTAGGGCACGTAGCGAACCCCAAGTTGTACCTTCGGGACAATGGTCTTCCAGGGCGAGTTAGCCGAACGTAAGGCTTGCGTAGAACCCCGGGTGTTTCGCTCTTAACTCTCTTTGCGACAACGCAGGAGAATAGTACAAGGAAGAGATATATGGCACGTATTGCTGGTGTCGATCTGCCGAACAACAAACAGGCACGAATCGGCCTTACCTATATTTATGGCATCGGGGAAGCGCGCGCGCTTGCGATCCTTGCAAAGGCAGATATCGATCCGTTGCGCAAGCTGCAGACGCTTGACGAGGACGAGTTGAATCGCGTCCGTAGCGTGATTGACCAGGAGGGTGGTATTGAAGGCGATCTTCGCAAAGAAGTCGGTCTCAATATCAAGCGCCTCATCGAAATCCAGAGCTACCGCGGTTTACGCCACCGCCGCAGTCTGCCTGTCCGGGGACAGCGCACCCACACGAACGCACGCACGCGCAAAGGCCCCCGCAAGGGTACGGTTGCCGGCAAAAAGAAAGCGACCAAGTAAATGGCCAAGCAGCAGAACAAGGGAAATGCGGGCGCTGCCGGAAAGAGCGGCAAGGGCAAGAAGTTTAAAAAGCGCGAGCGAAAGAACGTACCTTACGGTCTCGTTTTTGTGCAGGCGTCCTTTAACAATACGATCGTCACCATTACCGATCAGCAGGGCAACACGCTGTCATGGAAGAGTTCGGGTTCGCTCGGCTTCCGCGGTTCACGCAAGGGAACCCCGTTTGCGGCGCAGCAGGCCGCTGTCGGTGCCGCCACAGCCGCACGCGACCACGGGTTGCGCTCAGTGGATGTGCGCGTCTCCGGCCCTGGCTCCGGGCGTGAATCTGCGGTTCGCGCACTTGCAGCGGCTGGTCTTGATGTGCGGAGTATCCGCGACGTTACGCCGATTCCGCACAATGGCTGCCGTCCTCCCAAGCGTCGGCGTGTGTAAGAGATTCAATCCCTGCTGTCAGTCCTTTCTGAAGGGTTCAGGACTGGCAGCAGGATAAACACAAGCAGTTTGGATCGGGACGGAGAGGCTTGAACGCCTTGTAAACCGATCGTCACCTGAGTTTAGGAAGAGAGTTTGTTATGGCACGTTACACCGGAGCTGTCTGCCGTCTATGCCGGCGGGATGGCGTTAAGTTGTTCCTCAAGGGTTCACGTTGTTTCTCGGATAAATGCGCCATTGACAAGCGTAACTTCCCCCCAGGCCAGCACGGCCAGGCGCGCGCCAAAAAGATTGTGGGTTACGGTCTGCAGCTGCGCGAAAAGCAAAAGGCGAAGCGCATCTACTTTACCCTCGAAGGACAATTTCGGGAGTATTACGAGAAAGCCAACAAGCGCACCGGCGTCACGGGCGAACTGCTGTTGCAGCAGTTGGAGCGACGTCTCGATAACGTGGCATACCGCCTTGGTTATGCGATTTCGCGTCGTCAGGCGCGGCAGGTCGTACGCCACGGACATATCCAGGTTAACGGCCGCAAGGTGAATATTCCTTCCTTTCAGGTAAAGGTCGGGGATGTGGTCGAAGTTCGCGAGGGTTCCAAGAAGCTTGAGATTCTGGAAACGGCAAAGCAGTTTGCGAGCGGCATGATGCAGCCCATGTGGCTGCAGATTGATCGCGACGCATTGAGCGGCAAGGTAGTTGCACTACCTCGTCGGGACGAGATCCAGCTGCCCGTCAATGAGCAGCTCATCGTCGAACTTTACTCCAAGTAAGTCGATCCGCGGAGTGACCGGTTGTCGCTCCGCCTTCCCTTACTCGCGAGTTACGGGTTACAGCCGCTCGTCTTCTGGCTGTACTTAGTGGCAGTTCGTCACTCAACGAAGGAACCGACGTCCAGCTACCGCAAAATGCTTCGCGGTGGGTTTGGGCTGAGGGACGAGGAGAGTACTCATGTTGTGGAGAGGTTTTCAAAAGCCCAAGCGTCTTGCGGTCGAGCAGGAAACACTAACCGAGAAATATGGCAAATTCAGCGCGCAGCCATTTGAGCGTGGTTTTGGTACGACCATCGGTAACAGCCTGCGGCGCACGTTGCTCAGTTCGATTGAAGGCGCGGCAGTGACTGCCGTCAAGATTGAAGGCGTACTGCACGAGTTTCAATCGATCCAGGGTGTGGTCGAAGATGCAACCGACGTTATTCTCAATCTGAAGCAGATTCCTTTTAAGTTGAACGGGGATGGCCCGAAGGCTCTTTACCTGCGCGTGGAAGAGCCGGGAGTTGTTACCAGCGGCATGATCGAGGCCGATGGTGATGTCGAGATCCTGGACAAGGACGTGTACATCGCGACCGTGTCGGAAGGCGGCAAGCTCGACATGGAAATGCGTTTGAAGCGCGGCCGTGGCTACCAGTCTGCCGACAAGAACTATGATCCAGACCTTGGTATCGGCTTCATTCCGGTCGACTCCGTTCACTCACCCGTGCGCAAGGTGAACTATGCCGTAGAGGCAGCACGTCTTGGTCAGATCACCGACTACGACAAGCTGACGCTCGAGATCTGGACGAACGGAACGATTCTGCCGGCAGATGCTCTTGGTCTCGCGGCCAAGCTGCTGAAAGATCATATGACCATCTTCGTCAACTTCGAGGAGGAGATGGAGACGGGCTTTGACGGCAGCCACGATGGTCCGGCGATGCGCAACGATAATCTGAATCGGTCGGTGGAAGAGCTGGAATTGAGTGTTCGTAGCTATAACTGCCTTAAAAACGCGAACATAGCCACGATTGGTGAATTGATTCAGAAGACTGAAGCTGAAATGCTGAAAACAAAGAACTTCGGTCGCAAGAGCCTGAACGAGATCAAGGAAATCCTTGCACAGATGGGACTTAGCCTCGGCATGAAAATCGACGAAAGCGGCAACCCTGTCCCGGGACCCACGTCGGTCTTGCCGGCAGCGACACTTGCGGCATCGTTCGGAAACTTCGATGACGAGGACGAGGACGAAGAAGAGGACGAGGAGTTCGGCATTCCGGAGACGGAGAACTTCTAAGAAAAGAGTGGGGGACAGGCTCTGGTCCTGTCCTCTCTCTTGTTGATGTACGCCAGATTAAGTGCCGCGATCGATGACGTTCAGCATACGATGAGCGCCGGCAGGTAAGACGGAGTCAGTGCAGGTCACCCTCACCTCCGCCACAGTTTTACGATAGCTCCTGATTGGGGCGTCGAATATCTTCAGAGGTTTGGTACGCCATGCGCCATCGTAAAGCAGGAAATAAACTTGGACGCAACCCGAGTCACCGTCGCGCACTGCTGCGCAACCTGGTGACCTCCGTCGTTGTGGAAGACCGCGTTGAGACGACCCTTGCCAAGGCAAAAGCGGTTCGCCCGCTAGTAGAGAAGATGATCACCCTGGGCAAACGCGGTGATGTGCATGCGCGGCGTCAGGCGGCTGCTTTTCTGATGACACCCGACTCGGTTTCGCGTTTGTTTGCCACTGTCGCTCCGCGTTACGGGGATCGTAACGGTGGGTATCTTCGCATTGTGCGCACCGGCTTTCGCCAGGGTGATGGTGGGGAAAAAGCCATGATCGAACTGCTGGGTGCAGAGACCGAGATCAACGAGAAGGCACAGAAGCGGGCGGAAGTGCGCGAAAAGAAGCGTGAGGAAATGCAGAAGGCCATGGCTGAGCAGGGTGCCGGGCCGGATGAAAACACTCCTTCTGAAGATGCGCAATAAACCGCTCGTTTGTGCTTTATCCGCATGTAATTAAACAAGATAAGGGACGTACGCATTGCGTGCGTCCTTCGTCGTTGCAGCGATTCGTTGGGGGAAGATGGACAGGAGTGTGTTGCTGGGATCGCGTCGTATGCCGCATGCGCGGAGTAGGGTTACGTGGGGACTGCTCGTCTGGCTGCCAGTCTTGGTGATGATCCTGATCATCGCACGTGAGTCGACCGACCGATTCTCCAGCGAACGAACGAGCGCCATGCTGCGGCCAATGCTCGAGGCAGTCGTAGGCCATATGGAGAACACACGCTGGGAGGCCGTGCATCATGCGCTGCGCAAGTCAGGACACTTTATTGGCTACGGCACATTGGGTGTGACATGGCTACGAGGATGGCTGCTGACCTGGCTTGTGCCGTTGCGGCTACGAGCCATCGAGACCTGGAGACGCTCCGCGTGGGTGATGGCGATCTGCTGCACAGCCGTCATTGCCTCGATCGACGAGCTTCATCAGACATGGATTCCAAGCCGAACCGGGCTGGCGCAGGACGTTCTGCTCGACACCCTGGGAGCGCTTACGCTGTGCGGGCTGGTTGCGCTGCTATGGTTCGTGCAGCATCGAGTGGAAAATTCGGCGGCGCTACGAGACGGCTCCGGCCTGAGCTCTGTGTTGCCGTCGATTCCAGCTTTCAACAGCAACGTACAGCAAAACGAAGACTGCACCACTCAGGCTGTCGATCATGACGTCTTCCATTGAGGACGTGCGACCGGGCAAGAAGCTTTGATGCCACTCATCGAGAATGGCCACGGTTGCCGCGCACCCGACACCGAGGCCGGCAGCCTGCGCTGCCACTGCGAGCCAACGACACCGCGAACCAGCGCGATGGACCCAAGCCCTTGCAGTAAGCAGCGCAAGCAATCCATAGCCTGCAACGTGGCCGAGCTTGCGCAACTCCTGGTTGGTTAGTACAACATCGGTAAACCAGATGCCGACATGCAGCCGGTTGATGGCCAGCAACAGAAGACGCAACGTTGTTGCGGCTCCCGCAGTGCGGGTGGACTCTGCCGTGATGGCAGCGAGCACGCAGAGGACGGGTAGCCAGTACAAACCGCTTCCCTGAACTGGAATCGGCGCGATCCGCGTACCAAGGCGCTGGGTCTCCTCTGGCTTTCCGCTGGTCATGGGTCTATTCCACAGGTCATTTGTCTACACCGGGTCTATCAGATCACTCGGCAGGCCGGCCTGGATCAGGAAATTTCCACGGCAACACGGGTAGAAAGTGCGTTCTGGGGCCGTGTTTCGGACAATGGTCGTGAAGTGGAACCGACCCTGTTACACCGGGACGGGAGAAACATACGAAAGGCCGCGCTGGCGCGCGGCCCGGGTAACTCGAAGCGGGGATCCTACTTGTAGCTTTTTGCAGTCTCGAAACGTTTGTTCACTTCTTCCCAGTTCACGGTGTTCCACCAGTTCGCAAGGTATTCCGGCCGTTTGTTCTGATATTTCAGATAGTAGGCGTGCTCCCAGACATCATTGCCAAGGATAGGGAAGCTACCCTGGGTAATCGGGTTGTCCTGGTTGGGGGTTGTGACGATCGCGAGCTTGCCACCCTTGAAGATGAGCCAGCCCCAGCCGGAACCGAACTGCTTGGCGGTCGATTCGTTGAAGCTTTTCTTGAACGCCTCAAAGTCACCAAAATCGGCCCGGATCTGCTCTGAAATGGCGCCCTGCGGTTCGCCCCCGCCGCCCGGCTTCATGATGGACCAGAACATGGTGTGGTTGACATGGCCTCCACCGTTGTTGCGCACGACCGCGCGCACGTCTTCCGGGATGGCATCCAGGTCCTTGATGAGTTCCTCAGCGGTTTTGCTGCCGAGTTCGGTGTGCTTCTCCACCGCGCCATTCAGGTTGGTGACGTAGGTGGCGTGGTGCTTGTCATGGTGCAGCTTCATGGTTGCTTCGTCGATAGAGGGCTCGAGCGCGGCATAGTCGTAGGGCAGCGGCGGCAATTCGAAGGGCACGGTGGGTCTCCTGGCGTGGGTACGCGTGGTGCAAAAAATGGTTGGCGCGGCGCGTCGTGCGTCGCGGTAACGACAGCTTGGATGCGGAGCGGGAAGGGGTGGATGCTGCAGTGGCTGGTGAGCTGTCCGCTTTGCCCGGCGCGCCTGGTGTTTATGGTTTTTCTCTGGGCGTTCTTACGGTTCGCACCAGTATGAGGTCTAATAAAGCCACCATGCTTCCATCAGCTGCCGAGTACAAGTGGTTCGTCGATCAGGGGCCTGCCTTCGGTTCTCCGGGGATCCCGCCGCGCTGGACGACCAGCAAGAAAGACTGCGTCGGGACGGCGTATTCCGCCGCGAGCCGCGTCTGGTTCACGGTCTCGCATGGGACTTTGAATGAGATGTACTATCCCACGATCGACCGGCCACAGACGCGAGACATGGAGCTGCTGTTTACCGATGGCGAAACCTTTGTACATGAAGAGAAGCGCGACCTGGAGTACAGCTTCGAGTACATCGATCCCGATGCCCTGGCTGTTCGCCTGACCGCTTCGGACGCGCAGGGCCGCTATACCGTGACCAAGGAGATCATCGCCGACCCCCACCATCCCGTGGTGCTGATGCATGTGAAAGTCGGTGGTGACGAGAGTGTGGTGTCGCAGATGAAGTGTTACGCCCTGCTGGCGCCGCACCTGGATGGCGGTGGCGCCGGCAACTCAGCGCGCGCGGTCGAGATTGCGGGGCGTCGGTTGCTGCTGGCGTGGAAGAACGCCTATACGGTTGCCATGGGCGTGGATTGCGGGTTTAGCCGGAGCTCCTGCGGGTATGCAGGGCGCTCGGATGGATTTCGCGATCTGAAAGAAAACATGGTGATGGATTGGCAGTTCGGCGAAGCGCTGGAGGGGAACCTCGCGTTGACGGGTGAGATCGATCTTGGCCGAACGCGCGAGTTTACGCTCGCAATCGGGTTTGGCGAAGGAAATCATGCCTCCCTGTCCAACGTGATGCAGTCGCTTTCCGTGCCATTCCCGGTGCACTTGAAGCGCTACATTGAGCAGTGGCACCGGGCCGAATCGCCGGAGCGGCTTGCGGCGGCTGCCATGGATCAGGGTCGCCTGATGCGCATCAGCCACAACACGATCCTGGCGCATGAAGACAAGCAGTTTGCCGGAGCATTTATCGCATCCGCCTCGATTCCTTGGGGCAATGCCAAGGGCGATGACGACCTGGGCGGCTATCACCTGGTGTGGACGCGCGACATGATTCAGTCGGCAACCGCGATTCTTGCCTGTGGGCGGGTTGAAACGGCACGGCGCGCCTTGGTTTACCTGGCGTGCACGCAGAAGGCAAATGGATCGTTTGCGCAGAACTTCTGGATCGACGGCACACCATACTGGTCGGGCATTCAGCTGGACGAGGTTGCGTTTCCCATCATTCTGGCGTGGCGGTTGTGGAAGGCCGGGGGCCTGGGTAGCTTCGATCTGTTCCCATTCATTGAGCAGGCGGCAGCGTTTTTGATACGGTATGCGCCGGTGACGCAGCAGGAACGCTGGGAAGAGGCAGCGGGCTACTCGCCATCGACCCTTGCCGTGGTCATTAGCAGCCTGTTGTGCGCAGCAGACATTGCGCGCGACCGCAAGGCCGAAGAGCTCGGCGCGTTTCTGGAGAGCTACGCCGACTGGCTTGAAGCGCACCTGGATGAATGGACGACGACCAACGACGGCGTTCTGCTGCCGGAGGTGAAACGCCATTATGTGCGCATCAATCCACCGAATCCGGGGGAGCCGTTCTACAACCCGGATTTTGGGGTGGGCCGGTACAACATCGCGAATCGCGGTCCGGGGGAGCAGTTCAATTTTGCCGCCAACGAGGTGATCGATGGCGGTTTTCTGGAGCTGGTGCGCTACGGGATTCGGCGGGCGGACGATCCGCTGGTCGTGGATTCACTCAAGGTGGTGGACCACATTCTGAAGATCAATACGCCCTACGGCGCATGCTGGCGCAGGTACAACCACGATGGGTATGGGCAGCAGAAAGATGGAGGCCCTTACATTCATTATGGCCAGGGTCGGGCCTGGCCGATTTTGACCGGGGAACGTGCGCACTATGAGCTTGCCGCGGGGCGCGATGCCGGTGTGCTGATTGGCGCAATGGAGCGGTTCTCCTCTGTCGGCGGCATGCTGCCTGAACAGGTGTGGGACTACACGGACATGCCTGAAAAGGGGCTGTACTTTGGCCGTTCCGCATATTCCGCGCAGCCCTTGGTGTGGGCGCACGCGGAGTACATCAAGCTGCTGCGATCGACGGTGGATGGCAAGGTTTTCGATCGCATTTCTGTGGTGGAAGAGCGCTACGGCGTCATGGCGGACAAGCGCGCGTTCACCAGTGAGGTGGAGTTCTTCCAGGTGACGCGGCCGCTGTCCCACGTGCCCCTGGGCAAGCGGCTGGAGGTGCTGGATGCGGATCCGTTTGAGCTCGTTTGGACGACCGACGCGTGGAGGACAACGACGCACACGAAGGCCGTGCTGCTTGGCTACCCTGGCTTTTCCGCAAGGCTGCCGGCGCAGACCGCGGGTCCATGCACGCTTGAATTCGCGATGCACTGGCTGAAGGATGACCGCTGGACACCGGACAACTACACGGTAGCTGTCGCCTAGCGGCTTTGCCCCAAGCACCCGTGTGGCGCGTACACTAGCGGAGCGGCCCGGTCGCCGAATGCCTGGGTTCCGCCGGTGCAAAGTTTTCTGCAGCATCAATTTATCTCTGAGGACGAAATGAGCGATCTCGACAAGCTGTCTATTGACACACTCCGGCTGCTCGCAGTCGATGCCATTGAGCGGGCCAAGAATGGTCACCCCGGCGCACCGATGGCGTTATCGCCACTCGCCTATCTGCTGTTTACGAAGTACATGGTGCACGACCCGACCGACTTCAAATGGAGCAATCGCGACCGCTTCGTCCTGTCCAACGGACACGCCTCCATGCTGCAGTACGGGTCGCTGTTCCTTTCGGGCTACGACATTTCGCTGGATGACCTGAAGCAGTTTCGCGAGTGGCACTCCAAGGCTCCCGGTCATCCGGAGTATGGGTTTACGCCTGGCGTCGAAGTGACCACCGGCCCGCTCGGCCAGGGGTTCGGCATGTCCATTGGCCTGGCCATTGCGGAAAAGCATCTTGCGGCGATCTACAACAAGAAGGATCTCGAGATCGTCAATCACCACACCTACTGCATTGTGGGGGATGGCGACCTGATGGAAGGCATTTCGCACGAGGCAGCTTCGCTTGCGGGCACGCTCGGGCTGAACAAACTCATTGTGTTTTACGACGACAACCTGATCTCGCTTGATGGGCCGACGGAACTCAGCTTTACCGAGAATGTGACGGAGCGTTTTGAGGCGTATGGCTGGCACGTGCAGTTCGTCGACGATGGGGAGAGCCTGCCGAAGCTGGAGCAGGCCATACGCATTGCGCAGCTGGAGACAGGTAAGCCGTCGCTGATTCGCGTGCGCACCATCATCGGCTACGGGTCGCCAAAGGCCGGTACGAACAAGGTTCACGGGGAAGCCCTGGGCAAGGAAGCCACGCGCAAGACGAAGGAGTTTTTTGGGTTCGATCCGGATAAGGACTTTGTCATTCCTCCTGGGGTGAAAGAAAACTGGGAGCAGGCGAAGACCAAGGGTGCCGAGGCGAAAGCCAGGTGGGATGAGTTGTTCGGCACTTACAAGTCTGCCCATCCGGAACTTGCAACACAGTTCGAACGCGCCCTGGCACAAAAGCTGCCGGAAAACTGGACCAAGGACATCAAGCCTTTTCCGACGGAGAAGCCGATTGCGACACGCACGGCCGGCAATGTCGTTCTGGAGGCAATTGGCAAGAACGTGCCGGAGCTGGTCGGCGGCGCTGCCGACCTAACGTCGTCGACCAAGACCATCTTCAAGGACTCGCCAAGCTTCCACTCTGACCCGGCAGGCAAGAATATCTTCTTCGGTGTGCGCGAGTTCGGCATGTGCGCGGCAGTAAATGGGATGGCGGCGCACGGCGGCCTGATTCCGTTCGGATCCACGTTCTTCGTGTTTTCGGATTATGCGCGCTCCGCCATTCGCATGGCAGCACTCATGAGCACGCATTCCCTCTTTATCTTTACGCACGATTCCATTGGTCTTGGTGCCGATGGACCGACGCATCAGCCTGTTGAGCAACTGATGAGTCTGCGCGCGATTCCGCAGCTGACCGACTTCCGGCCAGCGGACGCGAACGAAACGGCGGCCTGCTGGACGCTTGCGATGGAGCGCTCCAATGCATCGTTTATGGCATTGTCCCGACAAGACCTACCGGTACTGGACGACAAGAAATACAACACCCTGGAAGGTCCGCGCAAGGGAGCATACGTCCTTGTCGATCAGGAGAAGCCGGACGTGATCATCGTGGCGACCGGCTCAGAGGTGTCGCTGGTCGTGCAGTCCCTGCCGGAACTGGAGAAGGCTGGCATCCATGCTCGCGTCATCTCCATGCCGTCGTTCGCAATTTTTGAAGAGCAGGAAGAGGCCTACAAGGACAGCATCTTCCCGCACGGCATTGCGAAGGTTTCGGTTGAGGCCGGTGCCAGCATGGGCTGGTGGAAGTACATCGGACGGGATGGTGTTGCCATCGGCGTCGATCGGTTTGGTGCCTCGGCACCGGGGCCGGAAGTGCTGGAGAAGTATGGCTTCTCACCCGCAAACATCGTGGAACAGGCCAAGAAGGCCATTGGGAAGTAGGCGTCTGATGAAGATAGCGATTGCTTCCGATCACGCCGGCTTCCCGTTGAAAGAGCTCATCCGCGCACACGTGGCCACGCTTGGCCACGAGGTGCAGGACCTGGGCGCTTACAACACTGAACCGTCCGACTATCCGGACTTTGCCGAGAAGGTCGGCAAGGCCCTGATGGCCGGTGCGGCGGAACGTGGCATTTTGATTTGCGGTTCGGGTGTGGGCGTGTGCGTTGCAGCCAACAAGATGCCGGGGGTGCGTGCCGGCATGTGCCACGATACCTATTCCGCGCACCAGGGCGTAGAACACGACCAGATGAACGTACTTGTGCTGGGCGCGCGCATTATCGGCGAAGCTCTGGCATACGAGTGCGTGGAGAGTTATCTGAGGGCGAAGTTCATTGGCAGCGAAGAGCGCTTCGTGCGCCGCCTGAACAAGGTATTCGCGATCGAAAAGTTGTACATGCCCCAGGCTGCCGGCGAGGCAGACGTCAAGGTCACGCCGAAACCCACCGACATTCCACCCAGTACCGCCGCGGTTGAAAAGGTCTAGCGTGATGGCAGAGCAGAACAATAGCCGCGTATGGTTCATTACGGGTGCGTCCACAGGTTTCGGCAGATTGCTTGCCGAAACCGTGCTGCTGCGTGGAGAGCGTGTGGTTGCGACGGCTCGCGACGAAGGCAAGGTCGTTGACTTTACCGATCGCTATCCCACCCAGGCACTGGCGCTTGAGTTGGATGTGACGGAGAAGGATCACATTCTGGCCGGCGTGCAGGATGCAATCGACGCCTTTGGGCGTATTGATGTCCTAGTCAATAACGCGGGCTATGGCCTGGTTGGCGCCGCAGAAGAGGCGAGCGACGCGGAGATCGAGAAAGTGATCGCCACCAACATCTTCGGCCTGGTGGATGTGACGCGTGCCGTGTTGCCGCACATGCGCGCGCAAAAGAGCGGCCACATCCTGAACCTGTCTTCGATTGCCGGTCTTGTCGGGGGCCAGGGGCTGAGTTACTACAACCTGACCAAGTTTGCCGTGGAAGGCTTTAGCGAGGGGCTCGCGGCAGAGGTCAAGCCGCTTGGGATTCGCGTTACCGCCATTGAGCCGGGTCCGTTTCGCACCGACTTTCTCGGTCGGTCCGCCGCGATTGCAGAGCAGCGCATTGCGGCGTACGACGGAACGGCTGGGGTAGCGCGCAAGTACTTCGAAACGCAGGACGGTTTGCAGAAGGGTGATCCGCAGAAAGCGGTGGAAGCCATGATCGACCTTGCCGACGCCGACGACCCGCCACTGCACCTGCTGCTCAGCAAGAATGCGCTCACCCGATTCGAGGCAAAGCTCGATCAGTGGCGTCAGGAGATCGACCGGTACCGCGACGTGACCCTGGGCGCTGACTTTCCGGAAGGGAAGTAAGTGCTGCAGGACGCTGGCCAGGTCTGCGACCAGCGCGACGTAAACAGAATCAAAATGCCGCACGCGCGTCGAACTGGTTGAGACCCGCAGTGCGAACCGAAGCAGAAGGCTTTTGGCCGGAAAGAAGATAAACGACACGCATGGCAATCTCTGAACTGCATACCTCCCAGGCGCAACTCGACGCCAACAAGGGCACGGAAAACAAGCCCGATCCGTGCATCGTCGTCATCTTTGGAGCATCCGGCGATCTGACCAAGCGCAAGCTGCTGCCCGCGCTGTACCACCTGGATCAGCAGAGCCTGTTGCCGGAGAACTTTTCCGTGGTCGGTGTTGCGCGCCGCGACTTATCGAAGACGTTCGCACCGGACATGAAAGACGGCATCCTGAAGGGTGGTGGCGTCGACGAGAGTGAAGAGAAGCTGGGCAAGTTCATGCAACGGATTCAATACTTTGCTACTGAATTCGATAACGATGAAGGCTTCGAAAAGCTGAAAGCCTACCTTGCAGACCTGGATGGCAAGGCAGGAACAAAAGGCAATCGCCTGTTTTACCTGGCGGTCGCACCGGAGTTCTTCGCGGACATCGTGCAACGCCTCGGTCGGCATGGCATGACCAAGGGTGAACGTGGTAGTTGGGTACGCTTTATCATCGAAAAGCCATTTGGCACCGACCTGGCGAGCGCGCAAAAACTGAACACGGACATCAATGCCGTGCTGAGCGAAGATCAGATTTTTCGCATTGATCATTACCTGGGCAAGGAAGCTGTTCAGAACATTCCGGTACTGCGTTTTGCGAACGGCATGTTTGAACCCCTGTGGAATCGCACCTTCATCGACAACGTGCAGATTACCGCGGCGGAGTCGATCGGCATTGAAGGCCGCGGGCCCTTTTATGAGCAGGCGGGTGCGCTGCGCGACGTTCTGCAGAACCACGTCATGGAGGTGCTCTCCTTTGTCGCCATGGAACCACCAGACAGCTTTGAATCCGTCGCGGTACGGGTTGAGAAGTTGAAGGTGTGGAAAGCGATTGAGGCCGTGCCCATTGAGAATACGGTGCGTGGCCAGTATGGTCCGGGAAAGGTCGACGGCCAGGAAGTCGTGGGATACCGGCAGGAAGACCGTGTCAGCACTGAGTCACAAACAGAGACGTATGCCGCCATGAAGCTGTCCATCGACAACTGGCGCTGGGTCGGCGTGCCGTTTTATATTCGCGCTGCGAAGCGCTTGCAGCAACGTGTGACCGAGGTGGTAATCACGTTCAAGAAGGCGCCGCTTGACCTGTTTGGAGCACCTGGAGCAAGTCAGATTGAGCAGAATGTTCTGACCCTGCGCATTCAGCCAGAGGACGGAATCAAGCTGCAGTTCGGCAACAAGATACCGGGGCCAGTGACGAACATCAAGCAGGTCACGATGAACTTCAGCTATGCGGATACGTTTGGCAAGTCCTCTGCGAATGGGTATGAGCGTCTGCTGCTCGATGCCATGCTGGGCGACGGCACGTTGTTTGCCGAGGGCCAGGGCGTGGAGGCGACCTGGAAGCTGATGACGCCAGTGCTGGAGGCGTGGAAGGCACAGCAGAAGGAGTTTCCAAACTACGCTGCGGGCACCTGGGGTCCGGCTGAGGCCGATGAGTTACTGAAACGCGATGGTCGCGTGTGGCGTGTAAGCTGACAACGTTGCAGGACCATCCACCGCACGCCTGACTAGCCGACGCCCCAGAAAATGCGCAACCCGTAAGGCCCGGGGGCCGTTGACGG
>CAXUHM010000003.1:31575-57894 GCA_964250935.1 uncultured Terriglobus sp.
CCCCCCCGGCGGTACTCCCCGCGGCGCGTTATGTCCCGCACCACTTCAGGCGCGTCGACGTTTGCGGCTCTTCCCGCTCCACAACTGGCAAGGATAAAATGATGTCAAAGACTACGATTGCCGATTTCCTGGTGTACGACTCTCCGGAAGCAGTTGCACTTGCTGCGGCGCAGGTGTTTGCGGAGAAGATCGTGGACGCTGTACGAGATCGAGGTGTGGCGCGCGTTGCCATCTCCGGTGGCAGCACGCCGAAGCGGATGTTTGCCTTGCTCGCCGACGCGTCCCAGCCGTTTGCCGAGCAGGTGCCATGGGACAAGCTGGAACTGTACTGGGTCGATGAGCGCTGTGTCGCGCCGGACGACGCCGAGTCAAACTACCGAATGACCAGGGAGCAGCTGCTGAGCAGGGTGCCATTGCCGGCGGAGAAGGTTTTCCGCATGGAAGGCGAACTGCCTCCGGAAGAGGCGGCAAACCGATACGAGACCTATCTGCGCAACAACTTTAGGCTGGAAGGCGCACAGGTGCCAACTTTCGATGTTGTGTTGCTTGGCATGGGAGACGACGGTCACACGGCATCGCTGTTTCCGCACACCGACGCGCTGAATGAAATGGGCCGTCTCGTTGTCGCAAATCACGTACCGCAAAAGGAGACGTGGCGTCTTACGTTGACTTGGCCCGTCTTGAACCAGGGCCGGTACGTGTGCTTTCTGATCGAGGGTGGGGCCAAGGCGGACAAATTGCACGAGGTCCTGCTCGGTGCCTATGACCCGGAAGCGCTGCCGGCGCAACTGATCCGGCCAGATAATGGAAAGCTGTACCTTCTACTGGACGCAGAGGCTGCGCGACGGCTCCCGAAAGTGGAACTGAAGGGTGCCGTGGAAACTGGAACACTGGAGCTGTGCCAATGATTCTCGCAGGCGATGTCGGCGGAACCAAAGTCGATCTGTCACTTTACAACTTCAAGGATGGCAAGCTGAGCATTGAGCGCCAGCAGAAGTACCCGGCGAACGAGTTCGGAAGTCTGCAGGATGTGGTGAAGGCATTCCTGGCCACCGAAGACAATGTGAACAAGGTCGAGCATGAAGTGGTTGCCGCGTGCTTCGGCTGCCCCGGTCCGGTCAAGGACGGTCATCTGAAACTGACCAATCTTCCGTGGGAGCTGGATTCGCGCGATCTGTCCAAGATTCTGAATATTGAACACATCTTCCTCATCAACGACCTGGAAGCGAATGGGTACGGGATTGCAGAGCTCGAACCCGACCAAATTTTTGAGCTGGAACAGGGCGACAAATCCGCGCTGGGGCATCGCGCCCTGGTGTCGGCGGGGACAGGCCTGGGTGAGGCGTTGCTAATCTGGAATAGCCTGGCGCAACGGCATCTGCCCCTGGCCTCAGAGGGTGGCCATGCGGATTTTGCGCCGCGCACGCCGATTGAAATCGAGTTGCTGGAGTGGCTTACCGCAAAGCTGGGCGGTCACGTGTCATATGAGCGGGTGGTTAGCGGTATCGGGCTCAAGAACATCTATGAATTTCTGCGCGACCAGAAGAAGATGGAAGAACCCAGCTGGCTTCGTGACCGCATGGAGGCCGAGGACCCGAACTTTGTGATCGGCAGCACGGGTGAAGACGGTTCCAGTGAACTAACGGCCAAGGTGCTGGAGCTCTTCAGCAGCGCATACGGTGCGGAGTGCGGCAACCTGGGACTGAAGGTGCTCGCGACAGGGGGCGTTTACCTGGGCGGCGGTATTGCACCCAAGATCCTGAAGACCCTGCAGGATGGAGCATTTCGCAAGGCGTTCCTGGACAAGGGCCGGTTATCCCGTGTGCTGGAATGCGTGCCGGTGCGCGTGATCCTGGAAGAGCGATGCGCGCTCATTGGTGCGGCAGCCTATGCTGAAGCGCGTGCAAGCGAGATGACCGGACACAGCGAACGCGCAGCGTCAAAAGCCTGAGTGCAACGAGTGCGGCGGGTGAAGGCATGCCCGTCGCCGCCGCTTTACTGCAGGCGAAATCGCTCAATCATCAACCGGCGGAACCTCGGCTTCCAGATGAGGTCATAGGCGAGTTCTTTGCCCGGGAACATGGCGAGGGCTGCCTCTCGGCTGTCCGCAATCATGCGTGACGCTTCGTCCACCGTGAGCGACCCGTCCTGCGCAATCACCTGTTGCACCATGGTCATCATCATCTGCAATCGGCGCAGCAGCTTGCGTTCTTCGTCGTTGCGCTGCTGTTCTTCTGCAGTTGTGAGCTTGGCCGCAGACGCAAGCGCATGCTCCAATGGCAGGTCTTCTGGTTGTTTGTGGTCCGGCATTGTCACCCCTTCCGCGTACCGCACTGTGTTCGATGCGGCAGGCTGGTCCGCGGTGCGAACTGCCGTCACGGTTGTTCCTGCCACGTGTTGCCGAGACCAGGGAAGTGCACCTCATAGGTGCCATTCGCATGGAGCAGGTATTGCGTGGCACCCATGGTGTCTGTTCGCGTGGTCTGCACATGACCGGCCTGCAGGCGTTCCAGCACGGCGAGGCGCGGATGACCAAAGCGATTGCCGCGGCCGCACGAGATAACCGCCGCCTGTGGGCGAACCGCGTCGAGGAAAGCCTGCGAGGTGGAGGTAAGGCTGCCGTGGTGGCCCACTTTGAGCAGGGTCACCGGTTGCAACAGGCCTTCAGCGGCCATGCGGTCTTCACTTGGGTGCTCCGCATCGCCGTCCAGCAGAACCGATGCGGCTCCGAAGCTCGTTCGCAGCACGACGGAATCGTCGTTTCCGGGCTCCTCGCCACCCTGTCGTCCGGCTTCGGGATTCAAGACACTCACGATGCCCCCGGGCCAGGTGGGACGGTCTCCGCGATGCAGGTGCCGAACGGTAACGTGCAGTGCATCCGCTTCCGCGACCAGAGTGTGCAGCGTCTGCGAGTTCGCGTCGACGCTCAGCCAAAGCTCGTGAGGGCGGAAGTTGTCGAGAATGGCAAGCATGCCGCCGATGTGGTCCATGTGCGCGTGCGTGACCACGAGCACATCCAGATGGCGCAGGCCGCGGCTCCACAGGTACGGTGAAACGACGGACTCCCCGGTATCAAACGTGGGCGCGCGCGCGGAGTGCTCCGAGCCGACCTGACCGCCGGCGTCGATCAGCATCGTGGATCCGTTTGGTGCCGCCAGCAGCAGGGCATCCCCTTGACCGACATCGATGGCGGTAACCTCAAGCGCGTCTGCGTAGAGGTGCGCAGGGTAGGGAAGAACCGTGATCAGCATGAAGAGCGGGACCATTGCCACTGCCAGCCACCCCAGGGTGCGTGGCCGCTGACGCACCCCGAACAGTGCGACACACAGCAGAAAAACGGCAGTCGCCGCCGCCCAGTGGGGTGGGTCCCCAATGCGTACGTCGGCGATGCGCAGGTGGCTAAAACCGCCCACGACAAGAGCTGTCCAGCGCAGCAGGGCTGCGGTCAGCAACGCGGGCAATAACGCGAGCCATGGTGTCAGAAGGCTGGCCAGGAAGGTGAGGATCGCGCTCGCCAGCAGCAAAGGCAGAATCGGCACGACCAGGAGATTGGCCGGCAAAGCAAAGGGGGTGATCCGATGAAAGTAGAAGGCCATCGGCAGGGCCATGACCATCTCGGCAAGCAGCGACAGGATCGAAAGCTCCAGCGCCGCCAACAACGTCCAGGTCGTCCAGGTGGGCAGACGCCGTGCCCAGGAGCCGGCAGCGCTGCCCAGCAGGCCTGCTGCGAACCGCAGCGATACGCGGAACTGCGCAATGCGCGGTGGGACATGCTGGTCAAGCCGCTGCTGGTCCAGGTGGCGGCAGGCATGCAGGTAGGGTTGCCAGGTGCGCTGCAACAGTGGCATTGCCAGGCCGCCAATTGCGAGGATGACGAGCACCGTCATTTGAAACGCGCTGTCAAACAGAGTCTGTGGCCGCGCGGCCAGCAGCATGAGCGACGCCAGGCCAAGGGCGTTCAAGGCGTTGCGGTCGCGCCCGAGTAACTGCGCCAGCAAATAAGCGCCAGTCATCCAAAGGGCGCGTTGTACCGGGTCGCCGAACCCGGTGAGCAGGGCATAGCCGGCGGTCAGGCTAAAGGAGAGCAGGATGGCAATGGAGCGGCGAATGCGCAGACGTGTAAGCAGCCAGTAGACGCCCGCTGCCACGAAGCCCACGTGCATACCTGCCACCACGAAAAGGTGGAACGAGCCTGTGCGCTCAAACTGCACGCGCAGGCTGTGCTGCAGGTCGGTGCGGTCGCCGAACAGCATGGCGTTCAGCAGGCCGGCGTCTGTCGGCGTCCATCGCAGCGCGAAGGGCAGGTGAAGGTGGCGCTGCCAGTGCGCGAAGTGGTCCAGCCGGTCAGACGCGCGATGGCGCATGTTTTCCCAGCGGCACGCCATAGGTGCGGAATTGCGCCCCGTGAGGATGGCGGAGGTCGCGGTTCCCGTGGCTGAAATGCCATCGGCTGCCAGGTACTCCGGGTACTGCCAAACGCCGGGGTCACGGTAACGTGAAGGTGGACGCAGACGCGCTGTGAGGTTTACCTGGTCGCCACAATGCAGCTCGGGAAACGGAGCCGCCCCGGCTCGCTGGTGGAGCACGAGACGCACGCCGCCTTCGAGCGGCACCATGGTGGAGACGTCGGGAGTGACCTGCTCGATACGATCCAGCTTGAGGTCGACGGAGCCAGCTTCGGGGATGGCAGGATCGTCGTCCACTGTGTCCAGTCGCGTCTCATCCCAGTGCAGCGGGTCCCGGTCTCGCGCTATCACCGGTCGCGGGCCCGATACTGCTACAACGGTGCCGATCAGTTGCCGGTGCAGGCCATCGGCATAGCCCAGGACGTTTGTCGAAGGTTGCAATGCGGGTCGCATGGTTGCGCAGGCCCAGCCAAGCACGAGCCAGACGATGCCGAGCGTGGGCAGGATGAGGCGTGGTGCGCGCCACAACGCGAGCAGGCCGCATCCGCTGAGCAGTACACTCGCGACTGCGAGCAGCGCTGCCGGCCGCCAGAAGTGCTGGAGAGTGGTGCCAGCGGCGAAGAAGATTGCCGCAAACAGCAATGGTGCCTGGCGAAATCGCAAGGTGTGCACGCTGGAAAAGGGCGCGCCATGACTCACGATTTCCTGGCCGAGCAGCGACGGTGTGCCCCGTTGTCGCGCGTTCGAACTCCAGACTGCCACGCATCCCTCCCGGTTGCGCAACACCGGAGCTTGCGTTGCCGCCTACCCGCGGCGAAACACGGCTACCGTTTCCATGTGGAAGGTCTGGGGAAAGAGATCGAGGGCATGCAGTTCTGCGACTGCGTAGCCAGAGTCTACCAGTGCTCGCGCCTCGCGCGCGAAGCTCACCGGATTGCACGAGACATACACGAGGACTGGCGCGCCGAGCCGCCGGAGCTCAGCCAGAACCGCATCACCGACCCCCGAACGTGGTGGGTCCATGACGACGACGTCGGGAATCTCACGACCGCGGTTCCAGTCGCGCAGAAACGCCAGGGTCGTTTGTCGCACGGTTTTGTGGCCGGTCATCAGGCGTGCAAGGTCCGTGGCTGCCGGCTCCCCGATCTCCACGGAGACGACCTGGGTAAACCGCTCCGCAAGTGCCAGGGAAAACAGACCGGCCCCGGCGAAGAGGTCCATCGCCAGTTTGCCGCGGCGGTTGCCGAGGACACGTTGCACCAGGCTGCCCGTAAGAAAGCGATTGACCTGGAAGAAGGCGCCGCGCGTCACCGGGTAGGCTCGTCCATCCACGTCGTACGCCAGGCCCGGCAAACCCCAGCGCGCAACCTCCACGCGGCCACGCTCCTGCACGCGGCGCGAGGCGCCCGGATGCGGTGCGGCCTGGACCAGGAGGCTTCCACCGGTCAATGTTGGAAGCTCTTTCTGGATCTCCAGGCAGAGTGCGCGAAAGATGGCCGGAGCACCGCGGTCGAGTGTCGCGACTTCGGCATCAACAAAGACGGCGAGCTGCACGGCTGTTTCGTCGCCGGTGGCAAAGAACTCGACCTCGGCTGTGGATGGAGGCCACGCTGCAATCGTCTGCGCTCTCTGCGCCGCACGCCACAGCACCGGCGACAGAATCGGGCACTCGGTGATTGGAAGAAAGTCATGGGACGCGCGGCGACTGTACCCCACGCGGCCGTCCTGCACGCGTAGCCGTACCCGGTTGCGATACCCCCACGGCTCAGCGGCTTCCACCGTTACCGTGGGAACGTTCACGCCGGCTTGCTGCAGCAGATCTTGCAGCAGCGCTGTCTTTGTGGCAAGCTGCGTGGCCTGATTCATGTGCTGGTACTGGCAACCGCCACAGGTGCCGAAGTGGCGGCAGCGCGGCATGACGCGGTCCGGCGAAGGTTCCAGAATGTCCAACAGCACGGCGAGGGTTGGGGTGCGCCCTGTCTCTACGGGTGGAGCGGCAATGCGCACCAGTTCGCCTTCCATCGCGAACGACACTTCCGCCCGTTGGGGTAGACGGAGTTCGGACGTTCCGCCGTACACTGGCCGGCCCACACGCGCGGAGATACCGGTTGCGGGTACGTCCATCACTCCATCCTGCGGTAGGACTCCATCCTGCGGCGGGAATGCATCGCCGGATTGCGTCACAGATGCTCCATGTAGAACAGGCTGAGGCGAGGCATGCCGCTGGCCTGAAGCATGCGTTTGTGAAGAAACTGCTGCGTCACCTGTTTCAGCTGCGTACCCTGCATCTTGCCGCGGTAGGGCGCCAGCTCTCGCGTCGCCTGCTCACGCCATGCAACCAGGTCGTCCTCACGCACGGACAGTTGCAGCGCCGCCAGCAGCTTTTCTTCCAGAACGCTCAGGGTCTGCTCCAGGGTTTCGGTTGCGTGGGGATCGGCGTCGCCGGCGGCCGCATCAGCAAGTTCGTCAAGCCGAACGGCAATGGCCGCGATGGGAGCGTTTGCCGGCGCCGGGATGTTTGCTGCGCGCAATTCTGCTGCGTTGCGGCGCAGGTAAGCAGCGATGCTCCCGCCATCAAAGCCGCTCTCAGGTTTCGCCGAAGATGGTGGCGCAATACCGACAGACGCATCCCTCAACTGCTCCGTAGCTTGCATTACGCTCTGCGCTGCCCAAGCCAGGCCGTTCACTTTAGGCACGCGGCGAGTACTCCTTGCCGCACGAAGGTCATGCTTGTCAAAAGCCGCGTCAATGCCGCGCAACACGGCCTCCAGCGGCACACCGGCCTCCCGCCACGCCTCGATCAACGCCCAATCCAGTGTGCTGAGGAGTGTGGCCGTGCCGCGCCGGCGCTGGAACCGCTCCTCAATTTCTGTGAAGTAATTGAAATAGTTGCGCACGCGGGTAGTTATCCCGCTGCCAGTGGGGCAGCGGCGCCATCACGCGCGGGTCGCCGACGCAGACGTTCTAGGTTGCGCTCGTACACGAGGCGAACGCCGTCGAGGGTGAGATTGACGTCGATCGTCTTCAGATATTTGGAGTCGGGTGCAAGCATCCGGGCAAATCCGCCGGTGCCGATGACCTTGGTTGCTGGCCCAAGCTCCGCGATCATGCGCTCACAGATGCCGTCCACCAGGCCGATGTACCCGTAATACAAGCCGATCTGGATATTGTCGGTCGTGCCGGTGCCGATGACCTTCGCCGGCTTTCGAATCTGCACGCTCGACAGGCGTGCGGCGCTGCCGAACAGGGCATCCGCGCTGATGCCGAGGCCCGGAGCGATGGCACCGCCCAGAAACTCGCCCTTTGCGCTGATGACGTCGAAGGTCGTCGCCGTACCCAGGTCCACCACGATGGCCGGGCCGCCATACCGTTCAAAGGCAGCGACGCAGTTCACAATGCGGTCCGCACCGACTTCGGCGGGATTGTCAGTCAGCACGGGGATGCCAGTCTTGACACCTGGCTCGATAAAGAGCGCACGCAGGCCAAAAAAGCTTTCCACAACCTCGCGAAGCAGGTGATCAATCGGCGGCACGACGGAGGAGATGGCGACGCCGGTAATGCTTGACTTCACGATCTGGTGCATCGCCAAGAGGCCATGCAGCGCAATGCTGAGTTCGTCGGCGGTTTGCTGCACGGGTGTTGCCAGCCGCCAGGAGTGCAGCAGCTCGGCGGCAGTGTCTGCGGTCGCCAGCCGGTACAGACCCAACACCATGTTTGTGTTGCCTACTTCGATCGCCAGCAGCATCGGGCTCCTTCCGCTTGTGGTTCGGGGTTCATGCCGCCGCGCGTCGTAATCTCAGGCTTCGCGCACGCCACCATGGCGCACAATCCGGACCGCATCGTTTCCCGTGCCGGGCGAGGTAACGCGCACCCGAAGCAGTCCGTCCCCGGTCAAACCTTCGGTGACGCCAGTATAGCCGTCCTCCTCCGCTACCCGAACCCGCTTGCCGGATACCCAGGAACTTGCAGCGGCGAAGCGCTCCAGCACGGAAGGAGAGCTTGCCATCTGCGAAAGTTCGATGTCCAGGCCGTGCAGCAGGGCGACGGCAAGATCCTCGCGGGAGATGGCGTGGCCGCCAATCAGCCGTAATGATGTAGCTGAGCGCCGGAGCTCCTCGTCGAACCCAATCTGATTCAGGTTGATGCCCATGCCGATGGCCGCATAGCGCACCACGCCCGCGGCGGACGTGGCACTTTCTGTCAGGATGCCGCCAACCTTTAGGCTGAGGCCGCCTGCGACCGGGACGACAAGATCGTTCGGCCAGCGCAGGTCGATCTCGATGCCAGTCACCTTCCGGACAGACGCCTGGGCTGCAAGTGCAGCCGCGAGTGAAAGGAGGAGCACCTCGTTGCCCGGGATCTCAGGCCGCACCAGCACCGTCAGGTACAGGCCAAGGTCCGGCTCAGAACGCCATGTATGACCGCCGCGTCCACGTCCTGCGGTCTGCTGATCGGCGATGTAGACCTGTCCTGCATAGGCGCCCGCAACGGCATCGGCCAGCGCGCGAGTCTGCGTCGAATCGATCAGCGTAAAGTGATGCACCTTGCCCGCAAACAACGTGCCTGCAAGAGCGGCATTCATGGCGGGCACGTTCAACGCAGGCCACTTTCCAGGCGCCCGGTAGGTCGGCGGTCTGTCTCAGTAAACATCTGCCGTGATCCGCATACTGAGGTCGACAGCCATGGCAGACCGCGTCAAACCACCGACTGACAGGAAATCGACGCCGGTTTCGGCGTACTCGCGCACATTTTCCACACGGAGGTGTTCCGCCACCTCAAGCAGCACGTGCGGGGCATCAGCACGAATCTGTTCCACTGCAAGCGCGACCTCACGCGGTGTCATGCGGACAAACAGCAGGACGTCCGCGCCGGCGTCCACAGCGGTTTCTGCCTGGGCCAGGTCGGTCACTTCAACCTCCACCTTCTGTCCCGCTTTTCGACCAGCAACCGCTTTCCGGATCGCGTCGCGCAGTCCCCCGGCAAGCGCAAGGTGGCTCTGCTTCAGCATGACGCCATCCTGCAGGTCGATGCGGTGATTCTGGCCGCCCCCACAGCAGACGGCATACTTGTCCAGCACGCGCAGGCCAGGCATAGTCTTGCGGGTGTCCAGCACGCGAGCACGGGTTCCCGCGGTTTCGGCAACAAACTCGCGGGTCAGGGTAGCGATACCGCTCATGCGCTGCATCAGGTTCAGGATCACGCGCTCGCACGACAAGATGGTTGCGGCATTGTGGCGGATGACCGCAACCGTTTGGCCTTTGCGCACGTGGACCCCGTCAAAAATCTCCGGATGGCTGACGACCTCAAACCGGCCACGGCTCTTTTTGCCGCCGCGCGTGCTCATCGCATTAAACGCATCAAAGACGGCCGAAATCGCACTCAGGCCGCAGATGACACAATCCTGCCGTACCAGCACCGTTGCGGAAGCGCGCAGTTCCGGGTCGATCACCAGCGCCGCTGTCACGTCATTGGTCGCTTTATCTTCTGCCAGCGCCGCTTCCATAATTGCGGCGACCTTGCGGCTTTTCCAATCCATCCAACACAACCTTTTGCACATCGTAAGGCCAAGCGATGCATGCCTGCACGCGCATGTTACGGCATAAAGCTACGAGAGAACGTGTGAGCCGAGTTAATCTCACAGACTGCGAGATGCCATGTTTCCCACTCAGGTTGCGGCAAGTCTGTTGCACCAGGTTGGCCTGCTGCTTCTGCTGGCCATGCCGATTGCGTGCATCAGCTGGACGGTAACGCATGAAGAGGTCTTCCGCGAGCCACGGGACTTCTGCAAGCGCCGGAGCCAGGACTGCGGATCGCTGCCGCAACGCAAGTTCTTTTATTTGTTCACTTGCGAGTACTGCTTCAGCCATTATGTAACGGCGCTGGTGCTTCTTTTCACGCGGTTTCAGCTGCTGTACGACGGTTGGCGCGGCTTTATTCTCGCGGGGTTTGCACTGGTCTATGCGGCAAACCTGTACATGGGCCTGTATAACCGGTTGCGGTTAGATATCAAACACGAGAATGTGTCAATTGCCGTGGAAGAACAACGGGTACCACAAAAGTAGTAACTTTGGTTGCGTTGCCGGAGCAAGCGGTGTATTGTCAAAGCTGATCGTAGAACACCGATCTGGTTCGTATTGCTTGTCTGGCTCCTCGCACTCGCAAAACACTACCAATTTGCGTTCAGCGGTACATTCGCTCCGAGTGGGCAACAAGGACTACAGACATCATGGAAACAGGCACAGTGAAGTGGTTTAACGACGCCAAGGGTTTTGGATTTCTCAGCCGTCAGAACGGCGAAGACGTATTCGTGCATCACACCGCGATTCAGAGCAATGGCTTCCGTTCGCTGCAGGAAGGTCAGACCGTGACCTTCAATGTGGTCAAGGGACCGAAGGGCTTCCAGGCTGAGAACGTTCAGGCCGCGTAAGAAGTCGTTCCATCGTGCAAAGGGACAGCCTCTGGCTGTCCCTTTGCTTTGCCTCAAGTGTGTCTCCCGATCGTCTTCATCAACCAAATGTCCGGATGACTTTGTCCGCTGGCGGACAGCGGCGTCAGCTATCGGACAGACGCATCCATCTGCTCTGCATCTGACGAAGACAGCACGGAGGCACGATGGCACAGGAACAGGTATCGCCGGTTTGGTTCATTACCGGTTGCTCGCGCGGCTTTGGCAAGGAGCTCGCAAAGCTGACGATCGGTCGAGGCTGGCGCACAGTCGTGACGGCACGCAAGGTCGACGAGCTGAACGATCTGGTGCGCGGCCATAAGGACACCACACTGGCCGTTCCGCTGGACGTGACAGACGCTACACAGCGCAAGCATGCCATCAGGGCAGCAGAAGAGAAGTTTGGCCAGATTGATGTGCTGGTGAACAATGCCGGTTATGGGTACCTGGCAGCGGTCGAAGAGGGCGAAGACGAAGCCGTCCGCAAGCTGTTTGAAACCAACTTCTTTGGCTTGAATGCGTTGACGATTGCGGCCCTGCCCGGTATGCGCGCGCGGAAGTCAGGAACGATCGTAAACTTTTCGTCGATTGGTGGGTTGGTGAGCTTTGCAGCGACCGGCTATTACCATGCGACCAAGTATGCGGTCGAAGGGCTGTCGGAGTCGCTTTCCATCGAGCTGAAGCCATTGGGGATCCGCGTGATTGTGGTGGAGCCGGGGCCATTTCGGACAGACTGGTCCTCCGGTTCGTCGATCATTCAGTCGGAGACACGGATCGCAGACTACGACGAGACCGCCGGCAAGCGCCGGGAGCAGACAGAAAAGGGCAGCGGAAAGCAGGTAGGCGATCCGATTCGAGCGGGTGAGGCGATCATCAAGGCCGTCGAGTCTAAGGAGCCGCCGTTGCACCTGGTGCTTGGCAAGCCAGCGTTGGACCTGGCGTACAAGAAGCTGGAGACGGTCAAGAAGGATCTTGACGCATGGAAAGACATCTCTCTGGGGGCGGACTACCCGGAGTCGGAGTTGAAGGCGTAGACCCTGCTTCCGCGATCAGGGAACAATACCCAGAACGGCGCTTTACGGGACAAAGCTTGCCAGGTAACGGACTTGGGGCTGGTTGCAACCCAGAAACGTCAAGCGGCCGGCAGGGCGGCAAGGGCTGCGGCCGCCTTGTCGTGCGAGGACTGAAGCTCCACCTGTTGTTTTTTCAGGCCATCTACGACGGATGCGGGAGCTTTGGCAAGAAAGCCTTGGTTGCCGAGCTGTCGACCCGCAGCTTCAAGACCCTTGCCGAGGCGTGCGAGTTCTTTTGAAAGGCGCTCGCGTTCCGCCGGAATGTCGAGCTCGCGCTCAAAGATGACGGCAAGATCGAGCGGGCCGCTTGGTGTATGGATACTGCGGGACGCTGGACCGGTAAGTGGATCTGCGGAGAACTCGACGTCACGGACGCGGGCCAGGCGAGCCAGCATGTCACGATTGGCATCTACAAGGGCGAGAATGCGATTGTCGCCATGCAGGAGGATGGGCGCAGGTTCTTTCTCAGGCACGGCAAGCTCTTTGCGTAGGGCACGCACGGTAACAATCGTTTCCTGCAGGGTGGCGATGGCGGCCTCTGCAGGTGGATCGGCGGGGAAGTCTGACGGCTGTGGAAAACGGGTCAGTGCAATCGACTTTGCAGGCGGGTTTCCCTCATAGAGTGCGTGCCATATCTCCTCTGTTATGAAAGGCATAAACGGACTGAGGAGGCGCAGAGAGGCTTCGAAAACACCCACAAGACCAGCAAGCGAGATGGCAGTTTCGGGGTTTTGCATGGAGGGTACGGCCGAGGCTGCGCCGTCTGCACCGGCTTGGGGAAAATCGAGTCGAAGCTTTACAACTTCGAGGTACCAGTCGCAGAACTCACCCCAGAAGAACTGGTAGATGGCATTGGCGGCTTCGTCAAAGCGGTAGTCGCCCAGGGCGCGGTCCACCTGGGCCGTGACAGTGCGCAGACTGCTGAAGATCCAGCGGGTTTCGACCGGGGTGATTTCTGGCAAGACGCCGACGGCTGCCGCAGGAGCCATGCGCAGGGTGTACCCGGCGGCGCGGGCGCGTTCGATCTGTAGAAACAGAAAGCGGGCGGCGTTCCAGATTTTATTGGCAAAGGCACGGTTGCCCTCGGTGCGCGCCTCGGAGAAGGCGATATCGGTGCCGGGCGAGGCCTGCGAGGCAAGAGTGAAACGGACTGCGTCGGTGCCGTACTGCTCGATAACTCCAATAGGATCAAGGACATTACCCTTGGTTTTGGACATCTTCTTACGATCGGCATCGCGAACCAGGGCGTGGATATAGACCGCGCGGAAGGGTACCGCGTCCGCCAAGGAGCGTGGCGAACCGTCCGGCATGGGCACCTCGAGCATGAAGTGAGTCCCAAGCATGATCATGCGTGCAACCCAGAAAAAGAGGATGTCGAAGCCCGTGACAAGAAGAGAGGTGGGGTAGAAGTTCGCGGCTTCGGGCTCGAAGTTGGGCCAGCCGAAGAGAGTAACCGGCAAAAGACCGCTGCTGAACCACGTGTCGAGTACGTCCGTTTCCTGCTGCATTTCCGCGTGATCGCAAGTACCGCAGCGGTTCGGGCGGGTGCGGCTGACGCAGGTCGTTTCACACTGCGGGCAGTGATAGGCAGGGATGCGGTGGCCCCACCAGAGCTGGCGGCTGATACACCAGTCGTGAATGTTACGCATCCACTCGAAATACGTTTTGCCGTAATTGGCCGGGGTGAAGGTAATGTGGCCTTCCTCAACGGCGGCGATGGCCCTGTCGGCCATGGTTTGCACCTTGAGGAACCACTGAAGGCTGAGACGGGGCTCAATGACGGCACCGGACCGCTGCGAGGTGGCGACGGACATGGCGTGGTCTTCCACCTTGACGAGAAGTCCGAGAGCGTCAAGATCCGCAACCATGCGCTCACGTGCAGCGTAGCGCTCCATGCCGTCGTATGGTGAGCCGGGCAGGGCGATATGGGCGGTCTCGTCGAGAATGGTGAGATTAGCCAGGTCATGGCGCTGGCCGAGGGCGTAGTCGTTGGGGTCGTGCGCGGGAGTCACTTTGACGGCGCCGGTGCCAAATTCGGGTTTTGCCCAGCTATCGGCGAGGATCGGGATGTCGCGGTCCGGTTTGCCGCCCGCGGCGCTCAGCGGCAGACGAACCTGCCTGCCAACCAGGGAGGTGTAGCGGTCGTCCGTCGGGTTCACCGCAACCGCCATATCACCCAGCAGGGTTTCAGGGCGGGTAGTCGCAATGACGATAGAGCCGGTACCGTCAGCCAGTGGATAGCGAAGGTGATAGAGCTTGCCGGTGATGTCCTTGTGCTCGACTTCAAGGTCGGAGACGGCGGTTTGCTGGACCGGGTCCCAGTTGACGATATAGCTGCCGCGGTAGATCAGGCCCTGCTCGTACAGGCGAACGAAGGCCTCCGTGACCGCGTTGGACAGCGGCTCGGACATGGTGAAGTACTCGCGCGACCAGTCCACAGACGCGCCAAGCCGCTTCATCTGGTCGGTGATGGCGCTGCCGTACTGGGATTTCCACTGCCACACCCGGTCCAGGAACCTGTCGCGGCCAATCTCTTTGCGGGATGTGCCTTCAACGGCGAGCTGTTTTTCGACCATCATCTGCGTGGCGATTCCGGCATGGTCTGTGCCCGGCACCCACAGCGATGTTTCGCCCCGCATACGATGCCAGCGGGCAAGGATGTCCATCTCCGTCTGGTTGAGCATGTGGCCCATATGCAAGCGACCGGTGACGTTGGGCGGTGGAAGTAACTGTACAAATGCCCTGGTCGCCGAGTCCGCAGGGGTGCTTCCAGGTGCGTCGCTTCCAGGGGAGTGGTCTCCAGCCGTCCCGTTTAAAGGCGTATCGAAGAGGTGCTCGTCGACCCAGTAGGTCGCCCACTTTTGTTCAATCAGCGCAGGGTCGTAGGCTTTGGGGAGTTCGGTCGGCATGGACTCTCAGGATACCGCTTCCGTGAACTCAGAGCGGCTGGACACCCGAGGAGTACGCAACTGGCATCGCTGAAGGAGCTGTGCGCTGACCACAATCCTAGGCGGGGCTGGTCTCCGCTTTCGGTTCCATCCAAAGCCTTCCGGCGGCGAGCAGCAAGAGCAGTAGAACCGTGCAGATGGCGAAAATGGTGCGGACGCTGAAGCGGTCAGCAAGGATACTGCTGAGGATGAGGCCGGCAATCTGGGCGGAGAAGATCACGGACATCACCGTTGAGCCAACACGGCCCATGAGCGCTGGCGGCGTCTCTGCCTGAATCAGTGTTTGCGCCGGGATAATGATGCCCGCGACGGCGAAGCCAATGAGCAGCGTACCCACCATGGTGGACCAGATGTGGGTGAGTGCCGTAAGCAGGACGAGGCCGAGACCGATGCCGCCAAGGCCGGCGTAGACCAGCAGGTTGTTTGAGAGCCGCTTGCCTGCCACGGTGAGCAGGTTCATGCCAACGAACATGCCGGCACCGATGCCGGCGCTGGCCAGGCCAAAGATACGGGTTGACGCATGTACACTGTCGCGCACATAGACAGCAATGAGCGGCCCAAAGCAGCCCAGGATGAACATGGCCGTGCCCAGCGCGAGAATAACGAAGAGCAGCGCGGCATGGTGCACGATGAAGCGGAACCCGCCCTTCATTTCAGAAACGATGCGACCGAGGGCCGAGGTCGGCTGATCTGCGGCGAGTGGCTGCGGCGTGGCGGCGGGGGTTGCAGGTGCAAGTGCGACGGAGGCAAGCAGGAGCGCAGAAGCGGCAAAGCTGGCGGCGTCTGCCAGGTAGCAACTACGTGCGCCGAAGCTGGCAACAAGCAGCGCGGCCAGAGCAGGACCGATGATGCGCATACCCATCATGACCTGTTGCATGAGGGCATTGGCGGAGCGCAACCCGTGTACCGGCACGACGGACCGCAGGGCGACACCCTGCGCCGGACCGAAGAAGCTGGACACGATGCTGATGGCTGCGAGCACGGCATAAAACTGCCAGAGTTTCGTCGCGGGTAGAAGAAGCAGAACAAGGCCGCAGCGAATGGCGTCGCTGGAGACCATGGTGGGTTTGAGCGGCCAGCGGTCGACAAAGACACCGGCAAGCACGCCAAGGATTGCGATGGGCAGAAGGTATGCAATCTGGATGCCGATGACCTGCGATGGAGTGGCGTGCAGGCTAAAGGTGAGTACGCCGATGACAGCGAACAATGCAAGGAAGTCTCCGAAGACGGAGACGACCTGTGCGTACCAGAGGCGGCGCATCGCGGGAATGCGCAGGACGGCACCCATCGAGAGCGGCTCGACGGCAATGGACGGATCGATGGAGGACGTTCCCATGATGCGTCCTATGGTACCGGTGCTGTGATGGCGCGGCTACTTGAACATGAGTTGCGAGAAGGTGATGAGGTTATTTCGCCAGACCAGCCAGGTGTGCATGCCGGGCGTTTCATTCACACTAACGTCGCCCTTGATGTTCTGTTTGGCCCACGCGCTGAAGGCACGGTTCGTGGTGATCAGGCCGTCTTCAGTGCCGCAGCTGATCCAGAAGAGCCTGGTGGCGGGCTGGGTCCTGGCGTTGGGGACGATGCCCTCAAACGCTGCGCGGTAGGTTGCAGGATCGACGACGCCGGGTGCTGCATTGCGTGGCGCCAGCGGCGAGACAATTGCCGAGCTCATGGCGCCGACATACCCGAAGGTCTCCGGATGATTCAGACCGGTAGCGATGGTTTCACCACCACCCATGCTGAGACCGGCAATGGCCCGGTGGGCAGGGTCGCGGGCAATGTTGTAGCGACTCTCGGCATAGGGGAGAATCTCGTGCAGGAGCATGTCGGTCAGAATGCTCTGATTTTCAAGCGGCAGCGTGTACGGCGGCGCCCAAACATTCCAGCCATCCGTAATCATGCGCATGGTGCCGTAGGCGCGTGGCATAACGATGACGGTTGGTTGCAGCTTGCCGGATGAGATCAGGCTGTCGAAGATCAGGTTTGCCTGGCCGGCGTCGGTCCAGCCAATCGCGGAATCGCTGTAGCCGTGCAGCAGGTACAGCACAGGGTAGGGCTGCTTGCGCTTTGCGTCGTACCCCACGGGCGTGTAGACGTACAAGTCGCGATCATGCAGACCAGGTTCGTCCGTCGCCAGCTTGGAGATGTAAGTGTGATGGTGGACATCGCCGTGCGGAATATCGGTCAGATCCCAGGGCTGGGGGTCGGCGCCGACGACATGCGCGATGCTGCTGGGACTTTGCAGATTCTGGCGGATGGTGGGGTTGTGTGGATCCACAAGGTACTGGCCGTCGACGATGAGTTGATAGCCGTAGTATTCGGGATCGAGCGGGCCGAGAACGGCGGACCAAAGACCATCGGCATCACGCTGCATTGGGACGGGGTCGGCCATTCCTTCAAAATTGATGGCGACAGACTTTGCGTCAGGATCGAGAAAACGAAAGGTGATGGTGCGGTCGGGCGCAACGACCCCGGATTTAATGCGTTGTCCTCGGGCGCGAGCTGCAGGATCGATTTGGACGACGCGCTTGGGCGGAGCCGCGGCTGGATGTTCAGAGTTGGCCTGAGACTGTGACGTTGCGGCGGCGGTGAAAAGACAGAGCAGGGCGGCGGAGCAGGAGAGAATTCGCATCGACAGGGAGTGTACCAAGCGGATATGGCGGCTGGCGTGCAGGAAGAATGAATATTGCCCGAAGCGTCGAGGCGACCCATGGGCCGCCTCGACGGGGTACACGACAAGCGTTAAAGAGGATTGATCTTGTTCAGGCCTTTTTTCTTCTTGTGCTTGCTTGAGCTTGCGTCGCCCTTGTCGTAGTCGGCCTTGGGATTGTGGACTTTGCCGTTTGCGTCAGGGGTGGGAGCCTGCTGGCCGGCGGGAGTCTTGACGCCCTGGACGTCGTTGACCGCGTCAGGGGCTGCTGCGGCTTTCTCAATGGGGGGCAGGGCGGCATGATTGGCCGGACCGACGCTGTTCAGGCCGTTGTTCTCGTTGCGAACGTCTGTCGCGCCGGGCGTAAGGATGGTGACGCCGACGGTTGAACTGCCGCTGGTTACCGGTGCTACACCGCTGGGCGTATTGGTAAAGCTGGAGCCCTCGCCGCCTGTGGCGGGAGCTTCTCCTGCTGCCGGGATTTCCGACAGGGACGGAGCGGCTGCGGTCACGGGTGTGATTGGCGCGTCGGGTCCTGCCGGCGTTGTCGCAGGAGCGCTACTCGCTGATGCGGCGCTGTCGGTTGTCAGTGGTACCTGGCTTCCCTTGATGGCCGCCTGGAACTGAGTATTGATGTTCTTGACCACGTTGGGAGCGAGAGTCGCCTTTGGATCCGTCATGGCGGGGTCGCCGACGCGGGCAGCCTGTACAACGTCCGCGCTGCGCACGACCAGTAACTTGGCACGGTTGGCCAGGTTGTAGGCCTGACGACTGTTCTCGAGAGCCTGACTGGCAGCGACCTGCTCCGGTGTTGGCTCAGGAATGGGACGTCCAAGCGTTTCAAGGCGGTCGCGCGCGTCCTCAACGCGGGGAGAGGCAGAGTAGACGGTGACGACACGGCCATACGCCGCGGCTGCCTGATCCTCGTACACGCGCAACAGGCGCGAGCGCTGGTCTTCATTCAGGTTCCGCATGGTCGGGCTGACGCGTACAAAGTGCGCCTGCGCGGCATATGCATCTCCCAGGCCAATGAGGGCAGCATCGATATGGCTGAACAGAGGATATGTATCGACGACGGTCTGATACCGGGCAATGGCAGCGGCGTAGTTCTCGTGACCCTCGTAGAAGTCGGCGATGCCGGATTCACGCTGCGCCAGCAACTCCTGCACCTCACGCAATTTCTGCTTGGCATCCGGAATAAGAGAGCTGTCCGGATACTGCGTGAGCATGGTGCGGTACTCTTCCTGCGCGTGGATGGCCTTGGTGTAGTCGCGGTCAGGCTTGTCCATCTGCTTGAAGTAGATGTCGCCAATGCGCATCTGGGCCTCAGCGGCCTCGGGCACGTTGGGGAAGAAGATGATGAAGTCGTGATACTCGGTTTCAGCCTGGGTCAAAGCGGCGGTGCCACCTTCGCGGTACCAGCTATCGGCAAAGGCGAGCTTGGCGCGCATCTGGTACTCAGAGTCAGGGTACGTCGCGAGCATGTCCTGCAAGAGAAGGCGGGACACGTCGAACTTGCCCTTTTTGAGCGCAAGCTGGGCGCGGTCGTAGAGCTGCTTGTCAGGCTGCTTGGAGTTGACGTTGGCGAGTGGGTTGTCCTTGAGCCGCCGCTTTGCCTCGCGCTGCTCTTTCACCGTGTCCTTGCTCGCGGTGACCTTCTCGTCTTTTTTCTGCTGCTTCGCATCGACGCTGTCGTCGCCACTCTTGCGCGTCTTCTTCTTTGTCGAGCGATTGCTTAGTACATTGGTCGGGGTGCTGTCTGTCGCCGACGTCGTCCCCGCGGGAAGGTCGGTGGGGCTGGAAGCCGGGGGGGCCTGCTGCTCAGGCGGATTCTGAGCAGCGGCCGGTGCATCCTGCGACGTGGCCGGAGCCGGCGTGGAACTCTGTGGGGCTTGCGCGGTTGCGGTCAGCGCGAGCGGCGCGAACAAAAGCGTCCCAAGAAGTGCGATGGTGGTGCCACGTTGCGCGAAAAAGGACCGGGTGATACGCGGGTAGAGCAGAGCCATGTTCAGAAAACCTCGGAAATCCGGTGCGTAGGTCGTCCTGGCCGCAACCGCAGTGCTGATCTGATTCTACCGTGCGGGCTTAGACTCACGGTTGGACTTTTCGACCGGGGAGTTGTCATCCATCGCAGTGGGCGGCGGGTTGACATTGTGATGGCTGAAGCAAGGATTCACTTCGTAAAGCGCCTCCACCGAGCGATGAGCGCTTGCGTTGCGACCTTCGCAGACCAGGTGCAATGGCTGCTACTGCGGTGCCAGGCCGCGTTTGTCCGTGGTGTACTTCAGCTGGATGTCGCGGCTTAGCCGCACAAAGTCGCGGGCATTCTCTTCCGTTTTTCCCGGTTGAAAGATCGCGGACCCAGCAACCAGGAGGTCGGCTCCAGCTTCGATGACCCCGTCAAGGGTGGCCGGTGCAATGCCACCGTCTACCTCAATGCGGAAATCGAGGCCGAGTTCATTGCGCAGGGAAGCGAGACGGCGTACCTTTTGCAGGCATTTTGGGATAAAACTCTGGCCGCCAAAGCCGGGGTTGACCGTCATGACGAGCACATGGTGAACAAGGCCGAGTACCTCTTCAATGGTCTCGACCGGTGTCGCCGGATTGATGGCGACAGCAGGTTCCATGCCGTGCTCGCGAATGCCGGTAAGGGTGCGATGCAAATGCGGGCAAACCTCCTGGTGCACAATGATCCAGTTTGCGCCCGCCTTGGCGAAATCCGCGAGGTAGCGATCGGGATCGTCGATCATCAGGTGGCAGTCGAGCGGCAGATCGGTGATCCCACGCACCGCCTCCACCACGGGTGGGCCGAACGTGATGTTTGGGACAAAGTGACCATCCATCACGTCGATATGTACGGCGGTGCCGCCGCCACGCTGCGCGGTGCGAATCTGGTCGCCCAGCTGGGTAAAGTCAGCAGCGAGAATGGAAAACGCAAGGTCGATCACCTCCGCAGTGTAGCAAGCTGGGCGAACATACAGCGCTTAGTGCGTGGTGGGAGAGCCGTGATCCGGCACGAGAGGCGGCAGTTATGCTGGAACGATGCCGACTGAACCAATCACTCCACTACCGTTGCCCGAGGGTGTTTTTGCCGCCTACCTGTTCGACCTCGACGGTACGGTTGCTGACACGATGCCACTGCACCTGGTGAGTTGGCAGCAGGCTGTCGCGGAGCACGGTGGGACCTTTCCGGAGGATCTGTTTTATGCGTGGGGTGGTATCCCGCTGCCGCGCACGGTGGAGTTGTTGAATGAGAGGTTCGGCTACACGCTCAATCCTGCCGCGGTGGCGCAGCGCAAGGAGCAGCTTTACCTTGCCGAGTTGGACACCGTGTCTCCTGTGGCAAGCGTGCTGGCCCACGTGGAGGGGAGTTTCGGGTCAATTCCGTTTGCGATCGTCTCCGGTTCGCCGCGCGCCAGTATTGTGAAAACGCTCCAGGTGCTGGGGCTTACCGACCGCTTTCCCGTGCTGGTGGGCGCAGAAGACTACGCAAAAGGTAAGCCGGATCCAGAGCCTTTTCTGGTCGCGGCGCGACTGCTGGGCGTTGCACCGGAGGCGTGCCTGGTATTTGAAGACGCAGACGCGGGGATTTCAGCGGCAAAGGCCGCGGGCATGGCGTGGGTACGCGTGCCTGGACCGGTGATTGTGCAGCGAGCGACTTAGGCCGTCTCCGGCAGCAGGTCCTCGCGATTAGGGTGAGGTGTTGGAGTACTTTCGCGTGGGGGTGGCGGCGCTGGCGCAAGCAGCCTGGCGGCGGCGCGAATGATTTTGCGCGCGGGCCATGCATCTTTCTCGGAGAGGAAAAGTGTGCCCTCCTGCTGCTTCTCCGGCCGGTAATACCAGCGCCGCAGGATCGCAAGATGGTCGCCGAGGATGGCGGGATTGTCGGTGCCGGGCTCGTCTTCAAGAACGGCGATGGCGGACAGCAATCGCTCTTCGGCGGATACCATGGTGTCCTGCGTGGTCAAGGTTCCCCGCTCAACAGAAACCGGCGTCGATGGCTCGTGGAGCGGCACCGCGGCGAGCATCATGGGTTGGGCGAACAGAGATGATCCGACCTCTGCCTGCTCGCGGGCTAGCCGCACCCCCAGAAGAGAGGTGACCTGTGGGCCGCGCAGGCACCCTTCTGCAAAGAGGAAAATCTGGACCTGCGGTTCGTCTTCCTGTCGTGCGCCGGAACATGGAATCAGAAGCAGAGCGCGCAGGACATCGAGAGGATGAATCAAGCGGTCGGGAATGTCTGCAACAACTTTGGCTTTTGTCATGCGTGCGTGAGTTGCGGCAGCTTCTTCAAACAGCATGTCTGCAGATGCACGATCGCGTTCGGCTCCCAGTTCGGCGAGCAGGGATGCACCGCGTGTCTGCAGAAAGGCGAGTGTGCGTTCGGATTCGGCGCGGTAGTGGGCGTCATCCACGCGCACCTGGCAGGGGGCGAGGCACTTGTGCATTTCGCCGTAAATACAGCCAGGGTCGTCAGGGGAAGGATGCAGTTCCAGAAAGCAGCGGCGAACGAGAAATAAATCTTCTACGGCCTCACGATAGCGGTCTGCATCGAGCCGTGAGGCAAATGGGCCAAAGGTGGTGTGCAGGGAACGGCGGCGCAGGTGATTGGTGACGTAAATGCGTGGGAAGCGGTTCTCGAACGCGTAGCGGATGGTGAACGGCGGCGTAAGGCGAAGCTTCCTTCTGGCTTCCTCGGCGCCAAAGACGACCGTCATGGCGCGGTGCAACAGCAGCAGTGATTCCAGGATGCTATGTGTCGGCCGCCAGGCGATACGGGCGATGCGATCGCGCAGATTCAAGCGCTTGGACCTGGTCTCATCCGGCAAAAGCAGACGCTGGAGCCGGCGATGCAGGTTTGCAGACTGCAGCAGGTGAGGTCGATCTGTTGCGTTATGGCCAAAGAGTGAAACGACTCCAGCCGCGGATGGTACCTGCCGCAGCACCTCCACTGCCGTTTCAGGCGTAAAGGTGAGCTCGTGGGTGAAGATGGGCTGCGGTGTCACTTGGCTATCGTAAATTGCCGCGTGGCCGAACCGCCGATGAAAGCTGCAGAGAGGCGACGCTTCCGGAGTGCAGCTCAAGGGTCGATTCTGTACTGCAGAGCAGGAAGCAGACACGCGACCTCCTGGCGTCCTCACGCCTGGAGGCAGGTGTTCTCCTCGCTAGCGATGTGTTGTTCCGACGCAGGTTGCAGAGTCGGCAGAGGTCCGCTTCCAGGTCTGGGTGCGCCCAAGAGCCTTAAAGCCGATGTACCCGCGCAGGCTCAACGTGTTGCCGTCACTGCTGATCGAAGCTTTGTAGGTCTTTCCACTTTCAGGGTCGTAAATCCTGCCCTTTTCCCCGTGATCGGCGTCCTTCAGCTCAAAGCCGCTTCCAATCTCCATTTTGCAAACGGGCCGTCTGCGGAGTGCAGGATCGGGATTGCGTGCATCAATGACGCCCGGGGCTTTTTCGGAGATGGTGACAACCGTCATGCAGACGTCGGAGCCGCAATGGTCGATGTGCACCACCGCACCGCCATTCGTGGACCAGTAACCAAGCAGGCCATTCGTAACAGGCACAGCGGGAGCGTACTGGCCATAACTGGCCGTCATGGTCAGGAACATTGCGGCACAGAGACTGACCCTGCAGATGCTGCTACGGCTTACTTTCTGGTACACCCGCATTTGTATCTCCGCGATTGAACGTTAGAGCACCGTGATGGTGCACTCATTTCAGGTAGATCTTATCGGCGAACTTCAGGCTCTATATAGAAGGCGCATGCTCAACCTACTCGGCTGGGCAGGCGTGGTGTGGCCGATAGCGCTCACAAAAATCCTGCACGTCGTAAAGTTCTATAACGCCGGATCGTGTGATGCCGCGGGCGCTCGCGGATACTGGTCCTCCATGGGTGCCAGCGCAGCATGCTCACGCGCAAACTGCCGTGGCGAGCATATGAGTTGCGCCGCTTCACTATGCGCCAGCAATCGTCATTCCCTCTACACGGATGGCCGGAGAAGCCGCGGCACCGCGAAAGGTGAGGTCGTTTGCGATGGCGGTGATGTTTTTGTACATCTCTTTCAAATTGCCGGCGATGGTGATCTCTTCCACAGCACCGGTGAACTCGCCATGCTCAATCCACAGGCCGCTGGCTCCCTGGGAGTAATCGCCGGTGACCAGGTTGACGCCGCTGCCAAGCGTCTCGGTTACGTACAGGCCGCATTGCACGTTGGCGATGAGCTCACGCAGGGTCTGCGTGCCGGGCTGGAGATAAAAATTGCCGCTGCCGATGCCGGGTGCTCCAGACAAGCCGCGTGATGCATTTCCGGTGCTGGGCAAGCCGAGTTTGCGGCCGGTGTACGTGTTGGTGATCCACGTTTGCAGGATGCCGTCCTGCACGATGACCTTGCGCTGCATGGGCAGGCCATCGCCGTCGAAGGGCAGCGTGCCAAAGCCCCCCAGGCCGGGTTCAAGCATCATGGTGCCGTCGTCGACCACGGTAACGAGCGGGCTGGCGACCTGCTTGCCCAGCATGTCTTCAAACATGGTGCTGTGGCGGTACACGGCCTCGCCGTTCACGGCGTCAAAGATGTCACCGATGATGCCGCGCGCGACCTGGCGGTCAAACACCATGGTTGCCTTCTGAGTGGGGACGCGGCGTGCGCCCAGGCGACGGATGGCACGCTTGGCTGCCTCACGACCGATCTGCTCCGGGGTCTCCAGCTTGTGCAGGGTGCGCGCAGAGTGCGACCAACCGTCGCGCTGCATGCCGCTCGCATCCTGCGCGATGGGCGTAGTGCCGAGCGAGACGTAGCTCTTGCGATAGCTGCCGGCGAACCCACGGGAGTTGGCGGTAGCCCGGTGCGAGGTCGCGGCGGAGAAGTTGCCGCCATCGGAATTCTGAATGCGGGTGTCGGCGGCCATGGCAGCGGCTTCAACGGCGCGCGCCATGTCGATGCGCTCGGCTGCAGGCAGGGAGTAGACATCGTCGAAGTACAGGCCCATCCCCTCGGCATCTCGTTTTTCGGCAAAATCCGCAGGGTCGGCAAGGCCTGCGTACGGATCCTCTTCCGTCAGCTTGGACAGCTCGACCGCGCCCTGCACGAGGCGGGTGAGCGAAGCGTCACTGAAGTCATTGGTGCTGGTGGAGGCGGTGCGCTTGCCGTTGAAGACACGCAGTCCAATTGCGCGGGAGACGGATTCGGTCAGCGTGTCGACATGACCGAGTCGCACTTTGACGAAGAACTCATCGCCTTCGAGCATCGTGGCCTCAGCATCTGTGGCGCCAAGCTTCAGAGCGCGTTCGACCAGGGTCTGAGTTAAACCGATTTGTGTGGTGGATGAGGTTGGCATCTCAGGCTCCGGTTCCGCCGACGGTCATCTTGTCGAGCTTTAAGGTTGGAGAACCGACGCCAACCGGGACGCCTTGGCCTTTTTTGCCGCAGGTCCCAATCCCTTCATCGAGCGCGAGATCGTGCCCAACCATGCTGACGTGCTTCAACGCTTCCGGTCCATTGCCGATCAGCATTGCGCCTTTCACGGGCGCAGTAACTTTGCCGTCTTCGATTAGGTAGGCTTCGCTCGCGGCGAAGACGAACTTGCCGTTGGTGATGTCGACGGAGCCCCCGGAGAAGTTGACCGCGTAAATGCCGCGTTGAACCGAGCGCAGAATGTCTTCGGGGGCGTCGGTGCCAGCGAGCATGTAGGTATTTGTCATGCGTGGCATGGGAATGCTTGAATAGCTTTCGCGGCGGCCACTACCGGTAGAGGGCAGGCCCATCAGTTTTGCGGAAAGTTTGTCGCTCATGTAGCTGCGCAGTATGCCGTGTTCAATAAGCGTTGTGTTCTGGGTGGCCAGGCCTTCGTCATCGATGTTGAGCGAGCCGCGGCGATTGGCGATGGTGCCGTTGTCGACGACGGTGACCTTGTCGGTCGCGATACGCTGTCCCATAAGCCCTGCAAATGCGGATTGTTTCTTGCGATTAAAGTCGGCTTCGAGGCCATGACCGACCGCCTCGTGAATGAGCACGCCGGGCCAGCCGGGACCGAGAACAACCTCCATCTCTCCCGCGGGTGCGGCCTGCGCCGTCAGTTGCACAAGCGCCTGGCGCACAGCTTCGTTCGCAAAGTACTCCGGCGTCTTTTCCAGGTCGTAAAAGCTGAGTTCAACACGTCCGCCACCGCCACTGGTACCGCGCGCGCTTGCTCCCTTGCCCTCGTCCGCCGTGGGGTCTTTCGCCAGCACACCGATGCTGAATCGGCTCAGAGGTTGGGTATCCGCGGCGTAAGTTCCATCGCTGGCGACGATAAGAATGTGGCGAAGCTCATCGTTGAAGCTGGCGCGTACCTGGGTAATGCGTGGATCAGCAGCACGCGCGGCCTTGTCGGCGCGCTGCACCAGGGCAAGGCGCGCGGCGATCGCGGTGTCCGCAAGCGAGACGGGGTAAAGATTGTGCGCGGGCCCGGTCAGGAAGGGCTGCGCGGTCACGGTGGACGGACCGTCAGCGATCAGCGCTGCCGTCTTCGCGGCGTGCAGCAGCTTGCCTTCTGTAAGTTCGTCGGTGTAGCTGTAGCCGGTCCGCTCACCACTCAGGACGCGGATACCGCAACCCTTGCTGTGGCTCTGGCTGGCGGACTTAACAATACCTTCGTCGACTGCGATGCCCGTGCTGCTGGCGGACTCGAAGTAGAGCTCTGCAAACTCGCCGCCACGGCTCAGCGCTGCCCCCAGGCAGCGGTCAAGCAGGGCATCGGTAATGCCGAAGGCTGTGGCGAAATAATGTTTGCCAAGGCGGGCGGGGTTGACCGGGGC
>CAXUHM010000003.1:57904-189540 GCA_964250935.1 uncultured Terriglobus sp.
GTAGGGGAGGCGGTCGCATTCATCTTCTTTGATTTTACGCGGACACGCGCTGGCCGTGTGCTAGCTTCGAACGCATGAGTACCCATGAAGCGCAGGCGGGCACGGACCCTCGCTATCCCATCGGCCGGCATGCGCCGCCTGACGCCATTTCGGCAGAAGACCGGGAGTATGCCGTCGACGATTTGTCGCTGCTGCCGGAGCGGCTGCGCAATGCGGTTGATGGGCTGAACGAGGACCAGCTGGATACACCGTACCGTGAAGGCGGATGGACAGTGCGACAGTTGGTGCACCACCTTGCGGATTCGCATATGAATGCGGTAAGCCGGTTCCGTTTTGCCTTGACCGAAGTTGATCCGGTCATCAAGCCATATAACCAGGCGGCATGGGCGACATTGAACGACGGTGTGGGAGCGCCAATAGAGTGGTCGTTGGAGCTGATCGAATCGCTGCATGCACGCTGGGTCATGCTGCTGCAGCACCTGACGGAGGAACAATGGCAGCGTGCGTACCTCCATCCGGAGAACGGTCGGACCACGCTTGCAGCCGCTGCGCTGCTGTATGCATGGCACTCGCGGCACCACACGGCGCACGTGGCGCACCTGCGGGCGGCACGCGGCTGGTAGGTGGATGGACTGGGCTTTATGAAACGAAGCGCTTTGTCTTGCAATTGAAGACGTGAATCGTCGTTTCGCATATGGTGACGATCAGAATGTTTCGGCCAGGCTCCTGCATGTTCTAGAGCCGTAAAGGTGCATTCGATGGGTGTCGAGCAAACACCAGAAGAGATTTCAACAGCAATCGAAAGCTTTCTTGCCGAGCATGCACGCGCGGTCGTGCTGCAGGACGGACGTGTCGCCTTCGATCTGCAGACGGCCAAGTACTCGCTGGCCGTTGCAAAGGAACGCTGCACCCTGCAGCTTTGGAGCGACGCAGGGAACCTGGTGCGGCGCGTTGTCGCGGCAACGCCACGCAAGGATGTGCTGAGGTTGCAGACGTTGCGCTTTGGCCAGACAAAGCCGGAAACGCTTGAGGTTGTGTCGCAGCCGGACCGGCGCACGGTAACAGCGCGCGAGGCCACCCGCAAGCGATACGTGCCGCTGCTGGAGCGAGCGCTGCAGCGGGAGTTCGCGCGGTGGAAGGCCGATCCGTTTCAGAGCGCGATGGATCTGGAAAAGTCCTTCGGTCCGGCATATGCACGCGGCGTGCTGCACCTCGGACAGCAGGCATGGGCCGTGGTCGGGGTCAACGCAGAGGAGTCGCAGGCCACGGTCGATGGCATTCTGACGATTGGATTGCTGTGGCTGCAGCTGTGCCGTGAGCGCGCCGGAGGCAAGCGCCTGTTCCAGGGGCTGCGCCTGATTGTTCCGCCGGGCATGGCGCTGGTTACGCTTAGCCGGCTGGCATGGTTACGGCAGGACGCTGCGAAGTGGGAGTTGTACGAAATGGACGAGCGCACGGAAGAGCTGACCGAGCGTGACCCGGCCGATACCGGCAACCTGACCACAAAGCTGTTGCATGCACCTGACCCGGAACGCGCGCGGGAGCGATTTGGCGAGGCAGTTGCGCGCGTGATGGCCCTGGTGCCGGCGCCGATGCACGGCGTTGTTGAACAGCGGGTGCGGTCTGCAGCGGAGACAGCGTTGCTGCTGCACGGTCTGGAGTTTGCACGGATCCGGCAGGCGGTCTCTGCGAATTCGTTTGCGCCGGTGAGCGAGATCACCTTTGGTACGGGCGCCAATGAAACGCCGCTGCTGCCGCAGACGGAGCCCATGCTGCGCGAGTTGGTGAGGCAGTTGTTTGAGCGACGCCATGGCAGTGGATCGCCGAAAGATGTGCTGTATCGCATGGCGCCGGAAGCATGGCTTGAGAGCGCGCTTCGGCAGAACATCGGGCCATTGACCGACGGGCAAGGATCGCTCGCGCAGTTCGATCCTGCCCACGTTTATGCACAGGTACCTGCGTTCCAGGCAGGCGATCGCGGCATGCTGGATTTGCTGACCGTAACAGCGGACGGGCGATTGGCGGTACTGGAGCTCAAAGCGAATGAAGACATGCACTTTGCGCTGCAGGGCCTGGATTACTGGATGCGGGTGCGTTGGCACCATACGCAGACGGTCGACCCTTCCACGGGTCTTGGAACGTTTCAGCGGCACGGGTACTTTACCGGTGTGCGGCTGTCGAGTCAGGCACCAAGGCTGTTTCTGGTTGCGCCGTCGCTGCGAGTGCATCCCGCGACCGAGGTCGTCCTGCGTTACCTGAAACCGGAGGTGGAGTGGACACTGCTCGGGCTGCATGAGCACTGGCGCCGCACGATGAAGGTGATCACGCGGAAGCGAAGCCGCTAGTGCCACTTCTCCACGATGCCGCCGTCAGTCCCTCGTGCTGACTCCTCGCCAAAGATCAATGGCCGGTGTATCGACCGCGTACCGGTCGATCGCGGTAAGTTCTTCCGGCGTGAACGTCAGGACCTTTAATGCATCAAGCGAGTTGTCGAGCTGCTCTACGTTGCGTGCGCCGATCAATGAGGAGGTTACGCGCGGATCGCGCAGGGACCAGGCAATCGCCATCTGGGCCAGAGTCTGTCCGCGCCGCTCGGCAAGATCATGCAGACCCCGAACGCGATCGAGGTTACTCGTGGCGAACATGTTGTCATTCATGGAGCCAACGCCGTTCCCGACACGTGCACCGGTGGGCCTGCCGTTCAGATACTTGTTTGTGAGCAGGCCCTGGGCCAACGGCGAAAATGCGATGCACCCGATCCCCAGCTCCGCCAAGGTGCCAAGCAGATCCTGTTCAATCCAGCGGTTCAACAGGCTATAGGACGGCTGGTGGATCAAGAGGCGGACACCTTCACTCGCCAGCAACTTGGCCATCTGCCGCGTGCGCTGCGGCGAGTACGAAGAGATGCCGACATACAGGGCCTTGCCCTGACGGACGATCTGCGCGAGGGCTGCAGCAGTCTCCTCCATGGGGCAGTCGAAGTCAGGACGATGGTGGTAGAAGATGTCGACGTAGTCCAGGCCCATGCGCCGCAGGCTCTGGTCCAGTGAGGCAACCAGGTACTTCTTTGACCCGCCCATGCCGTAAGGTCCGGGCCACATATCCCAGCCGGCTTTTGAGCTGAGAATCAGCTCGTCGCGCAGATTGCGGAAGTCTTCGCGCAAGACGCGGCCGAAGTTCTCCTCCGCGGAGCCATAGGGCGGCCCGTAGTTGTTCGCCAGGTCGAAGTGGGTCATGCCCCGGTCAAAGGCTCGCCGAAGGATGGCACGACCAGTTTCAAATACATCGGCACCGCCAAAATTCTGCCAGAGACCGAGCGAGATGGGCGGCAGAACGATGCCGGAATCACCGCATCGACGGAAGGGGACATCTTTGTAGCGGGTGGGATTCGGATCGTAAACCTGGGCAAGCGGCATCGTGCGGAAATCTCCTGAGCGCTTGGATGCACGTCATGCGTCGGCAAAGTTGGCGAACGCAGGGATGTCGGTGCTGATCAGTTCAGCATCCTGCCTTTGCGCGAAAAATGCGTCCACGGCGCATAGGATGTCAGCACCCTGCCGGGCATCAAAAATGGAACGGCGCAGGGCGGCACCACCGGCAATGCCATGGGTGAACCAGCTGGCAAACTGCTTCATTTTGCCGATGCCGTCGCGACGAGCACTTTCCCGGTCCCGTTTGAGCCGACGAAGGTGGTTATGTGCGGCGAGGTCGGCAGGAGAAAGACCGGCGAGATCGGTGTCTTCCGGGACGTCGACTTCGGGATGCTCCTGCTCAAGCTCTTGAAGCAGCATGGCAAAGTAGGTGCAGATCATGCGATGGCGGTCGTCTTCAGTCGCCGTTGTGTAGCTGCCGGTGGCCGTGTGCTGGGCAATCTGGCGGAAAATCCAGGGGTTTGCCGGCGCTGCGCGGCCGATCATGACGGCATCGCACTTCGTGGCGGAGACCATGGCGGCAGCGTCCTCTGGCGTGCGCACGTCGCCGTTGCCAATCACCGGGATACGGACCGCGTCTTTGACCGCGGCGATGTACTCCCAGCGGGCGCTGCCGGTGTAGCCCTGTTCACGGGTACGGGCGTGCAGGGCGACGGCATTCAAACCAGAGTCTTCCGCCATCTTCGCGAGAGGCACACAGACAATGCTCGAGTCTGACCAGCCCAGCCGAAACTTGACCGTAAAGGGGATGGTCACGGCCTTGCGCACCGTCTCAAAGATCGTCTGGATGTGTGGCAAATCGCGTAGCAGGCCGCTGCCGCCATTGCAACTGACGACGCGCTTCGCCGGGCAGCCCAGGTTTAAGTCGATAATGTCGAAGCCGGCATCTTGGCAGATGCGGGCCGAATCAGCCAGGGTTTGTGGATTTGAACCGAAAATCTGGGCGGAGATGGGATGCTCGTCGTCGTAGTAGGTCAGGTAACGCTTGCGTTTGACTTCGCGCATACGGCTCAGGCCGTCGGCAGAAGTGAACTCCGTCATGATGAGGCCGCACCCGGACTGACAGTTGCTGGTGACCGTGTCGATGTTGGTCAACGTGTCTTCCGGCGAGCGCATTTCCGTCGAAAACTGGGAGGCATTCTTGATGAAGCGGCGAAACACCGTGTCCGTAACACCGGCCATGGGAGCGAGAACGGTGGCTGGCGAGATAGCTACATTGCCGATTGTGAAGGAGGCGGGCACAGCGGCCTCTGTGGCTGCGGGGCGATCAAGCAGGGCAGTGGCGGACTGATCCCAGGATTTCTGCATGGCGGGGTCTACTCAAGCAGAAGGGCCTCCGCACACCGCGAAGGCCCTTCTACTCTGTTGCGGTGAGGTTACTTGGTGTCGGCGGCTGCGGCGGCCACGGAAGAATCGCTTTTGGCGTACTTGCGCTTGAAGCGTTCGATGCGTCCGGCGGTATCAAGCAGCTTCTGCTTGCCTGTGAAGAAAGGATGGCAGGCAGAGCAGATTTCAAGCACGATATCGCCCTTGTTGGTAGAGCGTGTCTCAAAGGTGTTTCCGCAAGCGCACTTTACATTCGTGGCCTTGTAGTTCGGGTGAATCCCCTGCTTTGGCATAACTGTTCCAATCCTGAACTTAAATTTGGCCGATAGTGCCTTCCGAATCACGGTTCGCTTGCGGCGGGCTAGGTTCACGCCACATCGATTGTCCTGACGCAGGTTCTGGAAAGCGGCCCATGCATAAGATGCACAGGCTTGGCACTTGATTCAGTCTAGCGGGTGAGTTGGACGGATGCAAGATGCACAGGAGCGCACAGAGAGGCATGGTTGCATACTAGGAAAGAGATGGATTTCTCTTTGGGTCAGCTGGAAGACGCTGTTTGCCCCCACTGTGACGGGCTTGGCATGCGTGTGGTGGACGAGGGCAACGGCCGTCGTCACGCCGTGCAGTGCGTGTGCCGGCGTGAGGCGCGCGGCCGCCGGGTTATCGCTCAGGCGCGCATTCCGCGTCGGTACGAGCATTGCACTCTGGACAGCTATGAATGGAGCTTTGGCGGAGCAAGCCGCTCTCTCGGCCACGCGTACACGGCTGCGCGGAAGTTTGTCGCGGGCTACCCCCTGGAAACAGACGGCACGGGATTGCTGCTGACCGGGGCAATCGGCGTGGGTAAAACGCATCTGGCAGTCGCCATGCTGCAAGCGCTCATTGCGGAGCGTGGCGCAACCGGTCTGTTCTACGATTATCGTGAACTGCTGAAAGAAGTGCAGAACAGCTACAACAGCAACGTTGCGGCGACGGAGCTGGAGGTGCTGAAGCCGGTATTTGGCGCCGAGGTGCTCGTATTGGATGAGATTGGAGCGTCCAAGCCGACGGAATGGGTGTGGGATACAGTGGCCCACATCTTGAACAGCCGATACAACGACCGGCGCACGACCATCTTGACCACGAACTACGCGAACCTGCCGCCGTTGGGCAGCCCCGGTTCGGAGACGCCGGTCGGGATCGCGCGTTCGTCGATGCGCGACGAGACGCTGGGCGACAGGATCGGCGAGCGCATGCGGTCACGCCTGCAGGAAATGTGCGTGGTCGTCGACATGCAGGGCGAGGATTTTCGACAGAAGGTGAAGCGGGCTTCGTTCGCCTAGTCAGGCGTCGCGCGCAAGCAGCGTGCGATAGATGGACTCAGCTTCGGTGCTGAAGCAGCAGAAAATGACGCGAGCCACGTCGCCGTCCGGCAGGGTTTCACGTGCGGTGCGGACGGCAATTTCAGCGGCACGCGCCGGCGGAAAACGATAGATACCGGTAGAGATAGCCGGAAAGGCGATCGAGGCGCAGGCATGCTCCTGCGCCAGTTGCATGCATCGGCGATAGCAGCCGGTAAGCAGGGCGTCTTCGCCGCGACGCCCACCATTCCAAACCGGACCCACCGCGTGAAAGATCCAGGTTGCCGGCAAACGGAAGCCCGGAGTAGCTTTGGCGTCACCGGTGGCGCACCCATTTAAAGCGTGGCAGGCTTCTACCAATTGCGGTCCGGCTGCATGGTGGATGGCTCCGTCCACGCCGCCACCGCCGAGCAGAGAGCTATTCGCGGCGTTCACAATCGCATCCACACGCAGCGTCGTGATGTCGGCAAGGATGACTTCAAACGTGCGCATGGCAGCATTGGATGCGTGAGGAATGCAGCGGGTGATCGATCAGGTGACGATGAAGTGTTTGATCGCGCCTTGTGACGGACCACTATTGGCCTGCCTTCAGAACCGTGGCTTGGCGCCGCGGGAACCGGTCTTCTGGCCGGTCTTTTTGAGCTGGGCATGTTCGCTCAACTTCTGTTTGCGCTGTACGGATTTACCGGCGGCGGCTCGGCCGAGTGCCTGTACTTCACCCGTCGTGAGCTCACGGAAGTCACCCATGGGCACGTCAAGTGTGAGCGCGCCGTAGCCGATGCGGCGAATCTTCTCAACGTGGTGACCCACCTCTTCGAACATTTTGCGTAGCTGGCGATTGCGACCCTCGGTGAGCGTCACTTCGTACCAGGGGTTTTCTCCGCGTCGTACAAGTTCAACGCGCGCGGGTGAGGTGAGCACGCGGTCGCGACGATTGCCACGCTGCTCCGCAAGGCGACCACGATCGATCATGACACCGTTGCGCAACTGGTCCAGCGACTCGCCTGTGGGATTTCCCGCAATCTTGACCAGGTAGGTTTTTTGCACGGAGTTCGCGGCCTTGGACAGGTTGTTCGCGAGGTCGCCGTCGTTGGTCATCAGCAAAAGGCCTTCGGAGTTATAGTCGAGCCGCCCCACGGGATACAGACGCACCTCGAGCTTGCGTCCGCTCTTGCGTGCGGTCTCGCGCAGCAGGTCCACAACGGTCTCGCGGCGCTCCGGATCGCTCATGGTGGTGACATAGCCTCGCGGCTTGTTGACCATAAAGTAGCGGTGTTCCTGCACGCCTTGCAATAGCTTGCCATCCACGCGAATGTGATCTTTCGCGATGTCCGCACGGGTACCAAGCTCCACGACGACGGCGCCGTTCACTTCAACACGGCCTTCCAGAATCAACTCTTCGGCTTTTCGTCTTGAGGCAATGCCAGCTTCTGCAAGCAGTTTCTGCAGACGCGTACCGACTGCGGGTTCTGGCGCAATGGCGGCCTTTGCAGATTTTTTTGCAGGTGCTGGACCTAGCCCGATACCTGCGGTCGATGCTGTGGTGGTGACGATAGACTTCTTCATGGCGGTGCCTCCCGGCTCGGCGGTTGAGTTCATGCGACTGAGTTCAGGCAAGTTAGAGTTCTGGTTCTCGATTGCTGAGCATTGGATGCGCGATAGATCGTGGCTTTGTCGTTGGCTCGCTGGATGGAGACGTGACATCTAGCGCAGTCAAATCCGGGTGCGTAGTAACCGGGGCGACGATTGTCAGATCCTGCGGGGACAGTGGCTTAGGGTCACCCTCGGCGGCGTCGGGCAGCTTGTTGGTGTCCACAGGCACATTCGGCGAAGGCGCACGTTGGTCCGCCCGGGCTTCGTCGCCATCTCTGCTTGCCGCCTCACCGGTCACGTCGCGGATGTGGGCCGCGTCGCCACGTGCATTGGCACGCTCGACAACGGCGCCGGTGGCCTCCATGGGCAGGTCCTCCTGCTCATTCAGTTCGCTGGCGAGCCGCTCGAATTCGTCCATCGACGGCAGTTCGTGCACGTCTTTCAGGCCAAAGCGGACGAGAAATTCCTTTGTTGTTTTGTAGAGCATCGGCCGGCCGATGACCTGCTTTCGCCCGGCGGTTGCGACCAGCTTGCGCCCAATAAGGCCACCAAGGACGCCGGCGGAATCGACACTGCGGATTTCGGAGATTTCCGCTGCGGTAACAGGCTGCTTGTAGGCGACGACGGCGAGGGTTTCCAGGGCCTGCAACGTTAATTTCAATGCCGGTTTCAGGCTTTTGACAAAGCCGCGTACCGCATCGTGATACTCAGGCTTGGTGCCCATGCGAAAGCCGCCGGCGACCTCGCGGATCTCGATTCCGCGATCGGACACCGCGTAATCCCGCATGAGCGTATCCACTGTTCTGCGAAGATAGTCGCGCACCCGGCGCTCGCGATCACGGTCGATGCGGAGGTCGGGTGCGGCGGCGGCGGTCAGAGATGCTGGCTGGTCTTCCTGTTCGCCGTCGAACGACGGAGTGACAGGCTGGGGGGCGACACCCGTCGGACCTGGAGCCGCAGCAGCCTCCGGAAAAGGCGCCTGTGGTGTCAGGCTGCTGCTTTCGGCGTCTCTCCCTTTGGGCGAAACATCCGGGATTGTCTCGGCAGTTGAATCGTCTGCCTCCTGCAGGGCTAGTGAGGACTGCAGGGCATCAAGCGCGGCCAGTTCTGTGTCAGCCTCGCCACCAAGCAGCCCGGCAAGTTGTGGCAGAGTAACAGGCTCTTCCGATGCGTAGATAACGGCTTCGATCTTTGACTTCAGGCTCATGCGTGTTCCGTGCGGGTGTAAAGGTTGCGCTGCGGAGAACCACTCCCTGCAACGGTAGTGCGGCAGTCGGTACGTGCGTCAAGGTACGCCATCTCCTAGTATGCAGGAGTCGCCACGGTTCCGACGCTGATGTGCAGGCGCAGGAAGTTGCGTGGCAGGCGTCAGCATCCGGACAATGGTGTTCGACGCGGAGGGTGAAATGATCCATGCCGCTCGAGTCGACGTGAGAGCGTGGCAGGCGAATTGCCACTTGTAGAAGCCACACATGTGCAGTCAGGTGAATCAGAAGTTTGCAGCGTGTAAGGCACGTTCTGCCGCCGAGAATCCGTCACACAGGTCAAATTGGCGTGGCGTTGCTATACTTGGTTGTGCCAGTCCTGTGCGGCCAATCTCTACATTTGAATAGAACGAGGCTTCGATGTCTGCGAAATACATCTTCGTAACGGGCGGTGTCGTGTCTTCGCTCGGCAAAGGCCTGGCTGCGGCATCCATCGGTTGCCTGCTTGAGGCCCGTGGCATTCGCGTTGGCATGATGAAGTTCGATCCCTATCTGAATGTCGATCCGGGGACGATGTCCCCGTTCCAGCATGGGGAGGTCTTTGTGACCGACGACGGCGCAGAAACCGACCTGGATATGGGGCATTACGAGCGATTCACCCACGCCAAACTCAGCCGCGACAACAACCTGACCAGCGGCCGCATTTACGAGCAGGTCATTACCAAGGAGCGTCGGGGTGACTACCTGGGCAAGACCGTCCAGGTGATTCCGCACGTGACCAACGAGATCAAGAACGCCATGCGCAAGGTCGCGGCGGAGTGCAGCGTTTGCATCGTCGAGATTGGCGGCACCGTTGGCGACATCGAATCGTTGCCATTTCTTGAGGCAATTCGCCAGATGCGGCAGGACCTTGGCCGTGACAACACGCTGTTTGTACACGTGACGCTGGTACCGTGGATCGCGGCAGCGCAAGAACTGAAGACCAAGCCGACACAGCACTCGGTTAAAGAGATGTTGAGCATCGGTATTCAGCCTGACATTCTGCTGTGCCGCACGGAACGCAACCTGCCGCGCGAGATGCGATCGAAGATTGCGGCATTCTGCAACGTTGAGGAAGCTGCCGTTATTGCCGCGCGCGATGTGGCAAATATCTATGAGCTGCCACTGGCGTTGGAGGCAGAGCACGTCGACCGGCTGGTCTTGAAGTACCTGCGTTTGGATGACGCGCCGCAGGCAAAGCTGGAGAATTGGAAGTCTCTGGTTCATCGTGCGTACCACCCCAAGGATGAGGTCCACATTGGCATCGTGGGCAAGTACGTGGAGTATGAGGACAGTTACAAGTCGTTGAAAGAGGCGCTGGTGCATGGCGCCCTGGACGCCAATTTAAAGCTGAAAGTGACGTGGATCGAGGCCGAAGGTCTGGAGACGGCGGACGGTTCGTACCACTCGCAACTGGAGGGCTTTGACGGCATTCTGGTTCCGGGTGGGTTCGGCAAACGCGGCATTGAGGGCATGCTCAATGCAATTCGTTTTGCGCGCGAAAATCAGGTGCCGTATTTCGGTATCTGCCTGGGCATGCAGACCGCGTGCATTGAATTTGCGCGCAACGTATGCGGCCTAAAGGATGCGAACTCGAGTGAGTTCGATCCAGCGACGGCAAACCGGGTGATCTACAAGCTGCGAGAGCTGACTGGCGTGGAGGAGATGGGTGGCACCATGCGGCTGGGTGCCTGGACGTGCGTGATGGAAGCGGGTTCGCTGGCAGCGCGTACTTATGGCTCCAGTGAAATCAGCGAGCGACACCGTCATCGGTACGAGTTCAATCGCGAGTACGAAGCCTTGCTGACCGGCGCAGGGTTGCAACTGACGGGAACAACGCCGGATGCTACCTATGTCGAGATCGTTGAATTGCCACCTTCCATGCATCCGTTCTTCATCGCATGCCAGTTTCATCCGGAGTTCAAGTCGAAGCCGCTGGAGCCACACCCATTGTTTCGCGATTTTGTGAAGGCGAGCTATCAGCATCGCATGGGGAAAGGACGAGCGCTGAGCCAGGAGCGGTTTGCTGCACTGGAAGCGTAAGCCTGCAGTTTGTCGGGAATCAGAAGCGCGCGATTCCGTCTGTGCTGGCCCTCAACCTGTCGTGGTGCCCTTATCCCTCCGGTGAGTGTCCGGTCCAGGCTGGGGTACATCGTGCTCCGGAACGCTTTGGCCGATTATTCTGGATTGATCGTGCATCCAACCCTGGCATGACTCCCGACGAGCAACGCACGCAATACGGAGACGCTGCACGCCAGCAACGCCTCACGCGTTCCGAGGCGCGGCCGCGCAGCCATGCCAGCGCCATCTTGCTGGGACTGCTGCTCTGTTTTGTGCTTGGTCTTGCAGCCATGGTCCTGGTGCTGCGGAACGCCGCGACCACCGGCCTGGCCGGACGTGCGGTGGCGTTCATGCTCGGCCGGTCGACCGTGTTCGACGCATCAGCGCCGGTCGTGGTGGCGCAACTTCAGAAGCTGAACCGGCTGGAGACGGTGGAGTTCTCAATCGATACAGTGGTTGAGGGCAAGCGCAGCAGCGCGGTGCTGCCGGACTCTCTGTTTGGCGACAAGCTGCTGCTTGTGGTGCACGGGCAGGTCTTCGCCGGTATCGACCTGAGCAAGCTCAAGCCGGAGTCGGTGCAGGTGCAGGGCAAGTCGGTGACGGTGGAGCTGCCGCCGTCTGAAATCTTCACGACGCGTCTCGACGAGAGTAAATCGAGGGTGTTCACCCGTCAGACTGGCCTCTTGGTACCGAGCGATCCAAACCTGGAAACGGAGACGCGACGCACGGCCGAGAGCCAGATGCTGCAGAGCGCCCAGGGAGATGGCATTCTCGATACTGCGCGCTCCAACGGTCGAGCCAGTATCGAAAGCCTGCTGCGGGCCCTTGGCTTTGAACAGGTCTCGGTGCGTTAGCGCAACATCCTCTATCCTTCCTGAGTGGGTCGACCCGCAGATCACGATATACCAAAAAAACGGCCCTCCGGGAGGAGGGCCAATCTGCCTTGGTTCTCTCGGGTTAGGAGAGGTGCTTCGGTGCGCACTCTTGGGCGCGTCAACCGAACTTGTTTGATCTCGCGTCAGTTCGTGCGCGCGGGATCGGAAACGGTAGTTGCTGGTGCCACGCCTGACCGGCTCACCGCTGCACTTTGGCCGTCCATGGTGGCAAGGCTGTTGTGCAGCAGGGTAACGCGTACGCCGTTTACCAGTGGCTTTTCCCCAGTGGTGGTGCTCGCCGAAACGCGCCCCAAACCGGACTTATATATCCGGTATACAGGTACTTGATGCTCCGTGACGAGATAACGTACAACAGCGTCGGCCATTGCCTGCGAAGGTGCGATACCCGCACGGCTGTAGCCCTGAATCTCGAGAATGTACCCCTTCTCACTTCCCAATGTGGTTGCAACCTGGTCGAGGTCGGACTTCGCTGCACGTGACAGAGTTGTGCGACCGGCAAGGAAGGGAACCGAGGTTGCCGAGACAGTCGCGTACTGATCCAGGTTACTCACCGTACCGTGGAGCGCATCGGTCTTGGTGCCGGCGGTCGTCGCCAGACCATTTGCCTGGTCCGCACGCGATTGAGCGGAGCCTGCGTGCTGGTCCGCAAGTGTGGCTGCGTCATTGGCCCGCTTGATGCCGGCCGTTGCGCGACCGTCAACGTCCCGAATGTCATTTGCATTCTTTGACTGCAACTGGTCCAGTTCATTGACACGGTCCTTCACGGGGTCAATTTGACGATGTACCCACTTCTTGCGTGCGAGTGGATTCATATGACCCCAAAACCCCTCTTTGGCCTGAGGTGCCAGCGGCTGGCCGGTCGCATAGGTGCTGTTGTCAGCGGCGTCCTGCTTTGCGGGTTGTGCAGCCGCTGTTGGCGCTGGGGTCGTGTCGGACGTTGCCGCAGATTGGGCAAACGCGCCCATGGGAACGAGTAGAACTGCTGCAATGGCCAGGGTACGGACATTCTGAATCGAGCTCTTTAACATCGGCTATGAACTCCTTGAGTACAGACCGCGAAACACAGACGCTGGGAGAAGCGACGAGCGGTACGTAGGCCTTGTTGCACGGAGAGGGCCAAAGTGAACTGTCTGTTAATGGAGCATTTTGGTACAAAAGGAGGTCGATACCGAGGAATGTGCGCAAAATATTCCGACAGATCAGGCAGTTTTGCCGTGTACACTGTCGCCATTCGGCGACTATTTCGTCTCCGAACGGACCAGGCGAATGACAGGCGGTTGAGTGTTCCAGGCTGTGGGGACGCTCTCAAAAATCAGGCGGAACTCCCGGCTGTCACTGGGCCGGAGCGGTTCAGAACGAACAGGTTCCAAGTCGACATAAGGCTCCCGCGTGCGGATAAGCATCAGCGGCACTGTCTCGTGCCGCGGCGGACTGCCGTCCTGGGTTGCGAAGCTGACCTGGACAGTGGCGCCGGTAAGGGTCTTGGCCCCGATATTCCTGACGGTGCCGTCGACATAGGTCACTTTTCCGCCTCCGCCGTTCGTCGCCTCTGAAAGTGAAACGTTGCCAATGGAAAGTTCACCCGCATACGGATCGGGCGGCAACAGCGCTCCAGAGTCGGCGTTCGTGCGTCGGATTGTGGAAACACCAACAACCAGCAGGATCAGAAGCAGGGCGCCTGCTGCAATGCCGATCACTTTTGGCGACATGCCGCTGGCAGGTGCAGGTTCCGTGCTGAATGGAGTAGCCATCGCCGCAGTGTACCGCGTGCTTCTGGCTTGGTCGTCCACCCATGTCAGGGCTGAACCTCCAGTGTCTCGACGTTGTCTCGATGGCCTTGCCCCGATGTCTCGTGCGTGAGGAAGGCAACAGCACCTGCCATGATGAGCACAAGGTATAGCCCAGCCAGCACAAAAAAGAGGACGCGTGTACGCGGCCATACGGCTCGGGGGAATCTATCAGCGACGGCATCCATTGCGCTGCTGCCGCTGGCGGGAAACTCCGTGTCCCCACAGGTGACAAACTGACGCGAACGGATGGCTGCGCGGACGCACGAGAGCAGCAGGGCGAGACAAACCAGGGTCACCACAGGATTGCCGACGTGTGCACGACCGAGAAGCGCGGCGGTCCACTGGATGGCGATCCCCGTAAAGTACAGCGCAAACACGAGGATGGCGGCGGGTAGGCTGCGCAGTCGAACGCCAGAAGCACCCAGCAGGAAAACTAGGAGGGTAAACATCGCTAGAAGCGGATGAGCCTGAAGGACAAGCACCGCCGCAGACAGAACGCCGACAGCGAACGCAACCCAGAAGCCGCGGCGGGCAGTCAGGTCGACATCGTACTGATTGCGTACTGTGGGCCAGAACAGGCGTTGAAAGAAGTTATCGTCCTGCTCGACCCTGCCGCCCAGGTTCAGCGTATCCATGGACGAATTACACGGCACGTGCGACAAGCTGTCCAGCGATTTTGCTCCGCGAGGAGCACGAACGGGCAGTCAGCGCCAGTCGTCGCGCATGCGTTCCTGGTGGGCGAAGATCTCATCGAAATTATCGGTTTTCTTGAGCACAATATCACCAAACTCCTGCCCCTGCCGTAACACGATGGCCTGCAAGCGCACTAACTCCAGCAATGCCAAAAACATGCAGATCAGTGCGGCCTGCGAATGCGTATGCTGTAGCAGCTTGCGAAGCGAGGTGGGCCGGTCTTCCAGCATGAGCCGCCGGTTGCAGTACTCCAGCATCTGGGCGACCGTAACACTGTCCTCGTTCACATTCAGCACGGGTCGGGTGCGGATGCGGTCGAGAATGTCAGAGAAAACTCGTGCAAGGTCCTGCGTGTCGGCGGCAATCTCACGATCTTCATTCTGTTGCTGCTTGAACTCGCGCATGCCGGGGTTGGACCAGGTTGCCTGTTCAATGTGCTGCTTTTGCAGCAGCATCTGTGCGGCGGCTTTGAAGCGCGCATGCTCCAGCAGACGCTCTACCAGTTCACGGCGTGGGTCTTCGATCTCACCCGACGCAATGAGTGAAGCCTCGCGCGGAAGAAGCATCTTGCTTTTGATATGGATGAGCAGGGAAGCGGTGTAGATGAAGTCAGCTGCAGAATCGACATCCGCCTGTTTCAGGTGCTCGCAGTAAACCAGGAACTGCTGGGTAATACGGGCAATCGGAATGTCGTAGATGTCGATCGACTGGCGACGAATGAGATCAAGCAATAAATCCATTGGGCCGTCGTAGACGGTTTCGACCGAAACGGAAAATGGAGATTGCGACGCTTCCTCTTTGGGCTGCTCTTTTTTCTTGATTGACGCAGACCTGGCTGGTGCCGCCTGAGGATGCTGCAACACCAGATCTTCCCTGACATGGGCTGGTTCCATGGCCGCTTCGTTCGCCGAGTGCTGCTCGGAAACCGCGTCGGATTGGACGTTTGGAATGCTGAATTCAGGCATGTACCTGAACAGTATCGCCCAGAACCGCTGCGGATTTCACAAGCCAACCCACTGACCATGGTAGGAAGCACCTTCGAGCCGACTACACCTCGTCGATGTAAGGGTCGGTGGCAGACGGTGGAATATTTGGCGCGGGTTCCTGATCGCCCTCGGGGGTGAACTTGCTTTCGGGTGGGGCGTCCGGGTGCATGGACCCCTGGGGCGCCAGGTTAGTGTCATGACGCCGGTTCGCATCCATCGCCGGAATCGTTGTCGTGTCATTTGGAACGGGCTTGTTCTCGCTCATGCATTGCACCTTCGCAAGGTCAGATGCCAACGATGGCGCAAGTGCTCGTGCCTGTGCACTTACGCCGCACGTGAAGCCTTGGGAATGGACGTTTACCGCTCATACTGGCACGCAGTTCCACAGAGAGCAATCGACCCTCTGCTCCGGGTCAGCAACGTTGTCGGCAAGGCTCTGTGCGCTTTGATGGATAGGAGAAGAGGCTGGGGCTGCTTCTTGCTGGTACCCGGATGGCTGTCCCTCGGTCGGTACCGTCTCGATCAGTCGTTCCTCCAGTTTCGGTGATGATTCAGCGGAGCGATGAGCCGGTGTTGGTGCGCCGGTGCAAACAGCCTGGTCTCTGGCGCTGGCCAAGCAGCAGCAGTGCAAGACAGGGACAGGTGGACTGGACGTCAGCCCACCTGTCCGAACAGTCCTTACTTCTCGAAGGGAATGCTTGACCCCCACAACGCCGTCGAACCCGTGCTGGTGTTGGAACCCCAGAGAGCCGTTGCGCCTGACGTGGTATCAGAACCCCATAGCGCCGTTGCTGCGGCTGGCGTGCTGGAACCCCACAGTGCCGTCGATCCCCAGAGTGCCGTAAATCCTGCGGGATCGTTTGAACCCCACAGTGCCGTTGAACCCCACAGTGCTGTTGAACCCCAGAGGGCCGTGCTGCCGTTTGACGTGGCGAAAGCCCCGGCACCGTACACGTTTGAGGAACCCCACAGTGCCGTCGAACCCCAGAGCGCTGTCTGGTCGGTCACCAGTGCCACGGTACCATCGGCAGCTGGCTTGGCAATGGGTGACATGGCCGTTCCCTGTGGCATCGCGCTGCTTCTGACTGCAGCGAGTGCCGCACTTACGTCGAGATAACCGGCGCCTACAGTGAAGACGTCGTTGTGCGCGATGTACACGACCCCCGAAGTCGCGTCCGTTACGGTGCTGGTCGCCGGAAGCACACCATGGTTCGCGCTTTCCATGATGAAGGCTTTCACCTGATCGGGCGTCAGCGTGTACTGAGCATTCAGCAGAAGAGCCACCGCCCCGCTCACGACCCCCGTCGCCATGCTGGTTCCACTGAGCGGCATGTACGTTGTGGACACCTTGGAACCCCCACCGAGCTGGTAGAAGGACAGAGGCGTATAGAACTGAGGATTTTCGGTCTGCAGGTTGGGCGAGCCCACGATCACGCTCGTCACCAGGTTGCCCGGTGCTACCACGTCGGGCTTGGAGACCCAATCAATAAACGACGGACCCTTGGAGCTGTAGCTGGCCATCGCATCATCGGTGTTTGTTGCCGTGCCGACCGTTCGAACAGCACCCACCGTAAGAACGTAAGGATCGTTCCCCGGTGCCTCAATCGTGCCATAGCCCTCGGTGTTCAACGCGAGATTGCGGCCATTGTTGCCGGCAGCCACCACCACAACAATGCCGGCCTTCCACGCCTTCTCCACCTCCTGGCAAAGTGGGTCTTGTGCGTAGGTTTCGTAAATTGGCCGTCCGAGCGAAAGATTAATGACGCGAATGTTATAGACCGACTTGAGTTCAATCGCCTTCTCAATGGCGGCAATCACGGCAGAGTCAGCGCCGACACCGTTTTCATCAAGGACACGGAGATTGATCAGCTGTGCGAGTGGTGCGATGCCGGCAAAAAGCCGAAAGTTCTTTGGCCCAAGAGAGTTGGTGCCGATGCCGGCGATCAGGCCAGCAACGTGAGTACCGTGACCGTACGGGTCTGTGGTGATGTTGGTTTCGTTGGGTACAAAGCTTTGGCTATACACGACCCGCGTCGTCTGAGCCAGGGCCTGCTGCTGGGCAGCGCTGCTGGAAAGGCCAGCGATCAGGGCTGGCGAGTTGGTAAAGTCGTTGCTTGCGTTAATACCGCTATCGATGACGGCCACGCCAATATTGCCGCCATAATAACCCTGTGCCCACACCAGCGGAGCGTTGATGGGTTCTGCAGTGTATTCGGCGCTGGTCGCAATACTTGGCGGCAGATTGTTGCCGCGCGCACCAAGTGCATGGTCAACGGAAATATGACTGACCCTCGGGTCTTTCTCTAACGCATCGAGAGACGACGACGGTACAAGAGCCGAGATGCCTGTTTGATGAATGCGGCCGTTGACGACGGCGCCCAGGTTTGAGAGGCGGCCTTCAGCGCCGGAGTCGGGTGTGGTGGCGTACTGCACGATGACCGCGACGTGACCTGCAGCATTACGCGTTACGTCAAGATCACGAGCAAACTTCGGGTGTGGATCTGCAGCAAAGGCAGAGAGCGAAAGAGAAGCGGCACCAGAAAATACAACAAGCTTGCGGAAAAATTGCTTGGTAAACAAAGACATGCAGCCCTCGTAAGTTTTCAGTTGTGATTGTTGCGGACAATACATCAGCTGGCTCGAGTCCCAATCCTGAGCGACACCTTGTACTCCCGAGAGTACGTGCGGGAGTACGGAAGTAGAATGCCCCTTAAGTTTCAGAGGCCTTCCTATTAAGTGCAAAGTAAGTGCTTCGCTTTGCAACATGGTCCACGTCATGTAATGCAAAATCCGACGTGGTAAATCGTGATGCAGCGGTTACGGTCCGCTAGGCGAACGTTGCTGCAGAGGAGTCACGGAGCATACGGGCAAGATAGTTCGCTTTGATCGCTGCCGGTGATGCGGGCAGGGTCTGGAGCAAACTGCGCGTCACCTCGTGTTGCAGCGGCGGCATCTCCTGAGACAAGCTCACGGATTCAATCAGCTTTCCCTGGCTCATGACGAACATGCGTTCGCACAGTTGCAGCACCGAGATAAGATCATGCGAAACGTACAGCAGCGTCGTTCCATGTTCCTGACTGATGTCATGCAGTAAGCGAATAATTTCCTGCTGAGTGCAAACGTCGAGTGCACTTGTGGGCTCATCGGCAATCAGCAGGGCAGGGTGATGAAGCAGGGCGAGCGCGATCATGACACGCTGCGCCTGACCGATGCTGATCTCCGACGGACGTCGCTTCAGGAAGGCTGAATCAGCGGGAAGTTCTACGCGGGTGAGCAGATGACGTGTACGTTCAGACTGTCTTTGGACGTCTCTCGCATGGGCGCCCCACACTTCGTCAAAATGCGCCTGCAACGTGAGTGCAGGATTCAGCGCAGTGGCTGGGCTTTGAGGAATGAGCGCGACCTCGTTGCCGCGGATGCGGCGCAGCTCACGCTCGGTACACTGGAGCAGGTCGCGACCCTGCAGCGTGACGTGCCCCCGGATCCATCCATGGCGCCACGGCAGCATACCCATCAGTGCAAGAACCAGCGTGCTTTTGCCCGCGCCGCTCGTTCCAACAAGGCCGGTGCGCTCGCCACGCTGCAACGTGAGTGAGACAGTATGCAGCGTGGTGGACTTGCCATAGCCGGCAGAAAGGCTTACATCCAGCAATGGAGCGCTCATCGTCCCACCTGCACCGTGCGCATGGTGTCGATTGCCGATACGATCCCGGGCTGCAATGCGGAGAGTTGTGCACCCTGCACGGTGGCGGATACCGCGTAGAGCAGATTCGGGTGGACGAGGTAGATAAAGGGTTGCTGCTCGGCAATGATCTGTTGCAGCCGATCCATGCAGTGCTTTCGTTCCTGTAGGTCCTGCGAGGTGCTCTGACGCTCGATGAGTTGGTCAATTTCGGCTTCCCAGGGGGTGCCGGGTTTTAATTGCGAGGGGTTCCACTGGTGATTTGGGGAGGAGCTTAACCAAACGTTTCGCATTGCATTCGGGTCGGGGTCAACGTTGGTCAGTCCAAGAATGGCAGCTTCATAGTCCTGCGAGTGCATGAGTCGCTCGATGAGAGAAGGAAAGTCGAGCTTGACGACATTGACCTGCATGCCCAGGGCAGAGAGGTCCTGCTCGATAAGTACTGCCATCATCTCGCGCGCCTTATTCCCGGCATTCGTGACGATGGAGAATCGGACGGCATGTCCGGAGTTGTCGAACAGTTGCCGACCGTTCAGCCGGAAACCTGCAGCCTGCAATAGCGCGAGAGCCCGATGCGTGTCCTGCGGCATGGTCACGGTGGTGTACCAGGCGTGATTGGCAGGTGAGACAAAGCCATACGCCGGGGTAGCGTGGCCTTTGTAAGCAATACGCGCAAGATCCGCCCTGCGAATGGCAAGCGATACTGCCTGCCGGAACGCCACGTTTGTGAACCAGGTTTTCTCGTAGGCAGGCAGGGGCGATTTTGCGGACTGGTTGAACCACATCTGCTCGGTGTTGAGTGAAGCTCCAATGTCTCGCACACCCTTTGCCTGTCGAGCCATACCGTCGAAGTCATCCGGCGCGATGCCGTCGATGAGTTGGTATTGGCCGCTCAGGTAGCGCATGCGTTCCATTTCACGATTGGGAACAACATCGAGCCGGATGGACGAAAGGTACGGTAGAGCATGTCCGGCCGAATCCTTCCTCCAGTAAAAGGCGTTTCGCTGCAGCAGCAGGTACTCGCCTCGTTTGACCGAGGCCACGTGAAATGGGCCAGAGGTTACGGTGCTATCTCCAGGATGTGCCGCAGGTTCGATCGCGATCTCGTCGAAGATGTGTGGCAGTGAGACCAGACGCTTCGCCAGGTGAACGCGTACGGTTAGCGCGTCAGTCGAGTCAACGGCAACGGCTTGCGGTTGCACGAACTCATCCGCGACAGGTGCTTCGGTCGACGGAGTAAGTATGCGCCGAAGGGTTGCGACGACGTCGGTTGCGGTAAGTGCGGAACCATCGGAAAAGCGAAGCTGTTTTCGAAGATGAAACGTAACTGTCCGGCCGTCCGGGGAAAGATCGTACCGTTCGGCTAAGCCCGGCTCCGGCTGTTGCGTCTGGCGGTTGACCCGCACAAGCACGCCCCCGGTCAGATAGCGCACCATCTCCGATGACTGGTCGTCGACCTTGGCGGGATCCATGGTGCGCGGCTCAGAATGCAAGGCCCAGGCCATCTCTGCAGCGGGGAGCTGCGCATGGGCAACAGCACACGTTGTAAGGAGCGCAGCAATTCCAATCAGACGCTCGCGCACACGACACTTCATGGTCAGTCCTCCAGCAGCAAAAATTCAAAGCACAAGAGCATCACCAGCAGGAGCGCGAGTGGTGCATAGACCCAATGCGTCGCGGCCACCTGCGACGAACTTGCTAGGTCTTGCAGCAGGGTGCCCCACGATACAAGTGGCTCAGCCAGGCCGAACCCGATTGCGCCCAGGTCGGCTTCGGCCAAAATACAGAGCGGGATGCAGAGAAGAAATTGTGAGAGGTACACCACGCGCAAGTGGGGCAGAACATGCCGCATTGCGATGCGCATGCCTGGCAAGCCGGCGGATCGCGCGTGAAGTAGCCAGTCCGCGTCGCGTGTGGCCTGCAGCCTGGCGCACAAACCACGCACGTGCATGGGCCAGCCGAAGAAGGAAAGAGCAAGCAGGGTGATGCCGCCGCAGGCGATGGCTGAGACGCCAAGCGGCAGCACCGACCGCACCAGCATGAGCAGGAAAAGCCATGGGAGTGCGAGGCAGACGTCGCTTGCGTATCGCAACGTAAACGCAACGGAAGCCGACCCGAACACGATGCCCAGGGCTGCTGAAGCGGCGATGGTGGTCGTCACCGTGGCGACGAACAACGCTCCTGCAAGACCAAGCACCGATGCTGTCGCAAGCCGCATCGCGCGGTCGCGCCCAAGGTCGTCGGTACCGGCCCAGTGCTGCCGTGAAGCAGGTTCGAGGATGCTGTCGCGATCCTGCTGCCATGGGCTCTGGTGCGAACAGCACGCAACCAGGGCAGCTCCGGCAAGGATCAGGAGAAGCACAACGAGTGCAGCGCGTTTCATGCCGTCACCCCGTGGATCTGACGCCGATGGAAGATGCCGGCAATACCAACGCACGCGGCCAGCAACAGCGAGATCGCAAGCAGCACCGGCAGATCGCGATTCATTGCAGCGGTCCAGGCAAGTTGGCCAATGCCAGGAACGCCGAAAATGACTTCTACCGGCAAGACTGCATTCAGGCCTACCAGAAAGGAGGTGAGCAGCAGCGCCGCAATCTCGTGCCGCATCGGCCACAACAGATGCCGTAAGGCGAGGCGCCAGGGTCCAACGCCCGCTGCACGCGCGAACAGCAGATGAGGTGCCGCGGCATGTCGACGGAGCAATCGGGAAAATAAGCGTAGATCGCGTCCAACAATCAAGACAAAGAGAACCGCCGCCGCGCCGCCACAGCTCGAGAGCAGGCAGTACAGCGCTATGACGCTGACCGGAATCGCCGAGGCTGCCGCGGCGAACGCGTTCATGCCCCTGTAGGCCGTTGGGCCTCGCGTCAGCACGCCGATCATGGCAGCGCACAGGGCAACAAGTGATCCCAGGGTGACCGCCGGCAGCAGCGTGCGTGCCGTCGTTTGTAGGCGTGGTTTTATCAAGGGCCACACCGGCGTGTCGTACTGTCGCGAGGTGCCGAAATCGCCGTGCAGCACCCCCCAGGTCAGCGTTGACCACATCTGCAGCGCTGTTGGTTGCTGTGCCTGCAACTGGGCGCGTGTCGTGTTCGCATGCTCAGCATTCAGTTCGCGCTCGTCGTCGAAGTAGCCCGGCGCCGCCCGCATCAGGACGACCACGCCCAGAGAACTCAGAAGCAGGAGCGAAGCAATCCGGCATACCCGTAGCAGCATGGATGGAACCTGCCGCATCAAGCAGCCACCGACGCTGTTGTTTCGCTTGTCGTTCTCTTTGGAACGAAGTCCTGGGACTTCGTCTGGTACGTTCGCTTACTCAAGTGCATGCGACGACTGGCGACGGCCAGCAACTCCTCCGCGGTACTGCCGTCCGCCGGGAACATGGCAAGCCCGACACTGGCGGACATGACACCCTGAATCGCAGCTTCACCGCAGGCTGCCTGTAACATGCCCTCAACCCAGGACCCTTCGGTGAAGGGAAGTGCTTCTGAAATGTCCGGCAGCAATAGCCCGAACTCATCCCCACCGATCCGCGCCACTGTGTCGTAATTGCGGCACCGGCGTTGCAGCTGTCGAGCGATGCTGCGCAGCAGCAGATTCGCCGTCATGCAGCCTTCCACTTCGTTCAGCCGTTGAAGGCCATTCAGGGCGAACACGATAAGCGCAAGTGAAGAACCAGCGCGCCGCGACCGATTGAGTTCCCGGTCCAGCGTTCGGAACATGCTGCGTGCGTTCGGCAGGCCGGTCAGGGCGTCGGTATTGGTGTCACTTTCCGCGCACTTTGAGGTGAGTGCGTTTTGCAGTGCGAGAGAGAACTTGACCTCGGCCGCTTGCAGAATGCGTGCGTGATCGCGCGTGAAGCCATCGGCCTGCTCGGAATAGAGAGACAGGACACCGACAATTTGCTGTTGCAAATCAAAAAGAGGAACCGCCAGCGCACTTTGCAGCCGTACGCGCGCCTTGTCACTCCGGTAGGTCGGTTCCACGGTCGCATTGCCGTTCACAATGGAGCGTCCACTCTGCGCAACCCAGCCGGAGAGTCCTTCGCCCAACGGGATCGGTTCATGGAGAAACGCCTCTGAAAAGACATCGGTGATGTAGCAACTCGAAACACTTTCTGAGTTCTTGAGGTAGAGCACGCAACAGTCAAAGGGGATGAGTCCACGGAGCCGCGATTCCATCAGCCAGGCCGTTTCACTGAGTCCCAGTAGATTGCCGACCACTTCGCTCATCTCAAACAGGATTTGCGCTTCGTGACTCGCCGCGGCAATCAATGCCAGCGAATTCGTTGTGATCGCACTGCTCGCCTGCTGAGCCGGTTCCTCGCTTTCCGCCCGCGCCACTGCCTGTTCAAAACCTGCTCCGGGAGCGTCTCCACGCTCCACATTGACTTCAAGGTTCAGCGCTCCAAACGTGACCCGACCCTGCAGGGACATCTCCAACGCCTGGTACCGTCGTTCCAACACCTCAACGATGGCGGGATCGAACTGCTTGCCAGCAGAACTCTTCACGATCTCCATGGCTTTTTCAAGGGGCATGGCTTTGCGATAGGGCCGGTCCGAGGCAAGCGCGTCAAAGCAGTCGACCACGCTCAGAATGCGCGCGCCAAGCGGAATTGCTTCACCCTTCAGACCGTCGGGGTAGCCGCCCCCGTCCCATCGCTCATGGTGCGATCGCACGATCGGAACGACCGGGTAGGGAAAACGCACACGCTCCAGGATGTCTGCGCCGACTCCCGGATGAATCTTCATCTTTTCAAATTCGTCCACCGACAGCTTTCCCGGTTTGTTGATGATGTGTTCCGGCACGGCAAGTTTGCCAATGTCATGCAGAAACGCTGCGATCTGCAGCGCTTTGATCTGCAACTCATCCAGACCCATCGTGGTCGCGATGTCGGTCACATAATCGCGCACCCGAAACAGATGCTCGTGAGTATTGTGATCCTTGGCCTCGATCGCCATTGCGAGACCTTCAATGGTGCGCAGGTGCAGGGCTTCGGTTTCCTCCAGGTGAGCCCTGCGCTCCTCCCAGTGCGTCACCTGGGCGTTGTAAGCGCGAAATAACGTGTAAATGACCGGTGCCACAAGGATGCCGGTTGCCCAGCCAAAGCGATGGCTAAGGGTGTACGCCACGGAACTGACCACCGCGCCCACCATGTAGAACGGAAAGAACCACCAGAACTCGCTTTTCCAAAGTGAGAAGACGGGCACTCCCTGGGACCACCCAATCGCCAGCGCAACAGGAAGGGTGTTGCAGACGAAATAGATGGAGGCCGCGGAAGCCAGAGCCGGCGCGGAGGGCACTCCGAGATGCGTCAGTGCGAGATACAGCACGTGCGCGCAGGCCGTGCTGACAACGCTATTGCTCACGTTGAACGTGCATTGCACGAAGGCGAAAAGCGTCACCTTTTTCATGCGGCATTGCGCTGCTACGGACAAAGCCGCAATCAGGCACGTCTGCAGGGGTGAAAGCTGCATGATCGCCAGGAAGATAAAGGGGTAGTTCAGCGACATGGAGCCGCTGCCGCTGGGCCGCTTCACCTTGAGTCCCGAACTCAGGAGCGCTGCAGCCAGGTAGACGCTGAACATCATCCAGAAATGACTTGGCCGCTGCGTCAACCCTGTGATGATCACAAGACCGGCACTGATCACGATCGTTACCAGAATTTTGGCGCGCACGGGCATTGGCTGACTCGCTGCCCACGACTAAGGGGGCCACTCCTGTTATCGGCAGTCGCCAATCCAGCGTGAGCATGATTGTGTTGCGGGACACACCCGCCGTCCAAGGCCCCACCTGGCACTCTGCAGCCTGCACAAGCAAGGGACCGTAAAGCACTTCTGAAGCTTGGTGCTCACCAATGCGTTGCGCCTGGAACCTGGGCGCCACGTGCATCGCGTTAACTTCTGGAGCGAAGCCGAGCGTGCAAACCTAATCGCTTCAAGCAATGCCATGCAGCACGAGGCCGACATGTCCGCGAATGCAGTCAACGGGATTTAGCGTCGTCGGCAGCCCCGGCCAAAATGGCCGACTGAAGGCTTGTGGCGGAGGGAGAGGGATTCGAACCCCCGTTGGACTTTCGCCCAAAGCGGTTTTCAAGACCGCCTGTTTCAACCACTCACACATCCCTCCGCGGTGGCTGGTTTTATGCTAGCAGCTTGCGCCACCGTGATGGAACGGCGCTGCCTCTGGCTCGCCCCTGATTTAGAGCTGCATGCGACCGCGGGGCGCGCGTCACGTCTAATGGCGACGGGGTAGCATACAGGAATGTCCAGTACGGCCCAGAATGCGAGCTTTCAACGCACGCTAAACTCGGCGAAGAGCACCATGGTCTTTTCAGAAACGGTACAGCTTGCGCTCGACAGCTTTCGCGCCAGCAAAGTTCGCTTTCTGCTGACGATGCTCGGCATGGTAATCGGGTCGGCGTCCATCATTCTGGTGGTGACTGTGGGCTTGACCGGACGGCAGTATGCGCTGGACACAATCAGCAGTCTTGGGCCAAACCTGGTAGAGATGCAGTACAGCGGCGGTAGTACAACCGGTCCAAACAACACCAGTACGCCGGATTACATGACGCGCGAAGACGAAGCGGCGGTGGACTCGGAGGTGCCGGGCATTGCTTACTCTTCGCCCATGCTGGAGTCGCACTCGTCCATCAGCATGGGCAACGGTGTCTCAAAAGAGGCGCTTCTGCTGGGGGTTTCGCCGCGCTACAAAGAGGTGCGAAATCTCGCCGTGGTCGCCGGGCGATTTTTTGATGATCAGGATGCAGTGGCCCACGAAAAGGTCTGCGTTCTCATCGAGCCGTTTGCGCGTGCCCTGTACGGTACGGACGATGCAGCCATCGGGAAATCCTTCGCCATTCACGGCATTCCCTTCACCGTGGTTGGTGTGGCAAAGCTGCGTATTTCAGATTTCGGTCAATCGGAACTGTCCGATCAGACGGCACTCATCCCCTATCCCGTGGCGCGATACTTTACCGGCAGCAATGCGGTAAAGGAGATCTTTTTTACCATCGCGAACTCATTGGACGTCATTCATGATTCGGCAAGGATTACCGAAATCATCCAGAGCCGCCACAAGCCGACCAGCGTCTATCACGCTCAAACGTTGGTAGACGTTTTGGATGCAGCAGGAAAAATTGCAACGGCGCTCACCTACGTCCTGTCGGTAGCAGCCTTCATCACACTGGTCGTCAGTGGTGTCGGCATTATGAATAGCATGCTTGCCAACGTTTCGGCGCGCATTCGCGAAATTGGAATTCGCAAGGCGCTGGGCGCAACCCGGCGAGAAATTCGCATGCAGTTCGTCACCGAGGCAGTGTTTCTTTCCCTCAGCGGTGGCATTGTCGGAACGGTGCTGGGCCTGGCGCTGCCGCTGTCGGTCAATCTGCTGACACCATTTCACATCCCCATCAGTATCTGGTCAGCCGTCATTGCGCTCAGCACCAGCATGATGGTCGGGATTATCTTTGGCACCGTACCCGCAAATCGGGCAGCAGCCCTGGATCCAGTGGAAACGTTGAAGTACGAGTAAGGGAGTTCGAGATGTCGACGCCGCCGGCGCGTTACATGGGGTGGCGCATTGTCTACATCACTAGGGCGAGCCGCCCAAGTTCTTTGCGCATGCTGTCCAGAGAGCAACTCTCTGCTTCGATGCGCGTGGCAATCGTGCGCGCATCTCCGGCGGAGACGCCATACCCTCGTGCTGCCAGAAAGCTGCTGATCAACTCGCCTGCCTGCCAAAGATCAAGACCGGAACGCAGAAGTTCGTCGCGCAGGCTTTCAAGATCCGTACTATCGAAGTTGGTCGTCAGCAGGGGCGACGTGCGATTGTCGTGATCTGAGAAGCTCATGCGGTGCCCTCCTATTGCGTGGTGCTCTCGCGGCTTGGTGGGTTAGACGTGAGCGGGGTGGGTGAGTTGTGTGCGCGTCCACACTGCCGCAAGTTTGCAACGACATCTTCGGCCTGCTCAAAGTCTTGGTACCTGCGCGGTGCTTGCGACCAGCTTGTATTCTGGGGTTTACATGAGTGTCGAAGTGTTGAACGGAACGGAAATCGCAGCGGAAATTAAGACAGAGGTCGCCGCAGCGGTAAAGGGTCTGGCGAGCAGCGGCATAGTCGCGGGACTCACCGTCATTCTGCTTGGCAACGATCCCGCGTCAGAAGTGTATGTGCGCAACAAAGTACGCAGTTGCGGCGAACTGGGCATCGCCAGCACCCTGTTGACACCACCCGAAAACATCAACGAAGCAGATCTGCTTGCGTTGATTCATCGTTTGAATCGGGACGATGCAGTGGATGGCATCCTGGTGCAGTTGCCTCTGCCAAAGCACATCGATACCCGCCGGATCTTGGAGGCGGTGTCGCCGGACAAGGATGTGGATGGCTTTCACCCAATCAATGTCGGTCGTTTGCAGATTGGACAATCCACGCTGGCGCCATGCACTCCGGCGGGCATTTTAGAAATCCTGCGGCGGCGCCATATTGCGATCGCCGGAGCCGATTGCGTCATGGTGGGCCGCAGTGACATTGTGGGCAAGCCTGCATCGACCATGCTGCTGAACGCCGGTGCGACGGTAGCTGTCTGTCACAAAGGAACGCGCGATCTGCCGAAATACACGCGAGGCGCCGATATCCTGGTCGTCGCCGTTGGGGTGCCTGGGCTGATCACCGCAGCAATGGTCAAGCCCGGTGCCGTGTTGGTCGATGTGGGCATCAATTGCATCGATTCTGCGGCGCAGCTGGAACGCTTCTTTCCCGGCGACTCGGCGCGCCAGGCGGCCTTTCAAAAGCGTGGCTATGTGCTGATGGGTGACTTCGATCCGGCAGCATACGCCGTGTCTCGCGCATATACGCCGGTGCCGGGCGGTGTGGGTGCGCTGACCATTGCCATGCTGATGCAAAACACCATAAAAGCTGCGACTTGGCGCCGTGGCCTGGAAGCCTGACTGTTATGTTGCGTGTTGCCTTGACAGGTGGAGCGGCCAGCGGCAAGAGTGCAGCCGCGGCCATGCTGCGCGAGCTTGGCGCGTTTGTCTCACAGAGTGACGAAATAGGCCGGGCCATGATGGAGCCCGGACAGGCAGTGTACCTGGGCATCGTCGCGCATTTTGGCAACGGCGTACTCCAAACCGATGGTGCCCTGAACCGGCGGGAACTTGCACGACTTGCCTTTCGAGAGAGTCGTGTGCAGGAGCTGAACGCCATCGTGCATCCTCCGGTCATCGCGGCGCAGGCGGCCTGGCTCCAGCGGATCGCGGCAGCCCACCCCACAGCGGTGGCCGTCGTAGAAAGCGCGCTTGTGCTGGAAACGACGTTTGGTGCGGCTGCAGATATTGCCGAGCAAGGTAGTGCGGATGGTATGCCGCCCTTGCCATGGCGATCCCGCTTCGATCGCATCGTGGTGGTGTCTGCGCCGGAAAGCATGCGTGTAGAACGTTACGTTTGTCGTGTTCTGGCGTCAGATCAATCAGCTTCGCGTGTTGCTGCGGAAGCAGATGCGCGCGCTCGATTTGCGGCGCAGATGCCGGAGCTGCAAAAGCGTGCGCTTGCAGACATCGTCATTGAAAATGACGGCTCGCTAAGTTTGCTGCATGCGCGGATCGGTCGGCTTTACGAGCAACTGCGCCACGAGGCCCAGGATACGGCCGGCGAGGCCATGTAGGCTTAAAGGAAACGGCGCGTGGCGTTCTACGCGGGACGGGTAACGGGAGCAAATGAAGGGTCGCAGGTTCTTGTTGGTGTTGTTGCTTGTGGGCGGGTTCTACCTGCTCAGCAACAGGCTTTGGCCGGTGGGTACGGTCAGCGCGCTACTGCAGCGCATGTCACCCGGCATCCATCCGGTTAGCTTTGTCACGCAGAATGTCCCCCTGGGGGACTTCCAGATGAAGGTGGCGGAAGCGCAGCCCGCTTACGACACGGAAGAGCAGAATAATATCGCCGTCTACAAGCGCGTGCTTCCAAGCGTCGTCAACATCACCTCGACGGCGGTAGCGTTCGATTTCTTTTACGGCTCGGTACCGCAGCAGGGTCAGGGTTCCGGCTTCATCTTGGATAAACAGGGTCACATCCTGACCAACAATCACGTGATCGACAATGCGCAGCGTGTGGAAGTACAGCTGAGCGACAAGCACAGGTACAAGGCGCAGGTGGTAACCGTCGACAAGGTGCACGACCTGGCGCTGCTGCAGATCAACGCACCGAACCTGCAGCCGGTAGAACTCTCAAACTCGAGCGGTTTGCAGGTGGGGCAAAAGGTGTTCGCCATCGGTAACCCTTTTGGTTTGTCGGGCACCATGACACGCGGCATCATTTCGGCCTTACGATCCATCCGCGGGCCGAATGGATCGGCGATCGACAACGCCATCCAGACAGATGCCGCGATCAATCCCGGCAACTCCGGCGGTCCTCTCCTGAATTCGCGCGGTCAGGTAATTGGTATCAACACACTTATTGCGTCCAACAATGCCGACCAGAGTGCCGGTGTTGGCTTCGCCATCCCCATCAATACGGCGCGCGCGGTACTGGACGACTTCGCGAAATACGGTCGTATTCGCAGACCGACCCTGGCCATCAAGCCGCTTGAAATTGGGCCGGATCTTGCAGAACAGATTGGTGTTCCGAGCGACTATGGCGTGTTGGTGCAGCGTGTGAGCCCGGGCGGCGCGGCTGACCGTGCGGGGCTTAAGGGTGGCACGCAGCAGGCGTATTTGGGGAACACGCCGGTCATGCTTGGTGGAGATTTCATCATCGCCATCGACGGGCAGGAAATCACCAATGAGCAGGACATCGAGAGTGTAATGAATGCGCATAAGGCCGGGGACAGTGTCACAGTGACATTCTTTCGCGGCAAGCGGCGGATTGTTATGAAAGTTATGCTGACTGAGGCTGGCGACCAGCAAGCCTAACGGGCACAACGAGATGAAGGCGATTCGATGATCGCCCTGCAGCCATGCTGCAGGGCTATATCTTTGTCTCTAAAGTACTTCGCTCGCACCACTAGCTGCATCTATCCATAAACTTCCTCAATTGAATCACTTGGACCCAGAATGACCTCGAAGCAGAGTACCCACACGACAAAGCAGAAAGCTGCTCTGCCGAAGGAACGGCCGCGCAATGCTGTGCTGGATCGCCAGCGCGTGATGAAGATGTCGGAGTCCGCGCATGCGTACGTGCGTGGCGCAACCGTACAGTTTTACGAATGGCTGGCGAGCCCGCAGGTCCATGGTCGTTTGCCGCACGGACCCTCGGTCTGGATCTGTGGCGACTGCCATACCGGCAATCTGGGGCCTGTGGCAAACCGGCACAATGCCATCGAGATCGAAATACGCGATGTGGACCAGACCGTGATCGGCAATCCCGCACACGACCTGTTGCGACTCGGCCTGTCGCTCGCCATGGCAGCGCGCAGCAGCGATCTGCCGGGGATCACGACCGCACTCATGATCGAAGAGATGGTCGAAGGCTATCTGGCGCGGCTACAAGGCAAGACGGCAAACATTACACCGGAGGAGATTGAGCCGGTGCGTCGTGTGATGCGGCAGGCAAAGGCAAGGCGATGGAAGCATCTTGCGGCGGAACGTATCGAGGGTGTAACGCCGCGTATCCCACTGGGCAAACGATTCTGGGCCCTGAAAGAGGACGAGCGTTCCAAGCTGGACGAGTTGTTTGACTCTCCAGCCACGCGCAAGCTGCTGATGGGGATACGCGGCGATGGCGACGTGCCGATGGAGGTGGTGGACGCCGCCTACTGGATGAAGGGCTGCAGCTCGCTTGGCCGTTTGCGCTATGCCGTCCTGGTCCGTACCGGCGAGAAGCGTCACCAGCAACACCACTTGATCGACGTAAAGGAAGCAACCGCGGCTGCGGCTCCATTCGACCCGGCGGCGGACATGCCAACGGACTTTGCGGAACGTGTTGTGTGCGGTGCACGTGCACTGTCGCCCTTCCTGGGTGACCGCATGATGGCAGGGCAGTGCCAGAACAAGTCCGTGGTGTTGCGCGAACTTCGGCCGCAGGATCTTAAATTCGACCTGGACGGCCTGTCGCGCAAGCAGGCGGTCGGTGTGGCGCGATTGATGGCAGGTGTCGTAGGCCGGGCGCATGGGAGGCAGATGTCGGACCAAGACCGTAAAGCGTGGGTAACGACGCTACGCTCCCAGCACAGCAAAGGCCTGGATGCGCCACGCTGGTTGTGGAGCAGCATCCTTGACCTGGCGGCGCTGCATGAGGCGGCCTACCTGGAACACTGCCGCCGGTATGCGCTGGGCGAGGTTGCGGTCTAGCGGTCCGGTTCCGTTCGGGGCGCAAGGAGCCGGGAGATGGCTTCCGGGTAGGCTCGGTGTTCCTCAACGAGGATGCGGGCGCTGAGGGTCTCTTCCGTGTCGTCCGGAAGGATAGGAACTGCTCGTTGCAGGACGATGGTGCCGTGATCTACCTGCTCATCCACAAAGTGAACGGTACAGCCAGAGATTTCGACGCCTGCTGCCAGCGCCTGTCGCTGCGGGTGCAGGCCAGGGAAGGCAGGCAGCAGCGACGGGTGAATATTGAGAATGCGATTGGGAAATGCTTCGATAAATGTGGGGGTGAGCACGCGCATGTAGCCGGCGAGAACCACCCAATCGACGCGAGCGGAACGCAGATGGTCAATCATGCGCCCATCGTGTTCCTCACGCGGAACACCCTTCGACGCTTGCACGATTGTGGGAATGCTACGCCGACGGGCGGTGTCCAGTCCGGGCGCGCCTTCCACATTCGATAACACCAATGCAATCTGGGCAGAGGGGATGCCGCCATCCTCGATTGCCGCGGCAATTGCCAGGAAGTTTGAGCCGCGACCGCTCAGCAGAATCCCAAGCCTGTGCATTGCTGGTGCGGCGCTCACACGAACTGCACGCGGCGTTCGCCCTTGACGATGCGGCCGATCACGCTGAACCGCTCGTTGGCACGATTCAGGATGGACCTGGCTTTGCGGACCTGTTCCGCGGGAACCACGACAATCATGCCGATGCCCATGTTGAAGGTGCGCAGCATCTCTTCCTGCTCTACCTGGCCAAGCTGCTGCAGGTGCGTGAAGAGCGGCGGTACCTCCCAGCAGCTCAGCTCCACTTGCGCGGCAAGGCCCTTGACCAGGATGCGGGGGAGATTTTCAGTGATGCCGCCACCGGTGATGTGGGCCATGCCGTTGACGAGGCCGCCCGCGATCAGCTTGCGGAGGATGGCCAGGTAACTGCGATGGGAGCGCATCAACGCTGCCCCGGTTTTGTCGCGCAGCTCGTTCACGTACTGGTCCGGACCGTACTTCGCGACATCGAACAGCAGCTTGCGCGCAAGGGAGTAGCCGTTGGTATGCAGGCCGTTACTGGGCAGGCCGATGAGGCAATCGCCGGGCTGGATTTTTTCGCCCGTGATGATGTCCGGCCGATTTACCGCGCCGACAATCGTGCCCGCGAGGTCATATTCGCCGTCAGCGTAAAAGCCGGGCATCTGGGCGGTTTCGCCGCCAATCAGGGCACATCCGTTCGCTTTGCAGGCCTCGCTGATGCCGCTGACCACCGTTTCGGCAACGGACCCCTCAAGCCGACCGGTGGCGAGGTAATCGAGAAAGAAGAGCGGTGTCGCACCCTGCACGGCAATGTCGTTCACACAATGGTTGACCAGGTCGGCGCCTACCGTGTGGTGAATGCCGAGCTCGAAGGCCACCTTCAGCTTGGTGCCAACCCCATCGGTGGAACTGACGAGCACGGGCTCCGGGAACTTGGCCAGGTCGAGCGCAAAAAGGCCGCCAAAGCCGCCAATTTCACTCAGGACCTGCCTGTTAAAGGTCTTGCGTGCCAGCATTTTGATGCGCTGTTTGGTGCGGTCGCCTTCGGAGATGTCGACGCCAGCGTCGGCGTAGGTCACAGCCTTGGCTTTGGCTTTCGGTTTTGGGCTCGGCTCTTCGGCGTGCTCAGTCAAAGGAATCGTGTCCTGTCGGTGGAGTCGAGGGTGCGGCGCAACCCGGAAATCTGAGGATAGCAGGGTGGTCTTGAACGTGGTGTGGACGCCAGGTTACGACGTGGCAAGGTGGTGCTGCTGGTGCAGGCCGGGAAGCACCGCACGCGCTGCGCGAATCGTGGCGGCAATTTCAGCCGGCCCGTGTGTGGCGGAAACAAATGCTGCCTCAAACTGCGAGGGCGGCAGCCAGATGCCACGTTCGAGCATGGCACGATGGAAGTGGCCGAAGCGGGCCGTGTCGCTTTGTGCGGCATCGTGGAAGTTGCGCACGGTATTCTGCGCCGGCTGAAAAAACCAGGTAAACATCGAGCCAATGCGATTGGTCGTGACCGGGATGCCGGCGTCGGCCGCTGCCTTGGCGACGCCTTCGGCGATCTCTCGGGTGGTTTCACCCAGGCGGTCATAGAAGGAGGGGCCGCCGTCATGGAGGGCTGTCAGCTGCGCAATGCCTGCGGCCATTGCAAGCGGATTGCCGGAAAGTGTGCCGGCCTGGTAGACCGGGCCGAGCGGCGCCAACTGGTCCATGATGTCGGCCCGGCCGCCAAATGCGCCGACCGGCAGGCCGCCGCCAATGATTTTGCCAAGGGTGGTGAGATCGGGCGTGATGCCGTAGATCTGCTGGGCGCCGCCAAGGGCCAGGCGAAAACCGGTCATGACTTCGTCGAACAGCAGCAGCGCACCCTCGCGCGTTGTGATTGCGCGCAAACCTTCGAGGTAGCCGGGTTCGGGCAGAATCGTGCCGGCGTTGCCGACGACCGGCTCGAGCAGAACGCAGGCAATCTCACCGGGATACTGCGCGAAGAAGGCCTCAACAGCAGGCAGGTCGTTGTAGGGCAGAGCCGCCGTAAACTGGGTGGTTTCCTGCGGGATCCCGGCTGATCCCGGGATGCCAAGCGTTGCGACACCAGAACCGGCCTTGACGAGCAGCGCGTCGGAGTGGCCGTGATAGCAGCCTTCAAACTTGATGAGCCGCTTGCGCCCGGTGTAGGCACGCGCCACGCGGACCGCGCTCATGACAGCCTCTGTGCCGGAGCTGACAAAGCGCAGCTTTTCGATCGAGGGTACGGCGTCGACGATGAGCTGGGCGAGCTCTGCCTCGGCAGGTGTGCTTGCGCCGAAGCTGGTGCTGCGGAGTGCGGCGTCGCGCACGGCAGCGATGATCGGGGGTGCGGCGTGGCCCAGGATCATTGGACCCCACGAGCCGAAATAGTCCAGATAGCGGTTGCTGTCGGCGTCGAACAGGTAAGCACCTTCGGCGCGCACGACAAACGGCGGGTCGCCACCCACGGCGCGGAAGGCGCGCACGGGTGAGTCCACGCCGCCCGGGATTAACGCTTCAGCGCGGGTTTGAAAAGCTCGAGAGCGAGTGAGGTCTAAAGGCATCCTATCCAGTATAGGAAGCGTTGCCGTGTGTGGCGCATCGCGTCCTGGGTTACGGGAGAGAGGCGTGGGATGGCGGTCGGGTATGGGTGGAAGTGCAAATGGGCTGCGCAGCTGGGTTCGATGCTGCTGGGCACCGGACTGATCGCAGCGGCGCAAACGGGATTGCCCGTGCAGGAACAGGCGAATGGGTCCGCTGCCACCCCGCCGACGGCCGTATTGCGCGTTACCACGCGTGTGGTTGCCATTAGCGCGGTGGTGAAGGGTCGCGATGGTGTGCCTGCAACAGGGTTAACCAAAGACGATTTCGAGTTGAAGCAGGATGGCAAGGCAGAGTCGATCCGCTACTTTGGCTCGGGTGCCGACCTGCCACTCACCCTTGCGCTGCTGGTCGATACCAGTGGTAGTCAGCGCACGTTCCTGGGGGATGAGACGATCGCCAGCGAAGTCTTTCTGCAAACCATGCTCGGGCGTCCGCAGGACCGTGCCACCGTTGTGGAGGTAAGCGGCCATGTGCGGATGCTGGGTCGGCTTACCGACGCGGTGGGTACGCTCAAGTTGCAGCTGATGGGCCTGGGAACAGATCGTGAGGCCATGAACAGAACCCTGTTGAACGATGCCGTGGGGGCGGTCGCGCAGAAGGTGCTGTCCGCGGAGAGCGGGCGAAAGGCAATGATCCTGCTGACGGATGGCGAAGATAACGGCAGCCGCCTGAAGCTGGAGCAGGCCATTGAGCAGGCACAACAGGCGGATGTGCAGATCTACGCGATTTTGTACAGCGCACGGGAGGTGCCGGGCATAGGCGCACCGGCACGGCCCGCGACGGAGGCTGAACCGGGCCTGTCGGCTTTGCACAAGCTCGCCGAGAGTACGGGAGGGCAGGTGTTTACTGTTATGCCGACGCTGAGCCTGCGCCAGATCTACGCGCAGATTGCCCAGGATCTGCGTCTGCAGTACCAGGTCAGCTACACGCCGCCGCCGGATCTGAAGCCGGGAAGTTACCATCGGCTGGATTTGCGCGCCAAGGACCGGCACCTGACCGTGGAAGCGCGCAAGGGCTTCTTTGCGAAGCCCTAACGGCTCCCACTACTTGTTGCCGGTCTGCGTTAGCGTCGCGGTAAGACGGTGAGTTCAATGCCGCTGGGAGCGTCGGCGTTGCTGTAGACGGTTTCTGTCGCCGTGACGAACTGCTCGGGTGTTGCGGTCGGGATGTTGGTGAAGGTTTGCGGATTGCGGTCCACCAGCGGAAACCACGAGCTTTGCACCTGCACCATGATGCGGTGGCCCTTGCGGAAGGTGTGGTTGATGTCGGGCATTGTGAAGTTCACGGCGGTGACTTCGCCGGGCTTGAGTGCAGCGGGGTCCGTCCAGCTGTCGCGAAATTTGGCGCGGAAGGGCTCGCCGCGCAGCAACTGCTGGTAGCCGCCCATGAGCACGGGTGGCGCGCCAACGATGCGTTTGCCGACGGCGGTGTCGACGGGGACGCCCGGGTAGTCCTGCGGGTAGACGTCGATGAGCTTGACGACGAAGTCAGAGTCGGTACCGGTGGAGCTGATGTGGAGCCTGGGAGAGATAGGACCGGCGACTGTCAGGTCTTCGGAGAGCGGCTCGGTCTGGTACACGAGCACGTCGGAGCGCTCGCCGGCGAAACGCTGATCGTCGGCCATGTAGCGTTGCGGAATGGTATCGGTCACGTATCCCACGTAGGGGACGGGGTGCATGGGATCGCTGACGTAGGTGCGCTTGCCGGCGTCGGCGTTTGCGGGTTTATCGAAGGCAAGCCTGCCGTTTGAGGTGAAGTACAACATCTGCGGAACCGCACCCCTCGGCGGCCACTGGTCGTATTTGCGCCAGGCGTTACTGCCGGTTTCAAACATGTAGGCCTTGGGCAGGGGTTCACCGGCCTTGCCGTAAGGCACGTCTTTCAGGTAATGCTCAAAGAAGGGGAACTGGATGTCCTTGCGGAAGAACTCCGCAGTTTTCGCGTTAAAGGTCACGTCACCCAGGTGGTCGCCGTCGGTGCGTGCCCAGCCACCGTGGGTCCAGGGACCAACGACGACGGTGTTCATGCTGCCGAGCCTGGGGTTGAGGCGATCAATGGCGTTGTAGGTCTTCAACGGTCCGGTTAAGTCTTCCGCGTCGAACCAGCCACCAACGGTCATGACCGCCGTGTGCACGTTCAGCATGTGCTCGCTCAGGTTGCGCGGCTTCCAGTAGCTATCCAGCGTGGTGTGGTTGATCTGGTCCGGCAGCAGATTCGGGCCCCGGGCCTCCAGCAGTTTGGTAAGGTTTGCGGTGTTGTCGCGCAGATAGAACTGGTACATATCGCTGGTGCCAAACTCGAAGCGGTCGGCACGTGGTGTGCCGGATTCGACGGGGTTCTTTTGCGGCAGGAATGCGGAGTAGAAGCCATAGCTGGCCGCGAGCATGAAGGCGCCGCCGTGGTAGCTGTCGTCCGCACCCAGAAACAGGTCAGTCATCGGCGCCTGCGGGCTGGCCGCCTTGATGGCCGGATGTGAGTCGATGATGGATGCCGACGTGAAGAAGCCCGGGTAGCTGATGCCGGTGATGCCGACCTTGCCGTTGTTGTTCGGCACATGCTTTAAGAGGTAGTCGACGGTGTCGTACATGTCCGTGGAGTCGTCAACATCCTGCGGAGACTTCTTGACGTCGATGTGCGGGCGCATCTCGACGAAGCTGCCTTCCGAGGCATTGCGTCCACGCACGTCACCGCATACAAAGATGTAGCCACTGCTGGCCAGCTCATTGGAATACGTCACTGCTTTCGAGTACTGGTCTTCGCCGTAGGGCGCGCAGGAGTACGGGGTACGCGTCATCAGCAGCGGATACGGACCGTGGTCTGGGAAAGCACCGGGCTGCGGCACGTAGGCATTCACAAAGAGCCTGGTGCCGTCGCGCATGGGAACGCGGAATTCATACTTGGTGTAGTGCGCGCGAACCCAGGTTTCGGAGTCGACGGCATCAGCTGTTGCATGGCCGGGTGTCTGGGCCACCAAAGGGCACGACATCGCAGGCAGCAGGGCAGCAACGAACAGGAGGGTGCGGCGGGGCAACAAACGCAAGACAGAGTCCTCTTCGTCGACGTGACGGGCATGGAATGTTGCGAGTGTACCCTGTCTGACGCGAATGCAGGCTGCCCGCCCCTGCAGTGTTTGCCCGCTGGCAAACCTGCCCGGTGCCGCTAGGAGGCGCGCGACACGATCGCCATCCCGTGTGTTTCGATGCCCGGTGCCGGACTGCTGCAGACACGATTGCGGCCTGTCTGCTTGGCACGGTACATCGCCGCGTCCGCCGCTTCGATCAACATCTGCGGCGTTGCGTTGGAGCTTGGCATTACGGTGGCAGTGCCGCAGCTTACGGTGGACCAGCGCTCATTGCCGGCAATCGACAGGTCGCCAGGTACCGCCGGAGAGCCGGCTACCTGTACCAGTACACGAATCCGCTCCGCGACACGGATGGCTGTGCGTTCGTCTGAATCGGGGAGCAGAACGATGAACTCCTCCCCGCCAACGCGGGCGGCAAAGTCGTCTTCCGCTCGCAGCGCCTGCATCAGCAGCGATGCAACCCGTTGCAGGACCCGGTCGCCGTAGGTGTGGCCGAAGCTGTCGTTGAGATTTTTGAAGTGATCCACATCGATCATGACGGCCGATAGCGGATAGCCATGTTTCATTGCGGACGCCCACATCTCGTCCAGGCGCATTTCGTAGGCATACCGGTTACTGAGGCCAGTGAGGCGATCGGTGGACGACAGATTCACCAGTTCGGCATTGACCTCGGCCAGCATGCGACCCTGGATGCGGCTGTGCAGCCGCTGCAGCCACGCCATGCGCTGCTCGCGTGCAAGGGCGTAGTTGACGATCAGGGTTAACACCCCCATCCAGCCGACCCGGCCGGCAATGGTCAGCCGATTGCCGAAGGTGAGCATGGCGGTGCCATGGAGGAACACGGCTTCTGCAGCCATGCACGCGAGCGTGCCGAAGGTGGCATAGGCGAAGTCGACCCGCAGGACAACATTCATGCACAGCAACACCATGAGCAGGCCCGGTTCAGCCTGGACGGTGGCAGCCAGGTTGTCGCGGTCGTGCATGAACAGAACGCTCAGGCAACCGACAACGCACAGCAGCACCGCACCGCCCTCGCGCATCATGACACCGCGTGGCCTCTGCAGGAACCAGGTAAGCACCAGCACAAGCGGCGTCACAATACCGAGCCGCAACGCGAGTGCCTCGGCGAAATGCTGAGGGTACATAAAGTAGTCGCCAACCAGGAACAGGTCGTAAATGACCAGTGCCATGAGGCCGTAGCGGGTCAGGAACTCCCGCCGGCCAGCGCCGGTCTCCTGCTCGAAACGCTGTTCCATCACCGGCGGATAGGGCAGGGCAACAATGGCGCGTTCGCCAAAGCGCGCAAGTTCGAGCTCGACCTGGTGCAGATCTTCTCGTGACGTCGACATGGGCCTGTAATCGTTCATGCACCTCTGAGATTAGGCGTGCGGCCTGCGATTGACTACACCCTTTTGCGGTGACATGTGGTTAGACCTTTGGGGGAGTGAACTGGAGCAGGCAGCGTCAGAAGGGCCGGGTTATACAATCAAGGCTTCGGCAAACAAGCCTGGTGGAGACGGTATGCTTCGATTTTCAACAGCGGGGGAAAGCCATGGCGAGGCCCTGGTAGCGCTGCTGAGTGGCATGCCCGCGGGTGTTGCCGTGGACGAATCGATGATTGCGCGGGAGTTGTGGCGACGGCAGCAGGGATATGGCCGTGGGGGCCGTATGCGCATTGAGGCCGATGCGGCGCACCTGCTGAGCGGCGTTCGCCATGGCCACACGATCGGCGCACCCATTGCACTCACCATTGCCAACCGCGACTGGAAGAACTGGGAAGAGATCCTGCCGGTGGGCGCGGGTGATCCGCTCAAACATAAGGCAGTCGCCTCCCCGCGGCCGGGCCACGCGGACCTGGCGGGCGCGTTGAAGTTCAACTTCAGCGATGCACGTTACGTGCTGGAGCGTGCGTCCGCGCGAGAAAGCAGCGCGCGCGTGGCTGCCGGAGCCCTGGCAAAGCTGCTGCTGCGGGAGCTTGGCGTTACGGTGTTGTCGCATGTGGTGCGGGTAGGCGCCGTGGAGTTGACGCGTGGGTATACCTGGGACGAAGTGACTGCGAGCGTTGCGCGCGAGACGGTGCTGCTCAACTGCATTGACAGCGACGTGGAGCAGCGCATGAAAGGCGAAGTGGACCGCGCGCTGCGCACCGGCGACACCGTGGGCGGCGTGTTTGAGGTGGTGGCGCACGGCGTGCCGGTCGGCATTGGCACACATGCAAACTGGGACGAGCGGTTGGACGGCCTGCTTGCCCAGGCGGTGATGAGTTTGCAGGCCGTCAAGGCGGTGGAGCTTGGCCGCGGAATTACGGCCGCGGAATCCATGGGCTCAGAGGTGCACGATGCGATTGCCTATGCTTCGGACGGCAATGGTGCAGACACCCGCTTTACCCGTGAACGCAACAACGCCGGAGGCATTGAGGGCGGCATCTCCAATGGCGAAGATGTGACCGTGCGTGGCTACCTGAAGCCGATTTCGACCCTGCGCCGGCCGCTTGGCAGTGTGAGCTTTGAAAGCCGTGAGCCGGTAAAGGCAGCCTACGAGCGGTCTGATGTATGCGTGGTGCCGGCCGCCGGCGTGGCTGCGGAAGCGATGGTTGCGCTGACCGTGGCGCGGCTTATGCTCGAAAAGTTTGGAGGCGACAGCCTCTCTGAAATCCGGCGCAACCTCGCCGGTTACCGCGACCAGCTGCGCGCGTATTAGTGGTGAGAGAACGATGATCTATCCGATTGTGAAATATCCCGACCCGGTTCTGGCGCAGAAGGCGGCGCCGGTTACGGTGTTCGACAAAACGCTGCAGCAACTCGCCAGCGACATGTTTGAGAGTATGTACGCGGCAGAGGGCATCGGCCTGGCGGCGCCGCAGATTGGGATCCTGAAGCGCATCACGGTGATCGACACCTCGTTTGGGAAAGACCCGGCTGAAAAACTTGTGCTCATCAATCCAGAAATTGTGGCGCAGGAAGGTCGTCGTAGCGAGGAGGAAGGCTGCCTGTCGCTCCCCGACATTCGCGACAAGGTGATGCGCCACGCCACGGTAACTGTGCGGGCGCAGGATGAAAAAGGCAGTTGGTTTGAAATCGACGGGGAAGATTTGCTATCGCGCGCCATGCAGCACGAGATGGACCACCTGGACGGCGTGCTGTTTATTGACCGCCTGTCCCGGCTGAAAAAAGACCTGACCATTCGCAGGATCAAGAAGCTGATCCGCAATGGTGAGTGGTAGGTGCCGCTGCGGCTGGTTTTCTGCGGCACGCCGGCGTATGCAGTGCCGACCCTGAATGCCCTGGTCGAGGCAGGGCACAGTGTTGCGCTGGTCCTGTCGCAGCCGGACAAGCCCGTTGGCCGTGAAGGTATCCTCGCTCCTACGCCGGTCAAAGCTGCGGCACTTGCGCGCGGGATTGCGGTGGAGCAGCCTACGACGTTGAAACGCAATGATGATCTGCGGTTGACGCTGGAGCGACTTGCCCCTGACGCCATCGTGGTCGTTGCGTACGGTCGCATTCTTCCGCCGTGGATGCTGGAGCTGCCGCGTCTTGGCTGCGTGAACGCGCACGGTTCAATCCTGCCGCGCTGGCGCGGCGCTGCGCCGATTCAATGGGCCATCGCCAGCGGTGACACGGAAACCGGCGTGACCACGATGCAGATGGATGCTGGTCTGGATACGGGCGGCACGCTGCTGCGGTGCGTTGTGCCGATTGGGCAAACGACAACCGCGCCTGAGCTCTTTGCGCAGCTCGCGCAGGAGAGTGCCGCGCTTGTCGTGGAAACCCTTGCCCAGCTTGACGCAGGCACCCTGACGGCAACGCCGCAGGACAGCGCACTGGCCACGCTGGCTCCGTTGCTGACACGCGAGGCAGGGTTGATCGACTGGTCCCACCCTGCACGGGAGATCGATCAGCGCTTTCGCGGCTTTCAGCCGTGGCCTGGCGCGTACACCTCCCTGCGCGGCAAAAAGCTGATTGTGCACCGCATGCGACCGACCGTTTCGTGCGGCCAGCTTGCCCCGGGGGAGCTTGAGGTGCGCGGCAGCGAATTATTTGCCCAATGCGGTGGAGCATCCGCCGTACTTCTGGAAGAGGTGCAGCTCGAGGGGAAGAAGCGGATGATGGCGACCGAGTTTCTGCGCGGCTTTCAGATCCGCAACGGCGAGCGCCTGGGATGAGGTTCGTCAATGCCGACGAGGACTACTTCGTCGATCCCGTCTCAAACAGTGCGTCCGGATGTGGGCCGAGCAGCCGGAAAAGCGCAAACTGCCGTGAGCTGTTGTTGCGGACCTCAAACAGGAGCGAAGCGCGGTTGCTGGCGTCGGCGTCTACTGCATCGACCAGCCGGTAGCGCGGTGTACGGTCCAGATGCGCGCTGTCCGTCGTGCTGCGCATGCCGATCTGCAGCTTGCCGTTGCCGTCCGGGTCAGGCTGTGCGACAACGGCCACGTAATGTACCGGGTCGGTGCCATCTGCGGTACGCGCGGTGAAGACATACGTTGCGGGTGCACCATAACTGAGCTGGTAGGCCACGAGCTTTTCGTCTGCCAGCGCGGTTGCCGCCGTTGCCGTTGCGGAAGCCCTGCGTACCGCCGCAGCCGCTGCCCGCCGAGCGGCAGCGCGCTGTGCCGGTGTTGCACTCGGCGGCAGCTTTTTCGGTGGCTGGTCCGTGGTTGTGCCCGCGTTGGCACGATCCATGCCCGCGTGTGGGGAGGGCGCAAACGACGGTCCGCCAGAGCCAACACGGTCAGCGCCGGGTTTCGCGTTCTTCACAAAGTCGGGAGCGTCGGTTGCCAGCGCCGGATTCTGCAGAACGGCAACCGCTAGAGCCTCCATGCCCTGCAGAACGGAGGCGCGGTCCGCATCCGTCCCGAAGTGGTAGGTGAAGTCGTGAGCCGCAATGTCATGCAGGTCGGAAACGGCCACCGTCTGCTTGAGGTCTGTGAGCGGGATGCGGCCGTTGAACTTCGGCAGATCCACCGCTGCAAGTTCCTCCGCCGGGGGCGCTGACGTCGGCTTGCCGCGATGGAGTCCGGGCCGATTGTTGTCGTCGATCATCGGCTGCGAGCCGGTCACGGTACCGCCCGCTCCCCTGGCCGTCGCTTTGCTGGCGAGTTCGCTCGGGTCCGGGGGAATGCCGCTGTTCTCTGTCTCGCCGGCGCCTTTTCGTTTGAGCGAAGGCCGGTCCGGGTCACCATCCGGACTGGGCGGCGTTGCGGTCACGCTGGACGTTTCCTTTTGCCGCTTTTGTTTCGGGCCGCCGTTTGTGTCGGTCGCGCTGCGCTTCAATGTCGGGCGGTCGGGGTCGGGGGCCTGGGGGTCGCGCGTATCGTCGGGCAGACTGATCCTGGTTGCACGGTCGGTGTCGGCCGGGTCGGGGTCTGGAGCACGCCGGCTGGTGGAGTCGTTGGCGTCCGGCTTGGAGCCAAAATGCGGCTTGCCATCGTCCTGCACCTCGTAGGCATGACCGGTGCTTTTGCCCGGCGTTTTGGATGCGACCACGGCGGGCTTTGCGCGCGGTGGCTGGATTTTGCCATAGCCAAACCAGCCGTCGTCAAAGCTGCTGGTTGCATCCGCCGTGTTCTGGCGAAAGTTACGCGCGAAGGCGAGGTCGAGCACGCCAGTTCGCAGGCCAGAGGTCTCCAGTTCGTAGGCGGTATCGCTTTGCAGTGCGAGCGGGACCGGCCGCGCCAGGTAGGTTCCCGCGTCTTCAAAATGGCCGCCGTAGAACAGCGAGACGGGGATGAGCCGCGCGGCTGTGGGCTTGGCGAGATCGCCAACGTACTCATACACGGCGACTGCGCGGGTTACCGATTCAGGCTTTTCCACACGGTGCGTCTGGGCACACAGCGGCAAGACCAAAAGCGTGGCCGACAGACACAGGGGCTGGAGCAGCAGACGGGCGGCGCGCTTCATCATGGTGTTGGACGGTGATTCGTTGGGAAAGGTGGCAGGGTTGCAGGCTGTGTCACGCGGCACCACCTCAGGCAACAATAGAAACGGTGTCACCCACCCGCAGCCGGCCGGCCATGACTGTGGTGGCGTAAATGCCGAGACGACCGTCGTGGCGGCGGTCGAGATGTTTCATCAGCGTGGGATCCGATTCGGCCGTTGTGGGGTCGAGTGTCACCATACGGCAGCGTGGGTCGCGTTCCGTAATGCGCATGCGCGCCGTGTCGCCAAACTGCAGGGTATGGCCTACCAGGGCATCCTCAGGAAAGCCATTGGCGGGTACATCTGCCGCAGCGAAGGTGAGCACCAGGTTTGCACGGAAGCGACGCGCGTCCACCGGGCGGGCCAACTCCGTGGAAAGCTGCGCGATGGTCTCACGCGAGAGGATGGCCACTGGACGGCAATCGGTCAAGGGAGCCGTGCTGCGCACAAGGTGCAGTGGGTGCCCTTGCTGCAAAAGCTGCTCCAACGCGGCCGGCAGTGCAGGATCGTCGATGCGGAAGCGCAGGCCGGTGGATGTTTCCACAACCGTTTGCCCACCGACAACCACTGCCCGCTGCAACAGCATTCCCGCCCGCTCTCGGCCGGTGAGGAGCGGTTTGCCCCGGGGTGCGCCGGCGCTTTCAACCGCGTACCGGCGATCCTGGGCAATGCCGTCCGGCAGCAAATCGAGCGCGCCGACCTGCTCGCCGCGCATGCTCTTCACGGGGTAGCGCCAGAGTTCAGCGATGCGTGCCACGACGCCAGTCATCAGGCAGGGTCAACATCGCCTTCGCGATGATTCTGCACCACCAGCGACACCAGCACGGTGAGCAGCAGGATGCCGAAGATGACGGCGAGTGATGCCATCGCCGTCACCTCGACCCAGGGAGCCAGCAACATTTTGCCCGCTGCAAACGCGAGCACCGCCGCCAGGCCATAGTGCAGCAGGGTCAGTTTTGCCAACGCATGGCTGAGCACAAAGTAGAGCGAGCGCAGGCCCATGACGGCGAGGATGTTCGAGCTGTACGCGATGAAGGTGTGGCGTGTAATGGCCAGCACAGCAGGGATGGAGTCAAGTGCAAACACGAAGTCGGCCACGGCGATGGCGACCAGTGCGAGCAGGAGAAGCGTCGGTTTGCGGCGGCCACCTTCCTGAACAAGGAATCCTTGCTGGCTTTCCGAGAAGGACATCTTTGTTTCAATCCACTGTTGCCAGGCCGGCCTGTTTGGGGTGCCATGCTCCTGCGGCAGCACCAGGCGAACTGCCGCGATCATGAGCAAGACGGCAAAGACGTAGGTGATCCACTCAAAGCGTTTGAGCAGCGCCACGCCAGCGATGATGAAGGCGGCGCGCATGACGACGGCACCGAGAATGCCCCAGAAGAGCACCCGGCGCTGCCGAGCGCGCTCCACGGCGAAACTTTGGAACAGCAGGAGAAAGACAAAGAGGTTGTCGATCGACAGCGACTCTTCCAGCGCGTAGCTGGCGATAAATTGCGTGCCCAGGGCACGGTCAAGGTCGAGATAAATGAAGGCGGTGAACCCCAGCGCACCCAGCAGCCACATGGCCGTCGCGATGTATGACCGCATGGGCGTTTGCCGGCGCAGCAGGACCCACTCGGTCGCGAGCAGGGCCAACAGCATGACGTGAAAGACGATCCAGTGGATGACGCGGGCATCGGGCATGAAGACACGTCATCTTTCAGCGTTGGAAACGGCTCACGACGCGTGGCTCAATCCCAATGGACAACTACTAGGCAGCCTTTAGCTTATTGCGGCGCGACGGATGCACAAAGTAGGCCACGCCGACACTGAGCGCGTACAACACCAGCATGGGCATGGCAAAGAGGCACATGCTGAGTGGGTCCGGCAGGGGGCAGATGATGGCCGCGATGACAAAGATGATGAGCACCGCATACCGCATGTTGCGAATCAGGAACTTTGCATCCACGATGCCGAAGAGCGACAGGAAAAAGATCAGAATGGGCAGCTCAAAGCTCGCGCCGAGGCCGAAGATGATGGCCGAGAAGAATCCCGTGTAGTCATCGATGGTGATGATCGGGTGAAAGCGTTTGCCAAAATCCCCGATCAGCACCTTGAGCGCGGAGGGCAGGACCCAGCGATAGCCGAAGTACGCACCCGCGAGGAAAAGCGTGATGGTTGCGCCCATAAAGGGCCAGACGTAGCGTTTCTCGTGCGAGTACAGTCCAGGCGAGATGAACAGCCACACCTGATACAGGATGTACGGCGCTGCGAGAATGGCGCCGCCATACAGCGCGGTTTTCAGGTAGAGGTTCAGGCCGTCGGTCGGATGGGTGAAATTGAGCTGGTAGTGCAGCTGGTCCATGGGGTGCTGCACGATGTCGAACAGCCGCTCGTGAAAGATGTAAGCGACGGCAAAGCCGATCAGCAGCGCCGCGGCACTGTGCAGCAGGCGGCTGCGCAGCTCCTGCAGGTGCTCCATCAGCGACATGCCGGGCAACTCGGCGCGGTCGTTCACAGCGGTGCGGACGCTGTCGATCACATCAGGCATAGAGGTGGCCTTCCATCTGTCAACAGATTAACGGTACGTGTGGTTAGACTCAAACCGGTTAAGCAACGGCCAGGCTCAAGACGAATGACGCAGAAGGTGTTCATGGGATCACAGCAACACGACCGGAAAAGTCCTGCAGCTTCGGCATATGCTCCGCGCACGGCCTGCCAGCGTGAACTGGTGAGCCTCTCTTATGAAGTTTCTCAGCACCGTTACAGGGCTTACGCACGCTGGGATCAGTCAACAGAGACGGTCGATTTTGAACCAGAGCCTCCTGCACATCGCCGCTGCAAGAGCATCAGGCATGCGTTGCCCGCTCACCTTCCCCGACCATGACGGGGTGACTACGGTCCGGGGCTGGCTCCTGAGTGGCAGCATCCAGCGCGGCCTCGCCCGGTTCTTCCTTGCTCATGCCGGTGGCAGGTTCTACACCATCTCGACCGGTGTTGGACGACGCAAACGGTGAGCGGCGTGCGCTGCTTTCCAGCGGCAGGCCCGTGCTGGGCGGCATCATCTTCAGTTCGCCGGAGGTTGCAATGGGCTGCAGGGGTGTGATCTCAGCATCCGGCAAATTGACGCTGGAAGTGCTCGCGGGCAGGTGCGGATGTGGCGGGTCCTCTGTCGGAATGTCCGGATTCGGCACGGCGGAAGGCGGTGGAGCAAGTGCATCGACCTTGCGCTGGTGATCCTTCTGATCCTCGATGCGCAGCTCGTCTTCCATTTGCATCCGGAAATCGTTGGAAGCCTTGCGGAACTCCGCCATGAGCTTTCCCAGCTGGCGGGCGAGCTGCGGCAGCTTCTTGGGGCCAAGCAGCATGAGCGCCAGCATAAAGATAAAGACGGAATCGCCCAGGCTCGGCATCGATCTCCATCATAACGGAGGGGCGTCGATGGTGCAGTTGCGCCGCGGGAAAGGACTGTTAGTGGGGCCGGTCATTGCCGCGAGAGAAGCGCTCGTCCAGCGGCTGGCGGTCGTCATAGGTCTGGTCGGCGGCACGCCACGCCGTGATGGTGGTTTCACCCTGCGTCCAGCACAGGTGTACCACGTCATCGTCGAGTTGAAACGGGAACTCCAACAGGCCGGTATGCAGGTCCTTGACCTCGACGCCAATTTCGTCGATTTCGCCAAGCGTTTTGCGTGCTTCTTCGACTGCTTTGTCGTGCTCGCCCTTGAGCTTGGCCACGCGCAGGAGGTCCACGCGCATGCCGCCCGACAAGAAGATCGCCTGGTGCAGCGCCTGCAGGGAATGTTCGCGCGCCGTGGCAATGCCCGCAGCCGCCTGCGCGCGTTGCAGCAGGGAGTCCAGCACGGGAATCAGGGTCTGCGCTTCCGGCAGGGTGAACGTTCGCATCTTGCTTCAGAATAACGGTTGCTGCGTGGGACCGCACGGCACATGGTTTGAACATCAGGACCACGGGTGCCGTATAGACACTGCGTGACGGTACCGGAGCACACCAAAATGATCCCGCATCGACCGACCAACCCTGGACGGACCGCCGGGCTCTGGTATCTCCTGCTGGTGCTGCTGGGGCCGCTTCGGCTCCTGTATCTTCCGCACAAGCTGTTTGTTGTGAACGACATTAAGGCGACGATCGGCAACATCGCTGGCCGTGCTGGTGTATCGCTCGGGCTTCCTACCCCGCCTGCTAGGTGTCTGGCTTGCGCTGAACGGCGTGGCTTACCTTGGTCTGAGCTTTACGGGCGTGCTTGCACCGCAGTACCAGCAGACGCTGTTCCGCTTGTTCCAGCCGGCGCTCTTTGCGGAACTCGTCTTTATGCTCTGGCTGCTGATCCGTGGTGCGCGGCCGCTGGCTTTGCAGTCAGCGGCGCATGGTGAAGCGTCCGATTACTGAGCGTGGTTCCCGTTCATCTGTGCCGACAACCGGCGGATTTCATCGGCCTCAGCCTGCCGATAGGGCTTGCCATCCGGGTAAAAGACGTCGTGGAACCAGACTGCAGGCTCACGGTCGGTGTAGGGAACCTTCCAGCTGTCCCATGGCAGGTTGGTCTGGCTCAGGCCCTGAACAAGGCCCCAGTTGATTGCGCCAACGTGGTGCTTTGCCGCGATCGGCAGACTTTCGTCGAAGGTTGAACCCGCGCCGCGCGCCATGTACTCCGTGCACAAGATGGGCCGCTGCAGCGTTTCAAGCTGCACGATACGGCGCTCAAACTTCTCAGGCCAGCTGTAATCGTGGAAGCTGATGATGTCGCTTTCTGAAAGCTGGATGGATTCTGTGGGACTGAGCAGCGCCGGATCGTCCCACCGGTCGTGCTGCCAGACGCCGCTGGTTAGTGGTTGCGTCGGACCAACGCTGCGCGCCCATGCAAAGACGTGGGGCAACATGCTGTCCATGAGCGTGACTTTGTCTTTCAGGTTGGTGGTGTAGTTGCCGCCGCCGCCGTTGTCCGGTTCGTTCCACAAGTCCCATGCCAGGATTCGGTCGTCGCCGGCAAAGTGACCCACCACACCTTTGACATAGGCCTCAAAACGTCCCTGCTGGCTGGCATCGGAAAGGGCGACACCGGGCGACTGCACCCACCCGCTGTTGTGCACGCCGGGGATTGGCGGGTGCTGCGGGCCAAGCTTCGGCTGGGGGTCCCAGCAGCTGTCAAACAGGACAAACACAGGCTTAATGCCATGTTTGTGCGCAATGGCAAGGAACTGATCCATACGCTGGGTCAAGCCAGCCGCGTCCTGCTGCCAGAGCAGGTCATGCAGAAAGACGCGCATGGTCGTCATGCCGATGCCCTGCGCCCAGCCGAGTTCACGATCGATTTCCGCCGGATCCCAGGTTGCGGCTTGCCACATCTGCAGTTGATTGATTGCGTCCGCCGGAAGGAAGTTGCCGCCCACGGGGTAGGGCTGGCGCGCCATGTAGGCGCTCGCTTCGGCTGCGGTCCAGCGCGCGCGCGGCGAGTTGGCGTGCAGACCGGGAGCAGCGACAAAGAGCAGGGAACACAGAACGAGCAGGCGGCGGGAGAGGTTCACGAGGGCTCCGGGGTGGAATCGGTTGCGTGCCCAAGCATATGCAACCGCGTACAACTTGCCAAGTCGGTGACACCGAGATGTCCCGGCACACGGAATCTTGACTTGTGGGACCGGGTCTTTTCTACTAGGAGGTGAGCATGAACGACGGTCGAACAACCTTTAGGGCGCTGTGCGCCGAACACGGCATTGCCGTCACCCGTCAGAGACAGGTGCTGTACGAGACCATGCAGGGCATGCACGGTCATCCGTCACCGGAAGAGGTGTACGCGTCCGTAAAGGAGCGCATTCCCTCCATTTCTCTGGCGACGGTGTACAAGAATATCCACCTGTTCGTGGAAAGCGGTGTGCTACGCGAATTGTCCATGCACCACGGCACGTTGCGTGTTGAGATGAACAAGGAACCGCACCACCACTTGGTCTGCAGCGTGTGCAAGCGCGTGATGGATGTGGAACAGGACGAGCTGGGCATGGGTGCACCCCGACTTCAGCTGCCAAATGGCTTTCTGGTGGAACGCGTTTCTGTCGATGTCATCGGTGTATGCCCGGTATGCCAGCTATCGCCAAACTAGTCCTTTCGCGACAAACCCTGCCCGCTTCGGTTCGTCCAATGCGCATGCTTCGATACTCACCACGGACCGTCTGGACTGCTCTGCTTTCTGCGCTGCTGCTGACCCCGGTTCTGGGTTGCGGCTTTGTGAGCAAGGCAACAACGACCGGGAACTGTGGTGATTTTCTGCATAGCTCAACGTGCACCACCACAGGCGGTGGAGGTACGACAACAAGCACGACGGACATGGCCTTTGTTGTGAACACTGGAAGCCATACCGTTGCCGGCTTCGGCATTTCGACCGCGGGCGCCTTGACCGCCCTGAGCGGATCCCCTTTGAGTTTTACGCTCGCACCGACGTCCGCCGCGGTTTCACGGGGCAACGGGTTTTTGTGGGTCGGTACGATCACGCAGATCTTCGGTTACGCCATCTCTTCCGCCGGTGCGCTGACCGCGCTGAACAACGGTTCGCCCCTGGTCAACGCCAACTGTGCCGATATGCAGACCACACCGGATGGCAAGTTCCTGATGGTGCTGGACGGGAGCGGCAGTGCGATTGACCTGTTCGCGATCAACAGCGACGGTTCGCTGGCTGCCACCGGCAGCGGCGGCATTGGCTTTACCCCGTCGGGGTCGTCGTTCCCCCATACGCTGCGCATCAATCCCGCCGGTACGGTGGTTGCTGCGGCCCTTGGCACGGCAGGCGAACTGCTGTTCACGTTTAACTCGTCGACGGCGACGCTGACGCAGTTGGGCCAGCAGGTGTTGCCGCCGAACCTGACCAGCGACTTTGCCAACGCGTGGGACCCGACCGGTAGCTACCTGTACCTGGCACGCACCGGGACCGCCGCCGGCCTGGTGGTGGAACAGGTGAGCAGCAACGGCACGCTTACGCCGACCACCAGCGCCGTGTACCCCGCCGGCAGCAATCCGTATGCCGTGACGACCGACGTCGCCGGCAAGTATGTCTACGTGGCAAATCATGGGGACAATACCATCACCGCTTACAGTGTCGGGACCAACCAGGCGCTGACGGCGGTGAGCGGATCGCCCTTTCCATCCGGTTCCGGGGTCGCCGCATTGGGCGCCGATGCCTCAACCCAGTTCCTGTTTGCGGTATCGCCGGGCGGCTCGCCGGACCTGGAGGTCTACAGCTTCGACGCAACGGTCGGCGGAAAGCTGGATGTGGCAACCTCAACCAGCACAGGAACCACGGCGTCCTTTTTGGCGTTGTCGCACTAGCGTGTTCCGCGGGGAGTACGGTCGTGGTGCGCCCGGGTCAGTTCCCGATGCTACCTTTAATGGTGGCATGCATGGGGCATTGGGGATGTTGAAGGCAGGGGCAAGCGTCCCGTTGCTGAAGATGGTGCGTTACGGGATGACAGCATGCAGCGCGGCGACGGTGCTGCTGGCCGGCTGTAGCGGCCTGAAGCCTGCACTGCTGCGGCACTACGTGTACGTTACTGCGAAAGGCACGTTCCTGCGCGACCGCATTGCTGCTGTCTCCAACCGGACGGGCAACGTGGTGAACGGGCAAAGACTAGAGATTCTGGAAAGCAACAAACGTTTCTACAAGGTGAAAACGGACAAGGGCGAGGTCGGCTGGATTGAGGAAAAGGCCGTCGCTACCGAGGCGGTGTCCAAGGAGTTTGAGGATCTGAGCACCACGCACGCGCATGATCCGTTTGTGGCGAGTGGCGTGGTACGCGATGACGTGTACCTGCACAGCAAGCCGGGCCGCGACACCGACAGGCTCTACCGGCTGGACGAGGGTGAACGGCTGAAGTTGATTGCGCGGGCCAGCACGTTGAAGCCGGTGTCCGCGGGCTACGTCGCACCTGTGCCAGCAACCGTGTTGAAGCCGGAACTCGCCGGCAAGAAGGGTGCAGTCGCGGCACCTGCGCCTGCTGCGGTACCGCAACCGCCGGCCATGGAAGACTGGTGGCTTGTGCGCGATACCCACAACCGCACCGGTTGGATGTTGAGCCGCATGCTGGACGTCGAGGTTCCCGATTCTGTCGGGAAGTATGCCGAAAATCAACGCATTGTGGGGGCGTACGTGTTGAACATGGTGACCGATCCGGACATTGAGGGCGCGGTCAAAGAGGTGCCGAACTATGTTTGCGTGCTGAGTCCCTTCAAGGCCGGCCTGCCCTATGACTTTAATCAACTGCGTGTCTTTTACTGGAACACCAAGCGGCATCGTTATGAGGGGGCAAACCGAGATCGCAACTTTCTCGGGTATCTGCCGGTCAAGATTGGAACGGATCCTGGCTACGCGGCAAGAGACCATGGCAATCCGTACGCCGGTCTTGCGCCGACGTACACGTATACCGTCCTGGCCGCGGGTGCACCGATTCCGGGGTTTAATCCGGCGACGGGCGAGTTGACTCCACGCAAGAGCGATCTTGTTACCAAGACGTACCGGCTGGAAGGAAACAATACCCGCCGTGTACTGCCTGCGGGAGCGATGCCACCCGCGGAAACCCGGCTGGAGCCGGACGAAGCCAAAGACAAGAAAAAGAAGAAGCGATGATGGAAGAACAAGCTTCTGCTGTGAGCCGTGACTGGCTCCGCGGCCTGCCCAAGTGCGAATTGCACCTGCACCTGGAAGGGACGCTTTTGCCGGAGACGCTGGTCGTCCTTTCCGAGCGAAATGATGCAGTGCCGCTGACGCTCGACGAAGCGCGGGCCCTCTATGTGTATGAAGATTTTCTCGGTTTCCTGAGGGCCTTTGGCCAAGTGAGCCAGCGACTGCAGACAGCCGACGACTACGAACTGATTACCTATGAGATGATCCACCGCCTGGCGGCGCAGGGGGTGCGTCATGCGGAGGTGTACATCAGTTTCGGCATTTTGCTGCGCTTTAAACCGCAACTCACGTTGGAGACGGTGACTGCAGCGATCGAGCGTGGACGCACGCGCGCCGAGGCAGAGTTCGGCACAACGGTGTTCTGGATCATCGATGCAGTGCGTCACTTCGGCGTGGCGGAAGCGACGGTCGTGTTCGAGAGAGCTGCCGAACTGCGCGAGCGGTACCCCAGCATCGTCGGCATTGGCATTGGAGGGGATGAGGCGCGCGGCCCGGCGGAGGACTTCCGTGCGCTGTATGCGCAGGCCAAGGCTGCCGGCCTGCACCTGACCGTTCATGCCGGGGAGTCGGTACCGGCGAACTCCATTTGGAGCGCGCTGAATATCGGTGCGGAACGGATCGGGCATGCGCTGTCAGCGGTCGATGACCCGGAATTGCTGGACATGCTGGTGGAAAAGCAGATTCCACTGGAGTTGAACGTGACGAGCAATTTACGCACCGGCTGCCTGGGCGACATTCAACGCCACCCGGTGCGTCACTACTTCGAGCGCGGTCTGATGGTGACGCTGAACTCGGATGATCCACCGATGTTTGGCGCCGACCTGCTGGACGAGTACGAGACGGTACAGCGAGAGTTCGAATTCACGGAGGAGCACATGCGTGAATTTGCCGCGAACTCGGTCGAGGCCAGCTTTTTACCACCCGAACGAAAGGTACTGCTGCTGCGCGAAGTGGAAGCCTACCGGTAATGCGTGGAAGCCTGCCGTCATGCGCCTACTGCGGGTCATCCGAGCCGTGGTGTTTGAGGGTTGGCGCGGAGGACTGCGCCTGTGGAGTGGCTGGTTGCACCGACGGCTGCGAGTAGCCCTGCTGCGTTGAAGAGCCCTGCGGTGCCGGATAGCCCTGCGGTGCCGGATAACTTTGCGGTGCCGGATAACTTTGCGGTGCCGGATACTGCTGCGCTGGGTCGGCAGGAACCATGACCGCACCCGGCGCAGGCTGCGACGGGATCATGATCGCGCCAGGGGACATTTGCGGAATACCGAAGTGCCCCGCCAGATGGAGCAGATCGAGCGGCCGCAAGGTGCAGTCCACAACGATTGCGCTCATGTTGCGGTCGCCGCGGGTCAGCACGACCAGTGAATTGATATTGGCACCCTGGAAGCGCAGCCAGAGGTCGGTCATGCTGGAACTGGTGCGTTGGTTGGCATTGACCAGGTGTTGATAGCCCGACGTCCGAAAATTTCCGTCCAGCGCGGCAAATGCACCCGGATCGTAGCTCGCGCCGTCACGGTAGTGAAAATTGTGCACCGTGACACTATTCAGCCCTGCGGAGATGCGGCGACCCTCCGGATCCTGGCCGCCCAGCAAGCCGTCTGCCGCTGAAAGCATGCTGCGATCGAGGGTAAAAGTGGTTTCTGTCGCGGGCTGGTGCACAATGCTGGTGAAGGCCATGGAGGGTGGAAGCGCCTGTGCGCCGACCGCGGCAGAGGCTATACAGGACGTGGCGAGCAGCAGTGAGAATCGCAGCGAGCGGCCGGGACGCGAGAAGACGGAGGGAAGCGTAAGTTGGCGCACGGGAACCTCTTCGGGCAGACCTTTGGTAAAGAAAACCCGCCCACAGGAAATTAGACGCGCTTGCCCTGCGACAGAATGCGACGAACTTCTGCGAAAACAGTCGCCTTTGCCGCGGCATTGCACACTGCCGCACACCAGGCGACGCCCAGAGCTGGGTGGGAGCGGAGCCATTTGCCGTCCGGACGGAGTCGGACAGGGGCGAGAGCACGTATAACGTAGAACAGCATGTTCTCCCGTACAGCGGGCAGCCTGCACGCAACTTCCATGCTTCTTGCATCCCAAACCCGATTTGCCATGCTCACGGACGTAGGCCGTGTACGTGGTCACAACGAGGACGCGTGCGCCGCAGACCCGGCGGTTGGGCTCTTCGTCGTGTGCGATGGAATGGGTGGTGCCGCCGGCGGAGAGATCGCGTCGCACGATGCGGCAAGTGTTTTTTTGGCAACAGCGCGCCAGATGCACATGGAAGATGGCGCGGCTGAACGGCTGGACCGGGCGATGCGGGCAGCAAACCGCGCCGTGTATGAGCGTGCGGCCCGGGAACCTCGCTTGCGCGGCATGGGCACCACCATGGTGGCACTGGAACTTGTCTCACCGCAGACCGGCGCCTGCATTGCCCATGCCGGGGACAGTCGCTGTTACCGCCTGCGCGACGGCCTTTTGGAGAGGCTGACCCAGGATCACAGCCTGGTGGAGGAGCAGGTACGGAGGGGGGGCATGACCGCCGCGGAGGCGCGTCGTTCCCACCTGCGCAATGTGATTACGCGGGTGGTCGGCTCGCATGCCAAGGTGGAACCTGAGATCGCGCAGCATTCGGCCAAGCCGGGTGACATCTTCCTGTTGTGTTCCGATGGCCTTACCCGCGACCTTGCCGACTTTGACCTGCGCAGCATCCTGAACCGACACCGCCACAACCTGGCCCACGCGGCGCGCGTTCTGGTGGATGCGGCGAACCTGTTGGGCGGCGGCGACAACATCACCGTCCTGCTGGTGAGCATCGACGGAGAGAACGCCGCGCCTGTGGACAGTACGCCGTAGGCTGGTCAGGATGTTGCGACACATCGCACGGGGACGTGCCGTGAAGCTACCATGAGGATGGCCGGGAGACAGGTCACGGGAGAGCACGACCATGGAAGAGACTGCTGAACTTTACTTCGACGATTTTCAGATTGGGCAGAGATTTCAGTCCGATCGCAGTGTTCGTGTCACGGCGCAGGAGATTACGGAATTTGCGGAGAAGTATGATCCGCAACCCTTTCACCTGGACGAGGCCGCTGGCAAAAGCACCTTCTTTAAAGGGCTGGCCGCAAGCGGATGGCTGACGGCTGCCATTGTGATGCGCCTGCGGGTGGATACCATCCACGTGGTGGGTGGCATGATCGGGGCAGGTGTGGAGGAAATTCGCTGGACCGAACCCGTGCGGCCGGGCGACAGCCTGCACACCGAGACGGAAGTGATTGGCCTGCGCCGGTCCAAAAAACGGCCGGAATTCGGCCTCGTTACGATTTACACCCTTACGCTGAATCAGCGGAACGAAGTTGTGATGAAGAGTACGGTCAAGTTTCTGGCGCCGCTGCGGTCGGTCGCTTAAACAACGTCTGCCTTTGCGCGGTAGTGTGTCCTGCAATTCTTTGGAGCAGACATCCAGCCCCGGGCACATGGCCTGCGCGATCTCCGCTCGCGGTTCGCGTTCGACGTTACTCATCGGTAAACTGGCAACATGATGCGAATGTCGGTGCTGGCGTCGGGATCGAAGGGCAACAGCGCCGTGATTGCGTCCTCCCGGACACGCATCCTGGTCGACGCCGGTCTATCGTGCCGCGAGTTGATGCGGCGCATGGCGGCGATCGGCGAGGACCCGGCGAAGCTCGACGCAATCCTGATTACCCATGAACATGCGGACCACGTGAGTGGCCTGCCGGTACTGGCCAGGCGGCTTGGGATTCCGGTGTACTTTACCGAGGCAACGCACCGCGCCTGGGTACGCCAGGTGACGCCGCGAACCAGCATCAGCTACAAGCAGTGGCTGGATCAGCAGCGTCGCGAAAAGCAGGAGCGATTTGAGGCGCAGGCGCTGGCGCACCAGTTTGCCACGGGGGATGCCATGGCGAACGATTTGCCGGATGATTATTTCTTTGCCGCAACGGAGCTGCCACAGGAGGCTGAACCTGCAAGGGCGTTGGTGATGGATGACGTTCAGCAGGCATTGCTGACGCCCCGAATGGAAACAGATCGCATTGACGCCACCACCGATGCCGGGCTCGCGTTGGCAGCAGCGGCTGAAGAGGATGCGCAGTGCGACGACACGCCAGCTGCCGTGCGGCAAAGTATTCGGGACAACCCGGGATTTCTGCCGGTCGTGGAGTACTTTCAGGCTGGGCGTCATCTTGCCATCGGCGACATCGATATCGACCCGTTTACGATTCCGCATGATGCAACCGACCCCTGTGGCTTTGTGTTTGCCGCTGAGGGGATTCGCATGGGCTTTGCCACAGACCTGGGGTATATGCCACCCAACGTGAAGCTGGCGCTGCGCAACTGTGACGTGCTTCTCCTGGAATCGAACCACGACCTGGAGATGCTGCGTGATGGACCGTACCCGTGGAGCGTGAAGCAGCGCGTGCTGTCGCGCGTCGGTCACCTGTCGAATGAGGCAACAGCGGAATTCCTGTTGCGGGATTACGACGGTGGTGCCGCGTATGTCGTTCTGGCTCACCTGTCCGAGAGCAACAACCTGCCTGCACTGGCGCGCCGGGCCGCAGAAGCCGCGGTAGGTGACCGGCTCAGCTTGCTGGGGAACCGGATCCTGCTTGCGCCCCAGGACGAGCCTTTGCCCAGTCTGTGTTTGTAAGCTGTTCCTTTCGAAGCGCGTACAAGGACGAGTGCCGAACTTTGACGGGATGTGGAACTTCGCTGGCTTTGCGGAATCAAAGTATCTAAGATGGACGAAACGATGGTGAATGGCGAACAGCAGCAGCGGCAGACCTTCCTGCTCGACTCTGGAATGCACGGAGCAGCGGCCGCCATGTTTGGCCTGCCCAGCGGTTGCAACGACCAAGTTGTTGGCGATATTCTTTCCGGCTGGCGCTACGATCTGTCGACGGTCGCACCGGCGACCCGCGGCGATTACGAGCAGCACCTTGTGGAGTGCTTCCACTGCCGCGCACGCCAACGGCTGCACCGCACAGTCGACATGCTGTTGATGGCCTTGTTTACGGCCTCATTCTTTGTGTTTTTGCTTGCAACGGCGATCATTCATCGCGCGCCCTGGGGCCAGACCTCATTGGCAAGCCTGCACACGCGACACCTCACGATTGCACTAACGCTTCAAACGGTTGCCATGGCCGGCCTGCTGGTGTCGTTACTCATGTGGGTGTTGGTCGCCATCGCCACACCAGCGCCGCAGCTGATTCAGACCACCCTGGAACAACGCCGCTGGGCAGCAGGACGTCATCGCCTCTAGGATGCCGGCTTGCAATCCCCTCTTGTGCCGGCGCGGTACGAGTGGCTGGTGCGTGAGTGCTGATGCGGTCGTCAGGTGTTGCTGTGGTTGATCCCGTATCCCATCCCCACGTGCAGCCCTCGGAGGAGACACCATCGCAGCTGGTCTTTTCCGGCGATGGCCACTCGTTGCCGTCGGCGTATGGCGGTGATGCGAACGTACCGGAGTATCCCACCGGCGAACCCGTCCTGGATCCGCAGGATTTGCCGGGCAATCGAATCAGCCGCTTCGCGGGGAGTTTTCGGCTTGCTCCCGCGACCTATGTGCTGCTGGCCGTGAACATTGGCGTGTTCCTGGTCATGGTTGCAGCAGGCGTGAATTTTAAATTGCCGACCGAGCAAAACCTGCTCGATTTCGGCGCCAACAATGCATCGTTTGTGCTGCAGGGGCAGTGGTGGCGACTGCTTACGGCGATGTTCGTGCATGTGGGCATCATCCATCTGGCGACGAACATGTGGTGCCTTTGGAATCTTGGCCTGCTGGGGGAGCCCCTGCTGGGTGCGTTCGGCATGGTTTGCGTTTATGTGCTGACTGGCGCCGCAGGCAACCTGCTCTCGATTACGGCAAGTGTTCTGTCCGAGTTGCTGAATGGAACGGAACTGGGCTGGCTCATCCAATGGACCGGTGCCAGCATGGGCGAGGTCGGCGCGGGCGCATCCGGTGCCGTGTTCGGAATTGCCGGCATGCTGATTGTGCTGCTATCGAATCGCCGCCTCGCCGAAGCCCGCAACGGTCATCCCGGGATCCCACTCTCTGAGCTGCAGCGCCTGCGTAAGTCAGTGGTGTGGTTCGCGGCGATCAACCTTTTCATCGGTGTGGCATCAATTGCCATGCCCATTGTGCGAATCGACAACATGGCTCACCTGGGTGGTGTGCTGTGTGGCCTCCTGATGGGCTTACCCCTGTTGCCACGCATGACAAGCGGTCGGTCGCGCTACCTGGGCCGGCAGCGGCTCACCTTTGTACTCAGTGCATTTATTCTTGTGCTCTTTGGTGTCTGGATTCGTAAGCTGCACGGGTAAGAGGGATCAGGCAATCCGGAACCGATCGGGGTAGCTGCAGGGTAGGTTCCGGCATGCGCGCCTTTACCGAGCTGCGTTGCAGCGTTGGAATTCCACCCGCTCTCTCCGCTTACGATAGGGTCGACTGCGCCGATTGCGCGAACTTGCGCACCATGGCGAGCAGGAGGCGACGGTCGCTGTCCGTCAGGTGTGCACTGTAGCGTTGGATCTGCGTCAGAAAGCGGATTTCGTCCTCTGAAAGGTTGAGGGAAGCCATCTCGCGGCCGACGATTTCATCGGCAAAGAACTGGCTGAGCGGCAGATTCAGCGCTCCCGCAATCTTCTGCAGCGTTTCCAGCGACGGGACCGTGTGACCATTCTCAACACGGGAAAGGTAGCAGCGAAGCAGGCCCGTTCGCTTTTCGACGTCGCCCTGCGACATGCCTTTTTGCTGGCGGTATCCACGAATTGTCGAGCCAATGTTCATCGCCGCGGAAGCCGGAACCTCAGGCAGCGGCGTTGGCACCGCTGGAAAGATGTGCATGTCAGCCATTCCCCACAAACTATCCACGCGCGCGACGTGTAGCAAGGGGAATCGCGCGGCGTGAACCTCAGCGGATTCGTGGCGAGCGCGGTCCGCAGGAACACTGATGCACGTGGCCTGCCGTTCCCGATTTTTGTGACATGCACTTCCAGGCGACCTCGGTGGCAACGAAGAGTTCAGTCCAAGACGCGCCGAAAGAAGACCACATCGGGGACGGGATTGCTGTTGTAGCGCACGTACGGTGCGAAGCCGAGCGCAGCGTAGAGGCGGTTTGCCTCCGGCATGGCAGCCGGGACGGTGTCCAGCAGCAGTTCGGTTGCGCCACGAGCCTGCGCCCATGCGATTGCCGCCAAGCCCAGCGCACGTCCAGCGCCGCAGCCGCGGGCGTCGGGCTGTACCCACATTCGCTTTAGCTCCGCCGCGCCGGGGCGACCGGTCAACAGCTGCACACCCGCGCAGCCGCAGGCTCTGTCTTCTGTGGTGGCCAGAAGGAACACCGCCCCAGGCGGCCCCCATCGTCGATCCAGCTCGGCCAGCTCCTGGTCATACCCACCAAGCGCAATGCCAGCGGCGCCGGCCGGGTTTGCTTGCAAGTGAGCCTCGTAGCTACGTAGAAGGTCTCGGGCGGTGGTTAAATCCTGCGGCCATATGGCGGGACGGACCCGGCAGGTACCCTTCGTCATCGCATGGGTCGGCATGGCCGCAGTGTAGATTGCTTTTCGGGTGCGGCGCACGTACTTGTGGAAAGATCACTGGGCCCTATGGTCCTGCCCACCCTGCGTTCCACCGCACTCCACCGCAAACACGCTTCTGCAGAATGATCACGACTGTCATGTCGAACCACCGAAGTCGGTCTGCTCTTGTACGACAAAGAGCTAACCCATGTACAAGCCGCCATTCACGTCCAGGGTATGGCCGGTGATGTAGGCGGCATCGTCGGAGGCAAGAAAGCGAACCGCAGTGGCGATGTCTGCATCGGTGCCGGGCCGGCCCAACGGTACGACACCGAGCATGGCGCTCTTCTGTTCCTCTGTAAGCACATCGGTCATGGCCGTTTGAATGAAGCCGGGAGCGACCGCATTTACCGTGATGTTGCGGCTCGCGAGCTCACGCGCGAGGGACTTTGTGAGGCCAATCAGTCCGGCTTTGCTGGCAGCGTAATTTGCCTGACCGGCCTGGCCAGTCTCGCCGACAACAGAGGTGATGTTGATGATGCGGCCCCAGCGCTCGCGAAGCATGGGCGAGAGAACGGCCTGGGTAAGCAGAAAAGCGCCAGTCAGGTTGGTGGTGAGGACCTCATTCCAATCCGCGACCTTCATGCGCATCGCCAGGCCGTCGCGGGTGACGCCTGCGTTGTTGACGAGAATGTGAACCGGTCCCATCTGGGCAATGATGGCTTTGGCAACCGTCTTGATCGACTCTTCACTGCTTATGTCCAGGGGGAACACTTCTGCGCTGCCGCCAGCCGCGGTGATCTCGGCCCGCACCGTGGCGAGCTTATCAACACTGCGTGCAGCCAGCGCAACCACTGCCCCATGCCTTGCAAGTTCCAATGCTGTTGCGCGGCCAATGCCCTGCGATGCGCCTGTTACCAGCGCCGTGCGCCCATTCAAGCCTGTCATCTCCCTCGCCTCGTTTCACTTGTTTCAAGGCAAGTATACGAAGTGACCCTGGTTTATTCTGGAGGGCAGGTTTACCGAGTCCGCAACCGGAAGACGCGTCTGCCCCCCGTGAGCCCGGGCGCATGAAAACATCCATAGGCGGTTCGGAAATCGCGTACGTGACAGGGAAGACCCGGGCAATGAACGCCGCTGCTTTGGCGCTGCTGGATGAGGACGGAACCGCTCGCTGACCCGGCCCGGTATACCTCCGTCTCAACCAATCGCGCCTTATTCACGAGGGTGCAATGCATTGGGACGAGCCATGGCCCGTCCCAATGCGTTCACAGCTTGGCAAAGGGCTAGCCCCGACCGCGGCCCACCGGGCGAACTGCTTCCTGCGCACGCTCTTCGCCATCTTCCGGCGCCTCTGGAATCGGCGCAGCCACTGCAGCGCCGATCTTGAGCTTCGCACGAAGTTCGGTGTTCATGCGTTCATAGGTGTCACGGTTTGCCTTCAAGAAATTACGCACGTTTTCACGGCCCTGACCGATGCGCTCACCCTGGTAGCTGTACCACGCACCACTCTTGTCGACGATGTTCTGCACCACGGCGAGGTCGAGCACATCGCCCTCGCGGGAGATCCCTTCGCCATAGAGAATGTCGAACTCGGCCTCGCGGAACGGCGCGGCAACCTTGTTCTTGACGACCTTTACCTTGGTGCGCGAACCCACGACAACATCGCCCTCTTTGACCGCACCAATACGGCGAATGTCGATGCGAATCGTCGAGTAAAACTTCAGCGCGCGTCCGCCGGTCGTCGTCTCCGGATTGCCAAACATGACGCCGATCTTTTCGCGAATCTGGTTGATAAAGATCAGGCACGTTCGAGATTTTGCGACGGTTCCGGTGAGCTTACGCAAAGCCTGTGACATGAGCCGCGCCTGCAGCCCGACGTGCGAATCGCCCATTTCGCCATCGATTTCAGCCTTTGGCACCAGCGCCGCGACAGAGTCGACCACGAGAATGTCGATTGCGCCGGATCGTACCAAAGCTTCGGTAATCTCCAGTGCCTGCTCGCCGTAATCCGGCTGCGAGATCAGCAGATTGTCCACGTCCACGCCAAGCTTGCGGGCATACGTCGGGTCAAGCGCATGTTCCGCATCCACAAACGCCGCAAAGCCGCCCAGCTTTTGAGCTTCCGCAATAATCTGCAGTGTAATAGTGGTTTTGCCGGAAGACTCCGGTCCATAAATCTCAATGACACGTCCACGTGGAACGCCACCGACGCCGAGCGCAGCGTCGAAGGAAATCGACCCGGTCCCGATGACGGAGATGGGCACGATGGCGTCTTTGGCGCCCAGCCGCATGATGGAGCCCTTGCCGAACTGCTTTTCAATGCCGGCCAGGGCGAGTTCTACGGCTTTGGAACGATCATCTGCCATGTACGCTAAATCCTCTCAGAAGTCCCTACGGAATCGTAGCATCGAGAGATGGGAGAAGCAAAGAAAAGGCGAACAGAAACGCAGGGTGCCATCGCTAAACGGCCTCTTGCGCCGCCTCCCGGGAGGCTTCTTCCAGGTCGCGTCGCAGCTTGGGCCTGTCCCCAGTATCCGCGAAAAAACGCTTCAGGCGCAGGATCGGCTGCTCAAAAAAGTGAAAGGACAGTCCCGCTGCCGCGACGGAGAGCAGGACGATGGCTGTGCCGGTTGCGACCAGGCTGACCAGCTTGGAACTGGTACTTCGCTCGATCGCTCTGTGTAATGGAGTTTCAAGGAGTTGTGCGATGAAGAAGTGGTACACGTACAGGCCATAGCTGTAGCGCCCAAACAGGCGTAACGCCCTGCCGTTGAAGAAGCGACGGAAGGCTCCGCTGACCCGCAGGGTGGACGCAATCAGGCCGGCAAACATGATGCCGAGCACGGAGTAGCCGACCGTCCCGAAGACCCGGTTGTGCATGGGTTCTGGCGGATGCTGGGTGAAGAGCAGAGCAAGCACGACGGCCGCGCCGGTGAAGAAGACCGCCGGAGCCCAGCGCAGCACGGCCACCCGATGACGCGAGCGCACCAGCATGGCAAGCACGGCACCCAGCAGCAGACCATCCAGCCGCGCTGGCGTAAAGGAGTAGGTCAGGTACGGGTAGGTCACAAGCACGCCACTCGCAAACATCCAGCAGCGCAGTCCAAGAGATGCTGCCGTCAGCAGCAGCGCTGCCGTGGCAATGCGCCGCTTCGTCGCCAGCAGAAAGACCGTGACCGGCCACACCATGTAGAACTGCTCTTCAATGGCCAGAGACCAGAGGTGGTTGATGTTGACCCATGGTGCGGTGGTGTACGCCACACCGCCGACATGCAACGTGTGCAGATAACTCAGGAACAGGAACGTCCCAAAGAAGTACCAGTGGTAGCCCTGGAGCAGGGAGATGCCAATCAGCAACCCAAGAAAGCCGTAGTAGAGCGGAAAGATACGCAGTGCACGCCGGGCATAGAAATTACGGAAGAAGTGCCGGCTCTGCTGCGTGTCGTACAGAATGCCGGTGATCAGAAAGCCGGAGAGCACGAAGAAAAGATCGACCCCCACCCAGCCGGCTGAAAACAGGGTCGCGATGACGCGCATGGGCAGGCTGACCTGCGGCCGAGGGTTGTGCACAAAAAGGTGCACAAGCAATACAAGAACGATGGCGAGGCCGCGGATGCCATCGAGCGCGGGGATGTGTTTCCCGGTGGTGCTTTCATCGACCGGTGCGCTCTGCTTCATCGGCATCCTTCTCAGCCTCAGCGCTGCAGCAGATCGATGGGCAGGCTTGGGTCGGCGATGCGGAAGTGCGCAGCCAGGGCAGGATGGCGCCGTTCAACGGCCCGATACATCTGCCAGGCAACGTGACGATAGCTCCAATGGCCGGCCGGTGTGCTGCGTAACTCACTGATGTAGACCGCCTGCGCGAAATCCATGCTGAACAGGGAGCGGCAGCGTGTTGCGAGCGGCAACAGGTAGTTCGCCGGATGGCCTCCGGCATCGATCGCGCTGACGGCCTTCGGTGCTCGGGGCAGGGGATTGCCCCATTGCATTTCGACCTCGCCGCCGGCTCGAAACTCCGGCACTGGTACGGCTGCGGATGAGTATGCGTCCAGCCGGGGGCCGGCATGCTCGCCCCTTTGCGGCACCGTTCCGAGGAGTTTTGCATGCTCCCTGCGCACCTGCTCCAACGCTGCCTGGTATACGGCCGCGACACGGGAGGTGCTGAGCGCGGGTTGGCCGGGGAAGTCTGGGGTATCGAAGCCGTGTTGCAGGGTATACGGTTGCAGCAACTGCACACAGCGGCGATGCCGATGCATGTCGCGGAACCCGCCGATATCCATCAGAATATCGAAGCGCAGGCCTGCTGCGGCGGCAAAGGCGCGCGGTAACTCATCGTGCTTGCCGCGGTGCGCGGTCCCAAGCGCGACAAGCTCCACGATGCGTGTTTCCGGCAGTGCGGCGACCGCCGCGCGCAGCTGCATGTAGCGATAGTGGGTGTGCGGGTAGAGCAGGGACGTCGCAAGATCGATTTCAAGGCCCAGGCGCTCACCTGCGGGTGCCTCAATCAGCTCGACATTCGGCGAGGTGAGGGGCATTGGTTCCACCGCCGCACTGCGCATGAGCTCTCCCGCTGCCTGTACCAGGCAGGCGCGGCTCGCTGCGGCAAAGCCACTCGGCTCCGTGTACTTGACCAGCGTCGGCGACACGCGGACTTCGCGCAGAAGGTGGCTGTGCAACGCCTGGCCCAGCGCCGGGTCGACGCTGCGGGCCTGCGCTACAAGTGGAGCGGAGACGGCATGCGCGGGGTTCCACGCAGCTTCCTTCGCGGCATGGCGCAGCTTCTCGCCCAGCTCGCGGATTTCGGCGTAATCGCTTCCAAGCAGGCGTGAGATCTGGCTTTCAAGCGTGCGCGCGTTGCTGATCTGGCCGAGGGAGGTGTTGGTCGCCAGCGGCAAAAGGTAGCGAGCCATGTCAAAAGCGCGGGCCTTCAGCGTGCGCTGGTATGTCGCCTCGTCCATGGTGGACGGCCGCGGCGTGTGTTCTTTTAACTCGTCCAGCATGCCGGCCGCGACGGTCTGGTAGCTGTCAAACAGGTGCTGCACCGTTGCGCGAAAGGCGGCGGTGTCGGCGGCACTCTCAAAGGTTGGAGTGTAAAAGCCGGATTTGCGGAAATCCTGGTAACGGGTGCTGCGTTCCTGGCCGTCCCAGCGGGGCTCGTCCACCAGCGCAATGGCTGCCAAGAGGCTGAGCCGTTCCACTGCAAAGGCCACATGCGCCAGGTCAGCGATGGATCGATGGCCGTACTGGAAGTAGAACGTGTTCAGGAACTGCTCGGCGCGCTGCGCACTGATTTCGCCCAGCGATTCGCGCAAGGACAGGGAGCTGCGGCTGTACTTCGCCATGGCATAGGCCAGAACCTCCGGGTCGGCACCGTGGATGGCGTAGACCTCGGTTGCACTGGGATCTGGTGGCGAATCGGGCATGGCAAATCATAGCGCGACCCGCTACGGAATGCCCTTCCGAATGCCTCTCAAACGGACGGCCTGCCATGGAGCAGAGGCATCCAACGTTTGGTGAATGATATCCCGCATTCTTCGCTGCTCGACGTCAGCCACCGCCCCTGGCCCATGCCGACGCGACCCTGGCGGCTGCGTCAGCGCTGGACAAAACTGCTGTTTGCCCACTGGCCGGTGCCGGCGGATGACGTGCAGCGGCGCCTGCCCCCCGGTCTGCGCGTCGATACGCATGATGGTTGGGCCTGGCTGGGCGTTGTGCCGTTTCTGATGGATCAAGTGCGCTTCCGCGTTGTCGGCGAGAACAGCATCGGAGTCCCGACGGCGATGGCGTTTCCTGAACTCAATCTGCGCACCTATGTGACAGCGCCGAACGGCCATAAGGGGGTGTACTTCTTTTCGCTGGATGCTTCGTCGTTGCTGGCGGTGGTGGGCGCGCGGGTGGCCTTTGGGCTGCCGTACTTCTGGTCGCGCATGCACATGCAGTCCAGCAAAGAAGGGACGCGCTATACCTCCCGCCGGGTACTGGGCAAGCCGGTAAGCTTTGCTGCGAACTATAAGCCGCTCGGCTCTCCGAGTAGCGCTGATTCGTTGCAGGAATTCCTTACCGCGCGCTATGCCTTCTTTCTTCGGCGATTTGGCGCGGTTCAGGCCGGCGATATTCACCATGCGCCCTGGTCGCTTGAGAATGCCGAAGCCGAGTTTGAACAGAATGAGCTACCTGCCAGCTTTGGGTTCACCTTGCCGAACCGGCCGCCGGTTCTGCATTACGCACGCGAAGTTCACATGCAGGCGTGGCTCGTTGCCCGTGTCCGGCCAAACCCCGACGCGGCCAGCATGCCGACGCCACGTAAAACTCCGCTGGACGAATTGCCCGCGATCGTTCGATAGAGACGACGAACGGATCGCTGCCGTACACTGCACCTGCGCCTGCACCTGTGTACGCGGCAATCTGCAATCTTCAATCGTCAGGAATGATTCCAATGCGTTCTGCTTCTCTCGCTCTTGCAGCATGCTTCGTCGCCGCTTTGCTGTGCGGTAGCAATTCTTTACTGCACGCGCAGCTTGTTCCGCTGCCGGTTGGCGCCCAGGCAGAAGCACAGGCCATTGACCCGGAACGCCTGCGCGTCCACGTTAAAACACTGAGCAGCGACAAATTCGAGGGTCGCGGTCCCGGCCAGCCGGGTGGTGAACTCGCGACCCAGTACATCGCCGACGCCTTCCGTTCCTACGGGCTTGTACCTGCCGGCGACCATGGAACGTTTACCCAGCAGGTGCCGCTGGTCGGGGTCACGCCCGTGGCGGCAGAGACGCAGTTTCGTCTGGTTCCACTTGCCGGTTCCAGGACGAAGGCGCCTGTGACTCTGAAGTTTGGCAGTGACTTTGTGGTGAATAACCAAACCCACACGACGAGCGCACACCTGGACGCTCCGATCGTCTTTGTCGGCCACGGAATTGTTGCGCCGGAATATGGCTGGGACGACTATGCCGGCGTCGACGTGAAAGGCAAGGTGGTGCTTATCGTGGTAAACGAGCCGCCCTCGACGGACGTGAACTTTTTCAAGGGCGAGGCCATGACGTACTACGGCCGTTGGACGTACAAATTCGAGGAGGCGGGACGGCATGGCGCGGCGGGTGCGCTGATCCTGCACCGCACCGACCTTGCAAGCTACGGCTGGCAGGTGGTGCAGAACTCATGGTCCGGTGAGCACAGCTACCTGCGGAACGATCCAAACGCTCGGCTGGTAGCCGCGAGCTGGATCCAGCATGCGGTGGCTGACCAGTTGCTCGCCTCCATCGGCATGACTGCCGACCAGGCGATCAACGTCAGCAATCAGCGCGGCTTTAAAGCGTTGCCATTACCGGTAAACCTGCAGGCGACGATCGTCAGCAAGGTACGCGAGTACGACTCTGCCAACATCGTCGGCAAGGTTCCCGGTGCGCAAGCTGGCGACGCCATCCTTTACACGGGTCACTGGGATCACTTTGGGATTGACCGCACACGGTCCGGCGATCCTGTCTTTCATGGCGCGGCTGACAATGCGACCGGCTCGGCGATTGTGATGGAACTGGCCCGCGTCTACGCTGAAAAAAAGGCGACACCACCGCATGATGTGTACTTTGCCTGTGTGACTGCAGAGGAGCAGGGTCTGCTGGGCTCGGAATACCTTGGCGAACATCCGCCGACGGCGGCAAAAAACATCGCGCTCGATCTCAACTATGACGATCTGGACCCGATTGGCGACGTGCGCAGCGGGACCGTCCATGGAGCCGAGCGGACCACGGTCTACCCCATTGTGCGGGCGATTGCAAAGCAGGATGGTCTGGAACTACAGGCAGACAACTTTCCGATGGCCGGCCACTACTACCGGTCCGACCACTTTTCGCTGGCCCGCGTCGGCATCCCGGCCTTCTCCATCGGCGAGGGCACGCTCTTTCGTGATCACGACGATGCCTGGGGCAAGCAGCAGGCAGACAAGTACACGGCTGAGCGTTATCACACGCCCAACGACCGGTATGAGGAGTCGATGGATTTCCGCGGCGATGCACGTATGGCCCGCTTCGGTTTTGAGCTGGGCTGGCGCGTGATGCAACAGGGGCAGATGGTGGCGTGGCTGCCTGGTGACGAGTTTGAGCGGGCCCGCAAGCAAAGCACGGATCAGTAGCTTCTAAAAAGAATGCTCGAACGCTGAGGAGCCGAACGCAATGCCGCCGATCAGAGCCATTTACCCCGGTACGTTCGATCCGCCAACAAATGGGCATCTGGACATCGCCGGTCGCGGTTCACGGTTGTTCGATTCACTGGTTGTCGCCGTTCTGCGTAACAGCAGCAAGGGTGCACCGCTGTTTACCACGGAGGAGCGCGCGAGCATGCTGTCGGAGATCACCAAGCCGTTTGGCAACGTGACGGTGGCGACCTTCGACGGCTTGCTGGTGGATTTCGCACGGCAGCAAGGCGCAACGGCGGTGCTGCGCGGCATTCGCGCCGTCTCCGACTACGAATACGAGTTCCAGATGGCCATGATGAACCGGCATCTCGATCCCAACCTCGAGACGATTTTTCTGCAGCCGGCAGAGCAGTACACCTATGTTTCGTCCCGCCTTATTAAAGGGGTGTTTCAGCTGGGCGGGGACATTACGACGCTTGTACCGTCGATTGTCGTGCAGCGTTTGCGCGCCAAAACATCTTCGGCCATCACGACTTCTGAAACGGGCGCAAGTGCCTGAAGCGGCAGGGACGTGCCGCAGTGGGCACAATCCGGGGCGTGCCAGGCAAGCCCGCGAAGGACGAGCAGGCGCATATGTCCGGTTCGCAGCGTCAGTTGAAGAAGCGGCAGACCGCGAACCACTGCTTGCTTCTTGCTTTCGTTAAAATCTGCCACACTAGACCGTATGGCTACCTCTCTCGCCACACCTGCCACGTCCATCTTTTCTGATCGCATCCAGCGCATTGAAGTGTCGGCCACCATGGCCATCACCGCGGAGGCGCTGCGGCTGAAGGCGACCGGCATCGACCTGGCGGATTTCGGCGCAGGCGAGCCGCACTTCACCACGCCGGACCATATCAAGCAGGCGGCGATTCGCGCGATTGAACAAAATTACACCCGCTACACGGCCGTTCCGGGCATTCCGGAGATTCGACGTGCCATCATCAATCGGCATGCGGAAGATTTTGGCACGGACTACGCGCCGGACGAATGTGTCTTTACGACTGGCGGCAAGCTGGCCCTGTTCAACGCCATGGAGGTGCTGATCAACCACGGCGACGAGGTTATCGTCCCCGTGCCGTACTGGGTCAGCTACAAGGACATCATCCAGTTTGCAGGTGGTGTTCCCGTCTTTGTGGAGACGGAGGAGAGCGAAAACTTTCGCGTCACGGCGGCCATGGTGGAAGCTGCAATCACTCCAAGGACTCGCGCCATCATTCTCAATTCGCCTTCCAATCCGTCTGGCGCGATTATTGCGCCAGAGGACCTGCGCGACATCGTGCGCCTTGCGCATGCACGCGACATCTTTGTGCTGCTGGACGAATGTTACGTCTACCTCAATTTTACCGGCGACACGGTGAGTGGCGCGTCTGCCACGGAGTGCAAGCCACATATCGTCATCCTGGGTTCGTTGTCGAAGACCTATGCCATGACCGGATGGCGGGCGGGGTTCGCTCTTGGTCCAAAGGCGGTGATTGCCGCCATGAGCAAGCTGCAATCACAGAGCACCAGCAACACCAGCACACTGGTGCAGCATGCCAGCATCGCCGCGGTCAGTGGGCCGCAGCAGTGCGTTGCAGAGATGCGCTCGGGCTATCTTGAGATCCGCGACCGCATGCTCGAGGGCTTCAAGACCATCCCAGGCTTGACCTGCACCACACCGCAGGGAGCGTTCTACGTATACCCGAATGTGCGCGCATTTTTTGGAAGGAATGGCGTTCGTACCGCCGCAGACATTGCCGCGCGCCTTCTCTCCGACGCGCACGTGGTTTGCGTCCCGGGTGAACCCTTCGGGACCGCAGACCACATCCGCCTGTCGTACGCGGTATCGGGGCCGGTCATTGACAAGGGCCTGGACCGCCTGCGCACCTTTTTCGCGGCACTCGCCTAGGTTTCTACCCCGTCAATACACCGCGCATGAAGATGCCGGCTCCGCTACACTGCTGAGAGCGCATGCCTTCTCCCACAGATCCCGAGTTCGTTCCTGTGATTCTTGCCGGCGGCAGTGGCACGCGATTCTGGCCACGTTCCCGCCGCGCTCGCGCCAAACAGGTGCTCGCCCTTTCCGGTGAGGAAACCATGATCCAGCAGACCTGCGAGCGCCTGTTGCCGCTTGCGCCTGCTGCGCAGCTGTTTGTGATCACGAACGATCTGCTGGCCGACACCATTGCGCACCAGTTGCCCCAGGTGGATCCGCGAAGTATCCTGCGCGAGCCCTGCGCTCGCAATACGGCACCAGCCTGTGCGCTTGCGGCCATGCTGGTGGCGCGGACCAACCCGGATGCGGTGCTTGGCATTTTTCCGTCCGATCACGTCGTAACGGACGACGCGCTGTTCGTCCAGCGCATACGTGAGGGCATTCGCATTGCCGCGGCAGGCGACAACGTCGTGGTGCTTGGTGCGCCGCCAACCCGGCCTGAGACGGGCTACGGCTATATCCAGGAGGGCTCACCCGCACATCTGCCCGGCTTGGCCGGCATGGACATGTACGCCGTGCAGTGCTTCACGGAAAAGCCTGATCTGCCCACCGCGAAGAAGTTCCTGGAAGCCGGCAACTTTAAGTGGAACAGTGGCATTTTCCTATGGTCGGCAAAGACACTCATCGCGGCGTTTGAGCAAAATTGCGCGACCATGCTCCAGCCCCTGCAGCAGATTGCGGCCAGTTTCGGCACACCGCAATTTGAGGCGACGTTTGCCGCACTGTACCCCACGGTTGAAAGCATCAGCATCGACTATGCCATTCTCGAGCCGCGGTCTCAGGCAGGTGAAGGCGCGAGCCGTATCTATTGCATTCCAGCAGACTTCGGCTGGAACGATCTGGGTTCCTGGTCGGCGCTGCACGAGTACTTTCTGGAGCAGCTCGGCACCAACAAGGGTGAGCGCGTCATCAAGGCGGGTAAATTCGGCAACGGCCAGGCCAACGGCAATGTGGTAGAAGCGCTGGGTACCCTGCAGCTGGATGCAAGTGGCAACTACGTTTACGCTCCAAGCCTGACCGTGGCGCTGCTGGGGGTTAATGACCTGGTCGTCGTTCAGACGGAGGACGCATTGCTGGTGACCACGCGCGCGCACTCTCAGGAAGTCGGACGCGTTGTCACCGAACTGGTCAAGCATAGCCGTCACGAATTGGTGTAGGTCAACGTCCACCTTTGTGGAACAGAACGCCGGCGTTTCACTGGGTACAATTGGGCTGCCTATGACCCCGACCCTGCCCGAAACCCTGTTATCCGCCGTCCAGATTCCCCCCAGTCCTGTAAAGTTTGGCACCGACGGCTGGCGCGGCATCATCGCCGATGACTTTACGTACGCGAATGTCCGGGTTGCCGCTGCTGCCATCGCCCATTACGTGCTGGCCCATGAAAATCCCGCAAACGGCGTCTGCATTGGGTTCGACACGCGTTTTGGCTCGCCGCAGTTCGCCGGCGTGGTTGCCGACGTGCTCAGCCGCGCCGGTATTCCCGTGCTGCTTGCCACGGATGTGACACCCACGCCCGCCCTGTCCTACGGGGTTCGAGCGCTGGGCGCTGCGGGTGGCGTCATGATTACGTCGTCGCATAATCCCGCGCAGTGGAACGGTGTCAAATATAAGGCCAGCTTCGGTGGGTCCGGCACGCCCGGCATTATCGCTCGGATTGAACAGTATCTCGGCGCACCGTTGCCGAACGCTGCACGGCCTGCGCCCATTACGCCAACAGACTTCCTCCCCGCCTACGTTGCTGCCCTGGAGGCATTTGTCGATCTGGCCGCCATCAGGGCCTCGGGCTATCGGTTTCTGATCGACAGCCTGTTTGGTGCCGGCTCCGGCGTGCTCAAGAGCATCTTTGACCGCGCGGGCATACCTTCCGTGGAGATCCGCGGAGAACGAAACCCCGCCTTCCCTGGCATCAACCCTGAGCCGATTCTGCCGCACATCGCACTGGCGCAGGTAGAAGTCGTCGCGCAGCGCTGCGACGCCGGCTTGATCACCGATGGAGACGCCGACCGCATCGGCGCCGTGGATGAGCATGGACATGTCGTCGACGCGCACAAGATCTTTGCCATCCTGCTGCGCTGGGCATTGCTGCGGAAAGGCTGGCCCGGTGGCGTGACCCGCGCCTTTAACACCACCAAGATGCTGGACCGCATTGCCGCGCAGCACGAGCGCAAGCTCTATGAGCACGGCATCGGGTTCAAGTACGTGGTCGATCTTATGTTGAAGGAGGAGATCGTCATGGGCGGCGAGGAGTCCGGCGGTATCGGGATCCAACGCCACCTTCCAGAACGCGACGGCATCCTGAATGCGCTGCTGCTGGCCAACGTGATGGCGGACGAAAAGAAGACGCTGGGTGAGCTTGTTGCATCGTTGCAGAACGAGTACGGTGCCCATTTTTATGGACGCATCGACATGCATATCGACGACCGCCTGAAGCAATCAGCCATCGCGCGCGCCTCCGGCAACCTGCAGCAGATGGCCGGTCTTCGGGTCCTGCGCAAGGAAGATCTCGATGGCATGAAATTCTTCCTGGACGTCCCGGAGGATGCCAATTCTGCCACAGGGAGTCCGGCGCCGGCGGAGACCTGGCTGCTGCTGCGCGCCTCCGGGACCGAGCCGCTGCTTCGGGTCTACTGTGAGTCGTCATCGCAGGCAAACGTCGACCGGATCTTAAAAGCTGCGGAAGCATTTGTGCTCGCCGGTTAGCGGAAGCAGCGCCCGTTCTGCTCCCGAGGGATGCATTGAGAACGGACAGCAAGGCAACATATTGCGGGTCTCGCGGCACCCCGGCTCCAACGGAATTCAGCCTGCTTTCGCGCGACTCGTTCGGCGGCCTGAGGAGGCTTGTGCGGTCTGCTTGGACGACAAAACCTCTCCTACAATACGAAAATGCAGATCTCCTCAGACCTCCAGGACCCGACCGTTTCTACCAGCATCACCGTCGCGGCCCTGCTCTTCGATATGGATGGCGTACTCATCAGTTCCATCGGCTCCGTGCGTCGCTGCTGGCGAGAGTGGTGCCGACGCTACGATGTACCAAATGCGGAGATCTTCGAGGTACCGCACGGCATGCGTGCCATCGAAATTATCCAATTTCTGCGTCCCGACATTGACCCGGTGGAGGGGTTGCGGGCAATCGAAGACCTGGAGCTGGACGATCTGACAGACCTGACGGTGCTGCCCGGGGCTGCCGCTCTCCTGCAGTCGTTGCCAACGGAACGGTGGACGATTGTGACTTCCGCGACGCGCCGTCTGCTGCTCGGGCGGCTGAAGGCTGCAGGGCTACCCGTGCCGGGTCGCCTTATCGCTGCGGACGACGTGGCGCGCGGCAAGCCCGCGCCCGACCCATACCTTATGGGCGCGGCGATGCTCGGATTTGCGCCTGCAGATTGCCTTGTGGTCGAGGACGCGCCGGCGGGCATTAGCGCTGGCCGGGCTGCCGGCTGTTCCGTGCTGGGCGTGCTTGGCACGCATGTGCTGGCGGAGTTGAGCGACGCGACCTGGGTTGTTCCTTCGCTCTCCGCCGTGCATGCGTCTGTCGGCGAACAGGGTGTGTTGCTTTCCATGGATGCCGTTCGTTCCCGCTAAAAGGGATCGGTCGCCGGTTTCGCGGCATCGGGTGCGCCGGGTCAGGCAGCAGGACCGCGGCCGCAATCCACTCTCGATCGCAGCAGTGCTTCGACCCGCAGCAGGTCCTCTGCCGTGTCCACGCCAACCGTGTCGAAGGCAATGGGCTCCACGTACAAACCAATGCCGTGTTCCAGAAGGCGCAACTGTTCCAGCCCTTCTACCCTCTCGAGTACACCTGCAGACAGCGCGGCAAAGCGGAGCAGGGCGTCGCGACGGTAGGCGTACAGGCCCAGGTGCTTCCAGTGTTCTGCCCCGGTACCGTCTCGATCAAAGGGAATACACGCGCGCGAGAAGTAAAGTGCGCGCCCGTCGGCTGCCGTAACGACCTTTACGGCGTTTGGATTGGTGAGGTTGGCTGGTGTGCACAGGGTCTTGACCGTCGTAATTTCCACGTGTGGGCCGCGTGCAAACGGCCGCAGCAGGGCCTCGACGTGCTCTGGCCGCAGCAGCGGCTCGTCCCCCTGTATGTTCACGTAAATGTCTGCAGGGACAGTTTTGGCCACGGCATGCATGCGGTCGGTGCCGCTAAGCAGCGTGCTGCTCGTCATTTCCCAGGTCCAGCCTTCACGGTCGCACAACGTGCCAATTTCCTCGGCGTCCGTCGCAATGATCACGCGGTCGAGTTGCGGGCACCGCATGGCTGCTTCAACCGTCCACTGCAGCAATGGCCGGCCGAGCAGGGGTTGCAGCATCTTGCCCGGCAGCCTGGTCGATCGCAGTCGCGCTGGAATGACTGCAACGATGCCGGCCTTGTTTTCCGCTGCCTTTGCCCTGTCTCGCACTTCCGATAGAATAAGGCCTGCAAGCGATCGTTCCTGTGGCTGACTCGCCGCGACGAACTCGAAAGCACCTGGCGGTGTAGCTCAGATGGTTAGAGCGACGGACTCATAACCCGTAGGTCACTGGTTCGATTCCAGTCACCGCCACCAACGATCCCCTGCCCCCCTCGCAAAACTGCTACAAGGATCGCCGGCCGCATTCGGGGCATCGGCTCTCCGGCGTAGGGCGAGGTTCTCACAAAACCAGCCCTGCTTTGGGCCTGGTAACTATGAGTGACTCCGCTCTGAGACTCCCAGGCGGCAGGCGTATGCTATCAAAACGCGTGCGGCGTCTAACAGTCAGCGCCATACCCGCACCACCCTGGAGCGTTCTGCCGTATGCCCAAGTCGTTAAAGATTTCTCTGCTTGCCGTTTCTGCCATCCTGCTGCTCACCATGTTTGTGGGCGCGAACCTGCACGGGGTGCAGGCTGCTGTGGCCAGCGATGACGAGGGCGCATACCGACAGATGCGCATCTATGGCGAAGTACTGCGCCACATTCAGACAGACTATGTGGAAGACCCGAAGATGACGACCGTGACCAACGGTGCCCTGCGTGGCCTGTTGGAAACGCTGGACTCAAACTCAAGCTATCTCACGCCGGAGGAGTACAAAGGCTACAAAGCGCACCTTGTGGCCAAGGGGTCGGTCGGTATCAACGTCGCCAAGCGCGGCTACTACGCGACGATTATCTCTGTGGTCGCGGGCAGTTCTGCCGACAAGGCGAACCTGAGCGACGGTGATGTGATTGAATCCATTGGGAATACCAGCACGCGAGACCTGTCGCTGGCCAGCATTAACGTCCTTCTGGATGGCGCACCAAACAGCACACTGCCGTTGGCAATTATTCGGCCGCGCAAGAGCAAACCAGAAAAGCTGGAGTTGACGCGCACCGTCATTGCGCCGACACCCACTGCAGAGGTGTTTTACGAGAGCAACACCATTCTCTATTTAAAGCCGGGGGTCATCGATCATGACCACATTCAACAGGTGGAAACACGCCTGAAGAACATGAAGCAGATGGGCTCGAAGAAAATCCTGCTCGATCTGCGGGATGTGTCCACGGGAGATGACGCGGACGGCCTGAGGCTTGCAAACTTTTTTGTGAAGTCCGGGACGCTGGCAACGCTGGAAGGCCAGAAGGTCGCGAAGCAGACGTTTACGGCGGATGCCGGCAAATCGATCAATACAAGCGCGCCAATGGTGACCTTGGTCAACCGCGGTACAGCCGGTCCAGCCGAACTGGTGGCGGGAGCCTTGCTCGATTCCAAGCGCGCCGAGATCGTGGGCGAAAAGACATTTGGGGAAGGGTCGGAGTTGAAGACGTTTGAGATGCCGGACGGCTCGGCGATCATCCTCTCGATCGCGAAGTACCATACGCCGAGCGGAAAGAAGCTGCAGGATGAGGGGATCACCCCCAGCATCCCGGTTGCTTCCGATGCGGAGTTCGCCGCTGCGGGCGGGGACGAAGAGGACGAGGACAGCGCTGCAACGACGTCCACGGCTGCAACACCGACGGTGAATTCTGCCAAGCCGGCGGTTCCTGCTGCCAAGCCTGCGGCGGCAATTGACGACCAGTTGAACAAGGCCCTGGACGTACTGAAGAACAAGGCTGCTTAGGCTGCTCCTCACGGCAGCGCCGGTCAACGGCAGCCGAGACTGCAGTGAGTGCTGAAAGGCGCGTCTTTCTTTACGACAGCGTCGCCTGCAATGCATGTGAAGCTGGCCTCACTGCAGGTTCGGTGAAGGATCGAGCCTGCGTGATACTGTGAGGGTGCCGTGCCAAGCCTGTTTACCCGCGAACCCGCACCACCACCAGATCGTGACTTGTACAAGCCGCGTCCGGGCCGGCTCGACTGGCTCTTTCAGCGCTGGAACGACCGATTTCCGACGCGCAGGAAGAAACGACGCGTCATCTTCATCTCTCTGCTGACCATGTCGGCCATCTTCGGCTGTCTTGTGGGCTACACCCTGGTCTCGATCACGGATTTGCCGCAGATCGAAGATCTGGAACACTACCGGCCAAGCACCACCACAGAGCTGCTGGATGTGCATGGTCGCACGTTTGGGTCCTTTGCATTGGAACGTCGTGTGGTCGTGTCCTACAACGATATTCCGACGAACCTGCACGACGCCATCTTATCCATTGAAGACAAGAGCTTTGAGTCGAACGCTGGCATTAATCTGTTTCGTGCCGTCGGTGCGGCGGTGGTCGACATCCGAAGCAAAGGTCGGCGGCAGGGTGCGTCGACGCTGACCATGCAGCTATCGCGCAACCTGTTCCTCTCTTTCGAACAGACGTTTTCGCGCAAACTGCAGGAGATTTTGCTGTCGGTACAAATTGAGCGCCACTTTACCAAGGAACAGATCTTTGCGCTGTACTGCAATCAGATCTACCTGGGGAGTGGCAATTACGGCTTTGAAGCCGGCAGCGAGTACTACTTCAGCAAGCATGTGCACGACCTGACGCTGCCGGAAGCAGCACTGCTCGCCGCTCTGCCCAAGGGCCCGTACGGGTACTCGCCCATTCGCCGGCCAGAGCGGGCGCTGAAGCGCCGCAACCTGGTCCTGAGCGAGATGCGGAAGGATGGAAAGATCACCCAGGCTCAGCTGGATGAGGCAAGCCAGGCACCGCTCGGCTTGCACATTGAGGTGCAGCCGACGACACTTGCGCCCTACTTTGTGGAGGAGGTGCGCCGGCAACTGGAGCAGCAATATGGCACCGACCAGGTGCACGGTACCGGCATGCGGGTGTATACAACGCTCGACCTTGATCTGCAGATTGTGGCCAACAAGGCAGTGCTCGACAATACGGCCGAGTACGAGCGCCGGCACGGATGGAAGGGCAAGCTGCAGAACATTCTGCCGGGTGGCGGCGATTTGCAAACCTACCAGCATCCGGACTGGGCCGACGCCATTGCCACTGGCAGCTACTTCCACGCGCTGGTCATGGACGTCACCAATCGACACGTGCTTGTGCGTATCGGCAACCGGTACGCCGAGATTTTTCCGCAGGACTGGGCGTGGACGACGACCCATGCGGACAGCATTCTGCAGCGCGGTGACATTGCCTATGTGCGGATCGAAGATGCAACACGCGCCGGCACCATGCACGCCAGCCTGCAGCAGGACAGCGGCGCGCAGGCCAGCATGATGGCGGTCGACAACAGCAATGGCGAGGTGCTGGCCATGGTCGGCGGCCGCGACTACGCGCTATCGCAGTTCAACCGCGCCACACAGGCTGAACGGCAGGTGGGCTCCTCCTTTAAGCCGTATGTGTACACCGCCGCGGTGGAGGCCGGCGCCAAGCCAACCGACACGATCGTGGATGCGCCGACGAGCTTCTACACGCCCAATGGGCCGTACACGCCCCACAACTACGAGCCAAATTACAGGGGTACGATGACGCTGACCTCCGCATTTGCGGAGTCGCGCAATATTCCGGCATTGAAGCTGGCCAACAAGATTGGAATTCGAAAGGTGATTGAGGTCGCGCACCGGTTTGGCATCACCCAGGCGATTCCGCCGTTTCTGCCGGTAGCGCTTGGTTCCGCATCGCTCACACTCGACGAACAGGTGGCTGCCTACTCCGTGTTTCCAAATGACGGTATCCGGATTCAGCCGCATGTGATTCGGCGCATCGTGCAGGCGGACGGCCTGCCGCTGAAGCCAGTTGCGCCAAAAGTGACGGAGATCATCTCGGTCCAGACGGCCCGCACCATGATGGTGCTGCTCAAGGCTGTTCCCAGCTACGGGACGGCGGCGATCGCCGGTGCAGAACTCAAACATCCGCTGGGTGGCAAGACAGGGACCACGAACAGCTATACCGATGCATGGTTCGTCGGGTTCAGTCCATCCGTGACCTGTGGCACCTGGATCGGTTTCGATAACCGGCAAACCCTTGGGGAAAAGGAGACGGGGGCAAAGGCGGCGCTACCGGCGTGGATCACCTTTATGCGCGCTGCCATCGCCCGCACGCCCAACGAGGCTTTTCCGTCTGGCGCCGTCAAGAAGCTGGACGTTCCGACGACGCCTTCGGAGCCTGCGGCAACCGAAGACAAACCCGCCAAACCGCCCAGTGACATGGACGACACGGACGATCCGGAGAACACGCCGAAGGCGGCGCCTGCCCCACCTGCGCCGACCAACGATACGCCTGCAGATACGCCACCTGATTCCTCCACACCGGCACCGGCTATACCGACTCCGCCGACCGGGCCAACAGCGCAGGGTGCGTTGCGATAGACATTCTCGACTCATGCCAGCATTGCTAAATGAAACGGGTTGCGAGCCTTGCGCCCTGGCATGCCGGACAGCTCAGACACAGCTTCCGCGGCTTTACATCAATGGAGACGATGGCCCGCTGAGTTGCTTTTTGAGAGCGAAGTAGCGCTCGGCTTTGACGACGTCCCGTATAATTTGCGCCTTGAGCGCTTCGGGCGTCGGCCACCTGCGTTCCTCGCGGAGCTTATGCAGGAACGTCAGGCGCAGCGGCGTTGACTCCTCAAGCACAATCGGGTGGAAGTGCAGAAGGTAGCTTTCCACGGCGAAGGAGTCCTCGCCAAAGGTGGGCCGGTTGCCGACATTGGTGACACCGTCGAAGCACTCCGCACTCTCATCGCTGCCGACCTGCAGTTCCGTCACGTAGACGCCGTTTCCGGGGAGCAGGCCGGCGTACGGAGCCAGGTTGACGGTTGGAACGGCGTATCGCGTACCGTAGCCCCGGCCCCGCGCCGGTGTGCTGCATACAGAAAAGGGCCGACGGAGCAGATGCCGTACGGTCGTCATGGCGCCCGCTGCAACCGCAACGCGGATACGGCTGGACGACACCGCGGCGCCGTCGAGTACGACCGGTTCGTAGGTGCGCACAGCAAAGCCAAGATCCTTGCCCAGCGCCGTCAAGCCGTCGATATCGGCGGAAGCCTGGTAGCCGAAGCGGAAATTTTCGCCCTCGTGAACCTCCACTGCATGCAGGCGGTCGCGCAGCATGGTTTCCGCAAATGCTCGTGCCGGGGTCTGCTGCAGCGCTAGCGTAAATGGCAGAACGACAATGGCATCCAGTCCGAGAGCACCGAGCAATCTCAGCTTTTCCGGCAGCAGGGTGAGCAGTTTCGGTGCTTTGTCCGGGCGCAGAACGACGGCAGGGTGCGGGTCAAAGGTCACCAGCACCGATCGGGCGCCGAGACTCCGCGCACGCGCAACAACTTTCTCAATCACCGCACGATGACCCCAATGCACGCCGTCGAAGTTGCCGATGGTCACGACACTTGGTCCAAAGTTGGTGGGGATGGCCTCTAGGCCTTTGAACACGGAGCTGGTCATGCGATCCGAAACTCCACCTGCAACCCGTCATAGGCGAGCCGGATGTTGGGCGGTAATTCCGCATCGAGATCGGCCTGGCCCAGATCATGTGAAATGTGCGTAAAGTAGGTGCGCTTCGCCCCAATCTTCTGCGCAAGTTCCACGCTTCGGTCCAGGTGACTGTGGCTGGGGTGGGGCTCGCGTCGCAGCGCGTCCAGCACCAGCACATCCAGTCCCTGTAGCCTTTCCATGCTGGCTTCAGGAATGTCGCTCATATCGGTCAGGTAAGCTGCATCGCCAAAGCGATAGCCCGCAATCGTGGTGCGACCATGCGTCACCGGCAGGCGTTCGAAATTTGCCCCAAACAGGGGGACAACCGTTCCCGGTGCCGCAGACAATCGTTTGAGATCGACGCGCGCGCTGGTTGGGTAACGGTCGACCTTGCGAAAGGTGTACTCGAAGACCCGCTCCAAAATGTCCGCCGTTGCATCGTCCGCGTAGAGCGGCGTAAGTCCCACCTTGCCAAACGTAAGGGGCCGTAAATCATCGAAGCCCAGAATGTGATCTGCATGCCCATGCGTGTAAAACACGGCATCAACACAGCCAATGTGCTCGCGCAGGAGCTGTTCGCGAAAGTCCGGGCCGGTGTCAATCAGAACAACGCGCTGATTGAACCGCAGGGCGATTGAGGAGCGGGACCGCCGGTCGCGTGCGTCGCTGGATCGGCAAACACAACACGAGCAGCCAAGCGTCGGCACGCCCATGCTCGTACCCGTACCGAGAAAAATCATGGTCGCGACAACGCCCGCTACTGGTGGAGCTGCAATCAAGCCGCCAACCTAGCTGACGATGCGCGGACCGCCCGGCCCGGCTCCTGGCATGCCAAATGGTGAGGAACCGGGTGCACCCTGCTTGGTTTGTGCCTGGCGGGCAAGTAGCTGCGTGATCTCCAGGAAGCCCATGCGCAGCTCGAACAGTGCTGAATCCAGCAGGCGAAGCTCTGTTGCGTCCAGGCTGGCATCTGTTTTGGCGGCAATCACTGTAAGCATGTCGATGCTTTGCTTGGCACCCATCAGGTCGACGCGCGCCTGTTCGCCCTGCGGTGTACCCGCGCCCAGCTGCATCATGGCGCTCATGTAGATGCTTTGCACGAGCCGCGTGAAATCCATGGGTGGCAGGTGTTCCGCGCCCGGATTGGTCGCGCGCATCACTGTTTCCAGACGATCGGCCGTTGCCTCATAGGCGGCCTTTACCTGGGCCACCTCCTCAGCGGTGGGCGGGGGCGGCAGGGTGTCGTCAGCGGCATCGGGATCGCCATGGATCGCTGTAACCTGCTGCGACGCATTTTCGTCCGGTTCCGGTGCCGGAGTGATGATGTGCGCGGAGTTGATGGGAATCGGTCCACTGCTGCGCTGCTCTTCGCGCGGCGCGGGCACAGTTTCCGCGCCGTCGCGTGCATGCGTGTCGGCAAAGGGCAGAACGCGCGCACTACTCTCGAAGGCGTCCTGCGGGCGCAGCGTCACTGTGGATTCATCCGTGCCCTGGCGATCCGGCGCCGGTTCGCGCAACTCGCCGTCCGCACGAAACTTGCGACGATCGTTAATGACAAAAGGCTTTTCCTGCTCAGACATGCGTCTCCCGTTCTCTCTGTCGCACCAAACTTGCTTGTTAGGATGCACCCGGCCGCCTGCGGGCTTCCGCGATACCGCCGGCATAGGTCAGTGGACTTCCGCGCTCCAGCGCCTCGCGTCGTGCAAATCCCAGCGCCAGCCGCTCTCCATCAATGTCCTGCGATGCAATGCTTGTGAACAGGCCGGCTGGCTTGCCATCGGCGAGCAACTCCGTGCCGGCAGGCGGGATTTCACCCTGCAGCGTGAAGGCTGAAAAGGTGCGGTGTACCTGACCGCGCGACCGAATGCGCTCGACAATTTCCTGGCCGAGGTAGCAACCCTTCGAAAAATGCAGCGCGCGAGTCTGTGCCGTTTCCTGCGGTAAGTCACGGTCGCCCAGGTCGCCGGTTCCATCTGCCGCGAAGACGGGCCGTTGTTCGAGCAGGCGGAGCAACTCGAAGCTCTCTGCCGGCACCTCCGCTTCTGCCGCCAACACCGCCGTGAGTGCGTCCACCGCCGTCTCTGTGTCGAACCACAGTTCGTAACGCGGCACGGCTGGTCCGTAGGCGCGCAAGACCGCAGCGCTGTGTCCCTGCCAGGCTCCGCTGGTCGCAAGCATCTCCGCCGCGGGCACTGCAAGTCCCAGACTCTCCACAACGACCGCAGCCGCAGGACCTGCAACGACAACGCCAAAGCGCTGGACCGCCACCAGCTCGATGTCGTCCATGATGATGAAGCGGTCAAGCAGATCGAGCAGCGGCTGCACCTGCGCGCAATCGGTCTCCAGCAAGAGGCGATCCGGCTCGGCCCACACGACGGCATCCCCCTGGATCCGTCCCTGCGCGCTGAGCAGAAAGGTGTACGCGCCGCTGCCGGCCGTCAATGCCTGCACGCTGTTGGTCACCATTCCGTTTAGCCAACGCACCCGGTCCGGGCCCGTCACTGCAATCCAGCAGATGGCGGAGGTCGGCATCCACGCGGAAGCCGTACGGAGCGCATGCAAGCCGGCCAGCACAGCACTTTCACCGGAGGCTGTTGCCGGCACAGGGTCGTTTGCCTCGTCCACTGTCGAAGAATCGCGCATAGCTGCTGTTTAAAGCTCCTCTACACTTGAAGGATATACGGCGCTGCTCTTTTGCCGGGTGCACACCGTTCACGAGGTCTCGCTGCTTGATTGTCCGTCTCGCTGTTTCCCCGTTCCGCCACGCTGTCGCGCTGTCATGTCTCAGGTTGGCCAGTGTTGCCCTGTGTGCCACGCTGGTTGCTGCTCCCATTCTGGCGCAGGCCACCGGGACGGTACCCGCGCCACCTACCGGTGCCGAGGGTGCACAGAAAGCTGGGCAGAACGGTGCCGCCAGTGCCACCGGCGCCAAGCCGACGACCTCTGGCGACACGCACCTGACCCGGCAGCAGGCAGCCGACCTGCTTGCCTCCATCGACGGCATCCTCGCGTTTGTGAGTAAAGACACCCGGCTGACCAGCACCCACCCGATCAAGCGGGTGATTCGCACGCGGGAAGAGGTCACCCGCATCCTGCACGACAAAATGGCAGAAGACGAGGGCGCCAAGCGAATGCAGCGTGCGGAACTGGTGCTGAAAAAGTTCGGCCTGCTTGATCGTGATTTCGACCTGCAGCCCTTTCTGCTCAGCCTCCTGACGGAGCAGGTTGCCGGTTTTTACGATCCCAAGACGCGCACCGTGAACCTGCTGGACTGGGTAAAGCCGGAAGAGCAAAAGCCGGTCATGGCCCACGAGCTGACGCATGCGCTGCAGGACGATCGTGTCGGCCTGGAAAAGTGGAGCAGCCCCCAGCCAAATGACATGAGTCACGACGAACGTGGCGACAACCTGCAGGTGCAGACGGACGAGGATTCGACCGCACGGCAGGCTGTCACTGAAGGCCAGGCGATGGTCACCTTTGTGGACTACGGCATTAAGGACACCGGCAAAACATTGAAGGATGTGCCGGAAATGGGCGATCGCCTGCAGCAGATGTCGGGTGACACCAATAGTTCGCCCATCCTGGCGCGCGCGCCTCTGGTGCTGCAACAGTCTTTGCTGTTTCCGTACACCAGTGGCCTCGCGTTTGAGCAGGCCCTGCTTGTTCGTGGCAACGTCGGCATCGCCTTTGCAGGCGCGCTGGATCATCCTCCCACCAGTTCGCACGAGATCCTGCACCCGGAAGACTACCTTGCCCGCACACCGGTACCGATTCTTGCCATGCCAGACGTTCATCCGCTTCTCGACAAGGAATGGACGCCGTACGACATTGGTGTGATGGGCGAGCTTGATGTGCGAATGACTGCTGAACTGTTCGGCGGTCAGCAGCTTGCCGGTCCGCTGGCGGAGGCGTGGGATGGCGGCGTTTACTATGCCGCGCAGAGAAAAGCAGCCACGGCCTCGGAAAAGAAAACGACCGGATCGCTAGGCCTGCTTTACCTGAGCCGGTGGAAGAACGAGGATTCTGCCCGCAGTTTTATGCGGGTCTATGCCACGCAGCTGGCGCGCAAATACGATCATTTGCAGCCGGTAACGGATGGGGACGCGAGCGTCGACCGGCAGATGTTCACCTCGCCCGAAGGCGATCTCATGTTGTCGCTGGTGGACAAAACACTCTTCATCAGCGAAGGCTTCCAACGACCGCTGGCACGGCAGTTGGAGATAAAGATGCGTGACGTGCAGGGTGTCGGGCCCATCCAAAGTGCGGCCATGCAAGGCGATATGCCTCGCGGAGAATTAGCGCTAGGGGTGGCCGCCATGCTGCATGTTGCAGGCGGGGTCACGTTACCTTTGCTGCACCAGGCGTTCTGAAAGGTGCACACGAAGCGTCGCGTGTACGTGGTCGGCAGGGTGAGCCATGCAGCGATTGCTGTTGAGGTCGATTACCTGTCGGCGGCGGTCGATTCTGGCAGTCTCAGCTTCTGCATCCGTGATGGTCGGCTCCGGTGAAGGTGGCTCTCTGTCCACAACCCGCCTCCATTGATTCAACGCGGGTACGGGCTTCGACGTGTGTAACGTCGCCGCTCCACCCGGAACCGCAGGGGCTGCCAGAGGCCAATGGTCGCCGCAGGTGGTGCCCGCGGGTACACTAACGGACGGCGCACCACACTTGAGCCACACGCGGGAGAACTACGTGCAACATGCGGACATCGGCATTATCGGCGGCAGTGGGCTATACACCATGCCTGGCCTCACCAGCACCATGGAGATCACGGTGGACACGCCGTTCGGGCCGCCGTCGGAGTCCATCGTGCTTGGCACGCTGGAGGGACGGAGTGTTGCGTTCCTGGCACGACATGGGCGTGGCCATCGCATCCTCCCGTCAGAAATCAATTTTCGTGCCAACATCTATGCCATGAAGAAGCTGGGTGTCAGCTTTATCCTCTCGGTATCGGCGGTCGGTTCACTCAAAGAGGAGCACAAGCCCACCGACTTCGTGATCCCGGACCAGTTTATCGACCGGACCTTTGCGCGCACCGCGACGTTTTTCGGCGAAGGCATCGTTGGGCACGTGGCGTTTGGCGACCCGGTCGATGCGGTCGCGTCCCAGGCGTTTGCGCAGGGCTGCAGCGCGGCCGGCGTCGTTGGCAAGCTGGGTGGGACTTACGTCTGCATGGAAGGGCCGCAGTTTTCGACTCGCGCGGAGTCAAACCTCTATCGCCAATGGGGTGCCGATGTGATTGGCATGACCAACCTGCAGGAGGCGAAACTCGCGCGCGAGGCGGAGATCAGCTACGCGACGCTGGCCATGGTCACGGACTACGACTGCTGGCGCGAAGGCCACGACGATGTCACTGTGGATCAAGTCATGAAGGTGATTCACGAGAACACCGCGAATGCACAAAAGGTACTCGCCGGCGCCGTTCGCGCACTGCCGGCAGACAACTCGGGCACTCCCTCTGCCAACGCCCTGCAGTACGCCATCATGACCGACAAGAGTCTGATCCCGGCGGAAACGCGTGAGAGGCTTTCGATTTTTCTGGACAAGTACAACGCATAAGCCGTTTGAGCGCGAAGTCCACCACAACACTGCATCCGCCAGTTGAATTATTAGGAGATCCATGTCCATCCTTGTTGTTGGTTCAGTCGCTTTCGATACGCTCACCACGCCTTCCGGGCACCGCGACAGGGTGCTCGGCGGCGCTGCAACGCATTTTGCCCTTGCGGCTTCGTTTTTCTCTCCGGTGCGGGTCGTCGGTGTCGTCGGGTCCGACTTCGGGCCGCGGCAGGAGTCGGTCTTCAAAGAAAAGCAGATCGACACGGCTGGCATTGAAAAAGTGGAGGGGCTCTCCTTCCACTGGACCGGTAGTTATGAAGGCACGATGGCGGAGGCAAAGACGCTGGGCACAGACCTGAATGTCTTTGGTACGTTCTCCCCCAAGATTCCGGCAAGCTATGGCGATTCCGATCTCCTGTTCCTGGCCAATATCGACCCTGTGCTGCAGCTGCAGGTGCGCCAGGCCATGCCAAACGTCAAGCTTGTGGCGGGCGATACGATGAACTACTGGATTCACGATCATCGCGCGAATCTGGACAAGGTGCTCGCGGAACTCGACATCCTGATCATTAACGACACCGAAGCGCGCCTGCTGAGCGGGGAGCAAAACCTGGTTGCGGCGTCGAAAAAAGTGATGGCACTTGGACCCAAGTCGCTCGTGATCAAGCACGGCGAGTACGGCGCGACGGCGTTTTTCAGCGCAGCATCGTTTCCTGGCCTCTCGGGTGTACCGCAGCCTTTCCGCGCTCCCGCGCTGCCCATGGAGAACGTGGTTGACCCGACGGGTGCGGGCGACAGCTTTGCCGGCGGCTTTTACGGCTTCATCGCGTCGCAGCCGGAACTGACCCCCGCCGTTTTTCGCAGGGCGTTGTTTTATGGTGGCGTCCTGGGCAGCTTTGCCGTCGAGGCCTTCGGCACGGAACGTCTGCAGCGCACCACGCGCGCTCAAATCGACGAGCGCTTCCAGACATTCCGAGAGCTCTCCCACCTGGACGACTAAACCTGCCGGACGACTAAACCTGGACGACTAAACCTGCTGTCATCGAGCATCGTCGTCGCGCATGCGTGCAGTGGATCAGTGGCCACCGTTGACGGGCATGCCTGCCCAACGTCGTACACCACTTTTTCCCGGAACGGGATACCCTGACGCATGCGCGCATTTCGCACCCTGCTCTGTATTCTCGCGCTGCCGCTTGCCGTGACTTCGCTGCACGCACAAAAGCTCGCGTTTACCTTCGACGATCTGCCCGCGCACGGTGACCTGCCACCGGACGTCACGCGCCAGCAGCTCACCGACTCGATCCTCGCCACGTTGCAGCGCGAGCACATGCCGCGTACCTGGGGGTTTATCAACGCGCAAAGTGTCGAAGACGAACCGGAAACGGTTGGCGTGCTGCAGGCATGGCACGACCATCATCAGCCACTCGGCAATCACACCTGGGCACACCCCGATCTGAACACGCTTACCGCCGAGCAGTTTCTGGCCGACGTCGACAGGAACGAGGCGATGCTGAAGCGCTTCGACCACAAGGGCGATTCGCGATGGTTTCGCTACCCTTATCTGCACGAGGGCGATACCGTGGAAAAGCACCGTGCGGTGCGTGCCGGCCTGCTTGCGCGCGGCTACAAGATTGCCGAAGTCACGATGGACTTCGAGGATTACCTGTGGAACGATCCGTATGCGCGTTGCAGTGCGAAAGGCGACACGACCGCACTCCAATACTTGCACGACAGCTATCTGGCGACAGCCGAGCAGTACCTCGACATCGATCGAGGCCTCTCGCAACAGGTCTTCCACCGCGACATCCCGTATGTGCTGCTCATGCACCTTGGCGCGTTTGACGCAAAAATGCTGCCGGAGCTGATCGCGCTGTACCGCCGGCATGGTGTCACCTTTATCGACATGGCGAAGGCGCTCAAAGACAAGGCCTACCGAACCGACCCGGAAAACGGGGACTATGACGGTGGCACCTACACGGAATTGCTGATGACGGCGCGTGACATGGACGCGACAGAGAAAGAAAAGCCGTACGGTGCGCTGGAGGCGCTCTGCCGGTAAGTACAGCAGAGCGCCCCCTTCGACCGAAGCCGTAGCACACGGTACCCTAACAGCAGACCCATGGCACGCACACGCACCGTCACTGCACCGCGCAGCAGTCAGATCAAAACGCGCACGCCGCGCCGGCCTTCTCGTGCCGCCTCGCTGCCGCCCGGCTTTGCCAATCGCACGCCCGACGGCATCTACCCCGCGCACCGCAGCGAACTGTTTCCTGTGGCGATCGCATCGCTGGTGCTCGGCTTTCTGGCCTTTCTGGTGTGCGCACGCAATGGTTGGCTCCTGCTGTATGGCGATGCGGTCGCCCACCTGGGTATTGCACGGCGCATTTTGGATGCGCACTACCCGGGGCTGGCCCAGCTTGGTGGCGTGTGGCTGCCGTTGCCGCACCTGCTGATGCTGCCACTGGTGCAGCGCATGGACTGGTGGCAGAACGGGATTGCCGGTGCGGTACCCTCCCTGGTGGCATACGTCGCCGGCAATCTCGGCATGTACCGGCTGGCACGGCGACTCATGCCCATCTCCTGGGCATTTGTGGCAACGGCCTTTCTTGCGCTGAATCCAAACCTGCTCTACCTTGCCACCACGGCCATGACCGAGCCCCTTTTTCTGGCGCTGCTGGTCTGGTCCACCGCCATGACGCTTGAGGCTGTGGACGCCCTCCGGGCAGCAAAGCCCCGCATCGCTTCAGGCCGGATGCTTGTCGCAGCGGGTCTGGTATTCGCCATGGTGCTCACGCGGTATGACGGCTGGATTGTTGGTGCGGTAATTTGGTGCGTCCTCGCAGTGCGGTGGTTTCAGAGCTCCGTGGACGTACGCCGCCAAACGACGCCGGCCTTTGTTGCAACCACGGCCATTATTGTTGCCGGGCCCCTGCTTTGGTTTGCCTACAACGCCAGGTACGAGGGGGACTGGCTCGACTTTATGCGGGGTCCGTACTCCGCGTCGTCCATCCTGAAAAAGACGTCGCCCCCGAGCGCAGGCAAGTATCACGGCTGGCATAATCCGCTGTACGCCTTCCTGTACTACACGCGTGCCGCGCAGCTGGACGCAGCAGCCTTTGAGACTGGATTTGCGCTGCTCGCCGGTGCAATCGCTGGTACGTGGCTGCTGTGGCGGTCAAGGCTCAATCGCGTGGCAACGTTGTTGTGGCTGCCGCTGCCGTTCTACGTGTACTCCATTGCATGGGGTTCGGTACCCATCTTCATCCCGCAGGTGTACCCGCATGCCTGGTACAACTCTCGCTATGGCATGGAACTGCTGCCCGCGTTTGCACTGTTCGGCACCTTTGCCATGGCGGCGCTGTGGCGCTGGCTCCGGCTGACCGGCGGTACGGAACAGGGCGCAGAGGACCCCGGCAAGAAAGCCATGCGTGTACGTCTTGCCGACGCGTTGGTCGCTGCATCGCTGCTGGCCATTGTCGCCAATACCGTACTCATGTTTGGCACTGCCGGCACCATTCTGCAGTCGCTGCACAGGCATCCCTGGACGTGGGTGGGCCGGCCGCCGCTGGTCTTCGACGAGGCTGTCGTCAACGCGCGTACCCGCATCCCGTTTGAAAAAGCACTGGCCGCGGAAATGCTGCGCGCCGGCCCGGGCGCCGTTATTCTGTTCAATACCAATGACCACATTGGCGCCGTGCAGGATGCGGGGATTCCCCTGAAACATCTAGTCAGTCCACTGGACTCGCAAAGCTTCGACGCCGCGCGCAAAGACCCTGCCGGGCATGCAAGCCTGATCATCGCGCTCGACAACAAGCAGGATCCCGATCCGGTTGCAGCCGCCGTGAAGGCGCATCCCGCAGGGCTCAGCGAGATTGAAATTCTGTGTCACACCGGCCAACCCTGTGCTCACTTTTACCGTTCCGACAGGTTCAAAGAAACCCCATGATCCCCTTCGTCAAAGCCCACGCCTGCGGCAACGATTTTCTGCTGGTGGAAGAAGTGCACGCACAGGGCAATCACCCTGCCATCGCTCGCGCGCTCTGCTCACGGCACTCCGGCGTGGGTGCCGACGGCATCGAATTCATCGATCGTCAGCCGGACGGCAAACACGTGCTACGCCTGTTCAATCACGATGGATCCGAGGCGGAGTTGAGCGGCAACGGCACCCGCTGCGTGGCGGCCTGGCTTGCCTATGACGAGGGTCTGCAGCGGTCGACGCTACAGACAGGCGGTGGCCCGCTCACCTCCACGGTAGTCGCATGCGAACGCGAGCACTTCACCATTGCCACAGAGATGGGCGCACCTCGTGTGAGGGAACGCACGGTCGTGGTTGAAGGGATCGGCGAGGTCCAGGGTGCGGCAGTCGATGTCGGCAACCCGCACTTCGTCGTCTTCACGGATGATCCGGACTTCCGCACCTGCGGTCATCCATGGCAAGCCCTGGGCGCCTACCTGTGCACGCATCCGGACTTTCCCCACGGGACCAACGTGGAGTTTGTGCACGTTGTCAGCCCGGCGGAGATCGAGTTTCGCATCTACGAGCGCGGCGTCGGCCCCACGACCTCAAGCGGCACCGGCACCTGTGCATCAGCCGCCGCCACCATCGCTCTGCGTGGCGGCGCCCGCTCCCTTAGCGCAACCAACCTCGGCGGAACGCAACAGGTTGAGTGGCCCGCAAATGACGCTCCCATGCGCCTAATCGGCCCGGCGGATATCGTCTGCGTCGGCCAGGCAAACGCCCACGCCGCACCGGTTCTGGCGCCCGCATGATGAAGCCAAAAGCGCTCCAACCCGGCGCTCGCATCGCCATTGTGTCCCCCGCAAGCACGCCGAAGCAGGATCTCGTCACCCTCGGCCTCGAACGACTCCACACTCTGGGCTATCGATCTGTTGTGTTTCCGAACGCGCTCGCCGCCGGCCCGCTCTACCACGCCGGCACTGCCGTGCAACGCACCGAGGATCTGCACGCGGCGTTTCGCGATCCAACTATCGACGCCATCCTGTGCACCCGCGGCGGCTGGGGTACTGCGGAACTGTTACCACTGCTGGACGCCGACCTGATCCGCTCGAACCCAAAGCCCTTTCTCGGTTTCAGCGATCACACTACCCTGCACCAGTACCTCGCCCAGACCTGCGGCCTGGTCACGTTCTATGCACCCATGCTCTCGCCGGACTTTGCCCGCGGCAACCGCCTAGAAGATGGCGTGGACCTGCGCAGCTTTCATGCCGCCCTTACGCAAACAGCCCCCTGGAAGCTCGGCACAGGGGATGGTCTACGCCCGCTTAAACAGGGATCAAGCCGTGAGCCGGTCCAGGGCACGCTGTTTGGCGGTTGCCTGTCCCTGATTGTAGAGTCGCTCGGCACGCCTTGGGCGCTTGAACCACCGCGCGGCAAGGGCATCCTCTTCCTCGAAGAAGTCGGCACCAAACCCTACCAGTGGGACCGCATGCTCCTGCACCTGCAGTACGCTGGCGTGCTCGACCGCATTCAGGCGATCGTCTTGGGCGACATGACCCAGTGCCTCACGGCGGAAGACCCCGAAGCCCGGTCCCACGAATACCATCTGCTCGAGCAGGCCCTGCTGCACCGCTTTTCAGACTTCGCCGGCCCGGTCGCCGTCGGCCTGCGCAGCGGCCACGTGGACAGCCCCAACATCACGCTGCCGTTTGGCATTCACGCCGAGCTCGACCTCACGGCAGAACCAACCCTGCGTCTCCTGGAATCGGCGGTCAGCCTCTAGACTGGACCGATGCCGTACACCGAATCTGCCCGCCGCCACATCCATCTCATCGGCATCTGTGGCACTGCCATGGCTTCACTCGCCGGCATGCTGCAGGCGCAGGGCCACCGCATTACCGGATCCGACGCCGGCGCATACCCGCCCATGAGCGACCAGCTTGCGGCCATGGGCATTCCTTTGCTGCAGCCTTACAACGAAGCGCACCTGCAACAAACGCCGGACCTCGTCGTCGTCGGTAATGCTATCTCGCGCGGCAACCCGGAGCTGGAAGCCGTGCTCGACCGCCGCATCCCGTTCTGCAGCATGGCCAGCATGATTCACGATGAGTTCCTGCGCACGCGCGAGCCGCTCGTCGTCAGTGGCACCCATGGCAAAACCACCACCACCAGCATGCTTGCCTGGATCTACGAGGTCGCGGCGAAGACCGAGCCGGCACTGGCGCCAAGCTTCCTGGTTGGTGGCGTTGCAGAGAACTTTGGCAGCAGCTACCGCGTCCACCCAGGCACCCGACCGTTCATCCTCGAAGGCGATGAGTACGACACCGCCTTTTTTGACAAAGGGCCCAAGTTCCTCCACTACTTTCCGGACGCGCTCATTCTGACCCATGTTGAATTCGACCACGCCGACATCTACGCCGACCTGGCCCAGGTAAAAACGGCGTTCAAGCGTCTCGTCAACCTCCTTCCCCGCCGCGGCCGCATCGTCGCCTACGACCGCAGCGAGAACGTGACGGAATGCGTCGCTCGCGCCTTCTGCCCCGTCGAGCGCTACGGTTTTGAGCCCAGCTCCCACTGGCAGATCACCGCCTTCCAGCCTGGCGGCACCAGCCGCTGGACGCTCCTTTGCCAGGGCCAGCCTTTCGCCCATCTGGAGCTCCCGATGGCCGGGGAACATAATGCCCTGAATGCCACTGCCGCCGCCGCGTTAGCTGCAGGGCAGGGAATCGGCGCCGAATGTATCGAAGAAGCTCTTCGCACCTTCCGCTCCGTCAAGCGCCGGCTTGAGGTGCGTGCCGAGGTCCATGGCATCACGATCATCGACGACTTCGCGCACCATCCCACGGCCATTCGTGAGACCCTCCGCGCGCTGCGCTCCACCTACCCGGGCCGACGCCTCGTTGCCGTGCTGGAGCCGCGCTCGAACACCCTGCGCCGCAACGTCTTTGCAGCCGATCTCGTCGATTCGCTTTCCGGTGCGGACGAGGTCGTGCTCGCCGCTGTCTTCAGGCAGGAATCCATCCCCGCCGAGGAGCGCCTCGAACCCACCCGCGTCGTCCACGCCCTCAACCGCCTTGGCATCCCGGCGCAACTGCTCGCCGACGCGGACAGCATCGCCGCCACCCTCGCCACCACGCTCAAGGAAGGCGACGTCGTCGCGATCCTGAGCAACGGCGGCTTCGGCGACATCTACACCAAACTCCCGCGCGCCATTACAGCAGCCAGGCGACCATCTACTCCCGTGTCGTAGGGTGTGACTCGTACTTTCAAATCCAGGAGTGCGGTCGCTCCGGAACGCCAAGACAGGTATACCGAAGCTGCAGCCGATCCATAGCTTGGTCCAGAAGCTCTCCGGTCAGATCGATTACATCCTGCGGCGCTACAAATGGATCTTCCCCATACAGTGCAAATACTTTCGCATCGCAGTCCAGGCCCAGCACTTGACCCGGACAACGAAACAGAGTTGCACGTTCATCTGCTGTTGGCATGCCATCCTCGTTCATCGCCACGGGGGCGCCCAAGAGCGACTGAAACGTCTCTCGCGATTCCATCGGCGGCATACACAGGCAACCGTCACTCCGCAATTACCAGGCCCAGCAGGAAGGGGGGAGCTTTTATCATGAGACAACCTCCTCAAAGTTCAGGGTAAAGCTGAACGTTGCTCTCTGCATCAATACTGGAGCGGAAGGTCACGGCCACGCTGCGTATCTGAAGGAAAGGCTTTTGCCGCACCGCATGTTTTCCACCCTCAAAATGCTTGCCGTCTTCATCGGCCTCGGCCTTCCCGCCGGCCTCGTCCTCGTGCCGTGGACGATTCTCTCCCGCAACATGCAGCCGTTGTACCGCACCGGCCAGTGGATCGCCCATGCCGGTCTGCGCGCCGCCGGCATCACCTTTGACGTGCTGGGCCGCGAGCACATCCCGTCGGGTCGCGCTGTCCTGTACATGCCGAACCACGTGAGCAATCTCGACCCGCCGGCGCTCATCCCCATGCTGCCCGGCATGCCGGTCGTCATGCTCAAGCGGTCGCTCATGCGCATCCCGCTGCTTGGCACGGCCATGCGCCTGGGCCGCTTTATTCCGGTCGATCGCGACGGCACACGCGAGTCGGCGATCCACAGCGCCAAAGAAGCCGCAGCCGTGCTCGACGATGGCATGTCTCTATTGATCTTCATCGAAGGCACCCGCTCCCGCACGGGACGCCTGCTGCCGTTCAAGCGCGGCCCATTCCACCTGGCGCAATCCACAGGCGCACCGATCATTCCCATTGCATTGTGGGGCACGGAAACCATGCTGCAGAAAGGCAGTGTCGCGGTTCGCCCCGGCATCGTGCACCTGCGGTTTCTTCCACCGGTTGACCCGGCGGACTATCCGCGCCGCAACGACCTGGTCGCCGCTGTACGGACGGCAATGCTGGGTGCGCTGCCCGCACACATGCACCCCTCGACGGACGCTGCCGACGGGAGTGAATGAGTTTTCTCCGGACGAAAGCGCCCGGGCTCCAGACAGCGAAGTGCGGAGCAGGCCCTTCTTCAAAAGATCACTTCACGATTGCGTTGTATCCATCACCGGCAAGCCGCAGACGCATGGCATCGGCGTCCTTGCGTGAGGCAAACGGTCCCACCTGCACGTGGATGAGCTTGTCCGTCTCGCCGGGCCGGGCAAACACGCTGTAGCCGCGACGCTTCAACGCACTCAGCAGCACATCTGCATCCTCCTGATGGCTGACCGCGGCAATCTGGACGTAGTTCGTCGTGGCAGACCCTGCAGCAGCAGCCGGTGCCGCTGCGGCAACCGTTGCCGGCCGAATGTCGGCCGGCCTTCGCTCGACGGGCGCGGACGTACCAATCGCCGGTGCCGCCGCCACTGTTCCGGAGGGAGAAGGCCCGGTCAGCGCGGTAGGCTTTGAGGGCCTGGGCGACTCTGGAACGGCCGTTGGCACGACGACGGTCGTCGTTCCTGTGGTGCTGGTTGCCTTGTACCCCTGGTTTGACCCGCTTCGGTTTGCCGCATCGACTTCACTTTGTGACAGGTACCCAGGAATGGACTGAACTGCGGGTGACCCCGGGGACGGCTTGGAGACCGCGACATCGCTGGTCGCCGGTGTCGCTGGAGCACTGGCCTCCGCGCTGGCCTGCCCGCTCTTGCGACCCATGCTATAGCCGAAGCCGAAGAACACGGCACAAACCAGCGCAAGCGCAAAAAAGATGCCGAGCACCGTCCCGGTACTCAGGGTAAATTCGCGGTCCTGCTCTTCCCCGTGCGCTTCGTCGCGAAGCGCCGTCCGGCGTTCCGACGTGCGTCCCGGCAGCCGTATGTCGTCGTCCCGGTCATCCTTCAGGCCGTTCATCGTGGTCTCTCACCGGCAGCACGTGGCAGCTGCCGAAACGCGGTTTAGAAGTGATAGTAAAAGCCAACGGTTGGCTCAAAGGTTGAGCTAAACTTCTTGATCGTGAGGTAATTCTGGCCAAAGTCCGGTGCCAGGAAAAACACCTGTCGCACGCTCACACGCAGGCCCAGGTCGGTAAGGATCGGCTTGTCCAGGCCAACATGGTAGTAATATGCGGCGCGTGCCTGAACGGGCAGGCTGTCGCCGCCATTCTTGGTCGGTTTAAACTCGACGCTTCCCGCGCCGCCGCCAAGGAAGGGCTGCGCTCCGAAGATTGGGTGTGGCGGTTTTGCGACGTAGCCCAGCGTAAACTCGTTCACCGAGCTTTGTGCCCGAAAATTGCCCGGGCTTTGCGAGCCCGCTACCGACGAATCCGGGTTGAAGGTATAGGTATTCGCAAAGCGGCTGTAGCTGAAATTACCCTCGAAACCCACGTACGCCGACTTCTCCACCCGCAGCGTGACCAGTGCACCCACGGTGGAGCTGGGGCTGATGCTGAGCGTCGGCTGTGTTGTGACCGTTGTATTCTGCGTCACGCCAGAACTGTTGCTGTTCAAAATGCCGGCAGCAGAAACACCCAGGTCAAAGTGGTCCAGAAAGCGCTGCAACGGTGTCTGTGCCGTTGTCGCGGTTTGCGCCTGCAAGGCCGCCGCCGCACCCAGAAAGAAAACTAGTCCAACCACACGAAACTGCATCAACAGCAAAACCTCACGCCGGCGCACTGCACCGCTCCGTTCCCAGTTTACGTTAGCTGCCACGCCAACCGCCGAGAAATGCGCGGCCGATCGCGCTCATGGAAGGCGGGAGGGTACTGGGGCGGAGTCGATCGTCAGCTGCCCTGCAGGTTCGGCAGGGGCGCAACTTCCAGAACCGCACCCATCGCTCGTTCCACTTTGACCGATTCGCCGGCAGGCACAAAAACATTCGTACCGCTGAGGCGTGCCTGCCAGAGTTCACCGCGAACCAGAATTTCGCCCTCCGGCGCAAGCGGCGTTTGTGTGACTGCGAGCCAGCCCAGCATCGCCTCTGCACCTGTTCTTACCTTCGCACGGCGTGCTTTTAATCCAAGCAGCAGCAAACCTGCCGTGATACCGCCAAAGCCTACCCCGGCGCCAATGGCCGTGCCCCAGTTCACCTCCAGCTCCGGGATAGGAGCCCGCACAAGCAGGCGCAGACCCACGGCAAGCGCTGCCATCGCAAGCAGCACCAGAGCCATTCCGCGCTGAAAGTGCGCTTCGGCCAACAGCAACATGCCGGAGAGTGCGAGCAGCAGCAAACCCTGCCACCGCAGCGGCATATGAAAGAGTGCATAGGTTGCCAGGAGCACCAGCAGAAGCCCTGCCGCACCGGGAATAACGCCACCCGGCGTGTTGATCTCCAGGTACAACAGAAGGCCGCCGAGCGCGAGCAGCAGCACGGCCAGGTTCGGATTCATGAGCGCCCGCATTGTCTGTTCGCGCCAGGTCATCGGCACGGTCGTGATAAATCCGTCCCCCAACTGCAGAACGGCGCTGCTTCCGTCCGCACGCTGAATCGTGACCCCATGAACCGCCGCAATCAGGTGGTCTTCGGTGGATGCCACCAGGTCAACCGCTCCCTGCTGCAGCGCCTGATCCGATGGCACTGCCGCGGTATTCTCCAGAAACGCCGCAAGATTGCGTTTTGGCCGTCCACGCCGCGCCGCCATGCCCTGCAACTCAGCCAGCAGCGCCGCCTGCCTCGTCGCAATGTCTGCCGTCTGCGTTGCATGCCGCGCCAGCAGGGGTACCAGCGTTGTCTGCGCGTTCATGGCGCGCACATCACCGGCCATCAGCAAGCGCAGCCCCTCACCACTCACGCGGGTGCCCGGTTCACGGACGTACACGATCACGGGTGCGGCGGAATGCTCGATGGTGGACGCCATCTCGGCGGCACTCTCCGCCAGGCCCCCGGGTGTGCTCAGGTTCAAGAGAATGGCTGCTGGCCGCAGTTTGTTGGCGGCCCGCATCTCCGAACGAAAAGCTTCGGCACTGGCAGCCTGCAGCGTGTCATGCATCATGACCTCGAGGATCAGCGGCCGGCTCGGACCTCCGTTGGCAGGGGCAGCCGGTGGCGTCGGCTCCAGCAGCGGACCGCTTACGGCACCGGCATTCAGCCCGCAGAGCAGGACGGCCAGAACGTACCAGGCCGTCCAGGCAGCCGGATACAGCTTCAAGGTAGCGCCTGGCCCTTCGCGGCGAGCATGGTGCGCATTTGCTGCGCCGCGGCGTTCGCCGGCTCCAGCTTCAGCGCGAATCCCACATCAGTCGCGCTGGCGGACAGGTTTCCGGTTTGAAGCGCGATCTGCGCCAGCAGGATGTAGCCCGCAGCAGTGGGCGAAACACGGACGGCCTGCTCCGCTTCAAGTCGGGCATCGGTAATGTCCCCGGAACGATCGCGCACTTCCGCCAGCCCCAGGTGGGCCGCCGCGGAGTTTCCATCGGCTTCAATGGCCTGCTGAAACGCGCGCTCGGCCTCCAGCATCAGGCCCGCATTCAGGTAGTCGCGGCCGCTCTGCGCAAGGGTTGCGGCGCGCTGTTCAGGTGGCAGGGCGCTGCTCTTGGCAAGGCGCATCTGGTCCATCTGGAAGGCTGCCTGTCGCACGCCCGCCTCGGAATACGTCCGCCGGATGCGCTCCTGCGGATCGTAGCTGCCTGGCGCGGAACTGGACGTGGTCCCTGAACCTGACGGCGCGGTACTCAGCGCAGACGTCAGCAGCCTGGCTTCATTGTCGTTCGGACGCAGGTGCAGCGCCTGCTCGGCCTCCACCTTTGCGCCGCCCAGGTTGCCCTTTCGGCGTAGCGCGACGGCAACGTTGTAGTGGTAGTCCGCGTCCTGTGGATCCTCGACCGATGCACGCTGCAGCAGAGCGGTGCCATCTTTCCTTTGCCGCGCCTGCGCCACACCCTCATCGTTCACCACCTCTGGCAGCGGCAACTTGCTTGCGACAAAGGCAAAAGCACCCTCGGCTTCGGCGTACTTGGCAAAGTTAAACCGCGCCAACCCCCGGTAGAAATTCGCTTCCAGGGCAGCAGGGCTGTTGTTCGGAATCCGTGCAAGCGTCGCGGCAGCGGCGTCGTAGTCGCGGCCGGCATACTGTGCCTTGCCCAGCGCCAGCAGAGCTGCCACATAACCAGGGTCAGCCGTAACCGCTGCCTTCAGTCGCCGGATACGCTCGTCGTTAGTTTGCGTCGTGATCCCACGGATGTAGCTCTCATACGCGCCAAGCTTGATGTTGCTCGACGCCGCCAGAAACGTACCCAGGGCGACGGAAAACTTCGGGTCCATCTGCCTTGCGCTCTTCCAGGCAAGGGCGTTTTCCAGGTCGAGCAGCCGCTTCAGTTCGGCCGACTCTTCAAGCGGCTGGCTCATCCGCAACTGGTTCACTTCCAAGACCTGTGCCTGCGCGACCACACGCTGGCCCTCCATGCTGAAATGGCCCACAAGCACGTACTCCGCATCCAGCGTCTGCGCAATCCGGATGGTAGTTGCGCGGGATGGCCGAAAGCCGGGAGGGAGTCCCAGGTGGTCGAGTGCGTAGTCGCGGTCATCCCGCGAAATCGTCAGGTACCCGACCGAACTTAAGCGCTGGTCGATCGTGTCGGCAAAGGATTCCCCAATCCAGTCCAGCCCTGGCTGCCCGGTTCGATTGTCAAACGGCAGCACCAGCAACACGCGGCCGCCTGCATCCTCCTGCGCGCGCATCATCGGCACAGACACCATCAACAGCAAAAGCAACATGCAGCGAATTGTTTGAGGCACCCGCACTTCCGGCATTATAGTGGGCCGCAACGCACGGCTTGATGGCATGGGTCGGAACTGGAGAGCAGCCGCGGCATGTCCTGCATGCCCTGCCATCGCGCATCGTAGCTGCGGTCAAAGTGCAGCACTGCTGCCCACTGGCCGTGACGCTCCTCCTGCCACACAACACGTCCACCCAGCGCGCGTGCAATCTCCGCGGGCAGCAGGTCGCGATGCGCGTCAAAATAGCGAGCATCACTGCCAAGATGCTGGCCGGCGAGGTTGAGGCCTCCTGGCGGTGGGTTGTACTTGGTGGAAAAGACAAGCGCCGCATCGTAGTGGCCGGGTTCCTCGGCAGCTTTTTGCACCTGCTCGGGCGTAAAGTTGTCGATCTGCGTCGTCTTCATGGGCACTTTCAGATAGCCCAGCTCCGGCCGCTGCAACTCTGCCGCAACCGGCCACGCTGTAAGCACGGTTGCCGCTGGATAGCGTGCCTGCAAGGTGCGAATGGCGTGTTCTTGCAAGCCGATCATGTCGCGATAGGCAAGATTGTCCTCCGGCGCAAAGGGGTAGGGCGGGTTGATCTCACAGCCAACACCGAACGCAACCAGGCATAATGCCGCGATCGCCGGCCACCAGCGCGTGCGTTGCTGCCAGATGACCGCGCACATCAACAGCAGAAGGGGATACGCCGGCAGCAGGTACCGTGTCAGCAGGGCGCCACCCAGCACCGCAAAGGCAAGCCAGTGCACTGCCAACACCGTGATCAGCGCACCCATCACATCGGGAGCAAGTGTCGGCGTGGTGCGCTCCCGCGGCAGCAGCAACACGGCAAGCGTCAGCAGCACGGGAACGAACAGATTCATGTGGACCGTGAGGTGGATCAGCCGGTGCCACAGCGACCAGAGCACGCGTATCGTCGACAGGTTGGCCGTTGCGTTGTAGCGCAGGTACTCCGGATTGCCAAAGGTAAAGCCGGTCCTGACTCGGTGGTACGCGTACCACGCCAGCAACGGCAGGAGCGGTGCCGCCGTTGCGAGCAGGAAGGCACCGTGTCCCCTCGCCATGGCCGCTGCTTTTGCACGATCGCGCCGCCACAGCCACGCCTCGTAGCAGAACAGCGCCGCTGGAATCACGATCGCCGTCTCTTTGCTCAGCGCGGCAAGGGCGAACAGGACACCCGCGCTGATTGCACTCGACGTCGCCTGCGGCTGCCCCTGGACCCAACCCGGGCGCTGCATATAAAACGAGAGACCCCACAGCGTAAAGGCCGCGGCAAAGATATCTGCGTGAGCCAGCGTGCTCTGCGCAAACCACACCGGGTAGATGGCTGTCAGCACAAGAACGATCCATGCCGTGGTTTCGTTCGCCACCAAGCGCACGAGGCGAAACACGCCGACCAGTGCCAGGCTTGTCACCATGCAGATAAAAAGGCGCGTGCTGTAGATGTGAAAGCCGGTGAGCTTCCACCATGCCGCCAGCAGGATACTGGGCAGCGGCGGATGCGCATTGCTCATCGTTGTCTGTGGAATCAGCGTGCCCAGGCGAAAAAAATCCCACGCAGCCGGAATGTAGTAGCCGCCCTCATCCCAAAAATACGGCAGGCGCAGCAGCGTCAGGTGCAGCAGGTACACCACCATGAACACCGGCGCAAAGATCAGCCATAGTGGCTGCGTTGGCGGAACTGCAGCGGACTTACCAGCGGAAACAGGCATAAATCCTGGGACGTGTGCGGAGCGTGCCGAAGCCGGATGCGTCAGAAAGGGAGAACAGAAGCAGCCACGCAGGACAGAGGAGCAGGGAAGGCGAGCAACCTGCACCCTCGCCTGCACGGAATGCGGCAGACTCGCCTCAACCTAGCTCCCCTCTGGCGCAACGCAACCAGCAACCTGCCTGCGGCAGTTAGTTCACGGAGCCGGCGTTGTTGTTAAACTGCGGCTCCAACTTGAGCTCGCCAAAAGTGCCTTCGTACTGCGCCAGGTTCTGCCCCAGAATGTTGAACAGCGCCTTAGCCTGCTGCGGGCTCAGGTAAATGCCCTGCTTGCTGGTGAAGTTTACTTCTTCCGGCGTTGCGCTTTGCATCGTGCCAAAGACGAGGTGGAAATCCCACACGCTCATGCGGATTTGCACGCTGTTGGCATACAAATCGTTGTAATCTTCCGACTCCGTTACGCGAATCGTCGGTTCCTGTGGCTCGCTCATCGAATGTTCCTTTTAAAAAGTGCTGCACAACGTGTATCCGCTAGGATGCCGTACAGCCATGTGGGTGGCCGGCGCTGGGCCGTCCCACCGAGTTTCAGAGAATCCGCACGTACCGGACGCGCGGCTTTGGACATGGCAAGCCGTGGTGCGGGAGAGGGGACTTGAACCCCTACGGATCGCTCCGCTAGATCCTAAGTCTAGTGCGTCTGCCAATTTCGCCACTCCCGCACGTGTTGCTAGTTTAACCCGTTCAAAATGGGCTGCGGCGCTGCGGTGCGGGCGAAAGTTGCACCGCTGCGGTGACGATCACTTACCCGCCATATGCACAAAGCGGCTACGGTCCCGGTCCTTGCGCACCGCGTCGATGGGAAACACCTCGCCATGGAAGACGAGCCACACGCCACCGCGCAGCAGTCGCGTCGCGAGGAGCGACTCCGTCAGGTTCTGCATGGCATCAGAGCCTTCGATTCCGAACGGTGTCATGGCACCGGTAAAAACCACGGGCACCGCGGGTTGCCGCAATCGCGCAGCCACCGCCAACCCGCTTTCCACGACCGTGTCTGTGCCGTGCGTCACCACAACCGGCACACCTCGACCCACGACGGTCGCGACATGGTCCGCAATCAACGCGCGATCCATCTCCGTCATCAGGAGCGAGTCCTTATTCATCAACGTCTCGACGGAGATTTCGCACCCAGGCAGGCGCAGGCGCGACAGGCAGCGTGGGATCTGTGACTCCGTATTCTGCATCAGGCCGTCGGTTTCCACGTACCGCTTCTCCATCGTGCCGCCGGTTGTCAAGACGTGAACGCGATGCACACCATGGCCCTCTATGCTCATCATACGAGCCAGCGAGCACAGCTCATCCCGCCTTCTCCAACGCAAAGCCGCAGCCGCTGGCGGACCCTTCCGGATGGACCAAGAACCTGCCTGCTGCTTGCATGATGGTAGAAGCGGCAAGCTGCCTGGCTATCTACCGAAGCCTTCCGTGTTCAAAGGCCTCGCGCTACCGTCAGGCAACGCCGCATGCTGCTCAGGATTGAGAACCATTGGTCTCGAGGCAGGGTCGTCCGGAAGCTTCAGGTCCGTTGCCGCTGTTTCGGAAGATTACGCGCCGTCACGGATCTTGGATCGGTGACGGCCATGAAAAGGCCCGGCGCTAAGCCGGGCCTTTCACCACCCCTGCCACCTTTACCAGACGCGGCAAGACGTTCCCGCCGTCGGATACATGGGCGTTCCCTGTTTGCAGCTGAATGCCTGGCCGAACTTGTCGAAGTTCGGAACTGTGCCGTCCACACGGAACTTACCCGGCGAGTGCGGATCGACTTTGACCATCATGCGGGAATACTGCTCCCGCGCATTCTGGCACCACACCTGCGCGAATCCAAGAAAGAAACGCTGGTCAGGCGAGTAGCCATCCACCGTTGTCTTGACCGATCCTGGCTTCTGCATCTCGCTCTGCAGCGCGGCGTACGCAATGCGCATGCCGCCATTATCCGCGGTATTTTCACCAAGGGTGAGCTTACCGTTCAGCTTGGCTCCTGGTACCGGCTCGAATGCGCCATACTCTTTCACCTCGCAACCGGTGCGCGCGTCGAACTTGGCTTTGTCCTCCGCCGTCCACCAGCTGCGTACATTTCCGGTGTCGTCGTACTTCGCACCCTCATCGTCAAAGCCATGCGTCATCTCGTGGCCGATCACCACGCCGATGGCTCCAAAGTTCACCGCGGCATCGCCCGATGGGTCGAAGAACGGCGGCTGCAAGATGCCCGCGGGAAAATTGATGTCGTTCTGTGCCGGGTTGTAGTAGGCGTTTACCGTGGGCGGACTCATGCCCCACTCCTTCTCGTCCACGGGCTTGTCGATTTTGGCAAGCTCGCGCCGGTCATCGAACACTGCAATGCGAGCGGCATTGCCGACCCGGTCATTCCGCTCGATGGCGACGTTGCTGTAGTCGCGCCACTTGTCCGGATAGCCGATCTTCTGGCGGAAGGCCGCCAGCTTCTTTTGCGCTTCGACCTTGGTCGCAGGGCTCATCCAGTCCAGGGAGCGGATGTCGGCACCCAGAGCGACCTCGAGCTGCGAAATCAAATCCGCCATCTCTGCCTTGGCCGACGCGGGATAGTATTTTGCCACCCAGTCCTGGCCCAAGGCCTCGCCCATGGCGGCATCGGTAGCGCGCGTGCAGCGTCTCCACAGGGGATCGAGCTTCTGTTGGCCGCTCAGCAACGCTCTGAACTTAAAATCTTCGTCAACGAACGCATCCGATAGACGGCCCGCATTTGCGTGCACCACGTGGAAGCGCATGTAATTCTTCAGGTCCTGCATGCTGACTGCCGCGATTTCGGCATTCATCGCCTGGAAAAAAGCGGGTTCATCGACATTCACCTTGGCAAACTGCACGCCCAGCGGCGAAAAGTAAGCCGACCACTTGTAGTCCGGTGCGAGACTCTGTAATTCGGCCAGAGTCTTGACGTGGTACATGTTGTCCGGGTCACGCTGCTCTTCGCGCGGCAGCGATCCTTTGGCAAGCGCCGTTTCAATTGCCATGACACTTTTGGCGTCGGCTTGTGCCTGCTCCTGCGTCTCGCCGGCAAGCTGCATCAGCGCAACAATGTGGTCGACATACTTCGCACGAATCATCTTCATGCGGTCGTCATCCTGAAGGTAGTAGTCGCGGTCCGGCAGCGTAAGACCGCCCTGCTCCAGCGTTGCAATGTTGATCGTCGACTGCTTCTGATCTTCCTGCGGGCCGAACTCGTAGAACAGCCCCTGTCCATCCTTCGCTTCCAGGTCACCGACAAGTGCGGCAAGCTGTGACTTATCCTGCAAGGCATTGATGGTGGCCAGCATCGGCAGCACCGGCTTGATCCCCAGCTGATTGCTGAGTGTCGTATTCATGCAGGCGGCATAGTAGTTGCCGTACTTCGTCTGGAGCGGGGTCGTTGGATGATTCGCCGCCTGCTCCAGCAGTTGATAAAGAGAGTAGGTGTTGTACTCGCCCAGCTCATCGAACCGGCCCCAGCGCGCCTTGTCTGCGGGAATAGGATTCTGCTTCTGCCAGTTCCCGCAGGCGTACGCATAGAAGTCCGTGCAGGGATCGACGGTCTTGTCGATGGCCGTCAGGTCGAGCGAAACAGGCTTCTTGGGGGTCGCAACGGAAGCCGATCCAGCGTCATCGGGCAGCACCATCCGCTGTGCGCCCGCCGTTGCAAACAGTCCGGCGCCGAGCAGCGCGGTGCCTAGTACCTTGAACATAAGAAGACCTCAAACCAGATTGAACGCAGGAGAAACGGTGTGAAACGAGTGTAAATCGAACTGCACGGTCGTGCGCGCGGCCCGCAGGCTGTAACGAAAGTGGCAGGGTCGCCCAAATCCGTTGCCGGCAATGCACTCCGTCATACCACACAAAGACCAGAAAAGCCCCGCCAGAGCGGGGCTTTTTCGTCGCACATGGGATTACTGAATCGATTGGATTGCACTGGGGTGAGTCGCGTTCGCGATCGCTGCCGCGCAGCTTGGTGCGGCAGAGGTTCCATAAGGCGAGTTTCGAATCTTGCTGAGAACGCCGGTGGTGGAGTTCAGCTGAAATCCGCTAACGGTTCCAGAAAGAAAGTTGCTGACATACAGGTAAATGCCAAGAGCATTCTCAATGGTGATGCAATTAGGCTGCGTTCCCTCGACCAGTGCTGTTCCCGTACCGGAAACGCTGGATAGTGAGCCGCCAGCGGTGTTGATCGCGTAGGCACTGATCGAATTGTCATTCTGGTTTGACACATACAGAAAGCTGCCACGCGGATCGATGGTGATGCTGACCGGCAGCGATCCCGTTGCGAATGGTCCGTTGGTCATGGCCGTCAGGGCGCCTGTGGCACCAAGGGTGTAACCGATAATCTGGTTCGATGCGCTGTCAGTCACGTAGACGAACACGCCGCGCGGTGCGACTGCAACGGCACTCGCCGTTACGCCGGAAAGAAAGCCGGTGGATTGGTTGGCGCCGATGACAACGCCGGGAGCCGGTGTAAGTGCTCCGGTAGCGACGTTACGGCTAAATACCAGCAGGTTCGCAAGCGTCGAAGGGTCCTGGTCGATCACATACACATAGCTGACGCAGCTGCTAGGTGCACTTACACATGTTGTGGGATTTACCGTACGATTACCGTCTGTCGAAACGTTCGGACCAACGGCCACGGAAACCGGCGAGACACCGACGGGGAAGTAGGGGTTGCCACCGCTCGTCACAGCCGCGCCAACATCGATGCCGCCCGAACCATCGGTACGTGGAACCATCTTGTACACTTCCACGCCGCCCGGTCCACTGTTCGCGGTCGCTGTTGTCTTGCGGTACGTAAAGGACACGTACATGTAGGCATCATCCGAAGACAGCGCGATGTGCGTCGGAAAGACGCCGTCGAGTGAGGTAACTTTCTGGGGGTACAACTTGCCGTCCGTACCAATCAACAAGGCTTCGATGTTCGAATCGTCGTGGTTTACCACGTAGACATTTTGCTGGTTTGCGCTGATGGCAAGACTTACCGGGTTGCGGCCGTTCGTGGACTGGCCGCTGCTTGCCAGGGTGAGCAACGCTCCCGTCTGGTAATCGATCCCGTACTCGGCGATGCTGCCGAAACCGTCGCTCCCGGCGCGTGTCGACAGAACGTAAAGAAAGCCCACCGTGTAGTCGCGGCTGCAGGCAGTGAAGCCAAGACAGACCGAAAGCGAAAAGAGCAGGGCAGCGGTGATCCTGGCCACGTTGTTGAACTTCATGCGATGCAATGACCTCAAGGAGACTCCGGTAGTTCAGGTTCAGGATGGGCAGTGACGCTTGACGTCACCACCCACGGGTAGCGTGTCGCCTAGCTCAGGATGCCGCTTGTGACCAGGCAGGTAGGCTTGCCGACAACGGTGAACTGCGATCCACGCGTCAGGGCGCTCAGCACGCCTTCACTTTGCACCAGCAACAGACCTGTGACCGTGCCATCACCGTTGGAGCTGTAAAGGTACTTGCGTGACGGGTCCTGCACCAGGCACACAGGATTCGCGCCCACTGGAACCGGGTTCGCCGACGTCTGGCTGCTGCCAATCGCTGAAAGCCGGCCGCTGCTAAGAACCTGATAGATAGAAATGCTTCCAGTCGAGGTCAGGGTAGAGGTGCTGCCGGAGTTCAACACGTATAGAAACTGGTTGCCACCGTCTGTTGTCGTCAGTGTCCACACCGGCTGTGTGCCGGAGGCCAGGTTGGCATAGGGGCTGCCGGATACCGGCTGGAGCACGCCACCTGTAACGGTGTATTGGAAGATGCGGTTGTTCGCACCATCGGTCAGGTAAAGGTACCCGGAACTCGCCGTAATGGACGTGATCTTGCTGGAAGTCGACGCATCCAGTACCTGCGTGCTGTTCGCGGAGGCGGTGAGTTGACCGGTCGACCCTGCGAGGTACGACGTAATGGTGCCATCACCATTCACGATCAACAGCGCGCCGCCAAAGTACTTCATGCGGGTAGGAGCCGGGCCGGTTGGAAAGTACGAAATTCCGACATTGTTGACCTTGATCGCAGTATTGGTCACAGGCGTCAGGCGTCCGGTTCCATCGGTGGAAACGGAGAACACCTCAACCGAACCACAGGGAGCCGTATTCGCGGGATTGGTCAGTGAGACGCATGCGGGCGCGACGCCTGCCGCATTCCGCGCCGGGGACACAGAGTCCAGCACATACACGTAGCTGCCGTTGGAATCCATCCACGCCGGTGTTCCACCGATGCTGCCGTACGGAATACCCACCGGGGTCAGCACGCCGTCGCCGCCAACACTGTATTGAACAACGCTGTTCTGGCCGTCGCCCTGGTTCACGATGTACAGGTAGCGACCATCGGTCGAGGTCAGGCCATACAACGGCAGTTCACCCGTGCCGCCGGAACCCGTCACAAACGGAGAATTCACAATTTCCGTCAGGTTCCCCGTATAGTTATCGATTTTGAACCCGGTAATCGTGTCGCCCGCCGTGTTCGACGCCGTCCTGCCTGCCAGGATCCAAAGGTAGCCGACTGTTCCGCCACCGCACGCCGTCATCCCCAGCAACAGGGCAATCGAAACCGCACAGGCCAGAACAAGCCGGCCACTTCCACCACACTTCATTGTGCTTCCTTTATTGCAACGTATTCCGGTTGCAGGTCGATTCCGGCTGCAACGGCCCCGGCACGTCTCTGGCTGCACGGCGGCCATCTGCACTGCGCGGAACGCATGTGTCCACACCTTGCCAGCCGTCCGGAGGTTCTCTTGCTTCATGATTGTAAAAGCCGAGGTCGATTTGCGCCACCAAGCCGCAAATTGAAGCCCAGCTGTCCGTCACTTTCGTAACTGCTACGGCAGAACCGGGCAAGGCAGCATTGGACCTGCTTTGCCACTCGTTAGACGGAGCTCGCCGATTTGCGTCACCAAACCCGGCAGCTGTTTACCGGATACATTGCATCGCCCTTTTTGCAGCCAAATGCCTCGCCAAACTTTTCGAAATTCTGCACTTCGCCATTGACGCGGAATCGTCCCGGCGAGTGCGGGTCCGTCTTGGCACGCACCTGTGACGTCTCAGGCCGGGTGTTCTCACACCACACCTGCGCATAGCCCAGGAAGTAACGCTGATCCTGGCTGTACCCGTCAATCTTGGCTGCCCCCGCACCTGCGCCCTGCTTGCCTAACTCGGCGTGCAGTGCCGCGTATGCCACGTGCAGTCCACCATTGTCTGCAGTGTTCTCCCCAAGGGTAAGGTGCCCGTTCAGGTGGGTCCCCGGCACGGGCTCGAAGGCGTCGAACTCCTTTGCCTCACACTCCGTGCGCTCGTTAAACTTCGCACGGTCCTCCGCCGTCCACCAGCTGCGCACGTTGCCCTTGCCGTCGTATTTCGAGCCCTGGTCGTCGAACCCATGCGTCATTTCGTGACCGATGACGACTCCAATTGCACCGAAGTTCACCGCTGGATCGATCTTGAAGTCATAAAACGGGGGCTGGAGAATGCCTGCGGGAAAGTTGATGTCGTTCATGCCCGGGCTGTAATACGCATTCACGGTCGGCGGTGTCATCCCCCACTCCTTTTCGTCGACCGGCTTTCCAATCTTGCCCAGATCACGCTTGTCCTCAAAAACGCCGGCGCGCTGCGCATTGCCGAAACGGTCGTCCCGCTTCACCTCAACCGTTGAGTAATCACGCCAAAGCTCCGGATAGCCGATCTTGTTGCGAAACTGTGCCAGCTTTTTTGCGGCCTCGACCTTGGTGGTGTCGCTCATCCAGTCCAGCCCCTGGATGTCCTGGCCAAGTGCCACCTCCAGATCATTCACCAGCAGCTGCATATTTTGCTTGGCCGCCGGTGGAAAGTTGGCGTTTACCCAGTCCTGCCCGACGGCCTCGCCGAGGGCCGCGTCTGTCTGCTGCGTGCACCGGCGCCACAGGGGAGCCAGTTCCTTTTGGCCGCTCAGCGTCTTGCCGTTGAAGTCGAAATCTTCGTCGATAAAGGGCTGCGACAATGCCCCCGCGGCGGCATTAAGCGCATGCCACCGCAGGTAGCTCTTCAGGTCTGGCAGCGGCGTCGCATCAATTTGCGTGTTCATGACCTGGAAAAATCCAGGGGTCGCGACATTCAGCGATCGCACCGGCAGCGACAACGCGGCGAAGTAGTCCTCCCAGCGGTAGTTCGGCGTCAGGGCGTCCAGCTGCACGACCGTCATGATGTGGTAACGCTTGGCTGGATCCCGCAACTCCACCCGCGGGGTCGAGCCCTCGGCCAGCGCCGTTTCCATCGTCATCACGGCCTTCGCCTCGGCAGCAGCCTGCTCCGGCGTATCTCCCAGCAGGGCAAACATCTTGGTCACGTGTTCCACATACTTCGCGCGCAGCGTCGCGCTGCGGTCGTCTTTGCCCAGGTAATAGTCACGATCCGGCAGGGACAGGCCAGCCTGTCGCAACTGCGGAATTACCTGGGTGGAGTCTTGTTGATCCTGCCCGGAGCCGAAGCTGTAGAAGAAGCCGCTCCCATTTTTCGCCTCGGTCGCGCCCAGCAGCGCCGCCATCTGCTTCTTGTCCGCAAGCCGGTTAATCTCCGCCAGCACCGGCTGCAGGGGTTTGGCTCCCAGCTGGTCAGCTAACGGCTGGTTCATGCATGCGGCGTAAAAATTGCCATACTTTGCCTGCAGCGGCGTTGCAGGCTTGTTTGCCGCCTTTTCCAGCAGCGTATAGACGGTGTAGCGGTTTCGCTCGGTCAGCTCGTCAAACCGGCCATATCGCGTTTTGTCGGCAGGGATGGGGTTGTTCTTGCGCCAGTTGCCACAGGCGTAGGCATAAAAGTCCTGGCATGGATCGGCAGCCTTGTCGATCGCACTCAAATCCATGCTGACGCCGCTGCGGGGCGCGCTGATTGCCGGCGCATCTCCGGCCGGCGCAGGGAGCACGATGGTCTGGCTGGTGGCCTGACCAAACGCGGAAAAACCTACGGCAAGCGCTGCCACGGCGAGGTGCTTTTTCATGATCACAACAAATCCCTTCAACAACGGAGCAGAATCGGGAAAACGGGTGTGGCAATACTGTACGGCAAGCGGGCAGGTCCCTCAACCTGCCGCCAAACGCGAGGCGAACGTTCTTGCTGCAGCGACCCGAAAGTGTCCCCGCGCACTGGTTCAGCATGCACCGGGCCTGTCCGCTGCACGCTGCCCAGTGAGCAAAAGCCTGCGGATCAATTTGCGCCAACGGACGCCCGGCCTTTCCAACCCCGCAGCGCAGCCGGCATCTCATCTCGGGTGATTGCTGAGACTCTGGACCACCCCAAGAAGAAGCCCTCCATGCGTAAGCCTGCGGCAACGCCCGGCAAGCTGGCTGCACAGGCGCCGGCCGACCTCGCGCTGGACGACAATACGACCGTTCCCTGGGTCAGGCTGCGCCGCGAAGCCAAAAAGCACTTCGGCATCGAGCATTTCCGCTCCGCGCAGAAAGACGTACTGGAGGCGGTCTTCCACGGTCGCGACACGCTCGCCATCATGCCGACGGGTGCAGGCAAAAGCCTTACATTTCAGCTTCCCGCGTTGCTGCTGCCCGGGGCCGTGGTCGTCGTATCACCACTGATCGCGCTCATGCAGGATCAGCAAAAGCATGCGGAAACCGCATCCATCGCGTCGGAAAAGATGGACTCCTCCCTGACCGCGCAGCAGCGTCGCGATGCGGACGCAAGCATCCGCGAGGGCCACGGCGGCTTGGTGTACGTTACGCCCGAGCGGCTGGAAGATCGGGATTTCCTCGACGAACTGGAAGCATCCGGAGTGTCCCTCTTCGTGGTGGACGAGGCGCACACGATCCCGCAGTGGGGCCACGACTTTCGGCCGGCTTTTCTCGGTCTCGGCCGGGCGCGCAAGAAGCTAGGAAATCCGCCGGTTCTGGCCCTTACGGCTACTGCGACGCCCGCCGTTGTGGCGGAAATCCTGGAACAGCTGCACATGATCGACCCGGCCGTGATCAATGCCGGGTCCGAACGCGCCAACCTCGCCCTCTCTGTCTATGCCACGCTCGACAACGAAGAAAAGCTCGACCGGCTCGTCCACATGATTGCATTTGAGGATGAGGGCAGCGGCATTGTGTACACGGCGTCCATTAAAAGCGCAGATGAGCTGACGGCACGGTTGCACGAGGCAGGCGTGTCCGTCGCGCGCTACCACGGCAAGATGACCAAAAAGCAGCGCGAAGCCGTACAGGCGGAGTTCATGGCCGACACCTATCGCGTCATGATTGCCACCAAGGCCTTCGGTCTCGGCATCGACAAGCCAAACATCCGCTTCGTCTACCACTACGAATTTCCCGATTCGCTGGAAACGTACTACCAGGAGGCTGGACGTGCCGGCCGTGACGGCGAGCCCGCGCGCGCAGCCCTGTTATTCCGTGCGGAAGACAAGCGCATCCAGAGTTTCTTCAAGCGTGGACGCTATCCCACCGCGGACGAGGTCTGCCGCGTCCTGACAGCGTTGTCTCGCGAGGAGTCGCATACCCTGTCGGAGATCGCCGAAGAGACCAGGGTCAGCAAGCGTCACGCACAGGTCATCCTGTACCTTTTGGCGGAAGAGCATCTTGCCAAGAGCAAACGCGCCGGCTTTGTGCGGCGTGGGCTTGACCAGGTGGATCAGGCAACGCTGGAGCAGATGGTTGCCGGCTTTGCAGATCGCACCGAGCAGGACACTCGCCGTCTGGACGAGATGATCCACTACGCACAATCGCTGGAATGCCGCCGCCAGATGTTGCGCATGTATTTCGGAGAGGAGCGCGGCGATCGCTGCGGCAACTGTGACAACTGCGTGAACCATCCCGCCTATGCGGCACCCTCAGCGGACGTCTCTGCCGCAGTTCCGGTAGCCGTACAAACGATGCAGGCCTCGTCCGTAAACCCGTTGCCAAAGTCGCCCGCGTTCAACACTGGGGCACAGGTCAGTCATGACCGCTTCGGTAAGGGCACGATCCTCGCCGTGGAAGATGACAACGTCACGGTGCGCTTTGGGCCGAAGGATTGTCGGCGACTCAAGGCCTCCTTTCTGCAGGCCATTGCCTAGGCTTCCATCCGTCCCCGTTTGGCATGGAGATGCCGCATGCAATACTGGATGCGGTCATGTACAAGCGTGTTCTTCTCAAGATTTCTGGTGAGGCCCTGGCGGCAGGCCGAGGCTTTGGCATCGACGCCATCTTTGTCAGCCGCGTCGCCAGTGAAATTGTCGAACTGGCAGCCTCCGGTTGCGAGGTCGGTGTTGTCGTTGGTGGTGGCAACTTCTTCCGTGGCGTCGCGGAACAGGCAATCCACATGGATCGCGTTGCCGCTGATCACATGGGCATGCTTTCCACCGTGATCAACGGCATTGCCATGCAGGACGCCATCGAAAAGCAGGGAATTGCTTGTCGCGTCATGAGCGCGATCGACATGCACGAAGTGGCAGAACCGTACATCCGCCGCCGCGCAATCCGTCACTTGGAAAAGGGTCGCGTCGTCATCTTCGCGGCAGGCACGGGCAATCCCTACTTCTCCACCGATACCGCGGCTGCATTGCGCGCCATGGAGATCCGCGCCGATGTGTTGCTAAAGGCGACCTCGGTCGATGGCATCTACACGGCCGATCCCAAGAAGGACCCCACCGCTACGCGCTTTGATACCATCACCTACATGGACATCATCCAGCGCGGTCTTAAAGTCATGGACACGTCGGCAGTCAGCCTGTGCAATGACAATTCGATGCCCATGATCATCTTTTCCATGCGCGAGCAGGGCAACATCATTCGCGTGGTCAATGGCGAAAAGTTGGGCACCCTTGTGACAAGCCAGATTGCCGGAGTCTAATCCGCATGGCAGCGAGTGCCGAGACTTTGCAAATCGCAGATAGCACCACCAGGGCCTCTGCTCCGGCAGCGAATCCAGACAGGAAGCCGCCGCTCCCCGGGCTTACGGGTATTCGTACCTTTCTTGCAATCGGCATCCTCTTCTTCCATTACACGCCGCCCCACGCCACCTACATTCGGCCGATTATTGAGGCCGGCTTCACCTACATCGGCTGCTTCCTGCTCATCAGCGGCTTTGTCCTGAGTTACAACTACTCGCACCGCGCAGACACCATCAGGCCGGGTCGCTTCTACGCTGCCCGGGCATCGCGCCTGTACCCGGTGTACTTCATGTCGCTGCTTGTTTCGCTCAGCATGCTGCATGCCGAGTGGCTCGCGCGCCCACATGCGCAGTTCTGGGCGGGCATGCTGCTTACCCTTACGCTGCTGCAGGGATGGAGCCCCACGCTGGCGACGTTCTGGAATACTGTTGCGTGGACGCTCTCGACCGAGGCCATGCTTTACCTTGCATTTCCCTTCCTCATTCGAGGGAACTGGTGGCCCAGAAGTACGCGCACTTTGCTTCTGCTGTTTGTGGGCTTCTGGTGCTGCGAGCTGGTCCTGCCGATCACCTACATGGCGCTGAACCCGGACGGCCTGCATCACATCGACCGCTACTCTTCCGCGTACTGGCTGCGGCTGTATAAGTACACGCCGCTCGCGTATGTGCCCATCTTCATGGCGGGTGTCACGCTTGGTCGTTTGAACAACACGCTGCGTCTGTCGGACCGGGCACGCATGTGGATGGCGGCCTGCGCCCTGTCGTTCATCCTGCTGGTCTTTTACCTTGCGGTGCCCCATCTTCCCTACATCCTGTTGCACGGCGGCCTGCTCACCCCGGTATTCGCAACCATGATCCTCGGCCTTACGGGCCGGCACTGGATCAGCCGTGCCATCTCCTGGGGACCCATCGGCTTGTTCGGCCGCGCAAGCTTCTGCCTGTATCTGCTGCACTTTAACCTGTGGAATGTTCTGCAGCAGCACCAGCTTGCGGAGCGGCTTCATCTGCAGGCAACCGAGCCGTATTTCTCCTATGCCTGTGTCATCACTCTGTCCTACCTGGCCTATCTGCTCGTGGAAAAGCCGGTGCAGGGCTATCTCTTGACGCACTTCGTGTACAAAGGCGCGCCGCCACGTCAGGCGCAGACGCCCATCGGGTAGCCTCGAACTTTTTGTACACCCGGCGTGACAACGCTGTGAAATCTGGCATACTGTTGCTGTAACCCTCACATCTTTTCCGTTGGGCGTATGGTGCGTCCGAGCCTTCGCCTACGTGTCTGTCGCCGCACTTGCTGCTGCTGTCTTTCACCGTCGCATCGTGGCAATGCCGTCCGGCTGCCGCGCCTGCATCTTTGTTGCTGAAAGCACCCATTTGCCCCAACTGAGGAGCCGTACTCGATGTCGATGACCCGCCGCAATTTCCTGACGCGCGTTGGACAAGCCGGCGGTTATTCCGCGGCGTTCACCACCATGCAATCGCTTGGCCTCATGCCAATGAAGACCACTCTGGCGGAGCCCATTGCCGCCGCCGCCGGCACTGGCAAAGGTGTAAAGGTCGTGGTCGCCGGTGGCGGCATCGGTGGATTGGTGTCAGCGTACGAACTGCGTAAGCTCGGGTACAACGTCACCCTGCTGGAAGCACGGGAGCGCCCGGGCGGCCGCAACTTCAGCGCGCGAAAGGGCGTTGTTGTCGAGTTTGTCGACGGCGAAAAACAGACCTGCACGTGGGATGAAGGCAACTACCAGAACCTTGGTCCGGGACGCCTGCCCTCCGTGCACGGCACCATGCTGGGCTACTGTCGCGAACTCGGCGTACCCCTTGAAGTTGAGATCAATACCTCACGCTCGACATTTTTGCAGAACGACAAAGTCAACAATGGCAAGCCCATGGTTCAGCGCAAGGCAGTCAATGACACGCGCGGCCACGTGAGCGAACTTCTGTCCAAGTCCATTGCCGGTGGTGCACTGGACCAGGATCTTACGGCTGAAGATCGTGAGCGCATGATCACCTTCCTGAAGCTGTACGGCCCTCTTGATAAGTCGAGCAAGTACGTCGGTTCCGACCGGGCAGGTTACAAGCAGGAGGCTGGCGCCGGCCCAAAGGTCGGCATCTTTGAAGAGCCCGCGGACATGCACATGCTCCTCGACGAGGGCTTCTGGGGTGGCGTTCTGTACGAAGAAACGTGGGACTGGCAGGCGACCATGATGCAGCCTGTCGGCGGCATGGACCGCATCCCGTACGCGTTTGCGAAGAGCTTGGGTAATACGATCGTGTATGGCGCGCCCGTTACCGCCATCAAGAAAACCGACAGGGGCGCGACTGTCACTTACTCCCATGACGGCAGCACGAAGACCATGGATGCAGACTATGTCATCTGTAATATGCCACTTACGATCCTGAAGACCATTCCAAATGACCTGTCTCCCGCGCACAAGGCAGTTGTGGATGGATCGGCTTACGCAGGATCCTACAAAATCGCCTGGCAGTCCCGCCGGTTCTGGGAGCAGGATTACAACATCTATGGTGGCCTCTCCTTTATGACGCAGGGACCCACCACCATCGTCTGGTATCCATCCGCGGCACTGATGGCACCCAAGGGCATTCTTGTTACCGGCTATGAAGACGAGAGTAACTGGGGTTTCAATAAGTTAAGCACCCCGGAAAAATTCGAAAAGGCCCGGACCCAGATGGAGCGGATCCACCCCGGCCACGGCAAGGAACTAACCCAACCCATGTTCTGTGGCTGGAAGCGCGTCAAGTGGAATGAAGGATCGTGGATCCGTAGTTACGGCACCGGTCCTGCGGGGTACGACGTCATGATTGAACCGGATGGTCCCGTCTACTTTGCCGGTGACCATACCAGTCATATTGTCGGCTGGCAGGAAGGTGCAGCACTTAGTGCAAAGCGCTCTGTACAAATGATCAGCGACAAGGTCAAAAGCGCAAAGCTCGCCGGCAAATATACCTCCGTTAGCGCCTAAGTTGAAAAGTCGTTGCGTCGCACATGTACCAAGCAAGGGGAGTTATCGATGAAGTGTGCAGTTGGAATCACGGTACTGGCATTGGCAATCAGTGGAACGGCTGCGCGGTCGCAGGTCACAGTCAAACATCTGCAGTCCGATAAGAGCCCGATCGCCAGTGGCGTGTGGGCCGGGGATACTTTCTATTTAAGCGGCCAGCTGGCAAGCCCGGTCACGCCCGCTGACCCCGCGAAAGGTACGGCCGCGGACTACGGCGACACGAAAACACAGGCTGCGAGTGTCTTGAACAAGATCCAGGCAGCGCTCAAGGAGCAGGGCCTGGACATGAAGGACGTCGTCAAGATGACCGTTTTTCTGACTGCCGATCCGAAGACAGGGAAGCTGGACTTTCCCGGCCTGCAGTCGAGCTATACGCAATTCTTTGGCACGGCGGCTCAGCCCAACAAGCCGGCCCGGTCTGCGGTGCAGGTTGCCGCTCTGGTTGCACCCTGGGCCTTGCTTGAAATTGAAGTAATTGCAGTCCGCTCAAAATAAGTAGGAGTTCAAGGGCTACCACGCCCTTGAACTTACTTCTTACAAAGTCATAACGTTGACATGCGGAATGCACTCTGTCATACTCTACTCATCACCACAACTTATTGAGCTTGGGCGGAAACGTCTTAAGCTGTTAGGAAAGAGTAGACGTTATTACGTCCCTATTCTCTCCGCGTATCTTGCCTCCCGCAATATGCGTTGCAGTCGCAGTCGCCACACCCTTGTACCTGCTTGACGCAGTTTGCATCGATACACTCCGTTTCTTTTGAAGTGGGCATAACGCTCTTTCAAGGCACTGGCAGTTGTAACCATTCGGGCCAACCTTCCGAATGCTGGCTTGACTGATCCTGCTCCTCGCCGTGTTCCACGGCGCTCCATCGTTCTTCGTCGTTCATGGACTCTTTCGATCTGCCGGGTTTACCCCTGCGTTCGTTCGCCATTGGTATCACGCACCGTGTGTTCAGGCGCACACGCGGTCCTGTGCTCTCGGGTGGAATCTCGTACCCCGTCAGGTCGTTGCGCTTCATCTCGATCTTCATGCAGTCCCTTTGCCGGAGGTTTTTCGTTTGAACCGATTTCCCCGTTTCGCCCCAAGCCTGCTTGCCGCTTCTGCCTTCATCATCGCCGCTGCGCCTGCCGTTGCGCAGTCGTACTACGGCACTCTGAAAGGTCTGGTCAAAGACCCGCAGGGTGCTGTGGTTGCGGGCGCCCAAATCACCATCACGGACGAAGCGACAAAAATCACCCGGACTACCAGCACCACCGGTGCCGGGGAGTATGTCTTCAACGCGGTCGATCCCGGCACCTTTACCATCAAGGTCGTCCAGTCAGGCTTCAGCGAGTACGAGCGCAAAGGCATTGCGGTCCAGACGCAGAATACCGTCGCCATCGATGTGCCCCTGCAACTTGGCAGCAGCAGCACCGTGGTTGAGGTGACCAGCGCGGAGCCGTCCATTGACACCTCCACCGCACAAAACGGTCAGGTCTTCGACACGCAGAAATTGGTCGATCTGCCAAACCTCGGTCGCAACCCGTTCCTGTTGACCAAACTCAGCAACAACGTCACCACCACCGGCGACCCGCGCTTCAACCGCTTTCAGGATCAGTCCGGCTCCTCCGCCATCTCGATCGCCGGGGGGCCGATTAACCAGAACAATTACCTGATCGACGGTGTGCCGATCACCGACCTGTTTAACCGCGCCGTCATCATCCCCTCCGTCGAATCCGTGCAGGAACTCAAGACCCAGGCCAACACCTACGACGCTGAAGCGGGCCGTACCGGCGGCGGCGTCTTCAACACCCTGCTCAAGTCCGGCACCAACGCGCTGCACGGCGACCTCTACGGCGCTACCCGCCAGTCCAATTGGGCAGCCAATACGTGGATCCTCAACCACAACGGCTCACCGCGACCGAACATCACGCAATACAGCTACCAGGGCTCGATCGGCGGCCCCATCATCATCCCGCACCTGTACAACGGCAAAGATAAGACCTTCTTCTTCATCACGGAAGAGGGCTACCGCCAGCGCTCCCCGCTCGGCGGCAACTACTTTCTACCCACTGACGCAGAGCGCTCTGGTGACTTCTCCGCCTCTGGCCTCACCATCTACGATCCCGCGACCACCAACCTCACCACCGGCGTTCGTACCCCGTTTGCCAACAACATCATCCCGGCGAATCGCATCAACGCCGTCGGTGCGGCTCTGCTCATCGGCCTGCCCCACTGCGGCACAGGCTGCAACCCGAACAGCGCCTACGGCACTACGAACTTCCAGCCGACCGACTCTCTTGGGGACCGCGCCGATGAATTCGTCGGGAAGGTCGATCACCAGTTCACCAAATTCTGGCTGGCAAACGCCTCCTACCTGCACTATGGCTCCAAGGAACCCGGTGGCAGTCCCCTCGGCGGTATCGCGGGTGCTTCCAGCTCCTACCTGCTCTTCCGCAAGGTCGACGCCTTTAACCAGAACAACGTCTTTACGCTCAATCCCACTACCGTACTCACCGTTTCCTATGGTCAGAACCGGTTCCCCAACAACACACTCGACCTTTCCGCTGGCTTCAACCAGGCGACCCTGGGATTTCCCGCGGCCTATGTCGCCGCCCTGCAGAAGGCGGCCTTTCCCGAAATCGTGCTCAGCACCGGGAATTCCCCCCAGTTCGGCACCAACAACTCCGGGCCTGCTGCTTTCTACTCGCGGAGCAGCGTCGTCTCTGTCGCAAAAAGCCTTGGCAAGCACTCCATCAAGGCCGGCTACAACTTCCGCACCATCTCCCTCGATTTCATGAACGTCAGCACCGGCAACGGTCAGTTCACCTTCAACAACACCTTTACCTCCCAGAATCCCAATGCCTCCTCCCGTGTCGGCGGAGCAGACCTGGCCGATCTCCTTCTCGGCTATCCCACCAGTGGATCGGTCCAGAACGTGACCCGCCTCGCGCTCAATGTAAAGTACAACGCCGTCTACTTCCAGGACGACATCCGCCTTAGCTCCAAGCTCACCGTCAACGCCGGCCTTCGCTACGAGTTGGAGCCTGGCATTCATGAGCGGAACAACCACTATGCCGTCGGCTTCGACACCAACGTCATCAACCCCATCAGCACGGCATCCGGTACCACCACCAAAGGTGCTATCGAGTTTGCCGGCCAGAATGGCTATAAGACGAATTGCTGCAACAACGGTGTTCTGAAATTCGGCCCTCGCGCCGGTTTCGCCTATGCTCCCACCACCACCATGGTCGTTCGCGGCGGGTATGGCGTGTTTTACGCACCCATCTACTACAGCAACAGTGCTTCCCTTGCACCGGGTTACGCCGCTACCACCACCTACATTGCATCCAACAACTCCAACAAGACACCGGCCAACTCTCTCAGCGATCCCTACCCAACCGCGCAGGGTGGTATTCTTCAGCCCTCTGGCAACTCCCTCGGCCTGCTGCAGGGTATTGGCAGCTCCTTGACCACCATCGACCAGAACCGCCGCAATCCCATCGTCGAGCAGTACTCTTTCGACATTCAGCAGGAGCTCGGCTCTGGCACCTCGGTTGAAATGGGATATGTCGGGTCACATGGCCGAAACATTCTGCCCGGCAATGGCACCACATACAACATTGACCAGATCAATCCCGCAGCGATCCCGTTCGGCGTTGGCACCTGCCCCGCCAACACTGCAAACGTGGCCCTTGCCACCTTCCTGACCACCAGCAGTGCCAATCCTTACGCGGGCAAGGGCGGCACCGGCGTTATCGGCGCCAGCACCGTTTCCAACCAGCAGCTCTGCCGTCCCTTCCCGCAGTTCAGCTCCGTCAACCTGCAGCCCAGCACCTCGCGTTCCAACTACAACTCAGCCATCCTCAACGTCCGCAAGCGTTACTCCAAGGGCTTTTCTGTTACCGCCGGCTACACCTGGTCCAAAAACATGGATAGCACCTACGGCCAGGGCAGCAGCCTGAACGTCGGAAACAACGGCCCGCAAAACTACTACAACATCAACGGTCCGGGTGGCGAGTATTCCCTTGCGATCAACGACATCCCCCACCGCTTTACCTTTGGCGGGTCCTACGACCTGCCCTTTGGCAAGGGACGTGCCTTTCTCAATGGCAGCAAACTTCTTTACATGGTCCTTGGCGGATTTCAAGCCAACCTGACGCTCATTGCGCAGGACGGCGGTCCCTCCCCCATCCAGACCAACAGCAACCAGAATTCCGGTCTTGGTACCTCGATTCAGCGGCCGAACATTATCCCGGGAGTTCCGCTCTGCACTGCGGGCGCTGTCCAAAGCCGTTTAACGAATTACTTCAACAGGGCAGCCTTCAGTACCGCGCAGCCAGGTGTCGGTCAGTTCGGCAACATCTCCCGCACAACGGGTGCCTGCCGCGCTCCAGGGCTTCGCACCTCCGATGCCTCGGTGTTCAAGGAGTTCCAATTTGAGAGGGTGCACTTCCGCTTCCAGGCCGAGGCCCTCAACGTCTTTAATACGCCCGAGTTCGCCCTCAACACCGGCGGCCTCCGCTACGCCGCCAACAACGCCGCTTTTGGGTCGGTGAACACCAGCGCGATCAACTTTCCACGCCTGATCTCCCTGGGTGGTCGCATCTCGTTCTAGCCGGATGAAAGGATCGAAGCGGGTGTGGCCGTGTCTGCACCCGCTTTCCTGTGGGTTAAATCCTCGCCATGACCAGACGGGAACTGCATCCGTCACAGTCTTTTTGCATCTACAGAGCAGTGGATAAAGGACTGGCTTGCTCCGAGTTCGCAAGCGGCTTAGACTAGATTAAGGGTTGGTAACAAGGAGATTTCTATGGCAACTGCCGTATCCGTTCCTGAAGTGGTGACTGCCGAGGTCGTAACTGGTGCTGCGCCGACGAACCCGGTGAACCTGACGTCGAGTGCGCAGGCGAAGGTTAAAGAGATCATGGCGACGCAGGATCCGATTCCGGCGGGTTTGCGAATTGGTGTGGTTGGCGGTGGATGTTCTGGATTCCAATACTCTATGTCGTTTGAGAACGCGCAGGGGATGATGGACAAGGTGGTGCGCTTCGACGATCTAAAGGTCTTTGTGGACGCAACATCAGCGATGTACTTAAACGGATGCGTTGTGGATTACGTTGAAACCCTTGAAGCGGCAGGGTTTAAGTTCGAAAACCCACAGGTGAAGAGCACCTGCGGCTGCGGCTCCTCCTTCTCGGTTTAGGACCCGCTTTGTGGTTCGGGAGCGCTTAGGAGTCCGACTCCGAAGCGCTTTACCGTTTTCGACCGGAATGATCGGCAACCCAGGCACGTTAGGACGAAAGCGCGGACGAGCCGTCTAAAATCAGGCAAGCCGGTATGCAAGACGCCTGAACCAGGCAAACCGGTACGCGAAACACCTGCCCTGGAGCCCAACTGCCTTGACCGATTTCGTCGTAAAGCTCGCGGACGAGCGTGGCCGCGTGCAGGAGCAGACGCATCCGGCGGCGACGGCGGACGAGTTGCGCACGCGCTTTACGCAAGCGGGTTACCTGGTGTACTCGGTCAAGCCGCGAGGCCTGGTGTCTGGCGGGAACCGACGCAAGAAGGTGAAGCTGCAGGGATTTCTCGTCTTCAATCAGCAGTTTGTCACGCTGATCCGGGCGGGACTTGCCATTCCCGGGTCGCTGGAACTGCTGGCGCGCCGGCAAAAGGACGAGAACTTCAAGGCGCAGCTGGAAAACGTTGCAGCCCGCGTAAAGACCGGAGAGTCCCTTTCTTCAGCGTTCGATGCACAGGGCGGGTTTCCCCTGATCTTTACGACCACGCTGCAGGCCGGGGAGCGCTCCGGCAACCTGGAAGAAGTGCTGCAGCGGTACACGGACTTCCAGCGCATTGCGCTCACCACCCGCAAAAAGCTCACGTCCGCACTGGTGTACCCCTCGCTGCTCATTACGCTGGTGGTGGGTCTCATCATTTTTCTGATTACCTTTGTGGTGCCGCGTTTTGCGCAGCTCTACGACCAGCTGGACGCCAAGCTGCCGGCGATTACGCTGCTGATGATTTCCATCGGTAATTTTGGCCAGCATTACGGGCTGTATGCCGGCGCGGCCGTGCTTGTCGGCGGATTCCTCTTTTATCGCTGGTCGAAGACCGACGCCGGTGCTGCGACTGTCGATCGTCTGCGGCTGGCCATCCCGACGCTGGGAACGATCTGGCTTCGCTACCAGGTGGCGCTGTTCTCGCGGACCCTGTCGACGCTGCTGACGGGCGGCTTGCCGCTAGTACCGTCGCTGGAAACGGCGGCGCGGTCCATCTCGTCCAGACAGGTGTCGAACGCGGTCTTCGCCTCTGTGACGCAGGTGCGCGAGGGCCAGGGTTTGTCGCGTTCGCTCGAAGGCACCGGCGTGTTTCCGGAACTTGCCATCGAGATGATCGAGGTGGGTGAGTCGACGGGCGCGCTGCCCACCATGCTGAACTCGGTCGCGGCTTTTTTTGAAGAAGACGTCGAGACGTCGCTGAGCGCGGTGCTCAGCCTGATTGAGCCGGCCCTGCTGATCGGCATGGGCGTACTTGTGGCATTCATCCTGCTGTCGCTGTACCTGCCCATCCTGCAGCTCGGGGCAAATACCGTGCAGCGCTGACGTACCGGGTGGAGCGGTTTGCGTCAGCGGGTGCAGTGGCGGGGTAACATTTTGGCTCCAGCCGGGGTGCGGTGGGTGCAGCATCGAGCGGATTTCGCGTGCGGCTTCGAGCCTGCAATCCTGCTTGCTGCTCCGGGGCATGATCGCGGGCAACTTTGGCGTTGCCGTCGAGGACGAGGCGGGAGTCTGACCCCCACTCTTCCGATCCTGCTGATGGGCCAGCAGAGCTAGGAGAGCAGAGCTTGCGGTCCACACGACAGGGCACCGCTTCAGCAGTACCCCGTCCTGGCTTGCTGTGGTTAAGGCTGAGTTACCGGGACGACCAGCCCAAATCCTTGTAGCGGCAGATGGGTGACGACCTGGTCGGTGTCCGTACGGATCACGGGTACCACCTGCGTGTCTCCTGCGGTGAAGTCACCTCGCCCGTAGGTGTACCGCTCATTGCGGCGATCCAGTTCAACGTTGGGGTTCTGCTAACCTGCAGGCACCCCTCTTTCTGGAGCTCTACTGATGCGCGCTGCGCCTTTTGCCTTTTTTCCTATCAGTGTCCTTGCGGTGCTTGCGCTGCTGCCGGTTGCCGCGTCGGCACAGCGTCCTGGCGCTGCCATGACCGCGGAGGAAAAGGCGGCGCTGATCGCGAAGCGCGCGGCGACTGAGAAGCAGCTGGAAGACATTGCCGTGATCGACCGCAAGGTGATGGTGCCGATGCGCGATGGGATGCGCATGCAGGCCGATGTTTACCGGCCAAAGGACACTTCGAAGCGGTATCCCGTGATCTTCAGCCGGACGCCCTACAACTTCAACTACTGGGATGTGCGGAACGGCACCTATCGGGACATGTCGCAGGAGCTGGACTTTGTAAAGCGGGGGTACGCGCTGGTGGAGATGAACGAGCGCGGCCACTTCTTTTCGGAAGGGAATTACGACATCCTGGGTGCGCCGCTGACGGACGCGAACGATCAGTTCGACTGGATGGGCTCGCAGCCATGGTCGTCGGGGAAGATCGGCCTCATCGGCTGCTCCAGCACGGCGGAGTGGCAGCTTGCGGCGGCGTCGCTGGGGAATGCTCACCTGTCGACGATGGTTCCGCAGAGCTTTGGCGCAGGCGTTGGGAAGGTTGGGCCGTACAACGAACAGGGCAACTGGTATCGCGGCGGTGCCGTGCAGATGCTGTTTATCGATTGGATCGCCGGCGAGCAGAACCAGGTGCGTCCGATGTTTCCGGCAAACACCTCGCAGGCGGATCTGATTGCCGGTGCGAAGCTGTTCGACCTTGCGCCGCAGCTGCCGCCAATCGACTGGGCGAAGGCGTTTGAACATTTGCCGGAGCAGGACATCATCAAAGCGGCTGGAGGGCCGGCCGGTATTTACGCCGACAGGATGCCGGTGGACACCGGCGGCGCCATGATCGAGCGGACGCCGGGAGACCCGGCATGGCGCAAGGGTGGCATCTGGCAGTCCGACACGATGCCAATCCAGGTGCCGGGGTTCTGGTTCATGACGTGGTACGACGTGTCCATTGGGCCGAATCTTGCGGCCTATAACTTTGTGCGGGAACACGGCCAGGGTGCGGTGAAGGACCAGCAATACGCGGTAATAGCGCCGGTGCTCCACTGCCAGTACAAGCGCGCGACTGACCACACCGTGGTGGGGGAACGCGACATGGGCGATGCGAGGCTGGACTACGATGCCATGACCTTTGGCTGGTTCGACCACTTTCTGAAAGGGGAAGACAACGGCATTCTGACCAGGATGCCGAAGGTGCAGTACTACATGATGGGCCTGAACAAGTGGCAGAGCAGCGAAACGTGGCCGCCGGTGGGTGCAAAGTCTGTGACGCTGCGGCTGGCCAGCGACGGCCACGCAAACACCCTGAGCGGCGATGGTTGGCTGGCGCCGGTCGCGGAAGGAAAGACGGCGCCGCTGGTGAGGTTCGCACCGCGCGACGGTGACAGCGGTTCCCATGCAGACCAGTCCACGAAGCGGGCCAACAAGCAGGAACCGGCGAAGGACATGCCGGACTCGTTCACCTACGATCCCATGCACCCCACGCCGAGCTATGGCGGCAACGTGTGCTGCGCAGCCAATACCATCCCCGGCAACGGCGGCGCGCTGGACCAGCGCAAGATGGAGGCGCGGCCGGACATCCTGGTGTACACGTCTGCGCCGTTGGCCGATGGCGTGGAGGTATCCGGGCCGGTGACGGTGACGTATTACGTGAGCAGCGACGTGAAGGATACCGACGTGACGGCCAAGCTGATCGACGTGTTGCCGGACGGCACGGCATACAACCTGGACGAGACGATCCAGCGGCTGCGCTACCGGGACGGCGATGCGAAGGTAGAGCTGATGGAGAGCGGCAAGGTGTACAAGGTGACCCTGACCCCGATGAACACCAGCAATTATTTCGGGCCGGGGCATCGGATTCGGCTGGAGGTTGCGGGAGCGAATTTTCCGCGCTTCGACCGGAACCTGAACACGGGCGGCAATAATTTTGACGAAACGGCATCGATGATTGCGCACACGGCCATTCACCATTCCTCGGCGTATCCAAGTGCGATGACGTTGACGGTTGTGCCTGCGCACGTGAACTAGCGGTCCGTCGACGGACCGGGCGGCCCTGCATGCGGAGCAGGAAGCGCCGCCGCCGACGATGCACCGCGCCTTTGCGGACGTTTCCGGGTCAGCATTGTCCAAAGAACGCTGCGTGAGGATGAGATGCGGGCACTTGGAATGCGGGCACTTGGGTTGCGGGCACTTGGGTTGTGGACAGGACTGTGGTGCGGTGTTGCGATGGCGGCGGGTCAGGCGGCTGCGCCGGCGATGACCGTGGAGCAGATTGCGGCGCGGCTGGAGGCGGCGAATGCGCATCGTGATGCGGCGTTGCGGCGCTACGGCAATCGACGGGAGATGACCGTTACCGTGCAGGGCGACCTGGGCGCGGGGCGGGCGACGGAGACGGTGGACATGACGTACACGGCACCGAGCCGCAAGGTGTTTCACATTGTGGCGGCAGATGGGCCACAGTTGCTGCGCGATACGGTGTTTCAAAAGGCCATGGATGCAGAGGCGGACGCGGCGACGGCCGAGGCGAAACGGCAGTCTGCCCTGACGCGGGAGAACTACACGATGCGACTGGTGGGCGAGGAGCAGCGCCAAGGTGGCGAATGCTATGTGCTGGAGGTCGTACCGCGCACGTCGAGCCCCTATGCCTATGCCGGGCGGGTCTGGGTGCAGGCGGCCGACTTTGCCGTGATCCGGATCGAGGGCAAGCCTGCGCAGGATGTGTCGATGTGGGTGACGGCGGGGCAGTTCACGACGACGTTTACGAAAACGGGAATGTTTTACTTTCCCAGCGAAACGACCTCAACCAGCCAGATCCGTTTGGGTGGGACGGCGTCGCTCACCATCCGTTATGGAGCGACCCAGGTGTTGGAGACAGCTGCCGTGGTAAACCAATGAGGAAGAGGCAGGTCTAACCCGTATGGCGACACCGCTGGCGATTCCGATTGCAAACCCTGAACTGAACGAGACTGAGCGCGCGCAGCTGATGGCGCGCCGTTACCATGCGGACTTTGTCGACCTGCGCGACTTCAAGATTCAGCACGAGCTGGTAAAGAGTGTGCCGGTAGAGCTGATGTTCCGCTACAACTTTATCCCGCTGGAACAGATGGGCGACCGGCTGGTGATTGCCGTCAGCGACCCGTCGAAGCTGATGGTGCTGGACGAGATCAGCGGATTGCTGGGGACGCGGCTGCTGACGCGGGTGGCGACGCTGGGGCAGATTACCGACCTGCTGAAGAAGACCGAGCAGAGTCAGCGGGTGCTGGAGGAGGCGACGGAGGGCCTGACGTTTGAGATGATCCCGGGCGACGACAGCCCGGACTCGAACATTTCGATTGAGCGACTGACCAGCGAAGACGATATTTCCCCGATTATCCGGTTGGTGGATACGACGATTTTTTCTGCGCTGGAGCGCCGCGCGTCGGATATCCACCTGGAGACGTATGACGATTCGCTGCTGGTCAAGTACCGCATCGACGGGGTGCTGCAGCAGGCCATGGCGCCGATTGCGCGCGAGCACCACCAGACGATTCTGTCGCGCATCAAGGTGATGAGCGAGCTCGATATCTCCGAGCGCCGCGTGCCGCAGGATGGCCGTTTCCGGGTGCGCTACAAGGGGCGGCTGATCGACTTTCGCGTGTCGATTATGCCGACGGTGCATGGGGAAAATGCCGTGCTGCGGGTGCTGGACAAGGAGTCGATGAGCGAGAAGTTCAAGCAGCTTTCGCTTGATGTGGTGGGCTTTGGCAAAGAGGATCTGCGGCGCTTTCGCAAGTACATCAAGGAGCCGTACGGCATGGTGCTGGTGACCGGGCCGACCGGTTCCGGCAAGACGACGACGCTGTACGCGGCGCTGAACGAGATCAAGAGCGAAGACGACAAGATCATTACGATTGAAGACCCGGTGGAGTACCAGATTCGGGGCATTACGCAGATTCCGGTGAATGAAAAGAAGGGTCTGACGTTTGCGCGGGGGTTGCGGTCGATTTTGCGGCACGACCCGGACAAGATTCTGGTGGGGGAGATTCGCGATGCGGAGACGGCGCAGATTGCGATCAACTCCGCACTGACCGGCCACCTGGTGTTTACCACGGTGCACGCGAACAACGTGGTGGATGTGCTTGGCCGGTTTTTGAACATGGGTGTGGAGCCCTATAACTTTGTTTCGGCGCTGAACTGCATTCTTGCGCAACGGCTGGTGCGGCAGAACTGTGATTTCTGCTCGGTTTCTGTGCACTACAACGACGATCAGCTGGTGACCAATGGACTGGAGCCGGCGGACTGGCAGGGGTTCCGGTTCCGCGAGGGTCAGGGCTGCATCGAGTGCGGGGGGACGGGGTTTCGCGGGCGGTCGGCGATCCATGAACTGCTGGAACTGGACGACGAAGTGCGGGAGATGCTGCTGGACAAGAAGCCTGGCTCCGAGATTCGCAAGAAGGCCAAGGAAAAGGGTATGCACTTTTTGCGGGACTCCGCGCTGGAGCGCGTACGGGACGGCATTACCACGCTGCGCGAGATCAACAAGGTCACGTTTATCGAAGCCGGCCGCTGAGTGGAGGCCGAGCCCTGCGCGATTGAGACGGAGTTCGTCGAGGCAAACGGGCTGCGCTTTGAGGTACTAAGTTGCGGGGCGGGACCTCGGTTTGCGCTCCTGCTGCATGGATTTCCGGAGGTCGCCGATTGCTGGCGGGCGCAGATGCCAGTGCTTGCGGCGCTGGGGTACCGGGTGTGGGCGCCGAACCAGCGTGGATACGGTGCGAGCTCACGGCCAAGCGGCGTTGCGGCGTACGCGATGGAGCACCTCTTGGCGGATGTGGCCGGCCTGGTGGATGCGGCGCATGCGCGGTTCAGCCTGGTGGACACAACGCTGATCGCGCATGACTGGGGTGCGCTGGTGGCGTGGACGTTTGCCGCGCGTCAGGTGCGTCCGCTGGCACGGCTTGTCATTCTGAACGTACCGCACCCGGTGTGTTTCGCGCGTGCGGTGCGGCGGAGTCCACGACAGATGCTGCGGTCGTGGTATGTCCTGTTTTTCCAGATACCGCGCCTGGCGGATTGGGCGCTGGGTCGTCGGGGAGGAGAGCTTGCCGGCCGGATGATGCTGCAGACCTCGACCGATCCGGCACACTTTCCGCAGGACCTGGTGCGGGCGTGCTGCCGGAACGCGGCCTCACCCGGGGGCGCGACCGCCATGCTGAACTGGTATCGTGCGGCGGTACGCGGCGGTGGGCTGCGACGCCAGCTGAAGCTGGGGTTTCCTGCGATCGACATCCCCGTCCTGCTGCTGTGGGGCGAAGCGGATACGGCACTTGGCCTGGAGACGCTGGAGGGCACCGCGGATTTTGCACGCCAGTTGACGAAGGTTTTGCTGCCGGGAGTGTCGCACTGGGTACAGCAGGATGCGACGCTGGCGTGCAACGGGGCATTGGTGGAGTTTCTGCGCTGATGGCGACCCCCAGGTCCCGTTCCAGGAGGCTGGCCGTGCGATTGCGCGTGCGCATGCTATCGGGCCTTACGCACCTCCGTCTCAAGCATGTAGCCTAGAACGAGTTTGTCCCGAGGCTTCGACCCGACGTCCCATGCCAACCTTTATCCCCAAATCGAGTTTTGAGGTGCGCCCTCGCCTAGCCGTAGAGATTCGGCCTGAAGGGATTTTTGGCGCGCGCAGCGACGATGCCAGCGGGACACTGACGCAGGTGGCGCGTGCGGAACTGCTACCGGGTGCGGTGGGGCCGTCGCTGCGCGCGGGGAACATCGGCGATCGCGATGCCGTGGTGTCGGCCCTGCGCCAGGTGCTTGGAAAGCTGCAGGTGGGCAAGCTGCGCGATGTTTCCGTCCTGGTTCCCGACCTTTCCGTCCGCGTGGTGCTGCTGGACTTTGATTCGCTACCTTCTGATGTGGAGGACGCGCTGCCGGTGATCCGGTTCCGCCTGGCAAAGCTGCTGCCCTTTCCCGCCGAAGCCGCACAGATCAGCTACCAGATCATGGGCGAGCGCGGCAGGCAGTTGCAGGTGCTGGCGGTGGCGATGCCGTACGAGGTGCTGGCCGACTACGAATCGGTGGTGCGTGACGCCGGTTTTGAGCCGGGCGCCGTGCTGCCGAGCACCCTTGCGGTCGCAAGTGCCCTGGACGATGCGGCGCAGACGGCGACCCTGTTTGTGAACGGCAGTCCGACGTCGCTGACGACGGCGATCCTGCGGCGTGGCGAGATCCTGCTGCATCGCACGCTGGAGCTGCAGGCGAGCACGGCACAGGCAGCGGAGCAGATTTACCTGCCGGATGTTGCCGTCGTGCCGGCGTCCACCGCGATGCACGGGGACTCGCTGGAGTACGGCGCCGATGATCTTTCCGGGAACGCGACCGACGAGGGGCCGGTTGTGGAAGAGTTTGTGTCCCTGCGCGCGACGGTGGAAGAGGATCGCGAGCGCGTTGCGCTGGAGGTGTTGCAGGCCATCTCGGTTGCGGCGGCGTATTACGAGGACTCGCTGGCGGTGCCGCCGGAAGCCGTGCTGACCGCTGGAGCGCTGTCTGCCGGCATGCTTGGTGAATTGCTGGAGGGCAGCGGCTTGCGCACGCGGGAGGTGCTGCAGCCGGCGGATGTACTCGGAACGGTGACGTCCCCGGTGCCGCACGGGTTGCTGGCCGGCCTGCGGGGAGCCTTAAGAAACTGATGCGGCTAACGATCAATCTCGCAACACGGCCGTATGTCGAGCTGGACCGGATCTTCCGGCAGTTGCGGATCGCAATTGGGGCTCTGGCGCTGACGGCCCTGGGACTCGCGTTGTGGCTGCACGCACGCACCGGACAGGCGCGGGAGCAACAGCGCCAGATTGAGACGATCCAGGCCAAAGCCGCCGCGCTGGACGCGGAGCGAAGCCGCAATGAACAGCGCCTGCGGCAGCCGCAAAATGCCGCAGTGCTGCAGCAGGTGGACTTTTTGAACGCCCTGTTTCAACGAAAGAGCTTTAGCTGGACCGCTGTGCTGATGGACCTTGAGGAGGTCTTGCCCACGGGTGTACAGGTGACGAGCATCGACCCGCAGATTGCGCGTAGCGGGGAGGTCAATATCCGCATGCGCGTGAGCGGGCCACGCGAAAAGGCCGTGCAACTGGTGCGGAACCTGGAAGGGTCGCATCGCTTTATCGCGCCGCGACTGGTGGGGGAAGCGCAGCAGCAACAGGAGAAGGCAAGCGGGATTACACTGCCCGCAGCCTACCTGCCGACCGGTGCCGTACCGGGTACACCGGCGGCACAAACGGGCCCGCTGCCGGTCGATTTCGACCTGGTGGCTGGCTACAACCCGCTGCAGCCGCGGGTCCGCGAGCGGGCGGCACATCGCGAGCCGGGCGCCGCCGCAGCGGCGGAGGACGGGGTGTCCCCATGAGCACAATGCCGGTCCCCGTGAAAGATCGCCGCATGGAACAGGTGCGCGGCTGGATGTCGCCGCTGAACGCACACGTGGTGGTTGTGGGGCTGCTGCTGCTGGTGTGCCTGTGGCTGGGCCTGCAGATGTTGCTGGTTGGCGGCGGTGGCGCTGCCCGTGGGGAGGATGCCGTGGCCCAGGCGCGGGCACGGCAGACGGCGTCGGAGCTTGCAGCCCGTCCCCTGCGTGGCCTGGACGGCAAGCTGCAGATGTCGCAGGACGAGGCGCGTCATTTTTATGAGGCGCGCCTGCCGTTTGGATACGCGGATGTCGCCACGGAACTGGGCACGCTGCGGGCGAAGACCGGTGTGCGGCTGACCCGTGTGCAGTACCTGCAGGCCGCGCCCGTGAACGGCCTTACCGAGATCCGCATGGACGCTGCCGTTACCGGCGAGTACCGGCCCCTGGCGCTGTTTATCAACGGCCTTGAGCGGGACCGGACCTTTTTCCTGATTGAGAACATTACCCTGAATGGCCAGCAGAACGGGCTGGTGAACCTTCGCCTGCGCATTGCCACGTACCTGCGGGAACCGATGCCACTGCTTCCCACGGCACAGGCGGAGGAAGGAGGGCGGCCATGAAGGTCGGATCCGGTGACAGGAAGAAGGTGTACACCGCGGCGACGCTGGGTGCGGTTGCGCTGGGATATGCCGTGTACACGTTTGCTGGCGGGAGCAGTGACACACCGTCGCCGCCGCCACCGGTAACCGCGGTGCAACCGGCACGCGGCGTTCCGAGCCCCGCGGTGGCGAAGATCAACCGGACGGCGAGCGATCCGACGCTGCACCCCGAGGGTATGGAACTGACGGAGCAACTGCTGTACACGGGCGCGGGCCGCAACATTTTTGGCGCGAATGTGGCACCCCTGGAAAAGATCGAGATTCCGAAGCCGATCGTCGGTCCACGCATCCAGCCGACGCAGGTTGCCGTGGACAGTGGACCGCCGCCACCGCCCGTGATCGATCTGCGTTTTTTCGGCACCGCGACCAAGGCGAACGGAGAGCGCCAGGCGTTCTTTCTACGAGGGGACGACGTGTTTCTTGCGGTGCAGGGAGAGGTTGTCAGCCGCAGGTACAAGGTGGGTACGGTCGGGGTCGGTTCGGTCGAGGTGACGGACCTGACCAACAACAACACGCAACGCTTGCCGCTTGCACAGCAGTAACGGTCTTAACGGTTTGCCGATGACTCTGTTCCAAAAATCCGTTTGGAGCTGCACTGAACCACGCGTGTGCCGCGGCGCCGAAAGTGGCGATGCCCCCCGCGTGGAAGCCGAAGAAGGATACCTGCTGCTTGGGCTGGTCGTTGTGATCTTTTTGCTGGCACTGTTTGCCACCATTGCGGCCCCGACCGTGGCACGAGATCTGGAGCGGGATCGCGAGGTGGAGTCGGAACACCGGGCGGAGCAGTACGTTCGCGGAATCCAGCTGTTCTATCGCAAGAACCACGCCTATCCCAACTCTGTCGAGCAACTGCTTGGCGGCGGCACACAGGGCAGTGTCACCTCGTCTGCCGGTGGGCAGCAGCACTACCTGCGGCAGCAGTACAAGGATCCCCTGACCGGCGAGGATTTTCGCCTGATCCACCTGGGCGAGCAGAAGACCGAGGTCAAGGGCTTTTTCGGGGAGCCGCTGCAGGGCTTTGCGCAGGGTAGCCTGGGTGCGGTTGCCGGGCAGGCGTCCGGCATTGGCACCGGCCTGGGCGGCCAGAGCGGCCTGGTCGGTGGCGCCAACGGCAACGGCTCGACTGGCAGCAACGGTCTTGGCTCCTCCGGCAGCAGCTTTGGAAACAGTTTTGGCGGTGGTTCCTCCACGGGCGGCGCGACCAGCGGCATTGGCGGGACAACGGCGACTGCCGGAGCAGCGGCGGCAACGTCTGGCGGCAGCGGCACCACCGACGCGAGCAGTACGCTTGGCGGTACGAGCGCCACGTCCTTTCAAGGGGCGAAGGGACAGATTGTCGGTGTGGGCAGCACGAAGACGGGCGCGGGCATTGTGGAGTGGAACGGCAGCGCCAACATTGAAGACTGGGAGTTCCTGTACGATCCCCGCGTCGAGATCCTGAAGCAGCAGGTCAGCATCTTTGGCGGAACACCCGCGCAGAGTGGGACCGGCTCCCTGGGCAGCGCAGGGGGCACGGCGAATGGCCTGGGCAGCAATACGCAGAGTTCCGGGTCGGGATTCGGTTCCGGCACGGGCGGGTCAGGCGGGTCTTCGGG